>CAMHAM010000001.1 GCA_946183415.1 uncultured Prevotella sp.
TATCTTATAATTCTGTATCATACACTTTCCGAATTGTATTATATTATCCAAGTCTCGACATGAATTTCTCGCGATCTACAATGAATCTCAGGTGTGTACCTTCGCCAAGCAACGTATCACCAGAGTAAGCAGCCACCTTGAACTCAATCTTCTTTCCGTCAACCTTGGTCACTTCGGCTGTTGCTTTCACAACATCGCCAATTTTCGAGGGCTTCAGATGGGAAGACTCGATGTGACCACCAACGGTTGTGCAACCTTCAGGAAGTTCGTCAGCAACGGCAAGCATGGCTGCATTCTCCATCAAGGCCATCATCATAGGAGTTGCCAGAACTGGCAAGTCTCCAGACCCAACAGTTATTGCAATAACATCGTCTGTAACTCTCAATTCGCTCGTATGTTTCAGTCCAATTTCTATCATAACTTCATAAATGTTCCTAATTGTTGGCACAAAAGTACAGAAATTCGGGCAGAAATGAGTAACTTTGCCCTCAATTACAACAAAGTTTAAGAGAAACAATGGATCAATTTGAAGAAAAACTGCACCAAGATCTGCACCAGTTCCTGCTGTCAATGAAGGAGGTGGATGAACGCTTGCCGGAGTGTCCCGATGTAGAAGACAAATGGGAAGAGATAGCCAAGGCTTATATCCCAGATGGCATCCGCGAGTTTCAGGACTATCCCTCGGCCTCGCTCGGATGGATGATGTATATCGGCATGGCCGTTGCCAAGATGTGGGACACGGAATGGGATATCTATTCCAAAATTGACGACCTCTATGCCTACATGCGCGACAAACGAGGCTATGACTCGATGGACGAATATATCCGTGAAGATGTCCTTTTGCTGCAAGGTGTTGACTACACCGTTCTGGAGAAAGTCACTGGCGAGTGTGCCTCACGGGTCTATAATGCCCTGATGCACCAGCGTATAGAGCCTGGAACCAAGGAGGCTTTCGATGCCTATGTCTCATGCCTTCACCAACTCTACCTCTTTGGAGCTGCTATGCAGTTGAAACGTATGGGCTATCACATGACTAAGATAAACTGATGAACGACCAGAGCTACCTACATATCGCCCTCATCTACCTCGCTGTCATCAACGTGGTCACTTTCTTCATGTATGGTATAGATAAGTGGAAAGCCAAGAAGTCCAAGTGGCGTATAAGAGAGGCTGCATTATTAGGCTTGGCTGTACTTGGTGGTAGTATTGGAGCTTGGTTAATTCTCTGTGATGAAAAGTATCTGGCAGAAGACGGCAAACCCGATGTGGAGAAGATGAATCTGATCACATTCGATCCTGTTCATCACACCTATATCCAGCTTGGTAAAGCCGTTGGCAATGCTTTCGCTGACGGCAAACAATTGAAATGACGCTAACGTCTACCATATTGAAGATATTTAAGAAAGTGTTATGAAACTGTTATTATCCTTATTATTGACTGTGGCCAGTCTTTCAGCTTTTGCACAGCAAACAATTAAAATTTCAGGCAGAGTCACCGATTTCAATGACAAGCCTATCAGTAATTGTACTGTCATGCTCATGGATGGGCGCTTTAATGCAATTGACAGTGTAGTAACCGACAGCGTTGGATTCTATCTGATGAACGGAATTAAGCCAGGAAAATACATGGCTCTTACTGCTATCAAGTGGGATGAGTATGTAAGATTCAGTAAACTTCCTGAACAAGATCGACGACTGGAATTCTGGGCTTGGAATATCATTGCCGACAAGGACTTGACCATCAATCCTCGCTACCATAGGCTTGAACTGTATGGCACGACAGCATTCTGCCCTACAGGAACTAATGCCCTGATGGTTTATACCCGTCCGATGAGTGCAACAGAGGCTATGAAATACGATGAGAAACTCTACCGAGATAATAACAATGGAGTAATAGACTATTCTGTGAAACTCGAAGATTTTCAGGTTCAAGCATTCATCGATGACAAGGAGGTTAAGATTCGCCATATCGAAAATATGACAGAACAATATGGCAATCAGAAAATGGGTGCATTCATTTTGATGCTGGACTATAATGTTCGTCACGATGACAGAACCGTTCACAAAATCCGCATAACTGCAGAAAATGTTAAATACCACGAGAAGGGCGAGAATATCTGCTTCTTTCAAAATTCTGATTGCCGATAGCTGACAGGGCCTCTGACTTAAAAACTCGTAGCATGAAACTGAAGAAGTGTAAAATTAAATATTATTGCAACTTTTCATGCCGTTATTACGTCTAACAGATAGAAACTTTTAAAGGGAACAGATCAATGAAGACGTTAGGAAACATCATCTGGGTCGTATTCGGAGGCTTGCATATAGCCTTGGAGTATTTCATCGCAGGCCTGATACTGATGATCACCATCATCGGCATCCCCTTTGGCTTGCAGAGCCTGAAACTGGGTATGCTGGCCATCTGGCCGTTCGGCACGAAAGTGAAATGGAAACCATCACAACCAGGCTGTCTGAGCATCTTCATGAATGTGCTGTGGTTCTTCGTTGGCGGCATCTGGATATGGCTTACACACATCTTCTACGGTCTCATATTCTGTATCACCATCATCGGCATCCCATTCGGAAAGATGCACTTCCGACTTGCAAAGCTGGCTCTTTCACCTTTTGGGAAAGAGGTTGTATAGCCCGTGAACAAGGACCTTTATTCATTGGTAGCATCTGTCTTCTAAAGATTACATAAAGGAAACATCGCAGGCGATATATTGTTAAACTCTCTTAAAGTTTCAGATAAATCGCTTGCGATATAAAACATTCTTCTTACCTTTGCATCGTGAACGATTTAAACAGATAAAAGATATGGCAAAGATTTATGATTTCAAGGCTTTTTCAAGCAGAGGTAAGGAGATTGATTTCTCACAGTTTCAGGGTAAGGTGTTGCTGATTGTCAACACTGCCAGCAAGTGTGGATTCACACCTCAGTTCGCAGGACTGGAGGAACTGAACCAGAAGTATAAGGACAAGGGACTGGTGATTGTCGGCTTCCCCTGCAATCAGTTCAAGGAGCAGGATCCTGAGGGCGATGCAAAGATTGAGGAGTTCTGCCAACTGAACTACGGTGTTACATTTCAGATTATGAAGAAGGGTGATGTCAACGGCCCCGATGCGCAGCCCATCTTCGAGTATTTGAAGAGCGTAGCTCCCACAGAGGAGTACAACGGCCTGAAAGCCAAAGCTGCCAAGACGCTCTTCAAGGCCATCAGCAAGAGCGTGGAGAAGGACAGTGACATCAAGTGGAATTTCACCAAGTTCCTGATCTCAAAGGATGGTGAGACCATCAAGCGCTTTGCGCCCACCACAGAGCCCAAAGACTTCGAGAAGGACGTGGAAGCCATGTTGGCTTAATTGACAATTGAGAATTGAAAATTATGCACGCAGAATTACAGCTTGACAACCAGATATGCTTCCGTCTATATACGGCGGCACGTCTCATTACACAGGCTTACACGCCGATGCTGAATGAGTTGGGTATTACCTATCCGCAGTACCTCGTTCTGATGGTGCTGTGGGAGCAGGATTCCCAACCAGTGAACGACATTGCTCATCGTCTGCAGCTCGAAACAAACACCGTTACGCCCTTGCTTCAGCGTATGGAGAAACTTGGTATCGTGGTTCGCAAGCGTGGCAAGGAGGATAAGCGCCAGCAGATAGTCAGTCTTACAAAGAAAGGTTGCGATATGGAGGAAGAAGCCTACAAGCTTATCCCTGCAGGCATGGGTGAAACGTTGAAAGCCTGCCCGCTCCAGATGGATGACTACACGCATCTGGCCAGTGAATTAGATTCAATCATCGAAACATTAAAGAAATAAACAACCGACACAAAAAAATGATATATTAATATGACTTTAGAAGAAGCAATCAAAGCCCGTCATAGCGTAAGGGCGTACAAAGCACAGCCGTTGGCAGAAGACATTGTCAAGGTGCTGGAGAAGGAGATTGAAGAGCAGAACCGTCAGGGACATCTTCATATCCAGTTGATCAAGAATGAGCCGAAAGCCTTCCAGGGCAAGCTGGCCAAGTACGGTAAGTTCTCCAACGTGACCAACTATCTGGTCATGGCTGGCCAAAAGGCAGAAGACCTTGATGAGCGTATCGGCTACTACGGCGAACATCTGGTACTTCTGGCTCAGACACTCGGTTTGAATACCTGTTGGGTGGGACTCAGCTACTCAAAGATTCCAGGAACCTATGTGCTCGAAGAAGGTGAGGTCATCAAGGCCTATATCGCCATCGGCTATGGTGAGACACAGGGAGTCGGCCATAAGATCAAGACCGTAGGAAAAGCGAGCAACGCCAGTGACATCACCCCCTCATGGTTCCGCAAGGGTGTCGAAGCAGCCCTGCTTGCCCCGACAGCCGTGAACCAGCAGAAGTTCTTCTTTGAATATGTACCCGCCAAAGACAGCAAGCCTGCCCAGGTAATCGCCAAAAGAAGCTTCTCGCTGATTGGCTATACCCAGTTGGATCTCGGCATCGCGAAGTATCATTTCGAGGTCGGTGCAGGAAAGGACAACTTCGAATGGGCATGAAGATCAAAGAGTGGCTGCAATCCCTTTCGTTCAGGACTGGTGTCATCGTCCTGATGTGCTGCATACCCTTCTATATCCTGTCCTTTGCCCAGATGCTGCTGCCTATCAGTACAACAGCAAAAGGCGTGCTTTGGGCTGTGCTCTTCGGACTGGCCAAGACCTGCCAGTATGGAGGTCTGACCATTCTGGGCGTTGAAGGCTATAAACGGCTACGGAACAAATTCAGAAAGCAATAAATAAAAACAAGAACAATTGTTATGAAGAAATTTATGAAATCATCAGCCCTCGTGCTGACAGGCGCACTGCTCATCGCCGCCTGTGGAAATAAGGAGCAGAAGAGTGAGGCAAACGTCAATGAGAATCCTACTCAGGAGAAAGTCGAGGTAAAGGCCGTTGAGGGTCGCAAGAACTTCAGCGACAAGGCTGTTATCACACCACTGCCCGCCATCATGATTGCTACATGGGACGAAAACAAGAATCCCGACGTGATGATGGCAGCATGGGGTGGCCAGTGTGGACCAAAGCATATCACCTTCGAACTCTCCAAGCACAAGACCACGGACAATATCCGTCTGAAGAAGGCTTTCACCATCAGTTTTGCCACGAAGGGTGATATTGTCCAGAGCGACTATTTCGGCATCGTGTCCGGCAACGACGTGCCCGACAAGGTGGCTAAAGCGGGATTCACCATCACACCAAGTCCCAATGTCGATGCACCTATCATCAACGAGTACAAGCTGACGCTGGAGTGCAAGGTCGTGACCTTCGATGAAGACGAGAACGGTGGTGCCCGTGTCGTTGGCGAGATTGTCAACATGAGTGCTGACGAGAGCATCCTCGACGAGGAGGGTAACATCGACCTCGGCAAGCTTCAGCCCGTCATCTTCGATTCTGCCAAGAACGAATACCGTGTAGTCGGCGAGAAAGTCGGCACGGCTTGGGGATCTGGCAAGACCATTCAGGAACGTGAAGTAAAATAATCAATAACTATGTTAGGCAACTTTTCATACTATAATCCCACCAAACTGTTTTTTGGTGATGAGTCTTTGAACTTCCTCAAGGACGAACTGAAGAACTATGGCCCCGTCGTGATGCTGAACTACGGCGGAGGCAGTGTGAAACGTAACGGCATCTACGACCAGGTGGTAGCCATCCTACGCGAGGCAGGCAAGACCATCGTAGAGAATCCAGGTGTGATGAGCAATCCCACGCTGGAGAAGTTGAACGAGGGTGTCAAGATAGCCCGTGAGAACAGCATCGACCTGATTCTGGCTCTCGGTGGCGGTAGTGTCTGCGACTATTCGAAGGCTGTGGCAGCATCCGTCTATTACGAGGGTGACTACTGGGATCAGTTCTGGCTGAAGCAGCAACAGCCCGCAGCCGATCAGCGTCTGCTGCCTGTAGCATGCATCCTGACGATGGCAGGTACTGGCTCGGAGATGAATGCAGGCACGGTGATAACCGACGCAGAGCATACGTTCAAGGTAGGCCATGTATTCGACAATCGACTGATGCCGAAGTTCTCTATTCTTAATCCGAAGTTCACGATGACCGTGCCTGACAATCAGATGAAGGCTGGCATCTACGACATCATGAACCACATCATGGAGCAGTATTTCAGCGACTTCGATGACAACACCAGCGACTACCTGTCTGAAGGTCTGATGCGAAGTCTGATCACCGCTTCTCGTATCGCCGTGAAGAATCCACAGGACTACGAAGCCCGCTCGAATATCATGTGGACTGCCACCTGGGCACTCAACACGCTCATCGGACTGGGCAAGCATGAGGACTGGATGGTTCACATGATCGGCCACTCCATCGGTGCCTGGACACATGCACCTCACGGCTTTTGTCTGGCTTCCGTCTCTATGGCCTATTATCATCGTGCCATGAAGCCCGGTCTGGCCAAGTTCGTACGCTTTGCCAAGAACGTGTGGGATATCAAAGGCGAGGGAATGAGCGACGAGCAGATAGCCGAAGCAGGACTCGAGGCTCTGAAGAACTGGATGCTGGAGATTGGTCTGCCTCTGACCATCAGCGAACTTGGAGCCACAGAGGATATGATCCCTGGCATCACCGAGGGTACCATCTGCTATCCTGCCGGATATATGGATTTGAAGCCCGAGGACATCACGGAGATACTTCAGGCTTCGATGAAGTAAACAAAAAGTACTTTAACACCCTTGTCATCGACCATCATGTCCATGCCTCCGTTGTTGCCATTGCTGGCAGTCGGCTTGCGTGAAGCAGGCGAAAATGATTGCTAATGATAGTCTTTTCATATGCATATTAATTTAACTGAACTTTCGCAAGTGAATATTCATTCATCAAGCGACTAATTTATACATTTGATAGAGTTTATGGAACTTAGGATTGGCATCAATAACCGCAGAAAGCAGTTCACTGGCATCGGCAGAGATCATCTCTGCGATTTCCAGGATGGTGTCCAATATCAGTTCCCATATCCTGTCCGAGGCGGACAGCTCGAGAGTGCCAGTAGTGGCTTCACGGAAGAGTGCTCCGACGGTCTCGTAGGCCTCAAACCGTTTCACCGTGCAAAGTATGTTATACTGCATCATGGTCAGCGTGAAGCTGGCAATCTGCGCAGAGAAGTGTACGCTCTGACATCTGCCGAAGTCGAGCAGCTGCTTGCAATCGTGATAAGCCACCTCGGTAGTCCAGCGGGTGGCGTACGTCCTGTATGCTTTGAGAAAACTGAGCGAGAGATCCGTTGTGAGCAATCCATTCCAATGCCCATTCCTGCCTCGCTTCGAGAAGAACAGGCGCACGGTGGTACCAGCAAACTTCACATCGATGGTGCAATAGATGCACTTCAATGTCCTATTGTGCTTGGTGAGGCCCTGCTTCTGGAGCTTCTTGATAATCTGGTTGGCTGTCAGATCACCCCACTGGGTGTGGTATTTGGTCTTTCCCAATTTGATCATTCCAATCAGATGACACTTGATGTGTCGGCTGGTTATCAGACGAACGAAGTCTGCACAGGTAAACCAACTGTCAATGAGCAGATAGTCGAATCGGATGCCGCGCTTGATGGCGTACTTTACCATCTCGATGGCCTTGTCTATCTTCGACATCGTGTACTCCTTGATGCGTTCCTCGACGCTCAGGCCCGTATAGTCGGCAGAGAAACGCTCACTGCGTTGCTTGTCCGTCAGCCCTTGCTTCTTGTCAGGATTACTGCCTTCTTCACCATGAAGTGAGAAATCGAGAAACAATTGGCTCATCCCATCGCTCAGAAGCAGTGTAAGACATTTGTAGCCAAGGATGGTCTTGTGCTCAAGGTGAGAGAATACCTTGCCGATGAGCTCACTCTTACGTCCGCTCTTCGGAGCGTCAGTGTCATCGATAATCAGGCAGACAGGCTTGTCATGCTCAGCCTCTGTGCTGCGGCTGATCTTACGCAGCAGCTGGAGATTCATAGCGTACAGCAGCTTGCGCCATTTGATATTACCATCATTCATAAAACGATAGAACATGTCCTTCTCACAACAGAACAGGCGGCTTAATGAAGAGCCCGAGTACCGGTATGCATTCCTGACGACGAAGAACGGGAACAGCATCAGAAGATTCAGGACCTGCACGTTCGTGAACTTGCAGTTCTCCTTCTTCTCTGTCCCTATCTGGTCCGGACGTATGTTTATGCACTCCATCACTCTCATAATCGCATTAATTGCACGGTTATTCTCATTTTCTGAGAAAAAGCTTCTCAAATCTGAAATAATTGTTGTACCTTTGCTCACGGCTTTGATGTTTGAATTTTACTTTTTGGCGATTGTAAAATTACTCATTTTCAGTGAGTTAACCAAACATCGAGGCCATTTTTATTCCTATTTTATGTTAAATTATGCAGGTGCGCCATCACTTGCGAAACTTTAGTTATACTTATTTTGCCTTTTATTTTCTTACCTTTTTACTTTTTTATCGTCACTTTGTGTGTGGTGCCTTCCACATGCTCTACCGAAAGCACATTATATCCCTGCTCGCGGGCGTTGCGGGGCACGTTGTCGAGAGGTTCGCCCTCAGTGAGTAGCACTTCGAGGATATCGCCCGGCTGTAGCTTTGAAAGCTCAATCTTTGTTTTGACGAAGGTCATCGGGCAGTGTTCCTTCGTGATGTCTAATGTCTTTGTTGCCATAACTTCAATTCTTCAGTTTTTCAATTCTTCAATTTTATATGAACAGCGTTTGTCCACCTTCCGAGAGCTTCAGGAACGACGCGACACCGAGCACGTCCTTCACCTCGGGGATGAAGTCCTCGCGCCTGAGCCCCAGCACGTGCATCGCCATCTCGCAGGCGTAGAGGTTGATGCCGAGAGCCTTGGCGGCCTCCACGAGCTCCTCGAGCGTCGCTACGTTGTTCTTACGCATCAGCGAGCGGAATATCCTGGGGCCTGCACCGAGGAAGTTAAAGCGACTCGTGGGTGTCACTTTCAGTCCACCCATCATGAAGCCGAAGATCTTCGTCAGCCAATTGCCACCCGTGAACGAGCGTCCCTGTTTCTGCTTGATGGCGTCGAGCCCCCAGAAGGTAAAGAAGATATTCACTTCATACCCCACCGCTGCCGCGCCCGTACCTAATGTAAATACTGCCGTCAGTTTGTCGAAATCGCCACTGAAGGCGATGATGCTTAGTTTCTTGTTGTCTGCCATATTTTTTTATGCGTTTGAGTCTGGGTGCAAAGTCAGTGCAAACCGAAAGCAGAGAGCTCGCTCTATGCCGAGGTGCAGCCTGACTTCGCAGTGTGATCTAATCACGCTGCAAAGGTACGGCGGTTTTGCCACTCCCACAATCGCCTGTTCGCGGCATTTCGCATACCCTTGATATGGTATGCAATTTACCCTCCCTGTGGGATTGTGGCATCGCGGAAATCACCGTACCTTTGCAGCATGATTTCAAACTCAAACGATTATGGCAAAGATTTATGTAAATGGAGACGCGCAGAATGTTAATCTGCCGCTCAGCGTGAGTGAACTGATCAAGCAGTTGCTGGTAGAGAACCCTGAGATGGTCAGCGTGCAGGTGAACGAGGAGTTCGCCGAGCGCGAGGACTGGAATAGTGTCCAGATCAAGGAGGGCGACAAGGTCGATTTCCTGTATTTCATGGGAGGAGGGGCTTTATGATAGATTTTACTGAAGAACAGATACAGCGCTATTCACGACACATCTTGTTGCAGGATGTAGGCGTGGAGGGCCAAGAGAAGATAATGAACGCGCGTGTGCTCGTGGTGGGTGCTGGCGGTCTGGGGGCTCCCGTGTCGCTCTACCTCGCTGCGGCAGGCATCGGGACCATTGGCATCGTGGATGCTGATGTGGTCGATTTGAGCAATCTCCAGCGTCAGGTCATCCACTTCACAAAGGATGTGGGCGTGCCGAAGGTGAAGAGTGCCGAGGAGAAGATCAAGGCCATCAATCCTGATGTAAAGGTCGATACCTACTATGAGTTCCTCGATTCTGCGAATGCACTCGATATCATTAAGGAGTACGACTTTATCGTCGATGGTACAGACAATTTCCCCGTGAAGTTCCTCATCAACGATGCCTGCGTGATGGCAGGCAAGCCCTTCTCGCATGGGGGCATCCTGCGCTTCAACGGCCAGACGTTCACCCATCTGCCAGGCACGGCCTGCTACCGTTGTATGTTCAAGGAGCCACCTCCCGTAGGAGCTGTGCCCACTTGTTCACAGGCAGGTGTGCTGGGTGCCATCGCCGGTATGCTGGGCACCATCCAGGCCGCTGAGACGCTGAAGTACTTTACGGGTGTTGGTGAATTGCTGACGAATCGTCTGCTCACCTTCGATGCCAAGACCATGCTGTTCCGCACGGTGCCAGTCCGTCATCGCGACTCGTGCGCCGTCTGCGGCTCAAATCCTACTATCGACCATCTGATAGATTACGAACAGGCCGCTTGCGACCTCAAAAGCCACTGAAGGATGAAAATACCACAAGAAATCATTGATAAGTTAGTAAGTCAGGCCCGGCAGGACGCACCCGACGAGACGTGCGGCTACCTGCTGGGAACCAGCGGCCCTGACGGGGATGTCGTGACGGAGAACTACTGGATGGAGAACATCGACCACTCGCCGGAGCACTTCTCCTTTGCCCCGAAGGACCAGTTTGCCGCCCTCCGATATGCACGCAGCAAGGGCTTAAAGATTCTCGCCAACTGGCACAGCCATCCAGCCTCGCCCTCGCGCCCCTCGCAGGAGGACCTCCGCCTGGCCGCCGATTCCACCATCCGCTATGCCATCCTCTCGCTCCACGAGGGCATCCACCTGAACTCCTTCAAGATTCAGAATGGCGAAATTGTGGACAAAGAGGTGCATCTATAAATTTCTTGGATATTATTCATGTAATTCCAAAGAATAGTGTACCTTTGCACCCACAAAACATTAAAATAGAAAGAAATGGGAAAAAAGATTGTTTTTGTAACTGGTGCCAATAAAGGCATCGGATTTGGGATAGCCAAACATTTGGGACTCAGTGGTTGGCAGGTGATTATCGGTGCACGCGATGAGCAACGTGCTTCAAAAGCCATTGGGGAATTGAAGTCTCAGGGCATCGAGGTGTTAGGTTGGGTGAATATCGAACTGAAAGATCTGGCCAACATCGAGAAGGCCGTTCTGGAGATTAATGAGAAGTATCCTGAGCTGTCGCTGCTCGTCAATAATGCTGGCATCCCTGGCGACATGAGTGTGGACAGTGAGCATACTGAGATCAATGTCATCCGCGAGACGCTCGATGTGAACTTCATCGGCACCTTCGCGCTCACCAAGGCCCTGATTCCACTGATAGCTAAAAACAGTGGGCGCATCGCCAACATCACCGTGCCCTCGGAGATCAGTCCCTACTGGCACCCGCTGGCCTACGTCACCAGCAAGGCGGCGCAGAATGCGATGATGGGCGTGATGGCAGCCGAGTTCCAACAGGGCAATACGCCAGTGGAGATATTCTCCGTTCACCCTGGCCCCACCACCACCGACCTCAACGGCAACATGGCACTGCCCGGCTTCCACGACATCGACACTGTCGGACAGAAGTTTGCCGAACTCATCAACGACGGTCAGACGCATCAGGGCGAGTTCATCGAACTCTATCCCATCGTGAAGGAAGACAAACGAGAGGCGCACAATCAGAGGGAGCCACGACTTTCGTGACTCCCTCTGATTATTATAGAACGCCCCTTGGATTAGAATCTGTAACCCACACTGGCCAGAATCACGTGGACACGACCTAAGATAGCCGGCTGGAATCTGTAGTCTGCGCCAATGAACCAGTTCTCACCGAGGTTGTATTGCAGTCCTGCACCTATCTGGAAACCACCATCGGTTTTATTACCTCCCTTAACGGTGATGGAACTTTGGCCGTTTGTAGTTGTATACGTATCCTCCTTCACGAAGGCAAATCCATAACCGATCTGCGGATATATCTTGAACTTATCACTGATGTGGATCAGGTACTGAACGTCAAGACCCAGCTGGAAGTCAGATACATGATCATTCTTGGGATGATAGATACCCTCTAGGTCGAGGCGGAAGTGCTTCGAGAGATTGTACTGTCCGAATGCGCCAATACCGAACCGAGTAGATGTATCGCTCCATTTACCGAAGTCAAACCTGACAATATCGATGCCGCCACGCACGCCAACAGCGAAATCACCTCTCTCCTGAGCCTGTGCACCCAGACTGAGCAGGGCTACACATAGTGTTAACAACCATTTCTTCATAATACCTTTCTCTTTCATTTTCATTGTTTGCCCTTCCGGGACTTGGATTTTAATTTTTTATTATTACTTATTTTTTTTATTCTCTTTCTGTCACTCAGAACTTGTCTTGTCTGATTGCCGGTGCAAAGGTACGGCGGTTTTTATTACCAAACAATTCTTTTGCAGGATTTCGTCTGAAGTCTATGCGACAAAGATGCGAATCTGCGACAAACATACGGAATAGCTCTGAATCCAGTCGCAAGAGACAGAATTCATAAGTCAATATCATGGCATCTAAAGGGCTATTTGTCTTTCTTATCTTGATTTTACAGGCCCCTTTTGTGCAATATACCAAACTTTTGGTATACAGTATGCCCCAATGTCGGGATTGTGGGAATGCTGAAATCGCCGTACCTTTGCACCGTGAAACAGAAAGAATAAATTTCAGAAACATTAAACATTTAAAAACAAGAGAATTATGAAACGAATGTGTGATATGCGAATGCGCGAGTATTGTTCTTGCTTAGGCAAGCGACACATTGTGTCGAGCGGTTGCCGCAGTATGATGGCAATGACGATGAAGGGAGTAATATATATAATAGGTTTAGAACAAGCAATAAAAAAGAAACAATATGAAAAAATTAGCATTAACAATAGCAGTATTACTGAGTATCAATATCAGCAACATTTGGGCTGAGCAGAATTCTACCAACGCGAGCAGCGTGCGTTATGTGAAGGCACCGCGATTCGCTCGTCCGCTGGTGGAGAAGTGGATAACCGAATATGCAAAAACACAGCCTGACGTAGAGTTCCAGATCGCCAAAGGCAATCAGAATCAGGGTAACATAGATTTGAATGTCGTATTCGATAATCAAGATGCAAAACCAGAAGACCTTAGCCATACAGTTGTTTATTTCGGAGAGTTCGCCGTGCTGCCTATCACAGCCAGTGGTAGTGAGGCTGCCAAAGTGCTGGAAGGCAAGCACCTGAACTCGAAGAAGTTGAAGCAGCTTTATTTCCTTAATGACGATTTCGATGAGGACGTCAAGAAGATCAAACAGTTCGAAAACCTCGTGGTCTATAGCGGCAGTAACGCCACGTCGGTAGCCACATCGTTCGCCCATAACTTCGGCGAGGAGAGCAGTAGTTTCCGAGGCAAGCGTATCTCAGGAGATGATCTCTTCCTGAATACCGCTCTGACGAAGGACCCCCTGGGTGTATCGTTCAATGCCCTGCCCAATATCTTCGATCTGCAGAGCCGTCATATCAAGAACGAACTCACAATTATCGGTATAGATATGAAGAAGAATCTCGAAGAAAGCTTCTCCGACAAAGCCACCCTTGATGAGCTCATCGCAGCCCTTGAGAGTGGAAAGGTCTCAGAAATCGCTGTCGAGAAGGTGGGCGTAAGCTACAATCAGAGCGACGATGCCATCAACCATTTCCTGCAGTGGGTGCTCGAGAATGGTACAAAGTATAATCACGAATACGGATTATTGAATCTGGATAACAAACTGACACAAGAACAGATCGATAAGGTGAAGACTACCCTTACCGCACAGAAATAAAGGTAAAAAGGTAAAAAAGTAAAACAGACTTATGGTAAAAAGATTGTTTATTGCAACGCTTGTTGCGATCAGCCCCCTCTATGCCTTGGCGCAAGGGTTGATCACAGGACATATAAAAGACGCACGCAATGACGAGCCGCTGATCGGTGCCTCCGTCATCGTGAAGAGCGAAAAGGGCAAGGGCGTCGTGACGGATATCGACGGCAATTTCTCCCTACAGACAAAGGTGGAGCCTCCTTTGACCTTGAGAGTGGAATATGTGGGCTATCGTCCGCTGGATGTAGATGTCTATGATTTTGAAGAACCTGTTGAGATTCAGCTAATCGACAATGCCAGCCGCCTGAATGAGGTGGTAGTCGTGGGCTACGGTGCACAGAAGCGCCTGGAACTCACCAGCAGCATCTCGTCAGTAGGCGATGAGTTGCTGAAGCAGCACAACACCTCCGTCGAGAGTGCCCTGCAGGGAGCTGTGGCAGGTCTGAACGTGACCACTACCAGTGGTCAGCCTGGTGCAGCCAGCATCATCCGCATCCGTGGTGGTAACTCCATCACTGGTGGCAATGAGCCCCTCTATGTGATTGACGGATTCATAGTTTACAACGATCCTGCCTCTACACGCACAGGTGCAAAGGGTAATGATGCCACTCTTGATCCGTTGGCTTTTTTGAATCCATCTGATATTGAGAGCATAGAAGTGCTGAAGGATGTATCGGCTACAGCCATCTATGGTACGCGAGGTGCCAACGGTGTGATTATCATCACCACCAAGAAGGGCTCTCATGGCAAGAACAATATTAGTTATAATGCCAGCTTCGGATGGAGCAAAATCGCCAAGAAACTGAAATTCCTCGATGCCTGGCAGTGGGCCGATGTCTGGAATGAACTCTATGAGAGAGGGGAACTTGGTTATGGCGTGGAGCAGCCTACTGCGACCTATGACTGGCAGGATGCTGCTCTGCAGACAGGTTTCCAGCAAGAGCACCAGATATCAGCTGTGGGAGGTGATGAAATCTCTCGCTACAGTATCAGTGGCAGTTATAAGAGTCAGGATGGTATCATCATCAATACAGGACTGAAGCGCTATGCTGGGCGCGTCAACTATGAGCGTAATGTCTTCAAGAACCTGCTCGTTGGCGTGAATGCCAATGCTGCATATAATAAGGTGACTGGTCAGGAGAATGTGAACAGCATGTTTGCCCCTAATAACTGGTTCGCAGCCATCTCCCATACACCTTATGCACCAATCTACAATGCCGACGGCTCTTACAACTATGAGCCTAACCCCACAAGCGTTGATATCTATAATGGTAAGGTCGGTAATCCGATCAGTGATTTGGAGAATACGAAGACGGAGACAGAGAATACCCGAATCATCGGTACGGGTTTTGCAGAGTGGACCATCATCCCCCAGTTGAAGTTGAAAGCCAGTCTGGGTGCCGATCTCTCGAACACACGTCAGAGTTTCTATGCACCATCATATACTACGGGCGGTATTGCCAACAACGGTTATGCCTCTGTGGGACAGGCGAAAACAAATACTTGGCAGACAGAATACACCGCTACCTATAGCAATGTATTCAAGCGCGTTCATTCGCTGACTGTTCTTCTTGGATACACTGCCCAGCGAACAGACCGCAGCAGTTTCTCCACTACAGCCCACAGCTTCAGCAATGATGCTACAGGCTATGACAACCTCAGTGCTGCAGGCACGACGCTCCCTTCGACGAGCAGTCACTATATTTCCACGCTCCAGTCATGGATAGGTCGTGTCAACTATAGTTATGATTCTCGTTATAATATCTCGGCAACGCTGCGCGCTGACGGCTCGAGCCGCTTCGCCAAAGATCATCGTTGGGGCTACTTCCCCTCTTTAGGTGCTTCCTGGAATATCGACCGTGAGAAGTGGATCCATCTTGGAAAGAAGGTTGACTTTATACAACTGCGTGCCTCCGTCGGAACAGTAGGTAATCAGGAAATTGGTGATTATCAGTTTGTCGCCAACGTTGTACCCCGAACGGTAGTTATCAATAACCAGTTGGCTACCAGCTATGTCATCGCGAATAAGTCGAACCCAGATTTGAAGTGGGAGACTACGACTTCGTACAATGTAGGTCTGAGTACGGGCTTCTTCAAGAATCGTCTGACGGTGACGCTTGATGCCTATTACAAGAAGACGAGCGATCTGCTGCTCGATGTGCCTGTAGAGCAGGTGACGGGTTTCTCCACCGTTCTGAAGAACATCGGGTCTGTAACTAACAAGGGACTGGAACTGGAGGTCGGCGGTGTGCTTGTTGATAATAAGAACTGGAAATGGAATGTGAATGCCAATATTGCCCACAACAAGAATGAAGTAACCAGTCTGGGGGATTCAGAATCGTTTATTCCTAACTTCAGCAGTGCGACTATGTCGTATTTGAATCCGCTGATCGTGAAAGTAGGCGAACCCCTTGGCTCCTTCTTTGGCTACAAGTTCAAGGGTATTATCCAGGCTGATGAGGATATTGCAAGTCTTCCTGCACAGACTCACTCGACCGTAGAGCCAGGTAACCCGAAGTTCGAGGATGTCAATGGCGATGGCGTTGTGAACGAGCAGGACCGCGTGGTGCTGGGTAATATCCAACCCAAGTTCACATACGGTTTCAACACCAAGGTATCCTATAAGAACATCGACCTCTTTATCAGTGCCAGTGGCAGCTATGGTAACAAGCTCTTCAATGCTCTGGCCTGTCGTCTGGATCGTGGCAACGGCTATTATTATAATCCATTGGCTGAGGTGGCTGACCGTTGGACACCCACCAACCCCAGCAATACCATCCAGAAGGCCAGCAGTGCTACCTCTATCTATACCGACTCGCGCTTCGTGGAGGATGCGTCATACCTGAAGATTCGCAATATCCAGTTAGGCTATACACTGGCTGTGCCCCAGATTACCAAAGATGCCAAACTGCGTCTTTATGTATCACTGCAGAACTTCTTCACCTTCACCAGCTACAATGGCTACGACCCTGAGGCTAACCGCAATGGTATCGACGAGACCAGTGCCCTCTATCAGGGTGTCGACTATGGTGCATACCCCACGGCTAAGACAGTACTTGTTGGATTTAATATCACTCTATAAGCGTTATGAAAAAATATTTCTCAACATATATCCTGGCAGCAGGGCTCACACTGAGCAGTTGCGCCGATTTGGAACAGAGTTCCATAAGTTCTATCAATAAGGACGATTTCTATCAGAGTAAGGAAGATATCGAAACCTCCATCAACGGTATCTATCAGGAGTTCACCGTAGGCGGCATGTATGGTATCTGGAATAATCAGATGATCTATCTGAATGATTTGCAGACGGACTATGTAAAGGCTGGTGCTCAGACCAACTCAGCCCATATCCGTGAGGTAGCCAACTTCGCCGTACAACCTTCGAATCTTTTCGTTGTAAATGCGTGGGAGTCTCACTATATCGGTATCAACCGTTCCAACGTGATCATCGATAAAGTGACAGCCGCTGACTGGCTCGACGAACAGTCGAAACAGAACTACATCAACGAAGCCCGTTTCCTGCGTGCTTATCTCTATTTCAACCTCGTACGCTACTTCGGTGGTGTGCCCATCGTACTCCACGATGGTGAGGGTGAGGGAGCACCACGTAATACAACAGATGAGGTGTTCCAGCAGATTGTAGATGATTTTACGGCTGCAGAGAATCTGCCTGCCAACTATTCTAATCGCGACAGCAAAGCATCGAGTCTGGCAGCTACGGCTTTCCTCTCGAAGGTTTATCTGGAGTGGGCCCAGACATCTACAGAGAAAGGCAAGGCCAACCAGAAAGACTACTATCAGAAGGCTGTGCAGTATGCCCAGAAGGTGATCGACTCAGGCAAATACCGCTTGCTGGATAAGTTCATCGACAACTGGTCGGTGGATAAGAAGAACGGTCCGGAGCATATCTTCACAGTAGAGCACGACCGCACCATCAACGGCAATACCACGGGGCACTGTGTATTCGCCACCAACTGGGACAATGCAGAACCCGTACTGCTGGCCACCAGTGACCAGTACTACGAAAAGATGGATCCCAACGACCAGCGTCGCGACGGCTCATGGGCCAAGCATCTGCCCAATCCGAATACGCCAGGGGTGGACTTTATCTTCACCGTACCCCGCTTCCGCAAGTATATCGACTCGCTCAACTTTGCTAACCCTGCCTCTACAGGCAATGCCGCAGGACAGTCTACCAATAGTGTCATTATCCGTTATGGCGAGATACTGCTGATCAAGGCTGAAGCAGAAAACGAGCTTAATGGTCCCACGGCTGCTGCCTACGATGCCATCAACCAGATCCGTCGTCGTGCCTATTGGAGTCCCTATCTGGAGATTCAGAATCAGCCTACCGATGGTACTTCACTCGAACTAAGCGGACTGTCGCAGGAAGAGTTTCGTCAGGCCGTGCGGAAGGAGCGTTGGAGTGAGTTCATCCTGGAAGGACACCGCTGGTTTGACCTGAAGCGCTGGCATATCCTCGTGAAGTATGTGAAGGAGCACGCACCCGCTACGGAATCTCTAAAGATCAAGAACGTGTCGAAGCGCAACTACTATCTGCCATTGCCGCAGGATCAGCTCATCCTGAATCCGAATCTGGAGCAGAACTGGGGATACAGCGGTGAGACTGGCGATGGTCCCTACGATAGCAGTTTTGAGTAAAAATGAGATAATGTAACAATTAAATAAAAAGAACAGAACAATGAAAAAGAATTTATCCAGAGTGATCGCCTTGGCACTCCTTGCAGTAGCTGGCGTACAGACTGTCGATGCACAGTCGCAGGTAGCAAACAATCGTCGTGAACGCATTCTCCAGGTGTTAGACCAGAGTCGCCCCAATGCGTATGTTCCAGCAGCCTTCTTTCTGCATTTTGAGAATAAGCTGGGCCGTAAGGCTGTTGAGGATCACAAGGCTTTCTACAAGGCCACCAATATGGACTTTGTGAAGGTGTTCTACGAGATTGCTGTGCCTCAGATAGAGATTAACTCAGGCAGCGACTGGGAGAAAGTGCCCGTCTATGGTGAGGATTTTTTTGCACCTCAGGTGGCTGTCATTGCTGATCTGGCTCGTGAGTTCGGTGGCGAGGCCTTCGTCCTTCCAACCGTTTATTCGCCACTCTCACTGGCGCATCAGACACTGGGACGTGGCAAGGACTTCAAAAAGCTGATTGAGGAGAATCCAAAGGCCTTCGGCAAGGCTATCAAGAATCTGTCACTCTCTATCGAAAACTACCTGCGCTCAGCGCGTAAGGCAGGTGCCGATGGCTTCTATATCTCTACCCAGGGCGGTGACGGCAACTCTATTCCCGAGAAGATATGGAAGGAGCAGGTGCGCCAGTGGGACAAGCATGTGTCAGAAGTAGCCAATGAGATTGGTCTGATCAACATCCTCCACATCTGCGACTATGGCACGCCTTATAAGAATGCTGAGGCACTCTATGCCTATGCCGACTATCCTGCCAGCATCATCAACGTGCCCCTGAAGTTCTCAGATGGTTCCACACTTAACCTGAAGGAAGCACAGCAGCGTTTCAGTCGTCCGGTATTTGGCGGTCTCGAGCGTCTGGGTGTCATTGCCAAAGGTAGTATCGAGGAGGCCAAGAAGGCTGTCGACGAGGTGCTTGAGAATGCTGCACCCAACTTCATCCTTGGTGCCGACTGCACCGTGCCTGGTGAGACAGACTGGGATAAACTGCGTGCTGTGATCGATTATGCACATACCTGGCGTCTGACACATAAGAAATAAAAACAGAATCATAAACAATAACCATTAAAATCAAAGAACAATGAAAAAGAATCAGATTTTCCGCAGTATTCTGCTGAGTGCAGTGGCTGCAACCGCTTTCAGTGCACAAGTTTCTGCACAGAGTTATGACAACTACAACAAGCGTGAGCTTCTGTTACAAGTATTGGATCAGAGTCGCCCCAACGACTATGTGCCCGTGTTTTTCAACGTCCACTTCCCCGACAAATTCGGTTACAAGGCCGTGAAGTCGCACATCGACTGGTTTCGTGCTACACATGTCGATTTCGTCAATGTGAAGTATGAATTTGTACCGCAGCAGGTGGAGATTAAGAGTGCCGCTGATTTCAAGAAGATTAAGGAAATCACACCTCAGGAGTGGGTTGAGCAGATTGGCGTTGTCCGCGAACTGGCTCGTGAGTTGAAGGACGAGGCATTTATCATTCCTACCGTCTATTCACCGCTTGCCCTGCTGAATCAGGCTGCAGGCACATGGAATGCCAGTGACCCAAAGGCAGCTAAGCAGCAGCTGTTCGAACTGATCAAGAAAGACCCTGAAGCCGTGAAGCCAGCACTTGAGGCACTTACCAAGAGTCTGGTCTACTATATCCGCGAAGCCCGCAAGGCCGGTGCCGACGGCTTCTATATCTCTAGCCAGGGTGGTGATGTCGACTCTTTCGGTGGCAAGCTCTTCCGCGACCTTATCAAGCCTTACGACAAGCAGCTGGCTGATGCTGCCAACGAGGTAGCACCTTTCAACATCCTGCACGTATGCGAGGGTGGCGGACACTTCTCGGCCGAGTCGTTCAATGACTATCTGGACTATCCTGGCAGTGTAATCAATGTCCCCTACCATGAGTTCCAAGGCAAGTCGCTGACCACTCAGCAGGTTGCCAAACTGTTCGATCGTCCTGTTCTCGGAGGTCTGGCTCGTCAGGGCAAACTCTATACTGGAACCTTGGAGGAGGCAAAGGCAGAGGTGGATGAGATTCTGAAGAATGCCCCAGACAACTTCATCCTCGGAGCCGATGACTCTATCCCCAACGACTCTGATCCCGAGCGCGTTCGTGCCTTGGTGGACTATGTGCACTCTTGGCGCCAGACGCATCAGAACTAATATGTAGGGCTAATTATTTATGCGTATTGACGGCATCCTGAATGACTAATCCTGCCAGCATAAATCCGAAGATGGCTGTGATGTGAGCCAGGGTGCCGTTGGTATGTGGCTTATTGAATATAGAGGGTTCCTCGCCGTCATCAGGCGGGGTTCCTTTGTTTTCCAATAGTTCATCGGAATATACGCATTGGAACTTGTGTTTGGGGTACTGTCCGTCGCGCTTAAAACGCTTGCGGAGAGCCCGGGCCAGCGGATCACCCTGGACCTTCCAGAACTCGGCAGTCTTGATCCTCGTGGGGTCAAGTTTCAGCGCAGCACCCATTGAAGAAAAGAACTTTGCCTGCGTCTGTGTCGCCATCAGGATCAGCAGTGCCTTGTCCTTCAGCGAGTCGATGGCATCAATGATGTAGTCGTAGCTCCCGATATTGAAACTCTCGGCTGTCTCGGCGGTGAATATCTGTTGCAGGGCGGTGATCTCAGCCTGAGGGTTGATGCTGAGCAGACGCTCCTTCAGTGCCTCCACCTTCACTTGGCCGATGGTCTTCGAGGTGGCCATCAGCTGACGGTTGACATTGGTGATGCAGACACGGTCTGAATCGACGATAGTAAGGTACTTGATGCCTGAACGTACCAGACTCTCAGCGCACCATGAGCCTACGCCGCCAACACCGAAGATGATGACACGCTTAGAAGTAATGCAATTCATTGCCTCATTGCCCAGCAGAAGTTCCGCCCTGCGGAAGATAGCTTGTCCTGATGCCATAAAATTTCTTCTTGGTAGTTATCACAGGCTGCAAAGTTACTACTTATTTTAGAATATACCGCCTGTCAAGCACTTTTTTTAGCAAAATACCCTTATATTGGTATTTCCCATTCTGTTATTTCTTCGTAACTTTGCAGCCGAAAATAAAGAACAGAAGAATATGAAGAAGACGATATTGTGGATAATAGCACTTGCGGTGGGTGCATTGTTGGGAGTGTTGGGTCTTGCCTGGCTTAACTCACTGATGGATTTTATAGCGATGGTCTATACGCGACTGTTCCAGTTGCTGGCAGTACCGACCATCGTGCTGGCGGTCATCACCACCTTCGCCGCCTTCGGCTCGAAGGGGGCAGGCCGCATCTTCGGCCACACCTTATTATATACGCTGCTCACCACCTTTGCTGCAGCCATCGTTGGAGCCGTCCTTTATGTGTTGATAGCCCCAGGCAATCTGCCTGCAGAAGCTCTCGCAGGTAATGCGGAAGCCAATTCTTCACTTTCCGCGTCACTGACCTACTACGACCATATCCTCAGCATCGTGCCCAATAACATCGTCAAGCCGTTCCTCGAGGGCAATGTTCTCTCACTGCTTCTGCTGGCCTTTGCCATCGGCATCGGACTGTCGAAGTTGCCTGAGTCCGAGAATAAGGCTGTCGTCGTAAAAGGATTGCTGGGACTTCAGGAACTGCTCTTCCTGCTGATTCGCGGACTCATCTGGACGCTGCCCCTCGGCATCGTGGCTTTCTCAGCCCAACTGTCGGCACAGGTGTCTGCAGGTGTGGTGGCCGATTCCATCGGTAAGTATGTGCTGGTGGTCTTGGGTGGTAATGTGATACAGTTCTTCGTCGTGTTACCATTGTTCCTGCTGTCGCGAGGGCTGAACCCCATCCATGTGCTGGGCCGTATGATGCCTGCCGTACTGATGGCTCTCTTCACCAAGAGCAGTGCTGCCACGCTGCCCGTGACGATGGATACCGCCGAGAATCGTCTGGGCGTTCGCTCACAGGTAGCCCGTTTCGTGCTCCCCATCTGCACTACGATCAACATGAATGGCTGCGCAGCCTTTATCCTCGTCACCTCACTTTTCGTGATGCAGAACGGCGGCACCTCCTTGACGCTGACCACCATTCTGCTATGGATTCTCATTTCCGTGGTTTCTGCCGTCGGCAACGCAGGTGTGCCCATGGGCTGCTACTTCCTGACGCTCTCACTGATGTCGGGAATAGGTGCCCCTGTTGCCATCCTGGGTGTCATCCTGCCCATCTATACTATCATCGATATGGTGGAAACAGCTGAAAATGTATGGTCAGATTCATGCGTTTCAGCCCTCGTAGATCATGATTTATAGCGAAATACCACGTTCTTGGTATGCAAATAACATGGAAAAGGTATTGCGGGAGTGAAAAAATCGCCGTACCTTTGCAGCAGAATAAAAAAATAATAATATTAACAATATAAAATGGTAAGGATATGACAAAGATTGCAAAACAGCTGACCGAGCTCGTCGGCAACACCCCACTTCTGGAGCTCAACAAGTATTCACAGGCAAAGGGTCTGGAGACCCCCGTGATTGCCAAAGTAGAGTTTTTTAATCCTGGCGGCAGCGTAAAGGATCGTATTGCACTGGCGATGATTGAGGATGCTGAGGCTAAGGGCATTTTGAAGCCCGGTGCCACCATCATTGAACCCACTAGCGGAAATACGGGCGTAGGACTGGCACTGGTATCAGCCGTTAAGGGCTATCATCTTATCCTTACCATGCCTGAGACCATGAGTGTGGAGCGTCGTAACCTCGTGAAGGCATACGGTGCCGAGGTGCGCCTTACCTCTGGCAAAGACGGTATGCCAGGTGCCATCCGCGCTGCCGAGGAGTTGCGCAACTCCATTCCGGGCGCAGTTATCCTGCAGCAGTTCGAGAATCCCGCCAACCCTGCCAAGCACTATGCCACTACGGGTCCTGAGATCTGGCGCGACACTGACGGACAGGTAGACATCTTCGTTGGCGGTGTAGGTACTGGTGGTACCATTAGCGGTACAGGCAAGTATCTGAAGGAGCAGAACCCCAACGTGAAGATCATCGCCGTAGAGCCCAAGTCGTCACCCGTCCTGAACGGAGGCCAGAGTGGTCCGCACAAGATCCAGGGTATCGGTGCAGGCTTCGTGCCCGCCACCTACGATGCCAATGTCATCGACGAGGTGTTCGACGTAGAGAACGATGCTGCCATCCGTACAGGTCGCGAGGTGGCTCAGCAGGAAGGTCTGTTGGTTGGTATTTCAGCCGGAGCAGCTCTCTATGCAGCTATCGAGGTGGCCAAGCGCCCAGAGAACAAAGGAAAGAAGATTGTTGTACTCTTGCCAGACACGGGTGAACGTTATCTCTCGACCGTGCTTTATGCCTTCGAGGAGTATCCGCTTTGATGACAGACCGTCTCTGGAACAGTAATTATTGTAAGGTAATGACGGCGAACTTCTCGTTGTTCTTTGCCTTCTACGTGCTGACCCCGTTGTTGCCGCTCTACCTGAGTGAGCACTTCGGAGCCACGAAGGATGTCATAGGCCTGGTGCTCTCGGGCTATACCATCACTGCCTTGCTCATCCGTCCCTTCAGCGGCTATATGGTCGATTCCTTTCCGCGCAAGAAGATATTGATGATAGCCTTCGGATTGTTCTCTGTCTTCTTTGCTGGCTATCTGGCGGCCTCCACGCTGCTGTTGTTCATGATTATCCGCACGCTTCACGGTGGCCCCTTCGGTATGGTCACGACGGCTAATGCTACGGCAGCCATCGATGTGTTGCCCTCGAGTCGCAGGACCGAGGGCATCGGCTATTATGGACTGAGCAATAATCTCGCGATGGCGCTGGCCCCCACCATCGGCATCTTTATCTATCAGCTCACGGGCAGCTTTGAGCTCCTTTTTTGGTTGGCGCTCATCGTTGCCTGCTGCGGATGGCTTGTTGATGCCACACTGACATTCCCTGAGAAGCAGATTGTGCCCAACAGGTCGAAACTCTCCTGGGACCGCTTTTTCCTCGTGCGCGGCTGGCTGTTGGGTCTCAACATGGTAGCCTTCGGTTTCAGCTTTGGTGTGCTGAGTAACTATCTGGCCATCTACGGCAAGGAGGTGATGGGGATCACGGGCGGCACGGGCACCTACTTCATGCTCTGTGCCGTGGGGCTGATGCTATCCCGTCTGCAAGGGGGGAGGGCATTGCGCAACGGGCGTGTTACGCACAATGCAGGCGAGGGGATAGTCATCTCTTTCGTCGGCTACACCTTGTTTATATTGATACCAACCCTGTCTTCACTATTCACCCTTCACTCCTCACTTTTCACTTCCATCGGCTATTATGGTTCAGCCCTGTTGATAGGATTGGGCAACGGTCACATGTGGCCCGCGTTTCAGAACATGACCATCAATGTAGCCAGTAATAACCAGCGAGGCACGGCTAACAGCACTATTCTCATCTCGTGGGACATCGGTATGGGACTGGGGATCCTTCTTGGAGGCGTCATCTCAGAGCTGCTGGGCTACAGCGCAGCTTTCTGGTCGGTGGTACTGGTGAATGGTGCAGGTGTCGCCTGCTACTTCCTCGCCACCAAGGCCTTCTTCCTTCGCCGCAATCTCAACGACACCGTCAGATAACTGTGTTCTATTATTCTGAATATCCAAATCTTTTCGGACTGTGCCGTTTTTATTAATGTAATATCTTATGCTTTCTTGAGATCCTGCTGGCGCTGGACGTAATCGAGAGCTGCCCCGATGGCAGTGCAGTACTGGGAGTACTTCGGAATATGGAAGCGAATGTCATAGAGCTTTTCGAGGGCGGGGAAGACTTCCTTGCATTGGGGTAGGAGCGAGAGGTTGCCGATGAGCACGAAGTCGCGGATGTCGCTGCCCAGCGAGGCGAGCCAGGCGGCTGAACCGATGGACTGGAGCACCATCTTGATGATGCCGGCTGCAATGTCTTCCTTCTTGGCGTCGCTCTGGGCGCGGGCGAAGTTGGATGCGGTGGTGTCCATCGGGAGTCCGGGCAGTGGCTGGGCACTGATATCGCCGATGGTGAGATCGATGTTACGAACGTTTCCCTGCTTGGCCATTGCTGCCACCTGCTTGATGTCGCTGGTGTTGAGCATGAGGCGGGCGAGTCCTGCGAGTGTGCCTCCGCCTACACCGATACCGCCGATGTGGCGCATGTCTTCACCGTTACACAGGACGAACGAGGTTCCTGTGCCCATGGAGACGACGATGGTGTGGTCGAGCTTCGACTCAAAGCGTGCTCCCAGACCGTCGGCGATGAACTCTTGTGACTTGTCGGTAGGGAGTCCGTAGATGGACTGGTCGATATAGGCTGCGCCTACGCCTGTTAGCATGACCTGCTCGACATCCTTCAGGTCGATATCGTTGTCGTGGAGATATTTACCAAACGCACCATAGAGCGAGGTGATAGGGTCGGCAGCGGTGATGCGGATAGGTGCCGACACCTTGCCGTTCTTGATTCCTACAATCTTTGTTGTGGAGATGCCCACGTCGATTCCAATGACTATTCCCATATAGGCTAATGTTTATTTTTGTTTATTATAATAAGAAAACCCGGCCGCCATTACGCGAAACCGGGCTAATGAAAGGAGGAGTGGTACCTCCAGGAATCGAACCGGGGACACACGGATTTTCAGTCCGATGCTCTACCAACTGAGCTAAGGCACCATCATGTCAATGTGCAATCCTTTCGTTTGCGGGTGCAAAGGTACTAAGAAAAAATGAAAGAATGAAAGAATGAAAGAATGAATTTGCCGAATTTAATGTTTATTAACAAAGCGGCTCTATTTCTTCATTCTATCATTTCTTCATTCTTTCATTCTCATTGTAGTGGATTCCACCCTTGGGCTTTAAGCTCAAACTCCTGATTATCACGGGTTACAAGGATGGTGCCGAACTTTGATTCGGTGATGTGGCCGATGAGTTTCACTCCTTCGATTTGCTCAATCTTCTCATGATCACCGATGGGAACGGTGAAGAGCAGTTCATAGTCCTCGCCGCCATTGAGGGCACAGGTGGTGACATTCATATCCATCTCCTCGGCCATCACGGCTGTCTGGTAGTCGATGGGGATATTCTTCTCGTAGATGCGGCAGCCGACGCCTGACTGCTTGCAGATGTGGAGCAGCTCGGAGGAGAGTCCGTCGCTGATATCCATCATGGCTGTGGGGCGGATGCCTGCCTCGCGTAACTTCTCGACGATGTCTCCGCGAGCCTCTGTCTGTAGCTGTCGCTGCAGGAGGTACTCCTTGCCGCTGAAGTCGGGCTGGAATTCAAAAGTTGAGAGTTGAGAGTTGAGAGCTGCGAGTTTTGCAGTGTCGCCAATGGCTTTCGCCTCGGCTATCTTCTTCTGCAGGTCGTTCACCTGCTGGTAGTACACGCTCTTCTCGCGTTCGAGCAGCTGGAGCCCCATGTAAGCAGCGCCCAGATCGCCGGAGACGCAGACAAGATCAGTGTTCTTGGCACCGTTGCGGTAGACGATGTCTTCGCTGCGTGCTTCACCGATGCAGGTGATGCTAATGGCGAGTCCGGTATAAGATGAGGTGGTGTCGCCTCCCACGATGTCGACGCCCCATTTGTCGCATGCGAGGCGCAGGCCGCTGTAGAACTCCTCTATGTCCTCGACGGTGAAACGCTTACTGAGTGCTAATGAGACAGTGATTTGGCGGGGAGTGCCGTTCATGGCGAAGACGTCGCTGATGTTCACCATCGCACTTTTATAGCCCAGGTGCTTCAGGTCGATATAGGTGAGGTCGAAGTGAACGCCCTCCATGAGCATATCGGTGGTGACAAGCACTTCCTTATCGGGGTAGGAGAGTACGGCGCAGTCGTCGCCGACGCTGTATCGCGTACTCTTGTTCTTGATCTCCAGGTCTTTTGTGAGACGGTCGATCAGTCCGAACTCTCCAATCTTGGCTATTTCCATTTGTTTCTGGGGTGATTTGTATTGAACTGAGTTTTATTAGCGTTTTTCAACTTGTTCGGAGCGCACAATCATTTCTCGCATGATCTCCGTCATCAGCGGCTGGGCTTTGTCGGCAGCCTTCTGCACTTCCTCGTGGCTGACCTCTACGGGAACGTCGAAGCCACCAAGGTCGGTAACGACACTAATGCCGAAGGTGCGGATGCCGCAGTGGCGGGCCACAATGACCTCAGGAACGGTGGACATGCCTACGGTGTCGCCGCCAAAGGCACGATACATGCGGTATTCTGCGGGAGTCTCGAAGGTGGGGCCCTGCACGCCTACATATACGCCATATTGCAGATGTATATTCTTCTCCTTACCTATCTGGGTAGCAAGGTTGATGAGCTCACGGTCGTAAGGCTCGTGCATATCGGGGAATCGGGGGCCTGTGGGGAAGTTCTTGCCCCGAAGCGGATGCTCAGGGAAGAAATTGATGTGGTCGGTGATAATCATCAGGTCGCCAATCTTGAATTGGGGGTTCATGCCACCAGCGGCATTGGAGACGAAGAGTGTCTTGATGCCCAGCTCGTACATGACGCGCACGGGGAAAGTGACCTCCTTCATAGAGTAGCCCTCGTAGAAGTGGAAGCGGCCCTTCATGGCCATGATATCAACACCTCCCAACTTGCCGAAGATGAGCTTGCCGGAGTGGCCCTCGACAGTAGAGACGGGGAAGTTGGGTATCTCCTCGTAGGGGAATTCGTAGATGTCAGTTATCTCTGAAGCTAATTGTCCGAGGCCTGTCCCCAGAACGATTGCTGTCTTTGGGTTTGTAGTCATCCTTGCCTTTAGCCAGGATGCTGTGTCTTGAATTCTTTTGTACATATTTCGTGATTTGTTGGTTGAAATCTTCTTGCTGCCCCTGCATGAAGGTCGTGTGGATGGGCAGGGAGAACAGATGGCTCTTCACCTCGTCGCTCAGCCCCTCGACGGCTACCAGACGCGTGGCATCTTTCTCGGTGGTGATGATGAGCTTGGGCGAGGGGAGGTTGCTGAAGGTCTCGTTGATGCGACGGATGTCCTTCTGCTTGAAGGCGTGGTGATCGCCGAATGTGAGCATGGTGATGCTTTTGGGCGAGATGGCCTTGAGGTCGTGCTCCATCTGTTCGGGCGAGGCAATGCCTGTGAGCAACATGAGATTCTTCCCGACTATTGGGCTCATGGGGTCGAGCGACTCGAGTACACCCATAGAGTCGAGTATTCCCAGGGACTGGAGCGGCTCGTGGCTGGCCAGATCGGGGAAGATGGGTTTCGGCGAGTCGTACTCGTGGGTGGAGAAGAACAGGTGCTGGTAGGGATAGAGTTTCATGACCTTCGTCAGGACGCGGAACTCCATCGGCTTCATATCCTTCGGACACTTGGTGATAATGACGATATCGGCACGATCCTTGCTCTTTACCGGCTCACGCAGACGACCTGCGGGCAGCAGCTCGTCGTAGATGATGAGACGGTGATAGTCGACGAGCAGGATGTTGATGCCAGGCTTGACGTAACGGTGCTGGAAGGCATCGTCGAGGAGGATGACGTCGATATCCTTGCCTGCCTCGCCATCGATGAGTTTTTGGATACCGCGTGTACGGTTACCGTCGACGGCCAGCGTGATATCAGGAAACTTCTGCAGCATCTGATAGGGTTCGTCGCCGATCTCCCACATGGTGGTATTCTTATTGGCCAGCACGAAGCCATGAGTCTTGCGTTTATAGCCCCGACTGAGGACGGCTACGTTCATGTGATCCTTCAGCAGGCGGATGAGATACTCCACGTGAGGCGTCTTGCCTGTACCGCCTACAGTGATGTTGCCTACGGAGATGACGGGCACGCTGAAAGGGCGACTCTTCAGGACTCCCATCTCGAAGAGCAGGTTCCTGAAGCCTATGCCTACGCCGTAAAACCAACTGAGTGGCAGTAGACTCTTATTGATATTGATGAAGTCGCCTTCCATCTCTAAACAATAAACTCTAAACTAAAAACTACTTCACGCTGACATCGTCGAGCATACGAGCCTGGATGGTGCTGCCATCTTTGACCATCAGTCGGAACTGCATCAGCGGTTCATACAGGTCGCCGAGAAGGGACTTGATTTCTGCCTGCAGCTTGCTGTCAAGATAAGAGCCTTTATTCTCGTTAGCCATGAGCTGGTCTATCCAGCTGCTCTTGCCAGGATAGGCTGCGGTGTGGTATTCCTTCAGTTTAGCCAGTTCTGCAGCCTTCTTGACAGCGTCGTCGAGACTGCCCAGCTTATCTACGAGCTTGATGTTAAGGGCATCGGTAGCGAGCCATACGCGCCCCTGTGCGATGGAATCGACCTGTACGGGCTTCATGCCGCGCCCTTCGGATACGATATCGAGGAACGACTGATAGCCGGCATCGATGCTAGTCTGTAAGTGCTTCATCACGTCGTCGGTATTCTTACCCAGAACCAGGTCGGTCTGATAGTCTGTGAACTTATTGGTCATCACGCCGTCGAAGGTCACGCCCAGCTTATCCGTTACCAGTCCGCTGAAGTTGGGGATGAGTCCGAAGATACCGATGCTGCCAGTAACAGTTGTCGGTTCGGCGAAGATGTAGTTGGCAGGAGAACTGATCCAGTAGCCGCCCGATGCGGCCATACCGCCCATAGAAACCACTACGGGCTTCTTGGCCTTCAACAGTTTGACGGCATGACGAATCTGCTCGGAGGCAACGGCGCTGCCGCCACCAGAGTTGACACGGAATACGACAGCCTTGACGTCGTCGTCATCCGCCAGCTTGCGCAGGTCTTCTGCAGTGCTCTTGCCCACGATGCAATGCTCAGTATCGTTGAGTGCATTGTGGGCTGCAGCATCGACGATGCTGCCATAAGCATAGTAGACAGCAATCTTGTCGCCCTCTTCCGTCTTTTTCGACTTTACGTTAATCATGTCGGAGAGTGTCAACTGGTTGATGTCGTCATCCTTACCGATGTTCAGGCGATGCTTGATTTTAGCCTTGATCTCCTCGGGGAACAGAATCTTGTCGATGAGCTTGGACTTCAGATAATCGTCGGTGTTGGCGAAAAACATGATACTGTCGTTGGCCAACTGGTTCAGGTCTTCTGCCTTCACCTTGCGGCTCTCGCTGATTTCTTTCAGCCAGTAGTTCCAGATGCCGTTGACATAGGCTGAGCGCTGTTCGCGGTCGTAGTCGCTCATGCCTGTCAATGTGTTACGCTCTACATAACTCTTGTATTTGCCCACTTTGGCAACGAGATATTTGACGCCGAGTTTGTCGTACAGCCCCTTCATGTATTCACCTTTGCCGCCAAGCCCCTTGAAGTCGACTTTTCCTTGGCCGTTCAGAAAGATACTGTCGGCTACGCTGGCAACATAATAGGATGCCTGATAATAGTCGTCGGCATAGGCGAGTATCCACTTGCCGCTTGTCTTGAAGTCTTTCAGGGCATCGCGCAACTGCTGTGCAGTGGCAGGTGCATCGAACGACATCGATCCGCCTTCAAGGTAGATACCCTTAATGTTCTCATTATCCTTGGCTTTGCGGATGCTGGCAATCATGTCGTCGAGTCCGACGGAGCCCATGTCGCCCATATTCATGAGTTCACTATAGACAGAGCTGCCTTCTGAGCGCTCAGAGATGGCACCATCAAGCTTAACGACGAAGACGGAGTTGTCTTTAACCTTGGTAGAAGCCGAATCGCTGGCTATCATACCCACTACTGAGATAACGAGAAAGAATCCCATTATCAGTGTAAAAATCACAATACCACAGATGGTGGCAAGTGTCATTTTGAAGAATTGCTTCATAATAAGAAAAGTAATGTGTTACGTAACTGATTGCAAAGGTACAATAAAAATGTGAAAAGTGAAAAGTTAAAGGTAAAAAATTTGGTGTTTTAAGGATTTTTTCGTAACTTTGCAGTCACAAACTAATGTAACTAAAATACAAAGACAATGAAGAATCGGATAGTTTTGATGGCTCTGATGTTGGCCATTACCATGAGTGCCATGGGTAAGAAAAAGGTAAAAAGTGTGGAACTATGGCCTGACGGCACGGAGATTTCCGCTTGGTTTTCAGACGCCTCGCGTGTCGATCTTTCTGGACTGAAACGCTATGTGGTGACCGACTACGGTGTAGACCGTTGGGCAGACGGTGTTCAGACGAAGGAGTTGCAGGCTGTGATAGACCGTTGTGCCCAAGAGGGTGGTGGTGTCGTCGTGATTCCGCGTGGTACATTCCTCAGCGGTTCGCTCTTCTTCAAGCCCAAGACTCATCTGCTGATAGAGGAGGGGGGCGAACTGAAAGGCTCTGACCGCATCCGTGACTTCAAGATTGTCAAGACCCGTATGGAGGGACAGACACTCGACTATTTCGCTGCGCTGGTGAATGCTGACGGTGTGGACGGTTTTACCATCACAGGTCCTGGAACGATCAACGGTAACGGACAGAAATACTGGGAAGAGTTCTGGATCCGCCGTAAGTATAATCCTCAGTGCACGAATATGGAGGCTATGCGTCCACGTAATGTGTACATCTCTAATAGTAAGGATGTGACGGTGCAGGATGTGAAGATCATCAATTCGCCCTTCTGGACCAATCATCTCTATCGTTGCGAGAATGTGCGCTATCTGGGATGCTTCATCTTTGCACCTACGGAGAATGTAACGCCTGTGGATCCGCGTCGTGGAGGTCCCAGTACGGATGCCATTGATATCGATGTCTGCAAGAATGTACTGATTCACGGCTGCTATATGCATGTGAACGATGATGCTGTGGTTCTGAAAGGCGGTAAGGGCACCTGGGCTGATAAGGATGAGAACAATGGCCCATGCCGGAATATCATCATTGAGGACTGTACGTATGGCAAGGTGCACGGCTGTCTGACACTCGGTTCGGAGAGTCTTGACGACCGTAATGTGATTCTGCGTCGTATCAACGTGAAGACTGCCACCCGTGTGCTCTGGCTGAAGATGCGCCCCGATACGCCCCAGCATTACGAATATGTGAGTGTGGAGGATATCAAGGGACAGTGTGGCTCGTTCCTCGTGGTACGTCCCTGGACGCAGTTCTTCAAGCCTGAGGATCGTGAGGATATGCCTTTGTCGAAATGCAACAATATCTATATGAAGAACATCCAGATGAAGACGAAGAACTTCTTTGATGTAGGTACGTCGGACAAGTATAAGCTGACAGATTTCTTTTTCGAGAATATCGATGTGACTGACGAGACAAACGCTTTCGATGTCAATGTGATTGAGCGTACGACAGTGAAGAATGTGGTGATTAATGGCACAAGTCGCTGACAAGTTGTCACACCCATAAGAGTTGGCACACTTTTGGCTGAATATATGGCGAGACGGTTCTTAGGATCGTCTCGCCTTTAAATATAATAAGGTGTGAGAGATTAAATGTTAAACATTAAATATTAAAGATTATGAACATTAAACCATTAGCAGACCGCGTGTTGGTATTGCCAGCACCTGCAGAAGAAAAGATCGGCGGTATTATCATTCCAGACACAGCCAAGGAGAAACCCCTTCATGGCACCATCAAGGCCGTAGGTCAGGGTACAAAGGACGAGCAGATGATACTGAAAGAGGGCGACGAAGTGCTTTATGGCAAGTATAGTGGCACAGAGCTCGAGTTCGAGGGCACCAAATATCTGATGATGCGCCAGAGCGACGTCTTGGCGGTTATTGAAAAATAATCGCAAATGTAAAAATGATATAGTATAAAAAATCAATTGTTACATTTATAATTTATTAATTTTGAAAGATTATGGCAAAAGATATTAAATTCAATATTGAAGCGCGTGATGCTATGAAGCAGGGCGTCGACCAGTTGGCTAATGCAGTCAAAGTAACACTTGGTCCTAAGGGCCGCAATGTGGTTATCGAGAAGAAGTTCGGTGCTCCGCAGATCACCAAGGATGGCGTGACCGTTGCCAAGGAGATTGAGCTCGAGGATAAGTTTGAAAACACTGGTGCTCAGCTCGTTAAGAGTGTAGCTTCAAAGACTGGTGACGATGCTGGAGATGGTACTACGACAGCTACCATTCTAGCTCAGGCTATCGTATCAGAGGGTCTGAAGAACGTGACTGCTGGTGCTAACCCCATGGATCTGAAACGCGGTATCGACAAGGCTGTGAAGGCCGTTACTGAGCACATCGCCAAGAGTGCAGAGCAGGTAGGTGACAACTACGACAAGATTGAGCAGGTGGCTACCGTATCAGCCAATAATGATAAGGAGATTGGAGAACTGTTGGCTGAGGCTATGCGCAAAGTGTCAAAGGACGGTGTGATCACCATCGAGGAGAGCAAGAGCCGTGATACACACATCGGTGTGGTTGAGGGTATGCAGTTCGATCGTGGTTATCTGTCAGCTTACTTTATCACCGACTCAGAGAAGATGGAGTGCGTCATGGAGAATCCGTACATCCTCATTTACGATAAGAAGATCTCTAATATCAAGGATTTCCTGCCCATCCTGCAGCCTGCAGCTGAGAGCGGACGCCCACTGCTCGTCATCGCAGAGGATGTCGACTCTGAGGCTCTGACCACACTCGTAGTGAACCGTCTGCGTGGCGGTCTGAAGATCTGCGCAGTGAAGGCTCCTGGCTTTGGCGACCGTCGTAAGGCTATGCTTGAGGATATCGCCACACTGACTGGTGGCGTCGTCATCAGTGAGGAGAAGGGCCTGAAGTTGGAGCAGGCTACACTCGAGATGCTGGGTACCTGTGACAAGGTGACAGTATCTAAGGACAACACCACGATTGTAAATGGCGCTGGCGACAAGCAGGCCATTCAGGATCGTATCGCCCAGATCAAGAAGGAAATCGAGGTCACAACTTCTTCATACGATAAGGAAAAGCTGCAGGAGCGTCTGGCTAAGTTGGCTGGTGGCGTAGCAGTGCTTTACGTAGGTGCTAACAGCGAGGTAGAGATGAAGGAGAAGAAGGATCGCGTGGACGATGCTCTCTGCGCTACCCGTGCAGCCATCGAGGAAGGCGTCGTAGCAGGTGGTGGTACAACCTACATCCGTGCTCAGGAGGCTCTTGCTAATCTGAAAGGTGACAATGCCGACGAGCAGACAGGTATCAATATCATCTGTCGTGCTATCGAGGAGCCTTTGCGCCAGATTGCTGTCAATGGCGGTGCTGAGGGCGCTGTGGTTGTCCAGAAGGTTCGCGAGGGTAAGGGCGACTTCGGTTTCAATGCTCGTACCGATGTCTACGAGGATCTGCGCGAGGCTGGAGTCATCGACCCAGCAAAGGTGGCTCGTGTGGCTCTGGAGAACGCTGCCAGCATCGCTGGTATGTTCCTCACCACAGAGTGCCTTATCTGCGACAAGCCAGAGAAGGAGCCTGCAATGCCGATGGGTGGTGCCCCAGGCATGGGTGGTATGATGTAATATCAGAGTGTTATTATTGCATGCAGGATTAATATAATTTTGCTAAGCGAACATAACAAATTCAAGGGGTGGATGTTAAATCCATCCCTTTTTGATGCTATTTTGTGCGCACACATATTATTTTTTTATATAAATGTTTGCGCTATCCATAAATTAGCTATACCTTTGCACCGTCGGAAAGATTTTTCTGTTCTGACAATATAGTACAAGAAACTTTTGAGTAAAAGATATTTTTTTGATTTGTTTTAGTAGATTAGTTTTTAAGTAGTTTGTTTTTTGAACCGATTGTCGTGAGACACTCGGTTTTTTTTCACCCGTTCCCCTTGTTTCTGTCGTTCGGTAGCTGTTACGCTGTAATAATTGTGAATATTTATTGAAGATGAAAAAAAATATGGGTTAGAATTAAATAAATAACCAAATAATTTGTATCTTTGCAAGCGTTATGGATAAACTCCTAGAACTATATAAAGAGTGGAAAGGTTCTGAACCCGCCAACATTCAGCAACTTTCGGGTGCCGGCAGCAACCGCACTTATTTCCGCCTGACAGATCAGGATGGTCAGAGCGTCATTGGCGTGATTGGTACAAGTCGTGACGAAGATCATGCTTTTATCTATCTGACAGAGCATTTCAATAAACGCAAACTACCAGTTCCAAGTATACTGGCAACCAGTCCTGATGAACTGCGCTATCTCCAGACCGATCTTGGCAGCACATCCCTCTTCGACGCCATCAGAGGCGGACGTGAAGCTGGCGGGCGATATACATTGAAGGAGCAGGAACTCTTGAAGCGTGCTATCCGCGAGTTGCCGAACATCCAGATGCGCGGTGCTCGTGGACTCGACTTTTCCAACTGCTACCCTCAGGCGGAATTCGATGCTGACAGTGTGCTCTTCGACCTGAACTATTTCAAGTATTGTTTCCTGAAGGCTACTGAGCTCGATTTCCACGAGTTGAAACTCGAAGCCGACTTCCGGCTCTTTGCCAAGGATCTGACGAATGACTCATACGCATTGGGCGACTGTTTCCTTTATCGCGACTTCCAGGCCCGTAACATCATGCTCGACCATGATGGCAATCCTTATTTCATAGACTACCAGGGCGGGCGGAAAGGACCTTATTATTACGACCTTGCCTCATTCCTGTGGCAGGCTTCTGCCAGATATCCACATAAGTTGCGCCGTGAGCTCGTTTTTGAATACTATAACTCGCTGAAGAATTATACCGAAGTGCCGCCGTCGCGTCATTTTGCCAACCGCCTGTCGCTGTTCGTGCTCTTCCGCACGCTGCAGGTGCTGGGCGCCTACGGCTTCCGAGGCTATTTCGAGCAGAAGAAACATTTCATCGAGAGTATACCTCCTGCTATCCAGAACCTGCGGGAACTGTTAGGCACCTCGTTCCATTATCCATATCTGATGGATGTGCTACGCCGTCTGACAGAACTTCCCCAGTTCCAGCAGATTGAGACCATCGCTAGTCGTGCCGATGGCTATAAGATTACAGACTTGAACCCATACAAGGCGCATCCACAGGATGGTCCGGCCACCTTCTCGAAATACGACTCACAGGGGCCGCTGGTTGTGAGGGTGTTCAGCTTCTCGTACTCAAAAGGCATACCTGCTGACGAGAGCGGCAATGGTGGTGGTTACGTGTTCGATTGTCGGTCTACGCATAATCCCGGTCGCTACGAACCCTATAAGAAGCTGACGGGGCTCGATGAGCCTGTCATCCGGTTCCTGGAAGACGACGGTGAAATTCTGACGTTCCTGGAATCTGTCTATAAGCTGGCTGATGCTCATGTGCGCAGATACATCCAGCGTGGCTTTACCTCCCTGATGTTTTGTTTTGGCTGTACTGGAGGCCAGCATCGCAGCGTTTATTCTGCCCAGCATCTTGCTGAGCATATTCATGACAAATTCGGCATCGAGGTGCGCGTCTGTCATCGCGAGCAGAATATCAGTCAGACCTTTGAGGCACGACAGAATTGAGGGGTTTAGACGGCTTCTGTCGTAATATGTCGTCCTTGTCGCAACAACCAAAAACAAAAAACTTGAGAAGACTTGCAGGAAACTTACTTATTATGTATCTTTGCACCAGAAATTAAAAAATAAAAAATCAAAATAGTTATGGCATTAACAGCAGTTTTAGAATTTGGCGACAACAACATCAAGCGCTACTCAAAGCAGTATTTGGTGTCAGATTGTCGGTTTGTGTTCGACAGGCCCTATAACGAGTTCCGCCCTGAGGGGGCAGCCCGTTGCGAGCGGCTTGAAGTGGTCGTGGTAGCGCCAGGTAAGAATGACCTGAGCCTCTTTGAGTGGTTTACCAGCCAGGGTGTGCAGAATGGCCGGATTGTCATCAGTCTGGCTGTCGAGAAGAAGTTTGAGGAACTTGACACGCAGACCATCTTCTTTGAGGATGCGAAGTGTTTCTCTCTTTCGGAATTATACGATATCAACAGTTCCCGTCGCCGGCTACTGAAGTTGGCCATCGGTGCTGAGAAAATGACAATTGACGATACATCTTTTATTTGCAGATAAACTATGGCAACATTACTTTCAAATGAATTAAAGGCTGTGGTGGTGCCAGATAACTTTCTGGATAATCCCATCAATGTGTTGAAGGAGAACTGTCTGACAGTTCAGCACTTTGACTATGAATGTGAGCATAAGCGCAATGACTCTGGTGAGGTCTATGGAGCTACGAAGCCTGTTATCCTGCAGTTTACCATCCGTGTGAACTCCCCTCGTCACGCAAGGGCGTTCTACAGGCGTCTGATTTCCAACGAGCATACCTGTTTCTCGTTCCTCTTCAATATCACCTACGGTGCCAACGAACGTATGTCCGCCTATGAGGACGGTATGGTGATCGATGGCTATGTCGTTCATGTGGAAGAGACCTACACCACAAAGGTCGATGATGGCGGCGACAAGCAGATGATGCTCAACGTGACGCTTCAGGTCCGCTCGGTTATCTATTTAGGCAGAGAGAATAATTTCAAAAGTACATTTATAGAATAAGATTGGATTAGGGATATGGCAAGATTAAGACTTACTCTGCATAACTTCAGCTATTTTGAAAAGGTAGGCTTGACCTTTACTAAAGTAGTCCAAAATGTCCTGCTATCAACTGAGAAGGAGGATACGAAGCTCTTCCTGCCTGTCGGTGATTCTGCCGACACAAAGCTGGAGTACAACCTGAACATTGTGAACTTTGGCTTCCAGAAGAAGATGTACCAGCCGACGGAGATTACCGCGGACATCCAGATCAGCCTCGCCTCTGGCAACGATAGTGCTTGGCAGTCCATCGGACGTAAGCAGATTGATACTCTGTTCAAGCATTTGCAGGTGTCGCTGGAGGAGGTGCCGGCGAATGATAGCAAAGAGACCGCTCCTGAGAGCCTCTCGGTTAATGACACGAGTACGATTGGCGATGATTTCTATGTACATGAGGTCCTGCCTCACTATCAGCCGGATGGCATGTATGTGATGCTGAAGATCTTCAGCCTTGACAAGCTGCTGACCCTCCGTGTGGCCAGTCGTGCCTTCACGGCCAGGCGTCTGAGTGCCATCCTCAAGGATGAGCTGGGAAAGTACGAGGTCTCATACACCTATCCAAGCAAGGACAAGAAAGGAAAGGAAATAGAAGCTACTACGACCCAGAAGGTGAAGGCCGACCTTTCCAAGATGAAGCAGTTCGGCACGCCAGGCAAGGATCACATCTTCCCCTATCTGGTACAGTATAACGAGACCTTCTACGACATGCTGGCCCGTACTTGCAACCGCTGGGGTGAGTTCATGTACTATGAGGACAAGGCCCTCCATGTAGGCTACGACAGTGATGCGTCTAACGTGAAGTCGCTCAGCGGCTTCAGCGACATCCACTATTTCGACTGCGGTACAGTAGCCCCGACTATTTCAGAGGACGGCTTCTACGACCTGAAGGCCGCAAACGAGGCGCAGTTTATTAAAAACGTGCTGAAGAAGAGTCCTAAAAAGGTCTCCGGCACCTTGTTCTATCCTACCGGCAAGAAGTGGGACAAGGTGCTGATGAAGGAGATCACCTCTTTCTTCAAAAACGACAAGAATGTTCCCACCTGGCTGGGCAACCGCCTCTTTGACAACACCTGGGACTTGGCGGTAAAGCTGGCTGAGACGAAGAAGGACAATAACGAGTTTGATGAAAAATGGTTTTCCAGCAGCAAGAAGTCCGGTGCCGACGACCAGTACAAAGACGGGAAGGAGTTCAACCAGTTCACGGAGCATGGAACGAAGTTCAAGGATGGCAAGTACAAGGAAATCCTGGCTGCCGAGGAGGTCGCAGGAAAGAATGCCATCCACGTCGACTTCAGCACTACCTGTCCCAGGCTGAAGCTTGGCAACATCATTGAGTATAAAGACGAGAAGTTCATCGTGGTTGAGATCAACTGTAGGAAGGAGACCAAGATGGAATACAGTATCGGGAAAGACAAACAAGGCAAGGATATAATTGTGGAGACTCCCAACTCTGCGCTCCTGTTCGATGTCGTGGCCACCGCATGCGAAGACGCGAAGAACAACCTGTTCTATCCGGCCGTCATCCCGGCTGGGCACGTCAGACTGGCCGATCCGCAGATAGCCACCATCGTGGATGACGCCGACCCAACGGGCAACAACCAGGTGAGAGTGGTCTTCCCCTGGCAGTACAACCCCGACGACAAGTCGGACAACGGTGCGAAGGATCCCGACAGCGCAGCCGACGACCCCACGCCCTGGCTGAAGTTCGCCACCAGTGCAGCTGGTTCTCCCACCATCGGCAAGCACTATGCTGGCGACGAGGTGCTGGTAGGTTTTGTCGACGGCAACGTGGAGCGCCCCTATGTCATGGGTGTCCTGGCCTCCAACGGTGATGAGGCCGACTACATCCAGACCACGCCTGGCGGCCACAAGTTCAAGCTGAAGGATGATGAAGACGGTATCAAGAATTTCCTGACGGGCATGTTCATGCCTTGTGTCGAGACTTTGAGCCCGTTCCTGACAGCCATTCCTGCCCTCAGTAAAGTTGCAAACGCAATATGCAAGCCGGCCCAGGGAGACAAGAATAACCTTGCGATGGGTGGAGGATTCGAAATCTCCGACAACTATGGCATCTACAAGATAGCAGGCTCCACCGACGGCCGTGAGGTGGCCATAGCCTCTCCCTGGGGTGAGGTCAACATCAACGCCTTTACGGGCATTACCATCTCTGCTCCTAATGGCGACGTGACTATCAAGGGTAAGAATATCAAGCTGGAGGCTGGCAACAACATAGACATCATCTCCGGTACGAACGTCAAGAATAAGATCCTGGGAGGCGACCGCTCCGGCTTTGGGGCCGATGTGGCAACAGCCGTCGCTAAGAAACTGGCCGACAAGCTGACGTCCATCATCGACCTGTCAACGGTTCGCTCAGCTATCGAGGTCGTCTTCCGTCCTGCAGAAGGAGCCCTGCGCATCAAGTCGAACCGCTTCCTTATGCTCGAGGCTGGCAAGGGTAAGTGTGTCTATCCGAAGGATGCCTATAAGGATGATAATGCCTACAACGCTGCGATGGACGAATTGAAGAAGCAAGATTTCCGGCCTGGTATGAAGTTAGCATCTGGCACTGTGCAGATGTTCTCGAAAGTGATCACTTTGAGTGATATGTTCGACACGCGTTTCATGAATGCGTATAACATTTGTGTCAATAGGAAAAAGGCATTTGATAAATTGCTGAAAGATACTGATATATGCTCTTGGCACAATAAGTATAGTGACTCCAACAAGACTCCTCAAGTCTGCAAGAGTTATACCGATCTCATAAGTAAGTTCTGGGCAGATAATGATGAAGCTATTAGCGAGGCAGACCTCGGCTTTACAGATGACTTCAAGGCTGAATCTGCAAATGTTGATAATACGATTAAGAAGCGTTTTGCAGACAAGTATAATGGTGGCAATCGTACGACCGAATATGATACTCAAGTAGCTGAACATGTCGTTGCCAAACGTAAGGAGGCCCAGAAGAGCATACTGTCAGAGGCAAATGAACTGAGGAAGGCTATCGTCGCATTCAGGAAGCTGCCACAACTGACAGAGAAGGAAATCCAAAAGACGTTCTCCACATTCCGCGACAGGAATCTTCCAAAAGACTACAGGACTGCTCTGGTCAATGCCTTAAAGAAGGATAAGTTGGTCGATGGTGACGATGTGTTTTACTTCAAGGCTCCTTCTGAAGACATGAAGAAGTTGTTGAACGAGTTCACTAAGGATAGCTTAAAAGAACACAGGATCATATTGGCACGTAAGGCTGCTATCCTGACGCTTGAAGGTATGGGTTTCAAAGATGAGTGGCGTCAAAAGAAACAAAATCCAGACTACGGTGTGGATGGAAAACTGACAAAGAACGAGAAGTACCTCATGACTGTAGAGCGCAAGTTCAATGCCTCTGACCTGAGACTAGACAACTATTGGAACAGCTATGTAGATTCACTTGTTACTATTCCGAAATTATCTTCAACTGAGTTCAAGGCCGTTACGGAGTTAAAGAAGAAGATGATGGATAATCTGCGCGACCTGAAGGTCTGGGAATCATGTCAGGAAAACGACTCATGGGGCGAAGCTAAGAAAGGGAGCATTCTATTCTCCTCTGATGAAAAGATTTATAATCTTAAGAAGACTATTGATGATGTTCCAGCTCCTTGGAAAGAGCGGCTGACAGTGGACGATGATGCTGATGGCGACGTTACATCTTTCTTGAACGGTATAAAGAAGAAGATGAAGGATATTAAATAAAGAAGTGTTATGAGTTACATATATGATGACTGGAAGAAGTTGCTAGAGGACTTCCAGAAGTGTGTCGAGAAGGATCTGGAGGAGATACACCAGCAGAAAGCTGAGGTACAGCAGATCAAGAGTGATATATTCGACCAGATGGGCAACGGTCTCTTCTATCGCGATGACAGCCGTATCGTCATCTCTGCCCCGGAGATTGTCATCGGCAATGTCGACAAGAGTGGCGACCTGCAGGGTTTTGGCCGTGTCATTATCAAAGGTGAGGAGATATCGCAAGAGGGTGTCGGACAGTACGGTAAGGTCATTACCCGGGCTTCCAGTATTAAGCAGATTGCTGTCGACCCAGGCATTGACGGTCAGGAGAATGTGGTTTGCGAAACCTCGGAGATTATTTCCCAGGCTACCGATATCGTACTTCACAGCAGCGATGCCAAGGATGCCTTTTCGCAGACTCCTCGCATAGCAGGTAAAGGTGGGATAAGGATTCACGCAGACAACAAACTGGACGTGGAGGCTGCCGTTTCAGCTGAAGGCCGTAAGGAGGAGATTCAGAACGAGGTGAAGGCACTGGCCACTCAGGCTGCTGACCTGAAGAAGCAGATTGATAGTCAGAAGAAAGCTGTCGATGATTTCTTTAAGCAGCTGAACGGCCTGATGAAGTCTGAAGAGAATCTCAATGTCGGGAAGAACTATTTGTCACGTGTTTGCCTGGAGGATATCAGTAAGGTACACGATCGTGTGCACGACCTTATGCCTTCACTCTATCGGTCTACGGTTGACTTCATTCATACCGTGTCTCTGCTTGCTGAGGTAAACCGTAGGAAGAAGGCCTTGGAGAAAGAGAAAGGAGAGATCAAAACCGGTGATGACTTCAAGAAGAAAAACACTGGAGCCTTGATGAGTATCAAAGCCGAGAGTATCAATTTGGCCACCGAGGATGGCGACGGCAATTTCCATACGAATCCTGAGGCAGGAGTCAGCATACATACGCCAAGAATGGGTGTGAATATGGCAGATGACTCAGGTAAGCTCGTCGAGAAAGGAAGTTTTGGAGTGAATGCCGAGAATATCACACTTGCGTCAGTTGATTCATCAGCTGACGGTAAGGATCTGCCCACCATGGGAAAGGTTGACATCAAGTCGAGGGAAATCAACTTGGAGGCCATCGACTACGAGGCCGATGACAAGGGTGTCAAGGAGAAAGAGCTGACGAAGGACAGCAAGATCACAATGACAGCCAAGACCGTCGAGGTGGCAACCACCAGTCCGAAGGACATCGAGCGTGACGACAAGGGCAAGCTCACCAAGGGCGAGTACACGGCTGAGGGCGATGTTATCATCAGGTCGAAGAATATCGCTATGGAGACGCTCGACTACGAGGTGAAGGACAGCAAGCTGGCCACGAAGGCCCTGGCGAAGGATAGTAAGATTGCCGTGCGCTCAGAGAAGATGGACTTCCTCGCCGCCGATGCCGAGGGCAAGGCCACAGGCTCAATCAGCGTGAACGCGAAAGCCGTGGCAGTGAAGTCGATGGATGTCGACAAGGAGAAACTGACCGATGACAAGCTGGCCGCAGGCAGCACGATGACGCTCGTGAGCGAGAAGATGTACGTCGGTGCCAAGTCGAAGGACGTAAAGAGCAAGAAGATCCAGGCGATGTCCGAGGAGATTGGTGCCTTTGCCGACAAGACTCTGGAGATCCAGCAGGGCGAGGGCAAGGCCCTGGTACAGCTCAGCGGTGGCAATGCCTCTATGGGCGGCAGCAAGTCGCAGGTCTACGGCGACACCACCATCAATGGCAAGACGGAGGTGAAGGGCGACCTGAAGGCTCCGAAGGGACAGTTCGACAACCTTGAGGCCAAGACGTCGTTCAAGTCCTCTAATATCAGTGACGGAATCGCAGTTCCCGGTGCGGCTGCCGCCGGCAGCCTGAGCGCGAAGCTCAAGACCGAGGATGCTCCGAAAGAGTGATGGAGGTGAAAGGTGAAAAGTGAATAATTGAAAAATTGAAAGGATTATGAGAAGAGCAACAATAGCAGAATACGATCGCCTGGCGGACAAGCTCGCCAGCTTGGTGGCCATGATGGACTACCGTTTCAAGAATATCTGCGTCAAGGCAGAAGAGGTGTCCCTGCTGCCCATTACCGCCCGGATAGAGGGCGAGGACAAGAACCTGGAGGACTGTGCAACCATAGGCAAGGACGATGACTATCATTTCATGATCTTCCCCAAGTATGACGAGGACATGATGGATATCGCAGTTGCCATCGCCAGGGTTCATCCGGAGTTCAGGCAGGAGAGGAAGGCCATGCCCGTGACGGTTCCCGACCGTGACGGCAACGAGAAGGAAGTTGATGCCAAGTACATCCTGCTGACCATGCCGGAGGTGGATGACGAGCGCTACGACGTGCTGAAGGAAGCCGTCAAGGTAGAATACAATCTGTGCAAGGAGCAGATGGAGGGGGCCAACATCGTTGCGCAGGCCAAGTTCGCAACGCTGGCCGCCGGCGAGACAAAAGAAGACCTGGAAATCCTGCAGGAGGAGGTCGACAAGCTGAACGAAGAGTGGAGCGGCAAGCGTGATGACATCCACGCTGCCAAGCTGAAGGAGATCGAGGATGCCCATCGGAAGTGGCAGGAAGAGCAGGCCGAGAGCAATCAGCAGCGTCGCGAGGAAGAGGCTGCACGTGGCGAAAGGGCTGGCACCTCTATGAATATTCATGAAGTTAATGACTAAGAGAATCTGTATATGGCTAAACTAAATTTAACCTTCTACGGCGTTGAAGGAACGGTAGACGATAAAGAAGCGAGCATCGCGAGTGTAATAGGAAATAAAACAAGCACGCTCGAAGCCGAGATTGAACACTTGAAGACGGTCAACCGCAAACTGATGCAGCGTAACCTCGATCTGTCGAAGAAAGAGTCTGCAAGTAAATTCTTAGGATAAGATGAAGCAAGCCATGATCTTCGCTGCCGGGCTGGGCACGCGGCTGAAGCCGCTGACCGATACCATGCCCAAGGCATTGGTTAGGGTAGGGGGGCAGCCCCTGCTCTGGCACGTCGTCACGAAGCTCAGGGCGGCGGGCTACGAGCGGATGGTGGTCAATGTCCACCATTTCGCCGATCAGATTATCGACTACCTCGAATCTAATGATCATTTCGGCATCGACATCCGTATCAGCGATGAGCGCGACGGACTGCTCGAGACGGGCGGCGGCATCAAGAAGGCGCTGCCTTTGTTTGATAATGAGAGCCCCATCCTGATTCACAATGTCGATATCCTGAGCAACCTCGACCTCTCACAGCTTACCGATGTCACTACGCCGCCCGATGCCCTCCTGGTCGTCAGCCGTCGCCAGACTAAGCGTTACCTGCTCTTCGACGACGAGATGATCCTCGACGGCTGGACGAACATCGCTACGGGCGAAGTGCGCAGTCCATATCCAGGGCTCGACTCTTCCGACCTCAAGCAGCTGGCCTTCAGTGGCATCCATGTCCTCTGGCCCCGTGTGTTCCCCCTATTCAGTCAGATGCCCGAGCGTTTCGGCATCATCGACTTCTACCTGAAGTACTGCCACCAGTGCGCCTTCATGGGCTATGAGAAGCGCGACCTGCAGTTGATGGATGTCGGGAAACTCGACACTTTGGAACAAGCAGAAACATTTATCAATCAATTATAAGTAATGACACAGAAGATTATTATTTTGGATTTCGGTTCGCAGACGACGCAGCTCATCGGCCGCCGCGTGCGCGAGTTGGATACCTTCTGCGAGATCATGCCTTACAACAGGTTCCCGAAGGACGACCCTTCGGTCATTGGCGTCATCCTGAGTGGATCGCCTTTCTCAGTCCACGATCCTGAGGCGCTTAAGGTCGATCTGTCGCAGTTCATCGGGCGCATCCCCGTGTTGGGCATCTGCTACGGCGCCCAGTTCATCTCTCACTCCCTGGGAGGGCGTGTCGAGAAGGCTGACTCGCGCGAGTACGGGCGTGCCAACCTCCAGACGGTCGATACCTCTGATCCGCTGTTCAAGCACTTCGAGCAGCAGTCGCAGGTGTGGATGTCGCATGGCGACACCATTACCGCCATCCCAGAGGGATTCCGGGTGATCGGCTCTACCGCTGACGTGGTGAATGCCGCCTTCGCATCGACCTCACAGCCCGTTTGGGCCGTACAGTTCCATCCCGAGGTGTATCACACCCTGCAGGGCAAACAACTGCTGAAAAACTTCGTGGTCGATATCTGTGGCTCCCGTCAGGAGTGGAGTGCTGCCTCATTCGTCGATTCTACCGTGGCCGAATTGAAGGCTCAGATAGGGCAGGATCGCGTGATCCTCGGTCTCAGTGGTGGTGTCGACAGCTCCGTGGCTGCCGTACTGCTCAATCGCGCCATCGGCAGTAACCTCACTTGTATCTTCGTCGATCACGGCATGCTCCGCAAGAATGAGTTCCGTCAGGTGATGGACGATTACAAGGTGCTTGGTCTGAACGTCATCGGTGTCGATGCCTCTGAGAAGTTCTTCGCTGATCTCGCGGGCGTTTCCGACCCTGAACAGAAGCGTAAGATCATTGGTCGCGACTTCGTCGAGGTGTTCAACCAGGAGGCCAGGAAGATTACCGATGCCCGCTGGCTGGCACAGGGTACCATCTATCCTGACCGCATCGAGAGCCTGAACATCACGGGCAAGGTCATCAAGAGTCATCATAATGTGGGCGGACTGCCCGAGGACATGCAGCTGAAGCTCTGCGAGCCGCTGAAGTGGCTCTTCAAGGACGAGGTGCGCCGTGTAGGCCGCCAGTTGGGCATGCCCGAGCATCTCATCACGCGCCATCCATTCCCCGGTCCAGGTCTGGCTGTCCGTATCCTGGGCGACATCACTCCTGAGAAAGTGCGTATCCTGCAGGATGCCGATGATATCTATATCCGTGCCTTGCGCGAATATGTCGATACCGACGGCATACCCTTGTATCATAAGATCTGGCAGGCAGGTGTCGTCCTGCTTTCCACTGTCCGCAGCGTGGGCGTCATGGGCGACGAGCGCACCTACGAGCACCCTGTGGCCCTGCGTGCTGTCACCTCTACTGATGCGATGACAGCCGACTGGGCTCATCTGCCTTACGACTTCATGGCCCGTGTCTCTAACGAGATTATCAACAAGGTGCGCGGCGTCAACCGCGTTTGCTACGACATCTCCTCGAAGCCCCCCGCCACGATCGAGTGGGAGTAGGGAAGGCAAAATGAAGGCGCGGTGCCGATTGGTACCGCGCCTTCCGCGTCTTAGTGGTAGTAGCCATTATATTCAAGTTTCGCATTTGCTCAACTTCTTTGTAGTTAAGTAGTGAAGCTAAATGTTGGGAGTTTGGTGCAAGCAGTGCTCGAATAGACCGATTTTTTACTATTAATTCCAAAAAGTTCTTCTATTAACCCAACTTTCAGAAGTCACTTGGTACAATTTCCGCTCAACAAAAACAGTTGGATAAAGGCGCAGTCTGTACTTGGACAACCAACCCTTACCTTTACACGGCGGTTTTAACATTTCGCAGATTACCAATCTTCTGAAAAACCGATAAACAGGGCATTTTTGTGATTAGGAAGTGTCGGTTTTGGTGACGCAGAAAAATCGCGTGATTTCCCCCAAGAGGTCATCACACGCCTTGAGCCTTACGTTGAGTTCTGATGTACCAACGTTGATATTATATCATAATCAGTGCTTATTAATGGTTTCAGGCCAATGACCGCTTAGAAACAACTCTTTGTAGCCTTTGAGATCCTTCGCTCTACCTAGGTAGTACTTTGGTTCTATCCAAGGCAATGCCAGCCTTTTGACCTTGGCTACACCTTGGCTACACCTTGTATAGGGCTTGGGTAGAGTATGTGATTGGCCAACTGGCGCGCGAGCAGGGTGACGCATCGCCAAAGTCAGGAGTAGGGGCTAAGACCTATCGTTGGCGGAAAACTCGTGGTGAAATATCAGGACTGGAACGGCTGCGATTTTTCTTAAAAAAATGCTAAAATGTTTGGTGGTCTTAGATAATTTTCTACCTTTTCAATGTGAATGATAAAGGCGGAATGGAGGTCACCAGATGTAGCTGGTCTTAATAATGTTGTATCATGAAAAATTTTTAATGCAATGATTGGACTTTGTCTTTCAAAGGTGACGGAAACGTCGGAATCCGAGCAGACGGAGATAGTACTATGCAGTTAAATGTTGTTAATCATAGAAAAAATCGGTTCTAAAGTTAACTCAGATTATAATAAAATGCCTATTTTTGCATGACTATATATAGGTTTAGGAGATATGAAAAAGACCATTATGACATTAGGAATGGCATCGGCTATGATGGTGCCCTTTACAGCCTGCGAGCAGGCTAAGCATGAGAACCCTTTGCTCGTGGAGAGCCAGTTGCCCTTCGGTGCCCCCGACTTCGAAAAGATTGAGGACACCGACTATCTGCCGGCCTTCGAGGCTGCCATCGCTGAGAACCGCCAGAACATCAAAGCCATCGTGGAGTGCCCTGACTCGGCTACGTTCGAGAACACCATCCTCGCCCTTGAGGAGAGCAACCGTCTGCTCGACCGTGTCAGCCGCACCTTCTTCGCCCTCACCGAGGCCGACAAGACCGACAAGATTGCTGAGATTGAGAAGAAGGTCATGCCGATGCTCACCGAGCTCGACAATGAGATATCGTTCAACCAGCAGCTCTTCGAGCGCATCCGTCAGGTCTACGACCGCGAGCATGGTTCGCTGCAGGGCGAAGACCGTAAATTGCTCGAGGAAACCTATAAAGAATTCGTGCGCAGGGGGGCGCTGCTGCCTGCCGACAAGATGGCACGCATGAAGGAGATCAACCTCCGCATCTCCGATCTGCAGCAGCAGTGGGGCGATGCCCTGCAGGCTGCCACCAACGATGCCGTGGTGTGGGTCGACAAAAAGGAAGACCTCGCCGGACTCTCTGAGACCGACATCGCCCAATGCCTGAAAGATGCCGACAGCCGTGGCGGAAAGGCGCCTTATGCCATCGTCATCGTTAACACCACCCAGCAGCCCATCCTCGCCAGTCTCGACAACCGCGACCTGCGCAAGCGTGTGTTCGAAGCTTCCATCCATCGTGCCGATGGCACTGGCCAGCACAACACCTTTGCCATCGCTGCCGAGATTGCCAAGTTGCGCGCTGAGCAGGCCGAACTGATGGGCTACGAGAACTATGCTGCCTATTCGCTGGAGAACACTATGGCCAAGACGACCGACAACGTCTATGCCTTCCTGAAGAATCTCATCAAGGCTTACCGTCCGAAGGCAGAGGCCGAGACGAAAGCTATCGAGGATTATGCCCGTAAGACTGAGGGAGCCGACTTCAGGCTCGAACCTTACGACCGCTTCTACTATTCCGCAAAGATGAAGAAGGACCTGCTCGACATCTCCGACGACGAGGTGAAGCCTTACTTTACCGTCGACAGCGTGCTCAAGAACGGCGTGTTCTATGCTGCCAACCGCGTCTACGGCCTCTCGTTCAAGGAGCGTACCGACATCCCTGTCTATCATCCCGACATGAAGGTCTTCGAAGTCTTCGACAAGGACGGCAAGAGCCTCGCGCTCTTCTATGGCGACTACTTCCGCCGTCCGTCGAAGCGTGGCGGAGCCTGGATGGACGGATTCCAGAAGCAGAGCCGTCAGCGCAGTCATCTGCCCATCGTCTACAATGTGTGCAACAGTGCCAAGGCACCCGAAGGTCAGCCCTCGCTGATCACGTGGGATGAGGTCACCACCATGTTCCATGAGTTCGGCCACGCCCTCCACGGCATCCTCTCCAACTGTCAGTACAACAGTCTGAGCGGCACCAGCGTGGCGCGCGACTTTGTCGAGATGCCCTCACAGTTCAATGAGTCGTTTGCCTCCATCCCAGAGGTGTTCGACCACTATGCACGTCATTGGGAGACGGGCGAGCCCATGCCTGCCGAACTGAAGGAGCGCATGCTGAAGAGCATCAACTTCCAGTCGGCTTATTCCCTTGGCGAGAACCTCGCTGCCACCTGTCTCGACCTGGCCTGGCACATGCTGCCATCAAAGGATATTCCGACGGCAGAACAGGCTGCACAGTTCGAGACCGAGTCCCTGCGCCAGATCGGCCTGCTTGATCCACAGATACTGCCGCGCTACAGCACCAGCTACTTCAACCACGTGTTTGGTGGGGGCTACGCTGCCGGCTATTACAGCTATCTCTGGACCGAGGTGCTGGCTGTGAATATCGCCGATGTCTTTGCCCAGCGCGGACCATTGAAGCCTGAGACGGGTCAGGCCATGCGCGACAAGATTCTCAGCCGTGGCAACACGGGCGACCTCATGCAGATGTTCACCGACTTTACCGGCATGGCTCAGCCCGACGCCTCCAGCCTCCTGAAGGCCCGAGGGCTGTAAATATCTCATATAAAAATCCCCGTTCAAGCTTGAGCGGGGATTTTTTGAAAAAACAACGGGCAGAATTTGTTTGATATTATTTTTTTTCGTACCTTTGCCACCGAATTGAAAGAATTGACCATAGATTGTGAATAAGGTTAACATCATTAAGACAGCCCTTATGGTAATGACGCTGGTCCTGACGGCGACCAGGTGCCGTGACCGTGCCCATGAGCCCGTTCAGGCCACAACCGCCGTGAAGGATGCCGCCCAACTCGTTACGCCCGACTCGCTCAACATCGAGATGCGGGCACAGATTGAGCGTGGCGTCATCCTCGGTCAGGTGCGCAATGTCTATCGCCTGCTCCGTTCGGAGTATATGTATCGTGGCGGCTCTTGCGAAAACGAGCTCTTCGACAAGGCGTTCTGCTCCAAGTCGTGGAACAAGCTCCTCATGGCCGTCCACCGCAAGGAGGAGCAGACGGGCACCCTGTTCTTTGAGATCAACCACTGGTCGATGTTGCGCTACTCAGGCGTACAGCTGTCGTTCGATGAGTTCGAGGTTGAGCATGTCGACCTGTTCAGCCCAGTGAAGCGGGCTTCGGTCACCTTCACCGTCTACGAGGCCGACACCTACACGCCTGCCCGCATCGACTTGATCTATGAAGACGGTCGTTGGGTGATTGACAATTTCCACAATCTGAAATATGGGATCGACGTGCGTAATGCCATGTGGAATTACCTCGCCAATCCCAATAATATCTAATCCTCTTATATTATTTCAGCGTTCCTTTGAAGTACTCGATGGTCTTGGCCAGACCCTCGTCGAGCTTCACCTTTGGCTCCCAGTCCAGCTTGGCCTTGGCCAGCGTAATGTCTGGTCGGCGCATCTTCGGATCGTCGGAAGGCAGCGGACGGAACACGATCTTGCTCTTAGAGCCCGTCATGGCGATCACCTTCTCTGCCAGTTCCAGCATCGTGAACTCACCGGGATTACCGATGTTCACTGGTCCCTGGAAGTCGTCGCCGCTGTTCATCATGCGCACCATGCCCTCGATCAGGTCGGTGACATACTGGAACGAGCGGGTCTGCTGGCCGTCGCCGTAGATGGTGATATCCTCTCCGCGAAGGGCTTGCATGATGAAGTTGGAGACCACGCGCCCGTCGTGCTGCGCCATGCGCGGCCCGTAGGTGTTGAAGATGCGGATCACCTTGATGCGCACGCCGTGGAGGCGATGGTAATCGAAGAACATTGTCTCGGCGCAGCGCTTACCCTCGTCGTAGCACGAGCGCAGGCCGATGGTGTTTACGTTGCCCCAGTAGCTCTCTGGCTGCGGATGCACGGAGGGGTCGCCATACACCTCGCTGGTCGACGATTGCAGTATCTTACACTTTGTTCTGCGCGCCAGTCCCAGCATGTGGTAGGCACCGAACACCGATGTCTTGGTGGTCTGGATAGGGTCGTTCTGATAGTAGATTGGCGAGGCAGGGCAGGCGAGGTTGTAGATCTCGTCGACCTCAGCCCAGTAGGGTTGGCACACGTCGTGTCTGACGATTTCGAAGTTAGGGCGCCCGATCAGGTGCCACACATTCTCTTTCGCACCGGTATAGAAGTTGTCCAGACAGATCACGTCGTTGCCTTCATTCACCAGTCGTTCGCACAAGTGGGAGCCTATAAAGCCCGCACCACCAGTCACAAGGATTCGTTTCATCATATCTGTTAGTATTTCTTTTGTTGTAATGTTATAGTTTTCGTCGGCAAAGATACGAATAAGTGATTAAAAAACCAAAAGAAAATTTAGAAATTTACTCACTTATTCGTAAATTTGCTCCCAGAACTAATAGATGTCAGAATTATGGAAACATTTTTTTGTTGATCTTTGCAGCGATAACAAATTCGTAGATTGTGCTGTTATTGCTGGTGCGACCTATATTGTCAGAGGGCGCAGAAATTCCTGACCCCTTTGAGTCATGCGGTTAGGGAGGGCGTTTGGAGGTTCCAAACGGATGGAAAGGAGGCTCTATTTACTTTTTTCTACCTAAAAACTTGGCGGTTTCAGAAATTTTTTGTATTTTTGCAGCCGTTACTCAATCGTAAGGCAATAATAATAAAACTAAAATAGTTGAATAATAATGAAAACGAAGAAATTAGTGACATGTGCTGTCGCCATGGCTATGGCAACAGTAGGAGTAATCTCCTGCGGGCTTGACATGCCTAAGGAAACCCAGTCGTCATTTGAGACGATGACTGTGAAGAAGTCGGACATTGAGCTTCCCTATAAGTTCAGTGCCAGGATGAAGGGTCAGAACGATGTGACGATTACGCCACAGGTGAGCGGACAGTTGATGAAGATCTGTGTGGCAGAAGGTCAGCGGGTCAGCAAGGGCACAACGCTCTTCATCATCGACCAGCGCAATGCACAGCTGGAGCTGGAGGCTGCACAGGCCAACCTGCAAGCCGCCCTGGCTCAGGAGAACTCGGCGAAGCTGGAGTATGAGTCGAACAAGAACCTGTTTGAGAAGAAAATCGTGAGCAGCTATATGCTGAGCAACAGTGAGAATCAGTATAAGCAGGCACAGGCCGCAGTGGCTCAGGCCCGTGCGGCAGCCAACCGTGCCAAGGTGAATCTGGGATTCTGCACCATCACTGCTCCCGTGACGGGTATCATCGGCGGCATTCCCGTCCGTCCTGGCGACCAGGTGTCTCCCATGACTGAGCTGACCATGCTGAGCGGCAACACGACGATGTTTGCGGAGTTTTCCGTGACCGAGGCCGTTGTCGAGGCCATGGTGAAGGAGGGTGTGAAGGCATCTGACGTGAAAAAGTACATAGCCAACCTGCCCGAGGCTACATTTGTGATGAAGAACGGCACTGAGTACCCTCATAAGGGCCGCGTCGTCAGTCTGACCGGTATAGTGAACGACGCTACGGGCTCGCTGACCGCCAAGGTGTCATTCCCCAATCCCGACGGCCATCTCTATTCTGGCATCCAGGGTACGATTGTAATGCCTTTCGGTGAAAAAGGTGTGATCGTCATCCCGCAGTTCGCCGTTGTGCGCCTGCAGGACAAGTCACAGGTCTATAAGGTGAAGGCCGACAGCACGGCTACCGCCGTCGAAGTGACGACAGAGGATACCGGCAACGGCAAGGACTTCATCGTGACCAGCGGTCTGAACGAGGGAGACCAGATTGTGACCAACGGTGCCAATAACGTGACGGAGGGACAGAAGGTGCTGTTTCCTGCGGAAGTGAAAAGCGAGAAGTGAAAAGTGAAGAGTGAAGAATTTGCTACCGCAGAGGAATTATGAAAAATAATATATTCATCAATAAATACGTGATGGCGTGTGCCATCTCGATTGTAATAGCACTGGTGGGCTATATCTCGATGAGCGTACTGCCAGTAGAGCAATACCCTGACATAGCACCGCCTACGGTACAGGTCACCACCAGCTATACTGGTGCAGACGAGAACACGGTCATGAAGTCGGTCATCCAGCCTCTGGAAGAAGCCATCAACGGTGTGAACGACATGACCTACATGACCTCCAAGGCCTCGTCGAACGGTGAGGTGGAGATTAACGTGTACTTCAAGCAGGGTGCCGACGCCGACATGGCGACGGTGAACGTGCAGAACCGCGTGACCCGTGCACAGGCCCTACTGCCTGCCGACGTGACCAAGATCGGCGTGAAGGTGGAGAAGCGTCAGAACAACATCCTGCAGATCTTCGCCGTGAAGAGTGCCGACGGCAAGTACGACGAGGACTTCGTGTCGAACTATGTTGACATCAACATCAAGCCGCGCCTGATGCGTATCACCGGCGTGGGTAACGTGCTGAGCCTTGGTAACACCTACGCCCTGCGCATTTGGCTGAAGCCCGACGTGATGGCCCAGTACGGGCTGACCCCCGACGATGTCTTTAACGCCATCGGCGGACAGAGCTTCGTGTCGGCCGTAGGTACGCTGGGCGAGCAGTCGGGCAACTCCTACCAGTACTCCATGCAGTACAAGGGTACGCTGAAGACTATCGAGGAGTTCAACGATATCGTGCTGCGCACCAGCGGTGGCGGCATACTGCATCTGAGTGACGTTGCCGAGGTGAAGATCGGTGCTATGAGCTACAACTTCACCTCTAACATTCAGGACCGCCCGGGTGCCCTCTTCATGGTATTCGCCGCGCCGGGTGCCAATGCCACCCAGGTGAACGCCGGCATTGCCAAGATGTTTGAGGAGGCAAAAAAAACGATGCCTGCCGGACTGGAGTTCGTGACCATGATGACCAGCGATGACTTCCTCTTCGCTGCCATCCACAATGTGGTGGAGACGCTCGTCATCGCCATCATCCTCGTGGTGCTCGTGGTGTTCTTCTTCCTGCAGAACTTCAAGGCCACCATTATTCCCTCTATCTCGATTATCGTGTCGCTCCTGGGCACTTTCGCCATCGTCTCGGTGTCGGGCTTCTCGCTCAACATCCTGACGCTGTTCGCCCTGGTGCTCGCCATCGGTACGGTGGTGGATGACGCCATCGTAGTAGTTGAGGCCGTCATGGCAAAGATGGAAGGCGGCATCAGCGATGCCCGCGAGGCCACCCGCCAGGCCATGAACGAGGTGTCGGTAGCTGTCGTCTCGTGTACCTTGGTATTCATGGCCGTTTTCGTGCCTGTGATGTTCATGCCGGGTACGTCGGGTACCTTCTTCACCCAGTTTGGTGTGACGATCGCCTCGTCTGTGGGTCTGTCGTGTATCTCGGCCCTGACGCTCTGTCCCGCCCTCTGCGCCATCATGATGCGCGTGACGGAAGGCAAGAAGGAGGGCAAGGGCCTGACCTACTATACCAAGAAGGCATACGAAGCCAGCTATAATGCAATATACAATAAGTATAGCAAGAGCGTGCAGAAGTTCATCAAGCGTCCCATCCTGTCGTGGAGCCTGCTGGCACTGGCCGCCGTGCTGCTGGTGTTCTTCATGAAGAGCCTGCCCTCTGGCCTTGTGCCTCAGGAGGACCAGGGCGTGTTCCTGGCTGAGATCCGTGCCCCGGAGGGTACCACGCTGAAGCAGACCCGTGAGATGGTGAAGAAGGTGGAGGAGAAGGTCAAGAAGATTCCTGAACTGGAGAGCTTCTCCATGACCTGTGGCTACGGTATGCTGTCGGGAGCTGGGTCCAACTACGCCACGATGGTGGTGCGCCTGAAGAACTGGGACGACCGTCCTGGCATGAACCACCTGATCGACCTCGTCATCGGACGTTTCTACTATGATTGCATGGACATCAAGAACCTGCAGGTGCTGCCTTTCCAGATGCCTCAGATTCCCGGTTACGGAACGAGTAACGACATCACCCTGATTGTCGAGGACCCCACCGACGGTAACCTGTCGGAGTTTGCCAAGCATACCGAGCACTTCCTCGCCAAGCTGTCGGAGCGGCCTGAGGTAGCATCCGCCTCGTCAACCTACTCGGAGCGCTTCCCGAAGTATCAGGTCGATGTCGACGCAGCCCAGTGCGACCGCGCTGGTGTGTCGCCCGCTGACGTGCTCAATACCCTCGGCGCCTACTGTGGCGGTGCCTATATCGGCAACTTTAACCAGTTTGGTAAGGTCTACCGCATCATGGCAGCATCCTCGCCCGAGTACCGTCTCGACCCGCAGGCGCTGCAGAACATCTTCATGCAGGTGAAGAACGGCAAGATGACCCCCATCTCGGAGTTCGTCAGCCTGAAGGAGATTGTCGGCCCGGCCAATATTGAGCACTTTAACCTGATGCAGAGTATCACTTGCTACGCTACTCCCGGCAGTGGCTATACCGAGGGCGATGTCCATAAGGCCATTGCTGAGGTGTTCAGGGAAGAGATGCCCGCCACTGCCACATACGAGTATAGTGGTATGTCGCGCGAGCTGGAGGAGGCTGCCGGCTCTAATGCCACCTCACTCATCTACGTGATCTGCGCCATCCTGATCTATCTCATCCTGGCATCGCTCTACAACTCGTGGTTCACGCCGTGGGCCGTGCTCTTCAGCGTGCCTTTCGGACTGATGGGTGCCTTCGTGTTTGCCTTCTTCGGCAACCAGTTGGGCCTGCCTGGCATGGACAACAACATCTACCTACAGACGGGTGTCATCATGCTGATCGGTCTGTTGGCCAAGACGGCCATCCTGATCACCGAGTTCGCCACTGAGCGCCGTGCCCAGGGCATGAGCATCAGCGAGGCCGCCTTCGAGGCCTGCAAGGAGCGTCTGCGTCCTATCCTGATGACCGTGGCCACGATGATTATCGGTATGATTCCCCTCGTGATTACGGGTGGTGCCGGTGCCAACGGAAACCGTGCCCTCGCCCTCGGTGTCATCGGCGGTATGAGCATCGGTACTGTAGCCCTGCTCTTCGTCGTGCCCGCCTTCTTCATCGTGTTCCAGAAGTTGCACGAGAAGTTCCAGGGCGCACCGAAAATGAAAACTGTTGAAGAAAAAAATGAGGAATAAATCATGAAAAGACTAAGTAATATCTTCGTAGCTGCAGCCGTGAGCCTCCTGCTCACGGGCTGTGGTATATATAATAAGTATGAGCAGAAGACTCCGGCACCTGCCGATGCCTTTGGTGCCAGTCAGGAAATAAATGGTGCCACTGGCGAAACGTCGATTGCACAGATGTCGTGGCGGGAGTTCTTCACTGACCCGCTGCTCCAACAGCTCGTTGAGCAGGTCTTGGCTAACAATACCGACCTGAACTCCGCACGTATCGCCGTGGAGAAGAGCGAGGCCTCGCTGAAGGCTGCCAAGAAGGCCTATCTGCCGTCGCTCTTCTTCTCCCCGCAGGGCACTATCGCCAGCTTCGACGGCGGCAGGGCCACGAAGACCTACGATCTGCCGCTGCAATTGTCGATAGACATCGACGTGTTCGGCTCCATCACCAACAAGAAGCGTGCCGCCAAGGCCGTGCTCCTGCAGGCTCAGATGCAGCAGGATGCCATTCGCGCCAATCTCGTGTCAACCACGGCCCAGCAGTATTTCATGCTGCAGGTGCTCGACCGTCAGCTGGAGATTCTCCTGATGACCGACAGCCTCTGGAATAGATCGCTCGAGACGGAGAAGTCGCTCTGGGAGAATGGTAAGGCCTACAGCACTGCCGTCAACCAGATGGAGGCATCCTATCTGAGCGTGAAGCAGCAGATTGTAGACACCCGCCGCAACATCCGCTCGGTAGAGAACGCCATCTGCCGCCTGCTGGCTGTCACGCCCCAGCACATCAAGCGCGAGAAGTGGGGCTCCACCGTGCTGCACCATGCAGAAGCCATGGGCAACGATACAGAGCGTATGTTCGACACCAAGTACCTGAAGCTTGGCGTGCCAGCCATGATGCTGGAGAACCGACCAGACATCCGCATGGCCAACCATGCCATGGAGGAAGCCTTCTACAACACGGCTGCAGCCCGTTCTGCCTTCTACCCCAGCATCACCCTCAGTGGTGCTGCCGGCTGGACTAACAATTCGGGCATGGGCATCGTCGACCCAGGCAAGCTGCTGCTCTCTGCCGTAGCTTCGCTCACACAGCCCATCTTCGCCCGTGGCAGGCTGAATGCCAACAAGAAGATAGCCCTTCTCACTGAAGAGGACCTGCAGAAGAAGTACGTGCAGACGGTCATCAACGCCGGCAACCAGGTGAACGAGGCTATGGCCGACTGCATGGCTGCCCGGGAGAAGCATACCTACTACCACCGTCAGGTGGAGGTGCTCCGCGAGGCCTATACTGGCACCCATGAGCTGATGGACAACGGCAAGGCCAGCTACCTTGAAGTGCTGAAGGCACAGGAATCGCTGCTTGACGCACAGCTCGGCGAGGCCATGAACATGTACGATGCCGCCGAGTCCGTCATCGCCCTCTATATCGCCCTCGGAGGCGGTACGGAGTAAGTCCCGAACATTTAGCAACTACACATCATGATGCATGGTGTATGCGCACACAGACGCATACATCATGCATTAATTGTTGATTAATATATAAAAAAAGTTAAAACCTCGTTGATTGAGGGAAATAATGCGCTTAGAAATGTAGGTTTTTTAGTATCTTTGTAGCCATATTGATACAATAAACTGAAAAGATATGAACGCAAATCTTAAGAACATTGCAAATTCCTTTGCTGAGGAATATTGTAGTGATGCCATCTATCCGGCACATTTGTTCAAGGCTGTGCTCCATAAGGAGATCGGGCTTGTGCACTTTATTGAAAGTGAATTGGATAAGGATTACTTCTATCTTCAGGACTGGGCTGACGTGCAGATGCAGTTGGCTCCGCGCGCGGTGCGCCCGATGCGTGACTTGGAATACAGTCCTGAGGCCCAGGCCGTGATCGATGAGGCAGAGAACTATCAGGTGAAGTTCGACCTTGAGGAGTGCACCGACGTGTGTGTGCTCGCCGCTCTGGTGACACCGGGCGTAGGCTTTACCTTCGACCAGTTGAAGACACTGCCTCTGACACCTTCTGACATCAGTGCAAAGATGGGCGGTGGCGCAAACGTAGAGGCTCCCTATATGGAGGGTGCCGAGTTGGCGAAGAGAACACCGGCTGCCGGAGGTGGCAAGGGCTCGCTTGCCAAGTACTGCGTCGACAAGACTGCCATCGCACGTGCCGGCAATCTGGACAATGTCATCGGATTTGAGAAGGAAATCTCTGTGATTTACGAGATACTCGGTCGTAAGACCAAGGCCAACCTGCTGATTACAGGAGAGGCCGGCGTAGGTAAGACCTCGCTGGTGAACGGTTTCGTTCGCGAGCTGGCTGCCGACCATGTACCAGGCTTTCTCAGTGGTGCCGTGGCTTATGAGCTCGACACAGCTGCCCTGGGCGGCGACGCCCAGTACAAGGGTGAGGTAGAGGATCGCTTCAAGAACGTGATCAACGAGGTGGAGGCACTGCCCAATGCCGTGCTGATCATCGAGGCAATCGATAAGCTGTTCGACAAGCAAGGCTCGCTGTTCGGTGCATCCTCCATCCTTAAGAACGAACTGTCGAAAGGCCGTCTGCAGCTGCTCGCCACCTCGAGCATCGACGGATTCACCAAGAATATCGAGACCGACAAGGAGATGACCTCGAAACTGGAGAAGATCACCGTGGAGGAGCCCACAGCCGACCTGGCGCTGCGCATCCTGAAGGGAGCCATCCCCGCCTACGAGGAATACCACGGGCTGACATGCGACGAGACCGTGATGAGCGACGCTATCCGTCTGGCAAAGCGCTATCTCACTGAGAAGTCGCTGCCCGACTCAGCCTTCGACCTCATTGACCGTACGATGGCTCAGGTGAAGACGATGAACGACCTGACCGGCAGCATCATCACCGAGCTGCGCGAAAAGCTGGAAGCCATCAAGGCATCGGCAGAGGGTAAGGACAAGGCCGACGAGGGACTGATGAAGGAACTCGACTGGCTGAACTACGAGCTGTTCAACAAGGTGAGCTGCATCCTGCTGGCAGGTGTCGACAGCGATACTGACTTCAGCAAGATCGCTACTATCCAGGAGCGTGTAGATTTCATCGCAAGTACACTCGACAAGCTGACAGAACTGAGCGCCGAGAATCGCACAGAGCTGAAGAGCGACGACCTGAGTGCCGTCGTGGCTAAGCAGACGGGTATACCTCTCGGAAAGGTACAGACAAAGGAACGCGACCGACTGATGGGTGCCGAGGATACATTGAAGAAGCGCGTCGTTGGTCAGGATCACGCTGTGAAGAAGGTGCTCGATGCCGTCTACGAGGCCCGCTCAGGTCTGAGCAAAAAGGGACAGCCGATGGGCTCGTTCTTCTTCCTCGGTCCGACTGGTACCGGTAAGACAGAGTTGGCCAAGGCCCTGGCTACCTTCCTCTTCGGCGACGAGAGTGCATTGGTACGCTTCGATATGTCGGAGTTCAAGGAGGAACATTCAGTGGCTCTGCTCTACGGAGCGCCTCCGGGATACGTTGGTTACGAGGAGGGTGGTCTGCTGGTGAACAAGATCCGCCAGAACCCGTACTCCGTAGTGCTGTTCGATGAGATCGAGAAGGCTCACAAGTCAGTATTCGACTTGTTCCTGCAGATCCTCGACGAGGGTAAGCTGCACGACCGTCTGGGTCGTGTGGGAGACTTCTCAAACGCCCTCATCCTCTTCACCTCGAACATTGGCGCACAGACCATCGTGGATAAGTTTAACAGTGGCATCATCCCCGAGAACAACGAGCTGATGGACATTATGCAGGGTTACTTCCGTCCGGAGTTCCTGGCTCGTCTGACTGAGATCGTGCCGTTCTCACCGATCACCGACAAGACCGTGACGAAGATCTTCGACATCCACCTGAAGGGTTTGTTGAAGCTGCTCGAGGAGCAGAACATCGAGCTGACGCTGACCCCCGAGGCCCGCGAGGCCATCGCCCTGCGTGGCTATAACCAGCAGTACGGTGCCCGCCCAGTATTAGGTATTATCCGCAAGGAGCTGCGCCATCCGATCTCGAAGATGATGATTGCAGGCGACGTGAAGGCCGGCGACAAGATCGAGGTGCGTGCCGGCAAGGACGGCCAGGCCGTGTTCGTGATCAACGGAAAGGAGCCAGCCGCCGCTGAGCCAGCAGCAGAGCCTACGGAGAAGAAGGCTCAGAAGAAAGGAAAATAACGAGTTAAATATAATATAAGTATTCATTATTAAAAGCATTTACAACTATGGCAATGAAAGAGAATTTCATCTCGATGGCTCCCGATGAGGAGAGCAGTGCGAAAGTCAGCTTGATCGACCAGAACAAGACGCTGATGATTGATCAGTACACTTCAGATGTGGAGGCAGGCGCCCCTGAGTTCGTGGAGGACATCACCAACATCAACGACGCCTTCGAGCACTTCAAGCCGAAGGTAAACGTGACCTTCACCGACGCTGAAGGCGGTGCGGTGGAAGAGACACTGAAGTTTGGTGAGATCCGTGACTTCGAGGCACAGGGTGGCAAGGGCCGTCTGGTGCAGAACAGCCCGTTCCTCTCTAGTACTAAGGAGCAGATTGATACTAACGTGAAGATCCGCAAGAGCATTGAGCAGAATCGCAAACTGCGTGACATCCTAAAGGATGCTGGTAGCCGTGCAGAGCTGAAGGAGATGCTGCAGGGTATGCTCGACGAACTGAACGGTGCAGAATAATTAGAACCCGTATGGCGAAGACGATTGAAGAACTGGAGAAAGAGGTTGCGCGCCTCGAAGCCGAGAACGAACGCCTCGACATGGAGAACGTGAGCCTGCTGGGTCGTAACCTCCTGATGAGCGAGCAGCTGAACAGCTGGTACGAGCTGAAGCAGCGCGTGAACTGGCTGAAGGCCGAGATGCAACGCGGGCGCAGGCTGGCCATGCAGGCCGACCAGTTGGATGATGCAGAGCTGCTGGCCATGCTCGAGAACCGCCTTGAGCAGGAGCCGCATCTGGTGACCGCCGACTTCGGCACCGCCGAGCTGGCCGAGCTGATGGGCGTGTCGCAGGCACGTTTGCTGCGCCTCTTCCGTAACTCTACCATCTTCAAGTCGCCGGATGAGTATCTTGAGAACTTGCGCCTGATGCGCGCCTTGCAGCTGCTGAGGGACTGCCCCCAGTACGGCATCGCCGCCGTCAGCGCCGAGGCTGGCTATAACTCCGTCCGCACCCTACAGCGGCGGATGGGCGAAGTCATCGGGATGACCCCCGTGGAGTTCCGTATGATGGTCGATAAGTAGGGACACATATTTTATATAAAGGTTTAAACATTAAAGACAATTATGGCAGATACTGAAATGCAGAAAGCTCAGGCCACCGCCAGTCAGGCTGGTGCCGAGCTTCAGGAGAAAGAAGGAAAAAAAGACTTGCTGAAGTCGTTTGGCGGCTTTAACGCCATCCGTGGCTTCATGCCCGATGCAGACAATATGAACCCCGCCCGCAAGGCCGCCAAGGACGTGTTCCTGCAGGACAAGCGTTTCAAGGACAAGCGTGAGGGTCTGAAGAAGGAGATTGCCCGCTGGCTGGAGCTGCTCGACGATGCCAGCATCGACAGCGCCACAGGCTTTGCCGACGCTTGCAAGAAGGACGAGGAGAAGTATACCGAAGTGCTGAAGCAGGGTATCACCGATGCTCTCTATGCTACACAGAACCTGGAGCGTAGTTACCGTCAGCTCGATTCATTCTTCAAGACCTGTGGTACTGACAAGGTGAAGAACCTGCGTATCATCAACGTATTGAAAGAGGATATCGCAGATGCAGACTCTGGCTTCGCAGGTGAGGTAGAAAACATCCTCCGCAACGGCTTCGACCGTTTGAGCCTGAAGGACGCCTACAGCCTCGTATGCGTGCCTGGTGCTGTGCTCACCGACAAGGTTGACCTGCTACAGTGGGCCAAGATGGCCTTCAAGTACAAGGTAATGCTGCTCACCGACCACGCCGACGAGTACTCGTTCGATGATCTGCAGGCCAACACCGAGGGCTACCGCGACAGCGACCAGGAACTGATGAACGTGGTGATGACCGCCAACTGGATCGTAGGCCGTGAGGCAGAGAAGATGTCGAGCGACGAGGAGGACCAGAAAGCCTTCTATATCGCACCTGCTGCTGCCCTCTGCGGCAAGCTCTATGATGAGACTGCCAACATGGCTCAGGGTGCCGGTGGTAAGAAGTACGGTACACTCGACGGTGTGAAGGGTGTGAAGAGTGACCTGCTGAAGTCGGAAATCGCTGCCCTGATGGACAACCAGGTGATTCCTATGGTATACTCTGAGGGCCGTGTGATGGCATTCAATAACACCACACTGTACAACGGCGACCTTGACGCCATGAAGGAGTATCCTATCGTGCGCGTGTTCGACTGGGTGAAGAAGGTGCTGATGAACTTCGTACACGAGGTGGCACTGGAGAACTGGGATCCGTTCAACAGCCCGAAGAACCTGAAGTCGAAGATTCAGGAGTTCCTCAACCAGTACAAGGGCTATGGCAACCTGTTCCAGAACTATGAGATCGGTGAGCCCCGTCAGGATCCTATAACCAAGCAGATCACCTGCGACATTACGCTGACGCCGTTCTACGCAGCCAAGAACTTCGTGATCAAGGTTGCCGCTGACAAGAAGGACAAGGAAGCTGCTATGGCAAGTGCATAAAAGCTAAATCCCAGAGACTTATAACAATAGTATTAATCATTTTAAAATTTAAACAATTATGGCAAAGACACCAGTTGTATTAAAAGTAGCAGACTACAAGGACCGTGAGGTACAGATGGTAACTTACGAGTTTGATCAGGAAACCGACCGTGAGGGACAGATGACGGGTATCCCCCGCTTCCAGATGCTCCGCGTACGTGTAAAGGCCCTCAACGACGGCACCCCAGAGCTGATGGCTTGGATGTGCGACCGCTTCCTGAAGAAGGACGGCTCGGTCCAGTTCCTTGAGACCAAGACCCTGAAGGTGATGAAGGAGATCAAGTTCAGTGGTGCCTACTGCGTGAACTTCGAGGAGAAGTGGGAGGACAAGATTGGTCACTACGAGGAGATCCTGATCTCTTGCCAGAACATCGAGGTAGGCTCAGTGAAGTTCGAGAACGAGTGGGCTTAGTTCTTAGACAGAGTAACAGAATAATAGAATTTTAAAAATTTTAAGAAAAGAAAGGAAATAGAATATGGCAGATAATGTAACCCCGGTTCTGTTGACCGTTAAAGATTTCGCACCCCGTGAAGTGCTGTTGGTAGACTATAAGTTCAACCAGGCAACTGACACAGAAGGTCAGGTAGCAGGTATCGTTCGTGGTGGTCAGATCACCATTCGCGTGAAGGCTCTCAACGATGGTAACCCTGAACTGCTCAACTGGATGATCAATCCTGCTGACCCGCGCGACATTACCGTGGACTTTCAGAACACCAAGGATGGCTCAGCCATGAAGCAGCTGAAGGGTACAGGCTGCTACTGCGTGCACTACAAGGAGTATTGGGCAGACGGCGAGGAGCACTACGAGGAGATTCTGCTCTCTTGCCAGAAACTCGAGAACGGTCCTGTGGCCTATGAGAATCCCTGGAAGTAATCTCCCTGGGTAAGCTTACCCCATCTGGCCTCGTCCCGGAAGCGACAGAGGTCAGATGGGAATTATCGTATATAATAATTAATAAGGTTTAAGGATCTATATGGCATTAATGGCGCGTCTGCAGTTTGGCGACAATATGGCAGGGCTCTACTCGAAGGAGTACCTCGTGATGGATTGTCATTTGCATTTTTCACGGCATCACGACCACTTCAAACCTGATACCGATGCCCAGGCTGAGAAGGTGGAACTGGTTGTGGTTGCCCCCGGTAAGGAAGACCTGAACTTCTACGAGTGGTATATCAATAATGGCGTCCAGAGCGGAAGGATTATTTTCGACATACAGACAGTAACGAGTCATCATCCCGTTGAGAAGGTGATCCTCTTTGAGAATGCCTGTTGCTATTCCCTTGAGGAGGAATACCATATCGACACCCAAAGGCGGCGCTGCCTCAGACTCTCGCTTGTTGCTGAGGAACTGACTATTAATGACACGGTTTTTAAGAACCTTTATGCGAAAGGCAAGTAAGTGACGCTGTAAAGACAAATTAGAACTATGCCAAAGTATTCAGACCATCTCAAAGCCGTCCTCTATCCCGATAACTTCCAGGAGGTAGGGGAGAATGTGGAGAAGCGGCTTTGTCAGACCATCCAGCATTTCTCCTATAAGTGTCAGCGCAGCCGCAATGAAGCCGGCTTCCCTTATGGCGGCACGACCCCTACAGAGTTACAGTTCACCGTCAGGCTCGAATCGACCGACGGCAGCAGGCTGTTCTATCAGCAGATGCAGTGCAACGAGCTCTTCTCCTATACGTTCATCTTCAATGCCACCTATAATCAGTTTGACCGCCTGAAGGCCTACGACGACGCCATGATTGCCAAAGGGTTCGTGGTCGATGTCAAGGAGGACTACGACGCAACGATGACCGAAGACGGCACGTTGCAGCAGATCCTGGTCACGGTCACCCTGCTCCTTAGCTCTATTACCTATATGGGCAAGGATGATAATTACAAGGTGCTCGAAGTCACCCGCCATTAATTCATAAACAAGCTTAACCATGTCAGAAGTCAAGTTATATCTTTTCAGCGATCCGAACCAGAAAGGCAGCGGCATCGGCTTGAACCAGTCAGGCCAAGTGCATTTTACCGATCTGCGTGTCGAGGTGCTACCTTCAAAGACTGACAGTAGCGGCAATGTGACGACCGTCACGATGACCACGACCATCAAGGGCACTATCACGGCCCTCTTGTCGAAGCTAGATTACACGAAGCAGATGTATGAGCCAGGTGTGATCAATGCCACCTTGTCGCTGACGGCGATGGGGATTGAAGAGCCCGCCTACAAGCAGGTGAAGAAAGACAAGAACGGGAAAGTGCTTGAGACGAAGGAAGGCGGTCATTCGACTGGCTTGAGAAAATCGGTTCCCATTACCCGCGACAAGATCATGTCCGCGCTGTCCCATGCGAAGGCAGAGCTGAGGATTGACGGCAATGTCGTAGCAGAGCACTATTTTGTCTATAAAGTCCGTACCCTGCATAAAAAGAATGCAGAGAGCGATGTTTCCGTCGAGCTGACCATCTACAGCGAGGACAAGCTGCTGACCCTGGAGAAATACTCTAAGGCATATACTGCTAAGAAATTGGGTGCCGACATCTTCAAGTCGGAGATAGGCAACTTTAACCTCTCCGACGACACATCCTACGGCGTCAGCCTGCAGCTACTCTCTTACGACAGCGACAAAAAGGAGCTGCGTCAGCCTTATCTGGTGCAGTATAATGAGTCGTTCTACGACTTCCTCAAGCGCACGGCCAACCGTTGCGGCGAGTTCCTCTACCATGAGGGCGGCAAGTTGCATCTCGGTGTCGCGCTCAACAGGCTTGATCTCGATACGAAGGATAAAGATGGTAATATTCTGGCGACGCCCGTCGACTATGCAACAGTGGCTCACGAGCGTTATTACGAGAGCCTGTACGACGGCGATGTCTTCAGTAATGGAGATACTGTCGAAGATTATGCATACAACTATCTGAATAAGGAGGAGAATGCTGAGCATTATGCCAATTCGAAGAATGGCAAGTTCCATTACAATGATCCGCTCGTGACCGACGAGTATCTCGATGATATCGGTACGAAATATACCACCTTTGGGGGTGAGTATGATGAGATAGAGAAAATTGCCATGAGCCAGCTCCTGAAGGCTCTCTCGGGTACGTCTTTCTCGGAGATTGTCGACAATTTCGCGCTTGCCGCGGTTTCAAATGCCGTTGAGGCGGCTGTCAATGAGGGCAGTAAGAACGGTGACAACAGGGATGCGAACATCTCCCCCTGGAAGGATGGCGATAAGCCGAAAGCGGGCACAGAGGATCAGTGGAACGGCAACGAGACGCTCCGGCAATTCGGCACATACGGCAAGAAGAAGTCGCGGATCAGCGAAAATAGTGTCAACCTCAATGCTATGTTCTACTCGCTGGTGCGCAAGGCAGAGAAGAAAGTCGGCGAGGATGCCGTGTGGCTGGAGTTTGGCGAGGATGCCCAGAATCTGAAATTGGGTGATGTCGTCAAGGTCGAAACCATTTCTTACCTCGTTGTCAAGATCTTCGGCAAATATGAATACAAGTCGGAAAGTGAGACCGAGATGATACAGGAAGTGGTGGCTATTCCGCTATATACGGTGCCCAGCACTTCATCCACAGCCGACATGATAGCCATCCCCTTTGCCTTGAAGAAAGAAGTGGCTGTGAGGGAGGCTCATCCGCAGTTGGCTTTTGTGGCCGAGAACCTCGATCCGATGAAGATCGGTCGTGTGCGTATCAGGTTCGCCTGGCAGGAGGAGAGTGGCGATGTCTCGCCATGGATTCGTGTGGCTTTGCCTTTTGCCACCAATGGCGGAGGTATCAAGTTCAAGCCCGAGAAGGGCGACGAGGTGCTGGTAGCCTTCGAGGAGGGCAACGTCGAGCGCCCCTATGTCTCCGGCTATCTGCTGTCCGAGCGCAGTAATGAGTCGTGGGGCTCTTTGTCCGACCGTGTCATCATGTCGAAGAACGGTCACGGCATCACCTTTACCGACGGAGCGGGCTCTGATTTCTTCTATAAGAATCTCGGCCCCATGAAGGGACTTTTCAGGAGCTGGTTCCCGACTTCCGTCTGGCCCGATACCCTTGAGGACAAGGCCAGTTGCGCTGCTCTCTCGGGAGGCATCAAGCTTCGCGACCAGTACGGCCTCTATGAGATATCGGCATCCTCAGATGAGCGCACGGTGAAGATCGAGTCGGCTATGGGCGATGTCACGCTCAATGCCTTTACGGGCATCACCGTTTCTGCGCCCAACGGCAACATCAAGATTGCAGGAAAGAATGTCGAGATAGCCGCCAGCAACGTTCTGAAGCTGTCCTCGGGCAGTGCGCTCAAGGACCGTTTCTTCCCGAACTCTGCGAGCGGCGACATCTCCCTGCCGAGCGTGGGTGGCATTGCCATTAAGACGACATGGGACACGGTCCTGGGGCTTGGGAAAGGGCTTGTAGGCAACATCGTCGACAAGTTGCTCGACCTGTCGCTCATCAGAACCGTGCTCGAGGTTGTGCTCCGGCCTATCGACGGCACCACCAGCATCAAGTCCTCTACCTTCCTTGAAATCCAGGCCGGCAAGGGCTCTGTGGAGATACCACCGGAGCGGGTGATCAAGAACGCCGATCCTAAAACATTCCCCGATGTCCGCAATGCCCTCGATGCCATCGCATCCACAGTGGTCAACAATGTCGAGACCATTAATAACGCCGCCCAGCAGCTGGCAGAAAAACTTAATCGGTATAAAGACTTGTCGGGCGATGCTGATGGCATGATCAACAAGAGTGAGGGCGCCATCGGTCTGGCTACCGTCAAAGGCAAAGGGTGGAAGGCCTCGGCCGACCAGCTCAAGGAGGATGATGTCGCGTTTAAGTGGGACGCAGTCGGCTTGAAGGATGAAGAGCTCGTCAAGGAGGATGACGCTAAGCAGAAAGCCAACGATGAGATCAGTAAAATAACAGGCACCGCCGCTGAGCCCAAGCAGGATGACGCCCGCTACACGGGAGACAATCCGGCCGGGAACTATGACGACGACCATAAAACGTGGCAGGAAGCCTATGATAAAAACTTTAAGGATGCGAATGCTGCCATTAACGCGAGGAATCAGGAGCGCAAGGACAAGCGCACGACGCTCGTCGGCTGCGTGAACGACTTGGCTTCGGCCTTTTCCGGTGTGTTCAAGGCCTTCGATGACATCAAGAAAATGGCAAATCTGGTGTCTCAGAATACCATCACGGAAGACAATAAGAACAAGGCGATTGCCAGCATTAAGAAGTATGGCGATTACATCGGAGCCAGCGACCACAAGCTCTTTGATGCCCTGGCCAATAATAAGGTTGACAAAGACACCGACTTTACGCAGGAGATCGGTGACGACGTAAAGAAGATGTGGAAGCGGAAAGCCATCATCGACTATCTCGGTCAGGTAACCCAAACCGTGAACGATGCCTTCAGTGGTGACACCGTCATGATTGCCTCGCTCGTGCCCATCGATGTGATGAACGATATTCTCTGGGGTGCTGGCATCGATGCGATGTTCACCGAGAAGCAGATCTCATGGGGAGGCGACATGCTTGATCATATCAAGGACTCGACAATCGGGGCAGTGAAGGAATGGGCCAAGGATGATATCTGGCACCCGATGAAGTCATTCGGGCTGTCGGTCGTTGGAAAGCACCGTTGGAAGACGGGCGTCCACGGCAAGATCCTGATGTCCGACTCGCCGAGCATGACTATCAGTTTCGACAGAGACGGCAATCCCGTCAGGCAGTTGAACACCGTGGGCTCCGACAAGAGTATTTTTGAATTAAGGGACTACATTAAATCATTGTAATATGGCAACGATATTTGACGATTGGAAAACTGCACTCGACAACTTTCAGTTGAAGGTGTCCAACGACCTGAAGGATATCCGGCAACAGAAGGCGGAAATTCAGCAGCTGAAGACCGAGATTTTCAACAAAGTGGCGCAGGGACGGTTTATCCGCGACGACCAGCGTCTGGTGCTTTCAGCCCCTGAGATCATCATCGGCAATGTGGATGCCAGTGGTATGTTGTATTCTGAACAAGGCGCTATCGTCATCCGAGGACAGCGAGTCGGCGTCGAGGGCGTCGGTGAGCATGGTGTCATCGAGAATCGTGCGCCAAAGATTTCACAGATAGCTGTCGATCCAGGGCCAGATGGTGTAGATGCCGTCGTGCGAAGTTGCTCGTCGATAGTCAGCCAGGCCAAGCAGATTACCATCCAGAGTAATCAAGCTGCTGAGAACGGCTATTTCTCTCGTTCGCCAAAGGCTGACGGTGTCAGCGTGTGCATTCACTCCGACAAAACCGTCGATATCGATGCGGCCTTATCGGTAGAAGCTCGCGCCAGCGATATCGACGAACAGCTGACGAACCTGAATTCGGCTGTCACCAGTCAGACGCTTGATGCGGGTGAGGCGGTGTTGGCAGTCAGCACGCTGACTACGCAGATGAATGGACTGCTGGCCCTCCAGGATCCGCTGACAGTGAATGAGCTGATGATGAGGACGACGGTGACTGAGCTTGACGACCTGACTGAGCAGTTCTACAACCTGTTGCCGACGATCTACAATGCCATGGAGACGGCAGTAAGCAGGCTGTCGAGGCTGGCTGAAACCAAGCGCCGCATTAAAGTCTTGACGGACGAGAAGACGGAGTTAGACCAGGCAAAGGCTGATTTCGACACGAAGTGTACCGATGCCGTCCTGCATGTCAATGCAGAGCAGATGTTCTTCAAGTCGGCTGACGGTGACGGGAAGATCCGCACGAACAAGGAGGCCTCCATCAGTGTCCAGACGGGCAAGGTCGATGTCACTACCTTGAAACCTGATGGTACGCAGATTGATGAAAGCCATGTGAACATTAATTCCAATGAGGTGAATGTGTTGACAGGCTATGAAAAAAAGAATGAGAACGGAGAGACAGAAGGGAACGTGATGGATGGGAGTTTCACCGTGTGTTCAAAGACAGTCTTGTTCTCGGCCTACGGGGATAATAACGGCGATTTTGTCCAAACCGCCGACAGCAGCTTCGATATCTCGATGGAGAACATGTCGTTCTTGTCCAGGGATAAAGACGGCAATGCTGCAGGCAAGTTCCGCGTGTTTGCAAACGACCAGGCGTATGAGACTTGCGACAAGGACGGCAACTCGACTGGCTCTTTCAGCGTGCGTGCTAAAGACACGAAGATCCAGTCGCTCGACAAGGATGCTAACGCGACAGGCAGTCTGACTGTGAAGGCAGAGAAGATGACGCTCGCATCAACCGACAAGAGCGGCAAGGCCATCGGACAGTTCAGTCTGAACAGTAAGGATGTCTTCGTCAAGTCGATGGATACCGACGACAAGGGGGCTGACAAAAGTCTCGCTGCTGGCGGTAACATGGTACTTGTGGCAGAGAAGATGTTCGTGGGTCGTACAGACAAGGACAATACCAGCAAAGAGTTGCAGCTGTCCTCCGACAAGACCGGTGTCTACGGCACAACAACTGCCGAGATACAGCAGGGCGAGGCCAAATCCCTGGTGCAGCTTACCGGTGGCAAAGCTGTTGTCGGTGGAAATAATGTAGATATATATGGCAGTACGGCCGTTATCGGCACTACGGATTTCGAGGACACTGTATACGCACCAGAGATTGTCGTAGACAACCTGACAGCAAAGACCTCATTCAAGAGTAAGAACATCTCTGATGGTGTCGGTATACCGGGTTCTCCTCCGACTGACAAATTCAGTGCGAAACTTTCACAGACCGATGCGCCGAAGGCAAAGACGGATGAAGGAGAAGGTAATAATTAGGATATTATAACCAGATATGAGAAAAGCGATTGAAATACTAATAGGGGAGATGGAGAGTAAGCTGGGTGGCTATGCTGCTTTGCTGAACTACCATTACCTGAACCTGTGTGTGAAGGCAGAACCAGTGGCCCTCATCTCCATTTCCGTGAGAGACAATGAGGGTGAGCAGCGCAACCTGGAAGATGTGGCCTTTGCCATGTTGGCAGATGACTATACGTATGAGATTATCCCGAAAGATATGCGTCTGCTCTTTGCCATCTGTAAGGGCCTGCTGAAGGATCATCCTGAGCTTAAACAAGAGGTGATTACACCGGAAGACGATAAACGGCTCTTCCGCGATGAGGAGAACGAACAGCATATACTGTGTACCGTGCCGAAGGTGGACGATAACCGTCATGACCTCCTGATGGATGCCGTTAAGGCGCTCTACGACCAGTGCAAGGTAGAGGTTGACAAGACCAATGTGGCCTATGCTGCAAAATTGGCCACCAAGATAGCTGGGTTTCCGCCAGAGGAGATCGAGGAGGCGAAAAACAAGCTGGAAGAGGGTCAGCAGAAATATGCCAAGATTTTTGATGGCTATCTCTCTGCCAAGCAAAAGGAAATCGAGGATGCCTATCAGCACTATCTGAACGAGCAGGCCGCCAAGCGGAATAAGGCTGACGAAACGTTAGCTGCCCGTGGCGAGCATGCAGGCCGCCAAATGCGTGTAGGAGATATTGATGAGTAACTAATTAATAATTAAGGAATATGGGAAATTTCGTAACAATGGGAGCGATGCTCCAGTGTAATCAGGGAATGGCACCCTGCTCGTTAATAGTGACCGTACCTCTGCGCCCGAAATGCATGAACATGCTGATGGCTACGACGATGGACTTCACGCCGGCAAACATCCCGACCTTCGGCATGTGCCGCTCGATGGCCAATCCGACGGTCTCCGCCGCCACGTCGGCCGCGATGGGCGTGCTGACGCCGATGCCGTGCGTACCGGTGATCCCTGCTCCCTGGGCGCCGGGCAGTGCGATGGTGAAGGTGATGAACATGCCAGCACTGACCAACAATAGTAAATGTATGTGTACCTGGGGCGGTCAGATATCCATCACCAGCCCGGGTAACACGATGGTGTCAGGCAAGTAGGATAGAGAAGGTGTTAGGAAAGAACATGATGAAGAAAGGCATCGTAGGCTTGTTCATGGCTTGTCTGTCGGGGGCTGCCAACGCGCAGTATATCCCGGCTTACCAGCCTGACTCCTTTGCTGTGAAGGCTGCGGATGTGGTCTACTGGCACAAGGGTAACCTGCTGAAGCATTTAGAGATGTCGCTGACGGTGGGAACGTCGGGCGTCGGTATCGACCTAGCCGTTCCGCTTTCCCAGTACGTACAGGTGCGTGCGGGCTATGACTACATGCCCCCTTTCAAAAAGACGTTTAGTCACAAGGTGCTTGGTAATGGTAAGGAACCTGTAGCCTACGACGCGAATGGCAACCGCCAGGAGACTCCCTTCAACAGGATTTCCGAATACTATTACAAGCAGCACGGCTATGAGTTGCAGGATCATGTCGACCTGAAGGCTAAACTGACGATGAGCAACTTCAAACTGTTGTTCGACGTCTATCCGCTGAAGTACAACAAGAGTATTCATATCACGGCGGGCGTCTACATCGGACCAGCGCAGTTTGCCAAGGTAAACGAGGCTGACGGCCAGACGGAGATGATGGATGCCATCCTGACCTATAACAAGGAATACAGGGCGGCTACCGACGGCTCCCTTAAGGACATGGGCCTGTTGTCGATCCAGATGGGTAACTACTCGCATAACTTCCAGCAGGGTGACAAGCAGCGACTGATGAATGCCGCCTACGAGATGGAGCCGACAGCCGAAGGCAACGTGGAGATCCTTTGCACGTCGAACAGCATCAAGCCCTATCTGGGCTTAGGCTATGGCGGTCTGCTTTCCCCGAGCCGTAACGACTGGAAGATCACGGTGGAGCTGGGTGCGATGTTCTGGGGCGGTACGCCCACATTAAGAACCCATGACGGTACAGACCTCACGAAGGACATCAAGGACTATCCCCACTCGATCACGAAGATCGTGAAGGCTCTGAAGGTCTATCCTGTACTGAGTGTGAGGATTGCCAAGACATTGTTCTAACCCAAAAGCGACCTGTATGAGACGAATCCTGACCTTACTCCTGTTGACCGGACTTCTGATACCAGCAATGGCTCAGAAGATCAGTATCGAAGGGTTTAAGAAGGTCAAGAAGGATTTGTTGAATCAGACTCCCCTGCCGGTGGACAAGACGCAGGCGACGATGGATTTCCTGACCGACGAGAAGGGATTCACGTTCAAGGCCGATGGCAAGGTAGACGTACAGCCCGAGGAGGCAGACGGAAAGATTACCGTGCTGACACCCCACAAAACGAAGTTCCTGGTCATCAAACATCCCGACTACGGGCAGTATACGTGGAAGGTGCCGGGCAAGGGACTGAAGAAGAAAAAGCATTACCAGGCGAATCTGCTGAGTGACAAGCCTGGAAAAGAATATAAGCTGGCGAAGCAATGGGTGGTGTTCCAGGTCGTGCCCCAGGATGCCATCGTTCAGGTAGACAGCACCACGATTCTCACGCGTGACGGCCGTGCTCAGTTCAATCTCACTATAGGCAAGCACCCCTACCGCGTGGACTCACCCTTCCACGAGGCTGTGGAGGATACGCTGGAGGTGACGGATAGCGTGAAACTGATCCTGCCAGTCGTGTTGCAGTCGTTCTACTCCTACATCAACGTGAAGCAGCCGATGCTCGACGCAGTCGTGTTCGTCGATGGCTTCCCAATCGGTAAGGGAGAGGCGACCAGCGGTCATCTGCATACCGGCGATCATCGCCTGCAGATCTACCGCCTAAGAGAATGTTATTACGACTCGGTCTTCAACATCAGGAAGGCAGAGAAGAAAGTCATCGAGCTGTCCTATGCGGATCTGAAGCCCAGACCGCAGATAGCGAAGATGGCTGTTGCCGCCCAGGTGCCCGAGCCTGTAGTGGCCGATACATTGGCAGCTGTGCCCGACTCCCTGGCTGCTGGCAAGGACTCGCTCAACGTTGGTCCTCAATATGCTCAGGTGACCATCACGGCACCTGACGACAGCACCCGGATATGGCTGAACCGTGAGCCTATGGGTGTCGGCAAGTGGGAGGGACAGCTCGAACTGGGCTATTACACCGTCAATACGCTGAAGGATGGTCTGGAGTCGAAGACCTACCCGTTCTGGGTTGACGACACACTCCCGAAAGTGCTCGACCTGAGTGCCCCGCAGGCGAGCTACGGTCTGTTAAACGTTCATAGTAACGTGATCGGTGCGACCGTCAAGGTGAACGGTGTGGAAGTGGGGCAGACCCCTTGTGTGGTAGAGAACCTGCCGGCCTCGAAGGAGGTCCAGTTGCAGTTGACCAAACGAGGCTATTTCGATGCGCATGCCGTCCTGACACCCATCGGGAACGACATGCTGGATGTAGAACTTAAAATGAGAAAGAGATAAATGAGTCATGGCTTTGATCAACAGCAGGTAGCTGCCGCCCGTGTGATGGTGGTCGGTTGCGGTGCCTTAGGAAATGAGGTGCTGAAGAACCTGGTGTTGCTGGGTGTGGAGCATATCGTGGCTGTCGACTTCGACATCGTCGAGGTTGGCAACCTGTCACGCTCCGTGCTTTTCTCGAAGCAGGACGCCGATGACCGCCGTCTGAAGGTGGAGGTGATCGCTGAGCGTCTGAAAGCCATGAACCCGGCCGTGGAGGTGAAGACCATCTGCGGCGATATCGCCTATGATGTCGGCCTGGGACTGATACGCCAGATGGATGTCGTGATAGGTTGTGTCGACAGCCGATGGGCACGTTACTGCATCAACCGTCTTTGTATGCGTGCAGGTATCCCTTGGGTCGACGGTGGCATTGAGGAACTTGAAGGAACGGCCCGTGTGTTTGTGCCTGGCAGAAACTGCTATGCTTGTAACCTTGGGCCAGAGGGACTGAAAGATATGGCCAGAAGAATGCCCTGTTCGGGAATCATCCGGCGTCAGGAACAGACTGGGCATGCCCCCACAACGTCGGTGGTTGCTTCAGTCATAGGTGCAGTAGAGGCGCAGGAGGCTATGAAGTTGGTACATCGTGACGCTTTGGAACAGGGTAAACTGACTTCACTCTGTGGGAAGATGTTCTACTACGATGGTCAGCATCTGACTACGAAGTTGATAAACTTCCAGGCTTATGATGATGATTGTGCCATGCACGATATATGGACACCGATAAAGCCGTCGGCACTTACTGTCGGAAAAACTGTGGCTGAGACTTTGGCTGAAATCCGTCGGGTCTTTGATGCCCAGCAGGCTGCGGTGTGTCTGGAAAACGACTGTTTCGTGGACTATATCGTGGAGCGTTCCAACGACAGAAGGACTCAGGTGATGCGTCCAGGTCATGCAGTCGAGCAGTTCGTTGAGTGTGATAAGGTGTTGCGTGGCATTCCCCTGAGCTGCATGTACCAGCATGAGTTCCGGGAAATCGACAAACACTTCCCCTATCCCTCGTGCACCCTGTCGCAGCTGGGAATCCCAGCCCGCGACGTGTTGCATGTTGTGGCCGACGGGAAAGACTATTATCTTGAAATGACAGCGTGATGAAACTGGAGAGAAACTTATATCAAATCAGGGCCGAGGTGCTGTTGAACTATCTCTATCCGGAGATGGAGGACAGTTGGCTTGTGCAGAGCAAGGGTACGTTCTACCGGAACTACAACCAGGACTTGTTGGAACTGAATCTTGAAGAGCATAAGGTGCAGCTGGCCCGCGACGGTTTCATGAAGCTGCTTCCGGAGGGCCTGCTTACGAAGGATACCGACTTGAAGGGCGAGGATGTGGCCCAGAAATTCAAGGAGCTGGAATGGCGCAAGGAACTGCTGACCGAGGCTTTTGCCCCCTTCGACACCTATGTGTTCTACAAGAAGCTGACGATCGAGCGCTACACCTCGGAGCTGCTGGAGCACAAGCTGGAGTACGTGCTCAAGACATACTTCGACTTCGACCTGGCGTCGGAGCCCAGTCCGCTTGTCAGGGAGGCGGCAGTCCTGCTGCCTTTTGTCAACGGCCTGCGTGGCGACTTCGGCTTCATATCCAGCTTGCTCGGTGCTTTGATGGATTGCGAGGTAGAGCACTCGGAAGGCCGCTACAGCGATATCGACACCACTCTGTGCTGGCTGCCGGAGGTGAGGTACAGGCTGCTGATCCCTGGCCTGACGGCTGAGGAATATAGGAAGAAGACGGAGCAGCTGCAGCCCCTTATTGACTTCGTGAAGGAGTGGCTCATCCCCTTCGAGGTGTGTTGCGACATCTGCATCAGGGAGCACCCCGACGCTGCCGGCAATCCGCACGAGTGCTTGACACTCAACTATAATACAGAATTGAGCAGTCAGACTGCAGAAACAGAAGAAGAGAATATAAATTAAGGTAAGATAATGGATCTGAATTCGAAAATCAACTGGTTCCCAGGTATGGAAGTCACCGCCAAGACCTTCATCGGTCTGGAGGAGAAGCTGGATTTTCAGCAGCAGATAGCCATACGTGCAGCCTTGGGCAGTACGCGGATGGGCATGCTTCCCGGTGCAACTTTGAACTGTGAGGGCATCTTTGTCAAGAATACCTATGAGATAGAGCGGCTCCAATGCATGGCCCTCCTTCCGTCGGGGAGGATCGTCCACGCCGACGAGCAGGCAGTCGTGTCTATTCCCATGCTGTTCGGCGAGAGTTATTACCTGACAATAGGTATCGGCGATACCACGACGGAGTTTGAGAAAGAGGGCGTACCGTACGTGCGTCCGCACTATGAGTACGCCATCAAGTCCCTTGAGGAGGTAGAGCAGAGCGACGTGATGCCGCTTGTCCACTTCATCGTGAAGGAAGGTGTCTTCTCCATCGACAGCGACTACATCCCTCCGTGCCTGATGATGACGAGCGATCCGCATTTTGCTGCCTATCTCGATATGTTCACCGACCTGATGGCCGTCATCAGCGAGCACGAGAACCTGGAGGAGGGCGACGGCAAGCGGGCCATGATGCGCTATCTGTTCGTGCTGAAGGGCTTCAGCAGGAAGAACAGCGTCCACGATTTCGTCATGCAGCTGCAGGAGATTGCCCACGCGATAGACTATTTCATATTCAAGCCTCACTCGGACCAGGCCTATGAGGTGATAGAACCCTCGCAGGTGGATATCCGCTACTGGCTGGAGTGGTTCTATAATTACATGCAAGGGGCTGTCACGGTGCTCGACAAGGTGGTGCTTGTCGACAACACCATAGACTACGACGCTCTGCTGAGGCAGGCCAAAGAGGAACTCTACGCCCAGTTGCATGAGGAGCTGATCGTGAAGTTGCTCTCGGAGACGAAGGAGGAGCTGATGAGGCTTGTCAGGGAAGAACTGACCAACTCACTCGACGCCCAGACACGCACGCTGACCGACTATATCGACAACACGATGAAGCCGCAGCTGCGCGAGCAGATACAGTCAGAGATGAAGGCGGAGATAGAGCGCATGAGAGACGACCTGACGGACAGCCTCTACGACCATCTGTATACAATACTCTTCGAGCACCTCTTCAATGCACTCTACGTGCCGGAGCCCGAAGACGAGAAATTCGTACCACTTATATAGTAAGCTATGCCATTCCTGTCCATACCCCTGGAGGTGAAGAAGAAAGGCTTTGCCAGAGAAAAGAGCCTGAAGAAGTCGCTCGACGAGTCGCTGTACATGCTGTTGACGACGCCCCGCTACAACAATGTGTCGGATCCCGAGTACGGCTTCATCTTCAACAATATGCGCTTTGAGATCTTCGACGAGCATGAAGGCGTTATCTACAACTCGGGCGACACGATCTACGATCGCGGCTTCAAGGATATCTACAGCAAGAAGATATCCGGCTCGTCGAAGAACATGAACACGTTTGCCGCCGAGTTGAAGGAGGTGGTGAAGAGCTACGAGAAGCGCCTGAGTGACATTGCGGTGACGATGACCTACATACGCGAGGAGCGTCTCATCTATGTCACCATCAAGGGAGTCATCATACTTACCAAGGAAGACTATGTGTTCACCAGTACGCTGAGAGTATGGAAATAAATGACCAATAATTATGAAACAGACGATATTTGAAAACAAGCAGAGAGCCGATGAGCTGATGCGCGAGGCCATACGCATCTGGCGCCAGAGCGACCATGGAGACCAGCTTGAGGGAATCGAGCAGGATCCTGTGTTCTCGCTCCTGATGACGGCCCTGGCCTACCAGTCGAACGAGACGGAGAGCTTCCTGGAGCAGATGAAGTCTGACGTGCTTGACGACTTCGCCCGTTTGCTGACGCCCTATGAGGTGGGGCATGCCATACCGGCCACGGCTGTGGTGGAGACTTCCCTGCAGTCCGGGCTGAACGAGATGGAGCTGACGGAGCAGCATGTCTTTACTCTGCCGGAAACGGAGGCCCGCTTTATCTCGCTCCTCCAGACGAAGGTGTTCAATGTCTCCGTCCGCTCGGTGGTGAGAATGGATGGCCGCCGGTGGAGAGTATCGCTGAAGTTCGACAGCCCCGTCTCGGATCTGTCGGGCTTCTGCTTCGCCGTCAAGAACCATAACTTCAAGAATCTCAGATTGTCGGTGAAGGGACAGCTGCTGCCTCTGGTCAGTCCCTGGGATTTCTCAGAGCTTCCCCTCATGCCGTGCTTCAGTATCGACAGCATCCTGTATAATCGTACCCAGACTTACAGGGCTGCGGCCAGTTGCCTGGATCTCTTTGCTCGGCAGAACATCCGTCTCTACTACATCAAGAAGCATCAGGGAAGCAAGTATATCCCTTCTGAGACCGACAGCATCGACCTGGTGTTTGAGTTCACGGGCATCAGGGACGGTTTCCTCTTCGACCGCAACAACCTCTTTCTGAACAGCGTCATTCTCGTGAATGCCTCCGTGCACACCGTTGACATATCCTCTACCACGCCCATCGTCCGTGTGGCAGGCTTCCAAAGCCCCAGCTCGGATGGCGAGAACGTCAGTCAGCAGTTCCTGCACATGCTGCGCCCGTCTTCGGACCAGATCTATGGTAAGGTGCCCGTCGAGGTACGCAGGGTGGCGGCTGACCGGTTTAACCAGGGTAGCCTGGTGGCGTTGTTAAACACCCTGATCAGCAGGTACTATACTGATTTCTACGCCTTCTCCAATCTCCGTGAAGAGGCCAGCGACAAGGTGATGCAGAACCTGATCGACATCCTGTTACGGATGAGAGACTCAGCCAGGGCCGACCTTGAGCAGCGCGTACCGGGTGTCTACCTGCTGCTTCGCCCCGAAGCCGGCAAGCAGAACCTGCCAACCTCGCTCTCAGTGTCGTATGTCACGACGATGGGGTCCGCCGTCAATTCGTCTCTGACGGCAGATGTCTCGTTTCAGGTGCCTAATGGCTTCGACAATGTGGCTACCCGCCAGATCGGTGCCCCAGTGCCCGGCAGCGACGAAATGATCGACGAGGTTGAGGAGGCCAGTATGACCCGCTACTACATGACGACCCACGACCGGCTGGTAACCCCCGCAGACCTGAAGTTGTTCTGCTACACGGAACTGCAGACCCGGTACGGCATAACACACAGTATGGTGAAGCAGGTGACCGTCAGCCACCGTCATCAGCAGGAACGCTCGGAGGTTGGCTATGAGATCCTGGTGGAGATCGTTTTGAACGACAATGCCTTCATCCGTCGTGGCTTTGAGGAAAAGATCCCTCAGACGGAAGCACTGATGCGCGCCATGATGAGTGTCAGGTCCACTAATATATACCCGATACAAGTAACCATTCAGATAGATAAGCAAAATCAATAAGATATGGAAGATTTCTTTTTGGACATTTCATACAAGAACAAAGTTGTCAGATTCAAGGTCGTGAATCCTGACGCACCGTTGAGTACGTTGATAGATAATCTGCGTCACTCTATCGGTGAAGACGGTCGTCTGATTTTTGATTTTCCGTCGATAGATCAGACAGGTGCACCTTTAGACTATTTCTTTGGCAAGGAGGACCCCGAGGTGCACGAGGTGAGGGTGCTGCGTCCCCGCATAGGTCGCGAGGACCAGAAGCTGGCCGACTATCATGTGAAGAACGGCGACCTGGTATATCTCGTGCCAGATCCTATTCCGGGCTGATAAAGGTAATGGTGAAGGGATGAAGGTGCTAGAGAGTCAACAGTATGATCCCCGTCAGCTCAGCGGGCGTAATCGTCGTCTGCTGTATGAGTGGCGGCAGCTGGAGGAGAGACTGGCTGCCCGTCGAGACATCTCCTTCAGCATCGTCAGAAGGAATGCCGCAGGGCTGCCCGTTGCGTACTTGATAGACTATCATCTGAGAAGCATCTGCGGCGTGGAGCATATGGACAGCCTGAATGAGGATGGTGTGGAGAACAGGCCGCTCTTCTCCGAGGGCTTCCGGATGGCGCTGGAACTCCCGACAGGCTACCCAGATGTCGATGCTCCTCCGATGCTGAACTTCCTGACTGTGGACGCCTCCGGGCAGCCGATTCCGCATCCCTGGCATCCCAACATCCGATACTTCGGAGCATTTGCAGGGAAAGTGTGCATCAATATGGCAGACACCTATACAGATCTGCTGTGGGGCGTAGAACGGGTCGCCTCGTATCTGAGATACGATACCTATCACGCCATCATGGAACCTCCCTATCCCGAAGACCTGAAGGTTGCAGCGTGGGTGAGGCATCAGGGAGAACCGAAAGGCTGGATTTATTTTGAACAAAAGAATAATTGACATATGAATATCAAGAAGATCATACTCATGATGACGGGTTGCCTGATGGCGCTTGGGCTTCATGCACAGACTGTCAGGACCATCACGGTGGCCCAGGGACAGTCGTATACGGATCACTTGTCGTTGAAGGTGGATTCGAAGGATATGGATATGATGGTGAAGTTCGTGTTCGACGAGGATGCCAACCAGCTATCGGTTAGTCTGATTTCCTATCGTACTATCTTCGTGTTTTGGGATCGCGTCAGGCTGAAGCCACTGGTAAAGGGACGCAGGATACGCCCGGACCAGTTGCCATACGTTGCCGCCTATGACCCGAAAGACAAGTTCAAGATCACCAGGCTCTTCAAGTCGACGGTTCCCAAACCCCGTAAAACCTTCTATTTCCAGCGTTGGATGGACTATGACGGTCTGCAGCCAGTTCCTCAGGAGTATAATATGGTTAACGACTACATCACACAGACGTTCGACATCCTGAACAAACGTGACCTGGTGACTTTCACGCTCCATGACATCTTCCTGATGGACAAGATCGAAAAGAAAAAGTATAATCTCTATGAGATTCCATTCGGCCGCGATGTGAACATCGAGTATCAGGTAACCATTCAGCGTAACCCCTGTCTGAACTTCACTGACGAGATTGCTTCTACCCAGAAAGCGTTGGAAGGTGTGATGGGAAGTTTCAAGACGTTGCAGAAGAACTATGGTAAGGGTAAGGCTTTGTCACAGGAAGCCCTGAAGGCCTTTGAGGATATGAAGAGTAATCTGCTCGAGCAGTACCCGCCTAAAACCGATACCACTCCTTGCCAGGATCTGACAACTGTCCAGGATACATATAATCAGTATATCGACTCAATCAAGGCGATTCGCTGCGTTTTAGCCGAGGATCCTGCTGATGGTGGAGAACTGAATATTCCTACCGACAATGGTAAGGTCATACTGATGAAGGCGCGTCAACTTGACCGTATTGTCTCTCAATGGTTGGTCAGCAAGGATGCTTTCGAGCGTCGTGACCTGGTACAATCAGGCCAAGGACTGATAGATGAGGTCAACAAAATCTTAGGCAATCGTCAGGGCGGTAGTCCAGCACAGCGACAGGCCATCACGATGTTCCGTGCGGCAGAGCGCTATTTTAACAATACATGTAAGAGTAACAAGTGAAAAGTCATACGAAGTTGCGAAGTAGGCTGAGATACATACAGCTGTTACTGTGGGCAATGATGCTTGCAGTAACGGTTCGTGCTCAGGAGACTCCTGCAACGTCCTCTTCAGATTCGCTGGCTATCAAGGCTGAGATTATGGCTCGTCTGACCTTGTTTATGGACGACCTTAACCAGTTATATGTGGTAGAGCAGATGAAGATATCTCTCAATGATGTCAGTATATCACCAACACTTGTGGGGACCTTTCAGGATCGCATCAACTATCTCAACCAGTCATATAATGCATTGGATGTCAAGTGGACTACCTACTATCAGGCTTCGCAGTTGGATATTGCCGCTGACGAGGAACTAATGGAGGAGGTGGCCAAACTGGAGCAGCTGAAGCAGGTGGTGAAGGACTCCCTTGACATAAGGACCCAACAGGTGGATGCCATTGCCAAGTTCGCTTCTGCAGACAAGTTCATCATCAGTCATGTTGACGTTTACAAGAAGCTCTATAAGAAAGCCTTTAAGCTATCGCTTCTGAAGAAGTTCGGACCTATGTTGGAGAAGGTGAAGGCCAAGGAACAGGTGGTGTTCGGTGAGCTTCAGACAAACTTTGAGCAGGCTAAGGCTGCAAGTGAGATGGTTCCTTCGCTTCAGACTAGGATGGAAACGCTGGATGAACAGTATGTCATCATGAAGAGCGTGTCGGAAAAGGTACAGTCCTTGGAGTATAAACCATGGATGCAACGTGTGAAGGACTATGTGATGGGGCTGGCTGCCGTGGCGATCATATTAATGTTCGTCAATGGTCTCTGGTCTAAGTTCAAGGCATATAAGGAAAAGGCAGCGAGCCTGAAGAAGTATAATGATATGTTGAATAATAATGGTAAGGATACAACTTATCCCACCATCTAAAGATAAGAACATGGATATGAAGATGAAAATAAGCCGGTTACTATTGTTAGCACTGATGACATTCATGATCGTCAGCTGCGATGACAAGTTGTCAGGTGAGAATGTCAATCTTGATGAAATTTTTAGTCCTGATTCTCCCGAAGATCGAGAACAGAATACTGAGCCAATGAAGGTCGTCGGTATCAAGTTCTCTCCAGATTACAAGACACTCAGACTTTTTACTAGTGTCGTTCGTAGCATGGGTTTTTATTCTTTCACGGATACTAGTAAGGTGTATGTGAAGGGTTATGAAGTTATCAGTGGTATTGAGAATACTTCTAAGGGACGTCCTCGTCTTGTAAAAGTCATCAATAGTGAAGGTGATGAAGTGAAACGGCGCAATATCAAGTTGAACGTTCTGGTAGATCTGAACTTACCTCAGGATATTGTTGATAAGGAATGCAACACCGTGAGGGAAATGATGACTGTTTTCACATCCCCTAGTCTCTACGTGACGTTTATGCATGGTAAGGAGGTATCGGAGACGATGGCACCCACGGATTATGTACTGAATAATTATTTTGTCTCCTACGCTGACAGTGTCAAATATCTATACCGATCCATCCTCCTGAAAAAGAAAGAGATGGAAGACCGGGTCGGTGTGTGGTCAGGTAATCAGAAGATGAGTTTGGTTGTATTCTCCGACGAACGGGTATATTCAGATGAAGATGAGCCGTATGATCCAGAACATTTCGAATTGGAGGAGCAACTGGTGGGAGACATGCCTGCAGAAGGTGATTCACTTACTATTCAGTGTGTGTATTTCTCTGGGAGTGGTATACACGATAGCGACCAAGGTTCCAATGTCCTTCAGGTGCTTTGTAAGAACTATCATGGTCTCTACCAGAAGACTTACGATTGGATCAAACTGAAAAATTCGATTCTTCGTATTGGTAATGAACCATTTATTGCTAATGAGTTTATATTTGAGAATCCTGATGGTAAAGTCTATCGTGGTAATCCTCATCAGATGAAGATTGAGGTCTATGATAAGGAAAATGATAGTCTGATAGGGTGGACTAGTTGTGCACTTTTTCTGGGTAATGCCTACAATCCTGTTATTGTCAATGGCTATCCTGTTTTCTGGGTATTCATTCAGGGACTGGGTCTTGCAATATTCATCTTTGTAATTGTTTACATGGTGTTCCAATTCCTTATACCTTACATTCGCTATATGCTGTTCAAGCGTAAGTACGTGGTCAAGTATATCAGGGGTATTAATATGAGTGTAGGGAATGTGTATATTGACAAGACCTGTTATTTCTGCAAGGCTCCCTTTGAAGACGGCGATGAGGTGGTGGCCAAGTGTGACCATGTGATGCATAAGTCTTGTTGGGACGAAAATGGTTATCACTGTCCGGAATTTGGTAGGAACTGTCAGCATGGCTCACATTATTATAATCATAAGAACCTCTTTGATCCGAAGAATGCTTCATTCTATATGAAATGGACCTTGACAGCGATAGCTGCAGCTTTTTTAGCATGGTTGTTCTATATGATATACGCCACAAATTACACATTGAGCAATGAAGAGCTCGTGGCTCAGATGCGACAAGCCCGTCTAGAGGTTATTGGTACATCAGCTATGTTTGGCGTCGAAGAAGATCAGATGCGCCACATGCCTGCATTTGGCCTGATCATGGGTTTCTTCCTAACGTTAGCTTTATCTGTTTTGGCTGTCAGAAGACAACAGATTAGCCGTCGTGTTGCCAACATCTTCATGCGTGCGCTTATCGTGGGTGTGGCATCTTATTTCATTTTTTTGATTGTTGGTACTATAACGTTCTCATTTGAACTAGGAGCTCTCTCATTCTTGATCGATTGGATACCATGGTCTATGATGGCGGTTTTGATAGCCTATATTTCTACAATAGGTACAAGGATTGTCCTTCGTAGGTCTTTAGTGCTCGTTGCGGGTGGTCTTGGTGTGTTGTCAATGTATCTGTGGTCATTCCTCTTCCGTGGCATCTATCAGTTGGATATTCGTGCCCTGCTACTTTTCAGTTATATACTCTTTGCTATTGTCCTAGCTGTTGCAGTGGCTGCAATGGCTCCGAAGTCAGAACGTTATTTCCTCAATGTGAAAGGAGCCGTGAAGGAAATGGATGTGGCTATTTATAAATGGTTCTTCAATAATCCAAACGAGATTGTCACCCTTGGTAAGTCTATCGACTGTTCGTTGCATATGTCATGGGATCTTAAGGGTAAGGTGGCGCCAGTTCAGGCTGAAATCAAAATGGTTGATGATGCACTACGACTGACGGCCTTGGAGGAGGGTGTCATTGTCAATAATAAGCCATTGGGTGTGGGAAAGGGTATTTGGCTATACCACAATACTTCTTTCTTGATTGGCGACACAACTTTCACCTACATTGAGCGTGATTTATAATACAGAATCATCCCCGTCCAAGTCAGGACGGGGATGATTGTTGGTTGGCTGCTTGTGCCAGAATGTAACCCTGATTACTGTTATTTGTTTTTCAACAGATCACGAATCTCAGCAAGGAGTTCCTCCTGTGTAGGACCTTTAGGAGCCTCTGGCTCAGCGGGTTTCTCTTTCTTCAACTTGTTCATGCCTTTGATCATCAGGAAGATACAGAATGCGATGATAATGAAGTCGAGAATGTTCTGGATAAACTGTCCGTAGGCGAGAACAGTGTCACCAGCTTCTTGAGCAGCTGCTAACGTCTTTGCGGATCCTCCGCTGAAGTTGACGAATAAGTCAACGAAACTTACACCACCTGTAACCTGGCCGATGACCGGCATCAAGACATCGTTGACGAGTGAGGTGACAATTTTACCAAACGCACCGCCGATGATTACACCGACAGCCATGTCCATCACGTTGCCCTTCATGGCAAACTCCTTGAATTCTTTTAAAAATCCCATAATCTTTTCTGTTTAATGTTTAACGAATCATGTTTATTGATTGAATTGTAATCTGCATTTAGCAATCCCTCAAGCGACATTGGTTAGAATGATGCACTTTTCGGGGTAATTTCGCGCGTTTAATTTTTATTAAGACATAAATCAAGTGCAAATATAGGAATTTTTTTGTAACTTTGCACTCGAAAACGAAAAAAAGTGCAATTTTAGCATAAAAAAGTTAGCAAAGATTAGGTTAAACCCATTTAAATAATTAAGTAAAATGACAAAAGTAGCAATTAACGGTTTTGGCCGTATCGGTCGCCTCGCTTTCCGTCAGATGTTCGAGGCTGAAGGTTATGAAGTAGTAGCAATCAACGACTTGACAAGTCCTAAGATGCTCGCTCACCTGCTGAAGTATGATACCGCTCAGGGTGGTTTCTGTGGCAAGATTGGTGAGAACAAGCACACTGTAGACTGCACAGACAACTCTATCATCGTTGACGGCAAGGAGATTACCATCTATGCAATTCCTAACGCTGCTGAGCTGCCTTGGGGTAAGCTGGACGTAGACGTTGTCCTGGAGTGCACAGGTTTCTATACTTCAAAGGAGAAGGCTTCTGCCCACCTGACAGCTGGTGCTAAGAAGGTTGTTATCTCTGCTCCTGCAGGAAACGATCTGCCCACCATCGTTTACAATGTAAACCACAAGACTCTGACTCCTGCTGACGCCGTTATCTCTGCAGCTTCTTGTACAACGAACTGCCTGGCTCCTATGACAAAGGCCCTGAACGACTTTGCTGCTATTCAGAGTGGTATCATGACAACTGTTCACGCTTATACTGGCGACCAGATGATCCTCGACGGTCCTCAACGCAAGGGTGACGTTCAGCGTGCACGTGCCGGTGCCCAGAACATCGTTCCTAACTCTACGGGTGCTGCCAAGGCCATCGGTCTCGTTATCCCCGAGCTGAACGGTAAGCTGATTGGTGCTGCACAGCGCGTTCCGACTCCTACAGGTTCTACCACTATCCTGCACGCTGTTGTAAAGGGTGAGGTAACTGTTGAGGATATCAATGCTGCCATGAAGGCTGCTGCCAACGAGTCGTTCGGCTATACAGAGGAGAAGCTCGTTTCTTCAGACATCATCGGTATGAAGTACGGTTCACTCTTCGACGCTAACCAGACCATGGTTTCTAAGATTGGTGATGGCAACTCACTCGTTCAGGTTGTTGCATGGTATGACAATGAGAACTCTTACACTTCTCAGATGGTTCGCACCATCAAGTACCTCGCAGAGCTGAAATAATACTCTCAGAAGATAAAAAAAGGCCGTCAGATTTTGTCTGATGGCTTTTTTTTTATATATTTGCACCGACTTTACATAATAACGCCCGATGATAGTTACGAATTTGGAATAAACATTATTGTTATCTTAACCAATAAAACTGAAGATTATGGCATTTACAGAAACAACGACAGTGGGCTATGGCTCACGAGTAGGAAACTCATTCAAGGCTATCGGCAGTGGTCTGCTGCTTTTCGTGATTGGTACTGCACTTCTTTGGTGGAACGAAGGCCGTGCTGTGAAGACTGAGAAAATGCTCGACGAGGCGGGAAGCGCCTATGTGGAAATGGAGAATCCTAACAAGAAGGATGCCTCGCTTGAGGGCGAACTGATCTGCGGAACGGCTATGGCGACTACCGAAGACTCACTCTGCGATGCACAGTTCGGTATCGGTGCCAAGGCTATTGCTATCAGGCGTACAGTGGAGTACTATCAGTGGGTGGAGCATGCCCAGGAGAAGCGTGAGGACAAGTTGGGCGGCAAGGAAGAGATCACCACCACCTATACCTATACCAAAGAGTGGGTGAGACGACCGGTGGAGTCGGCTCAGTTCAAGGATCCTGCCTACCAGAAGAAAAACATGGTGCTGACCACCGTTGATGACCAGGAGCAGTGGGCAGAGAACGTGTCATGGGGTGCCTATCAGCTGACGGAGTCGCTCATTCACAGCATCTCATCAAGCGAGGGCATGGAGCTTGCGCTCAGCGAGGACTTGCTGAAGCAGTTTGACAAGAGCACCCAGACGGCATACGAGCGTTTCTATGGCGTGCAGAAGAAAAACCAGCAGCCTACCCAGCAGCCCGCCCAGCAGCAGGCAATACCTGACTCTATACGAGCCCTGCTTTCTGATTCTGCCAAGGCGGTGCTTGACTCATTGCAGGCCGTCAATGACTCGATCAACAGGCAGATGGAGAATGCGGAGAACAAGAAAGACTTGGAGTATGTCCATCAGGCCAGCAATGTGCTCTACTTTGGCCGCGTGCCTGGCTCGCCTGAAGTGGGGGATGTGCGCGTGTGCTTTGAGAAAATCGTACCGGCAAAGGTAACGGTGATGGCTGTTGTCGACGGCGACAGTTTCAAGCCTTTCAAGGCCAAGAACGGCAAGCGCTTCCAGACGCTCGTGATGGGCAAGAAGAGCGGCGACGAGATCATCGAAGCCGAGAAGGAGGCCAACACGATGATTCTCTGGTTCCTCCGTATCGTTGGTGTGTTGATGGTTATCGGCGGACTTAAGGGTATCTTCGGCTTCCTCTCGATGATACTCAAGGTTGTGCCCTTCGTGGCTAACATTGTCGGCTGGGGCATTGGAGTGGTTTGTACGGTTATCGGCATTGCCTGGTCGCTCATCGTCATTGCCATTGCATGGCTCTTCTACCGCCCGCTGCTGGGCATCAGCCTCTTAGTGCTTGCAGGCTTCCTGATCTGGGTGTTCGCCTTCAAGGGCAAGGACAAGCTGAAAGAGATGGCCTCTGGCATGAAAAAGGATAAGCAGTTGAATCCTGTACTAGAAAAATAAGAAGACAATGAAAAAACTATTATCAATCATGGCCCTGTGTCTGTGTGCTCTGGTGGGCATGCAGGCACAGAGTATCCAGGATGGTTCGAAGTGGTGGGACGGTATGGTGCTCTATATCGCTTCCGTGAACGAGACATATGGATCAGTTGAGATGAACGGTATCTGGGCGCATCCGGGAAGTTTCAAGTTCAAACTCTCGAAAGTGATGGACAAGCAGGGAAAATATGTGCTCGCTGCAGATGCACCAGATGCTATTCTCCCTGTGCGTGGCGAGTTAGGGTGGAATGTGGATTATATCCGTCAGGAAGGCATGAACTTCCTTGCCATCCGTAAGCCCAACGGCGATGTCTGTCATACGCTGGTGCTGACACCCGACAATGTGGAGAACTGCTCCGCTCAAGAGAAGTGGGCAGAGAGTCAGCCGGTGAGCGACATTATCACAGGCATGCTGCTCAACCCGACTTATCTGGGTCAGTTCCCGAAGGCTCAGCTGCGCCTGATGCGTAATGAGATCCTGGCCCGTCGTGGATGGAAATTCCAGTCGCAAGACCTGAAGGATTATTTTGGTAAGCAGTCGTGGTATAAGCCTGTGACCAACAATAATACTATCAGGCTCAATATCATCGAGCAGACCAACCTGCAGCTTATTAAGAGTGAGGAGGCTGTGCCTGAGAGAGACAGAATCAATAGCGAGAAATTCGCAAACCTGCCAGGCCGCAGTCCTGTGGCCGAAGACTTCCCCGGTGGGTTGGCTGATGACGGTCGCGGACCTGATGAGATCGATGGTGAGCAGGTATGGACCGTTACCACCGAGGCTGAGTTCCTGGGGGCTCTGGGTAGTAACTGTACAATTCTCATCGGCGACGACGTGCACCTGAACCTTTCGCGTGTTCTGGAGGACGATATGTTCTTCAAGAAAGTTCCTGGTCGCCGCTGGTCTTCAGATGCTACTGCCATCATCTCGAAGGAGCCGCTGGTGGTCAGCGAGGATGTGTTCGATGGCAGGCAGCTGACGCTCGTCAACTTCAGCAACCTTATTATAAAAGGCGGCAAGAACTCCAGTATCGAGGTGGATCCGCGCTATGCCTACTGCCTCAATTTCCTGAACTGCGACCACTGCGAGGTGCAGAATCTGACTATTGGCCACACGGAACTGGGTAATTGTTCGGGTGGTGTCATCGGTGTTAGGGGCGGACAGAAAAACGTTGTGAAAGACTGCGACCTCTACGGTTGCGGCACCTACGGCATAGACCTGATTGAGACGACTGACTTCGGCCTGATGGACTCCAACGTCCACGACTGTACATACGGCATCATCCAGATGCGCAGTTGCATGGCGGTTAGGTTCGACAGGTGCGACTTCTTCCATAACCGTGAGTACGATCTGGTTGAGGCCTGGGGCTGCGAGGGTGTCTCGTTTCAGGACTGCCGCTTCTATGCCAACTGGGGCGATGCCAAACTGTTCAATCTCGACAACACATTCTATCTGTCGGGCTGCAAGATCTATCATCCCACGGAGAATCTCGGCTCCGTCGATATGGCGGATCAGTCGGGCAAGAAGAACCTCTTTCACCCGAATCCCCTCGACACGAGCATCATGTCACGCGGACTCGGACCCAAGAATTGAAGAAATAAAAAATTGAAGAAATGATGAAGAAACTAATAACTATCGCCCTTCTGGCCTTTATCGGCCAGACGGCAAGTGCGCAGTTCGGCAATCTCCTGAACAGAGTGAAGAGCTCTGCCAAAAGTAGTGTGGAGAATGCTATAGTAAACGAGGCTAACAAAGCCGGAAGGGATGCCGTAAAGGCCAGCGTGAACAAGCATCAGGAACTGCAGATCGTGGGCAGCGGCACCGTGATGTATATATATATAATAGGTGGCGGATGGGACACCCATCAGCGCAGTGTCGAATTGATCCGTGAACCTGGGCATCTGCAGTATCAGGTGTTCAACTGTCCGTCGCTCTATACTGGCTGTCGTCAGATCCAAGGCGAATGGGGAGGGCTGGAGTGAACAACTTCGGCAACGCATACGACCGGAACTACTTCCGCTGCGTCATCAGCGACGGACTGAAGACCCGCGAGAAACCAAATGAAAATCTTTCAGATTATGCAGAATAAACTATTATCATTCGTATTACTCCTGACAGGCTGCTTGTCTGTGAGTACTGTCTTGGCTCAGGACCCTTCTGGCCTCGTGGATATCGAGAAGGGCTGGAATACCAAGACCATTAACAATGTATCAAACGGCAGTTTCGGCGTCATGCTGGAGCGCTTCGACCAGACGTGGCCTACGTGGATGGTCTCCAGCGTGAGGGATGCGATGGAGAAGGGACAGTCGAAGGTGGTGCTCGATGAGGAGACCGCGCTCAAGGTAATCATCGATGCCAAGAACGGCTATGCCGAGGTCAGCGATGCAGGCACCGATGGCGAGTATATGTCGGCCTGCTACTGGAATCGTCCCAATGGCCACAAACTGTTGGCCGTATGCCTGGGCGATCCCACCGACCCCTTTATCGAGTTCGTGTGCTTCTACGACTATGACCCGCAGAAGAAGGCCCTCATCCCTGAACCCAGCATCCTGGCAGGCTTCAGGAAATGGACTGTCGAAAAACCCTACTTCTGCAATCTGCCTAAGCAGGGGAAGAACCTCACTATCGACGAATACAATGAGAAGGGTCATCTTCGTCACACCTTCACATGGAACGGCACAAAGCCCGTCTTCTCAAAGACGGAGGAAGTGGACGATACTGACACGGGCATCGTGGTCAAGGCGAAGGGCGCCCAGCCCAATATCAAGGACTTCGTATCGGCCATCCTCTCGCAGGAGGATATGGGTGAGGGCTTCGGTGGCGTGCGGCAGAGCTGGGATCTGTATCGTAACGGTATGAAGCAGATGCCTGGCGATGAGATCATCGTCGACGTGCGCAACGGCTACATGGGCTATGAGTCGAAGGACGATGAGAGCCGTCAGGTCATCGAGTGCTGCTACTGGAACTGTGCCGACGGGAAGCATAAGCTCTTGGCCGTCAGCATTGACTGCTTCCAGGCAGGACAGCCCGTCATGACAGAGACTACGGGTGTCAACTTCTACATGTATGACAATGCCACGCGCAAGCTAAAGGTGGCCTACGGCCAGGAACTCGGACTCGATTACGAAACGCCTCCCGGCTGCACTGGCGTGACGCACGAACTCCCCCGTCAGGGAAAAACGATTGTCATCAACAGTCACCTGCCCTCGGGTAAGATTGCCAGGCGCTTCACCTGGAACGGTACGAAATTCATTAAGGAATGAAAATGAGGTGTTAACAGATAGATAGTTTATGTTATGAAAAGAATTTTTATATGTATGCTCCTGATGCTGTCATGCCATTGTGGTATGCAGGCACAGTCAGACAATCCCCGGGTGGCAGAGATCCGCAAGATGTACGCCAAGGCTAAGCAGGATATCTCTGATGCCCAGAAACTGGCAAAGGAAGGTCAGCCTGCCAATGAGACGGTGGTCAATAGCAACTATATGCTGCCTGGCAGCGGCCCTGGCAAGTGTACGACACATTATTATTATACGTTAGAGGAGGATGAAAACCTTGGTCGTTATTTTTTCAATCCATATTTCATCACCAACAGTTATAATGTGGCAGCTCACAAGTATTATCAAGAATTCTTATATGACAAGGAGGGCAATCTGGCTTTCTATTACGAGAAGAACAATCAGAGCGGCAAAGACGAGGAGACCCGCCTTTACTTTGCCGATGAAAATCAGAAAGCCGTCGATGGCATTGTCTATGAGATTAACACAAGGAGTCGTACGATAGAACCACCTTTTGCCCTTCGGATAGGTCAAGAACTGATGACAGCCTTCCATAACTTAATGAACCGTGAATTCTAAAGTACTCGATGATATGAAGAAACTCATGCTATTAGCAGCCGTAGCCCTGACGTGGACAGCCTGCGGCAACAAGACCGGCCAAGCAGCAGTGGATGCCGACTCCACACAAGTGTTCGAAGTGCCCGACACGCTCAACTCTGTCGAGGCTGTCATCGCTCAGGTTGACTCCGTCTATGCTTACTGGAACTACCAGCGCCTGAACTACAAGGAAGGCATGCCCACGCTCGACGAGCGCTTCGGCACGCGTGAATGGCAACAGGTACGCAATGATGCACTGGAGGCCGACAGGGACTGTGAGTGCGGTGGCTTCTTCGACTTCGGCGATGAAGGTCCGCTCGACCCCTGGACCTACGACTGCTACGAGGGTACGGTGAGTGCCGACAGCGTCAAGGTCGAATTGCTGCCCAACGGCACGGCCGATGTCAGGTTTCTCGTCAAGGACGCCGTCACCATCAAGGGCATCCCCATGCGCTGGCTGATGCGTGTGGAGGACGGCCAGTGGCGCGTGGCGAACATTATCTTCGAGAAGGACGGAGGCATCGACTTGCTCTCAAGTCTCAGGGACTATGGCTGGGAGTATAAGACCGACAAGCAGTTCAGCATCGCCAAGATCTATGATGACATCGTCAGTATGGCTGAACCTCTATTTACAGGCTATGACCCCATCGAATTCCATGAGTACGCTCTCATCGATGTCGACCACGACGGGCAGGCAGAGCTTTGGCTCCGCAACAACGAGGCGCGCTACAGCATCATCGTCTCACTCGCCGACAACGACCCTCACATCCTCATCGATGCCAACGAACGTTCGGGCATATCCTTCTTCCCGGGTGCCATCCAGTCGAGTGGTGGCTGCGGCACGGGTTGTAACATGGCCGAAATCACGGTGCTCAAGGGCAGCAAGCTGGCCTACAGGCTCAACAATATGGAGCAGTACGACTTGGAGGGCGAGCTCTCTGAAAACGGATGGGAGAAGGACGGCAAGGAAATCCCTTCCGAGGAAGGCGAGAAGCTGTACAAGTCACTTGGAAAGCCGGTCGAGCTCTACACCAACTGGCACGGCATAAGCATCGAGCGCAAGCCTGATCTTTCCGACTACGCAGAATAACGCGTAAGGCAGGGTTATTGCCAGAGGGGGCGCTGCCCGGGAATGTGTACCGCTTCGTAAGAAAAAGAACGTAAAATTTGGGATTGTGAAAGAATTAGCGTATCTTTGCATTCTGAATGCATAGGATGATAACGATACTGGGACCGACGGCTTCGGGAAAGACGCCCGTGGCAGCAAGGTTGGCGGCAGAGATCGGCGGGGAGGTGATCTCGGCCGACTCGCGGCAGGTGTATCGGAGGATGGACATCGGTACGGGCAAGGATCTCGAAGACTATACGGTCGGGGAGTCCGGGGCGGTCGTGAGGTATCACTTGATTGACATCCGCGAGCCGGGTACGAAGTATAATCTCTTTGAGTATCAGCAGGACTTCTTCGATGTCTACCAGCAGATTCAGGCGCGCGGTGCCGTGCCCATACTCTGTGGTGGAACGGGTCTCTATATCGAGGCCGTGCTCAAGGGATATAAGCTCTCGCCCGTACCGCAGGACCCGGAGCTGCGCAGCCGTCTGGAGGGCACGCCGCTCGCCGAACTGACAGAGATGCTCCAGGCACTGAAGGCCCGGACGGGGTCGAACATGCACAACACGACCGACGTGGATTCCTGTCAGCGGGCTATCCGCGCCATTGAAATAGAGACCTACAACTTGCATCATCCGACACCAAGGCGGGAGCTGCCGCCCGTTGACTCCCTCATTATCGGGATCAGCATCGATCGCGAACTGCGCCGCGAGAAGATTACCCGCCGGCTAAAGGCCCGTCTGGACAGCGGGATGGTAGAGGAGGTGAGGGCCTTGCTCGACGAGGGCATCCCTGCCGAGGATCTCATCTACTATGGCTTGGAGTACAAGTTCGTCACGGAATATCTGACAGGCAAGCTGACCCGCGACGAGATGTTCCAGCGCCTGGAGATTGCCATCCACCAGTTTGCCAAGCGGCAGATGACCTGGTTTCGCGGTATGGAGCGCAGAGGGTTCGAGATACATTGGATCGATACAACCCTTCCGATGGAGGAAAAGATAGAAAAGATAAAACAGTTATGGCAATAGAGACTTCGAAGTGGGGCATTCTTTACTGTCCCAAGGCAGGTATCTCCAACAAGCGCAAACGTTGGGAGAAGATTCAGAAGGTGCTTGATGAGCGCCATGTGGCTTATGACTTTGTGCAGAGCGAGACGGCCGACAGTGTGGAGCGCCTGATGAGGATGATGATATCCAATGGCTATAAAACCATTGTCATCGTTGGTGGCGACTCGGCGCTGAACGATGCTGTGAACTGCCTGATGATGGAGGAGAAGGCGGTAAGGGACAGCATCGCCCTGGGCGTGATCCCCAACGGTGTGATGAACGACTTCGCCCGTTTCTGGGAGTTCGATGAAGACAATGTCGGGCAGACTGTTGACTGGCTTATAAAGAACCGCGTACGTAAGGTTGATCTCGGATGCATCCGATACACAAACGCCAAGGGCGAGAAGTGCCATCGTTACTTCCTCAACTGCATCAACATCGGTATGACGGCCGACATCATGAACCTGCGCCGGCAGACGCGCCGTCTCTTCGGCTCGCGTACCTTGTCGTTCATATCCTCACTCTTCGTCATGCTCTTCCACCGCATGGAGTATAAGATGAAGCTGCGGATCAATGCCGACGAGATCGACCGTAAGGTCATGACCGTCTGCATCGGCTCTGGACCCGGTTACGGACAGACGCCCAATGCGGTTCCTTATAACGGCATGCTCGACGTGTCGGTGGTCTATCATCCCGAAGTGGTCCAGCTCATCGAAGGCTTGTGGCTGCTGGTCACGGGCCGCTTCCTGAATCATCGCAGTGTGCACCCATACCGTACGAAAGAGGTGAGGGTAGAGCATGCCAAACATGCGATGGTCGGTGTTGACGGACGACTGATGAAGACCCCCGTGGGACCGTTCGTCGTCAACGTCGAGCAGGAAGTGGTTAACTTCCTGATACCCCAGTGAGAATCAAAAAGTTTGTTAAATCACTATGATATATTTGCCAGACTCCCCAAAAATGTATACCTTTGGGGTGTTAAAGACTAATATGTTCAATAATTAAATACCTTTTTACAGGAACTATGAGCTATTTACGATTTGAAAAAGCCGTGATGACTAACCTTCAGGAGAGTCTCCGTCGTGAATTACTCCGTACCAACCGTTCAGGTGCCTATAGCAGCTCTACGCTTGTAGACTGTAACACGCGTAAGTACCACGGTCTGCTGGTCGTTCCCGTTCCTGAGCTCGATGATGAGAACCATGTTCTGCTGTCATCGCTCGACTGTACGGTCATCCAGCATGGTGCCGAATTCAACCTCGGACTCCACAAGTATCAAGGCAACAATTTCAGTCCTAATGGACACAAGTACATCCGTGAGTTTGACGCCAGCCTCGTGCCTACCACGACTTACAGGGTTGGTGGCGTAATCCTTAAGAAAGAGGTCATCTTCCAGCACTACGAGGATCGCATCCTCATCCGTTATACACTGGTCGATGCCCACTCTGCTACCACGTTGCGGTTCCGTCCGTTCCTGGCCTTCCGCTCGGTTCGCCAGTTCACCCACGAGAACTCTACGGCCAGCCGTGAGTATCAGGAGATCGACGGCGGTATCAAGACCTGTATGTATGCAGGCTATCCCGACCTTTTCATGCAGTTCTCAAAGAAGAACCAGTTCGTCTTCCAGCCCGACTGGTATCGCGGTGTGGAGTATCCGAAGGAGCAGGAGCGTGGCTACGCCTCGAACGAGGACCTCTACGTGCCCGGCTATTTCGAGATGCCGATCAAGAAGGGCGAGAGCATCGTCTTCTCCGGCTCTACCTCGCAGATCAAGTCGTCTTCACTGAAGAAGCTGTTCGAGGAGGAGGTGGCCGACCGTGCGCCCCGTGACAACTTCTATCACAGCCTGGTGGCAGCTGCCCATCAGTTCCACCTCCGCGACCGCCGCAGTGGCAGTTCGAAGGAACTCGACGACAGCGACGACCGCTATCTGCTGGCCGGCTATCCCTGGTTTAAGTGCCGTGCCCGCGACACGTTTATCTCGCTGCCCGGACTGACGCTTGCCATCGGCGAGCAGGACTACTTCGAGCACGTGATGAAGACCTCGGAGAAGGGCCTCCGCGAGTTCATGGAGGGGAAGCCTCTGAGCGTGAAGATCTACGAGATCGAGCAGCCCGACGTTCCCCTGTGGGCCATCTGGGCCATCCAGCAGTATGTCAAGGATGCCGGCAAGGACAAGGGCTATGCGATGTATGGCCAGCTGGTTACCGACATCGTGGACTATATTATAAAAGGCGGTCACCCCAATCTCCGTCTCGACGACAACGGCCTGGTCTATTCCAATGGACGCGACCGTGCCGTCACGTGGATGAACTCTACGGCCAATGGCCGTCCGGTGGTTCCGCGCTCGGGCTATATCGTTGAGTTCAATGCCCTCTGGTATAACGCCCAGAAGTTCTGTGCCGCTATGCTGGCTGAGCAGGGCAAGGCCAAGGAGGCTGAAGAGCTTGAGAAGCGTGCCGAACTGACCAAGCAGTCGTTTGTCGACACCTTCGTCAACGAATACGGCTATCTGCTTGATTATGTCGATGGCACCATGATGGACTGGAGTGTCCGTCCGAACCAGATCTTCGCCGTAGCACTCGACTATTCTCCGCTGTCTCAGCAGCAGATGAAGAGCGTAGTGGATATATGTACGCGCGAGTTGCTCACCCCGAAGGGCCTCCGTTCGCTCTCACCGAAGAGCGGCGGCTACAACCCCATCTACGTGGGGCCGCAGACCCAGCGCGACTACGCCTACCATCAGGGCACCGCATGGCCTTGGCTGGGCGGATTCTATATGGAAGCCTCACTGAAGCTCTACAAGCGTTCGCGCCTGAGTTTCATCGAGCGTCAGCTCGTGGGCTATGAGGATGAGATGGACTACCATGCTATCGGTACCATCTCCGAGCTGTTCGACGGCAATCCGCCGTTCCACGGCCGTGGCGCTATGTCGTTTGCCATGAACGTGGCCGAAATCCTGCGCACGTTACAGCTCTTGGACAAGTATTCATATCAAAAATAAGGAGGGACGACTATGAAAGTATTAATGTTTGGATGGGAGTATCCTCCTCACGTATTTGGTGGACTCGCCACTGCTAACTATGGAATCTCTGAGGGCCTGAAGGCTCAAGGTGATATCGAGACTGTGCTCTGCCTGCCTCATCCTTTCGGCGATGAGAGCCAGCATGCCTGCCGCATCGTTGCCATGAACGCCGTGCCCATTGCCTGGCGTGACGTCGACTATGACTATGTCAAGCAGCGTGTGGGCAACATTATGGACCCTGACTATTATTTCAAGCTCCGCGAGCATATCTATGCCGACTTCAACTACATGAATGTCAACGATCTCGGTGCCATGGAGTTTGCGGGAGGCTATCCCGGCAATTTGCACGAGGAAATCAACAACTACTCGATCATCGCTGGCCAGGTGGCCCGGGCCGAGGAGTTCGACATCATTCATGCGCACGACTGGCTGACCTTCCCTGCCGGCATCCACGCTAAGCAGGTCAGCGGCAAACCGCTCTGCATTCATGTCCACGCTACCGACTTCGACCGCTCTCGTGGCAAGGTGAACCCGACGGTCTACTCGATTGAGAAGAACGGCATGGACTGGGCCGACTGCATCATGTGTGTGTCGGAGCTGACCCGTCAGACGGTTATCAATCAGTACCACCAGGATCCGCGTAAGTGCTTCACCGTGCATAATGCCGTATATCCCCTGCCCGAGGAGTATCAGGCTATACCGCGCCCCGACCATACGGGCAAGGAGAAGGTGGTTACCTTCCTGGGCCGCATCACGATGCAGAAAGGTCCTGAGTACTTTGTCGAGGCCGCTACGATGGTGCTCCACCGCACGCGCAATGTCCGCTTCTGCATGGCCGGTTCGGGCGATATGATGGATGCGATGATCCATCTGGCAGCCGAGCGCGGTATTGCAGACCGATTCCATTTCCCGGGCTTCATGCGCGGCAAGCAGGTCTATGAGTGCCTCAAAGACTCTGATGTATACGTTATGCCTTCCGTTTCCGAGCCTTTCGGAATATCTCCGCTGGAGGCCATGCAGTGCGGTACGCCTTCTATCATCTCGAAGCAGTCGGGCTGTGCTGAGATTCTCGACAACTGTATCAAGGTTGACTACTGGGACATCCACGCCTTGGCCGATGCCATCTATTCGATCTGCCACAACGAGTCGCTCTTCCAGTATCTCAAGGATGAGGGCAAGCGCGAGGTTGACCAGATTACGTGGGAGAAGGTGGGCACCTGGATTCGCACACTCTATCGCCGCACCCTCGGATGGGAACAGTAAACTAATTAAGAATTAAGAATATAAGAGTTAAGAGTTATGAAAACAATTTGTTTATATTTCGAAATACATCAGATTATTCATCTGAAGCGCTACCGTTTCTTCGACATCGGTACCGATCATTATTACTATGATGACTACGAGAATGAGCGTAGTATCACCGACATCGCTAACCGCAGCTACATGCCCGCCCTGAACACGCTCCACGACATGATTAAGGAGAATGGCAACTACTTCAAGGTGGCCTTCTCACTGTCGGGAACAGGCATCGAGCAGCTTGAGATGCATGCGCCGCAGGTCATCGAGAAACTGCAGGAAATGAATGAGACCGGTTGCGTGGAGTTCCTCGCCGAGCCTTACAGCCACGGCCTTTCCTCACTGGCCAACAACGAGAAGCACGAGGAGACCTTCGCCCGCGACGTGAAGAAGCAGGCCGACAAGATCGAGGAACTCTTCGGCAAGCGTCCCACCGTGGCCCGTAACTCATCTCTCATCTATAGCGACGACATTGGAGCACAGATTGCTGCCATGGGCTTCAAGGGTATGCTCACCGAGGGTGCCAAGCACGTACTCGGCTGGAAGTCGCCCCATTACGTATACCACTGCAATCAGGCTCCCAACCTGAAGCTGCTGTTGCGCGACGTGGAACTCTCCGACGATATCTCTCTGCGCTTCAACAACTCCGAGTGGGACGGCTATCCTCTCTTCGCCGATGCCTATATCGACCGCATCGCCCGTATGCCCGAGGAAGAGCAGATCATCAACATCTTCATGGAACTGTCGGCCCTGGGTATTGCTCAGCCACTCAGCTCTAACATCCTCAACTTCATCCATGCGCTGCCTGCCTGCGCCAAGGCCAAGGGCATCAACTTCATGACTCCGACGGAGATCTGCAAGGCCTGCAAGAGCGTCAGCCAGCTCGACGTGCCCGATACCCTCTCTTGGGTTGACGAGGAGCGCGACGTCAGCTGCTGGCTTGGCAACGCCATGCAGCACGAGGCCTTCAACAAGCTCTACTCTGTGGCCGATCGTCTGCTCATTGCCAACGATCCCCGCATCAATCAGGACTGGGACTATCTGCAGGCTTCCAACAACTTCCGCTTCATGACCACCAAGCCCTCGAACGTGGGTCTCGATCGTGGTATCTACAGCGGACCGTTTGATGCCTTCACCAACTACATGAACATTCTCGGTGACTTCATCAACAGGGTGAACGCCCTCTATCCGCTCGATATTGACAACGACGAGCTTGAGAGCTTGCTCACCACCATCAAGAACCAGGGTGACGAAATTGAGATGAAGGACAAGGAGATTACCCGTCTGAAGGCTCGTCTCGAGAAACTTGAGCCGAAGGCAAAGGCTCCGAAAGCAGAGAAGAAACCTGCTGCCAAGAAGAAGGCTGCAGAGAAGTAATTCGTCTTCTCCAAGTATTTTCTCTCATATAGGTGCGTGTATCTTTAGGGATGCACGCACCTAATTTTATTCGCCCCTATTACCATTTTTATTCAACTAATTACGGCTCAGTTCGAAAAGCCTGTTGAATTCTATCAGTATACTGCGCGCGTATTGTATTGAATACGCATAAAAGACGCGACCCTTCCGACCCTTGTGACCCCTAACCGCCTTTTACGGGATGACACAAGGGGCAGAAGGGTCACGTCTTTCTGCTATATGACTACTATAGGAGAAATAGTAGTGACGATTCCATATTCAGATGAAGACTTTCTGCTTCCAGATACAATAGTCGTAGCAAAAATTCCGTCCATTGTATTTTTAGTTCCAAGGGTTGGAATTATACCTGCAATGTTTGCTTGACTCTTTCAACAGGCTTTTCGGACTGAGCCAGAACAACTACTGGCAGTTCCTGGGCAACGTGATGCCTAACGGATGAACAGCAGCTCGCGGTATTTTGGGAGTGACCAGAGACCGTCTTCGACAATCATCTCGAGCTGATCGGTCTCATAGCGGATGGCCACCATCTTCGGACATACGGTATCGTGATAGGCGATGGCGCGCTCGTGGATGTTGTAGATGCGGTTAGCCACGCGACGAGCCTCTGTGAGATCCTCGACAAGCTGTTCGATGCGCTCCGTACGCTCGGCAATCTCTTGGATGAGCTTCATATTACGTGCTGAGAGGCGGTTGGCTTCGTCCTCGGGGAAGACATCCTTCATGCCCTGTACGTTCTTGATGAGCTGCGACTGGTAGTGGGTAGAGACAGGGATGATGTGATTCATCGAGAGGTCGCCCATCACGCGAGCCTCTATCTGTACCGTCTTCACATAAGTTTCCCATTTTACCTCGTTACGAGCTTCGAGCTCCTTACGGTTCATGACCTTGGTGGTCTCAAACATGCGGACGCTGGAATCGTCGAGATAGTGCTCGATAATCTTCGGACATGACTTCTCTACATCGAGTCCGCGACGCGCAGCTTCCTTCACCCATTCGTCGCTATAGCCGTTGCCATCGAAACGGATGGGCTTGCAGGTCTTGATGTCTTCGCGCAGTACATCGATGATGGCCGACAGCTTGGCCTCGCCCTTTGCCATGCGTTTGTCGACACGTTTCTTGAAATCCTGAAGGGCTTCTGCCATAGACGAGTTAAGGACAATCATCGCTGAGGCACAGTTGGCTGACGAGCCTGGTGCACGGAACTCAAAACGATTACCCGTAAAGGCGAAGGGCGATGTGCGGTTGCGGTCGGTATTGTCGATGATGAGGTCGGGAATCTGTGGAATATCGATTTCCATACCTCGCTTGCCCTTGAGGGTGAACAGATCCTCTTTGTCGCTCTGCTCGATGTGATCGAGAAGTTCGGTGAGCTGTTTGCCCAGGAACGAACTGATGATTGATGGTGGCGCCTCGTTGCCACCCAGGCGGTGGTCGTTGGTAGCACTCACGATAGATGCCTTCAGCAGACCGTTGTGGCGATAGACTGCCATCAATGTCTCGACGATGAAGGTGACGAAGCGCAGGTTCTCCTCAGGTGTCTTGCCTGGGGCGTGGAGCAGGATACTGTTCTCATTGGGCGAAGCGCCTGGGATAGCACGCTCGGCAGTGAGACTCCAGTTATTATGCTTTCCTGAGCCGTTGATGCCATCGAAAGGTTTCTCGTGGAGCAGCACGCGGAACCCGTGGTTACGGGCCACGCGCTTCATGAGTGACATCAGGAGCATGTTATGGTCGACGGCGAGGTTACACTCCTCAAAGATCGGGGCCAGTTCGAACTGGTTGGGAGCCACCTCGTTGTGTCGCGTCTTACAGGGAATGGCCAACTCGAGGGCCTGAATCTCCAGATCCTTCATGAAAGCCTGCACGCGGTCGGGGATGGTGCCGAAATAGTGGTCGTCCATCTGCTGGTTCTTCGCACTCTCGTGACCCATCAGCGTGCGACCTGTCATCAAGAGGTCGGGGCGGGCAGAGTAGAGACCTTCGTCGACGAGGAAATACTCCTGCTCCCATCCGAGGTTGACGCGCACTTTCTTCACGTTGTCGTAGAAATACTGACAGACGTCGGTAGCGGCCTTGTTCAGGGCGTGTATAGAACGTAGCAGCGGTGCCTTATAGTCGAGCGCCTCGCCTGTATAGGCGATGAAAATGGTGGGGATACAGAGTGTGTCGTCGATGATAAAGACAGGCGACGTGGGATCCCAAGCAGAGTAGCCGCGAGCCTCGAAGGTGTTACGGATACCGCCGTTAGGGAAACTTGAGGCGTCGGGCTCCTGCTGTACGAGCAGTTTCCCTGAGAACATCTCAATCATCCCCCCCTTGCCGTCATGCTCGACGAAGGCGTCGTGTTTCTCGGCAGTGCCTTCAGTCAATGGCTGGAACCAGTGAGTATAGTGGGTGACACCCATTTCGAGCGCCCACTGCTTCATGCCTAAGGCGACGGCATCGGCAATAGAACGGTCGAGACGGGCACCATTGTCCATCACGTCGATCAACTTGGCATAGACATCTGCAGGCAGATACTTATACATCTTTTGACGAGTAAACACATACTTGCCGAAATACTCTGAGGGACGTTCGGAGGGTGTTGGCACCTCTACGGCCTTTTTCTTGAAGGCTTCCTCTACGACTTGGAATCTAAGTAAGTTTGACATATATTTTAGTTTTTTGAAGTTTTCATAAGGTTGCCAGACTGATGCCCATCAGGATGCGGGCGTTGCCGGCAGCTGGGTTGGCGTGTACCTCGACGAACACGGGGAGCTTGAAGGTGCGATTCAGCGGGAAACACTTTGTGGCGCGCAGCGAGGCCATGCAGACACCGAAGCCGCCAGCGTAGAAGTAGCCCTTATAGCTCCCCACGATCGGGTGGCCTGAGTCGTCGACATCGTCATAGAGGATTTCGATGCCGGAACTCTCGTAGGGGCAGACACCGAGGCGGACATCCCAGTCGAGGTCGAAGTATCTGAAGGGTACGGCAAGCTCAACGAACGATGAGTAAGCTCGCTTGCCGTCGACCCTGAAGTCGTTGCCGGCAAAGATGGTGCGCCAGGTGAGTGAGCCGTATTTGCACTCATAGCCAATCTCGCCTTCAATCTGATGCCCGCTGGTCAGACTGTTGTGGGAGAAGTAGCGGCTGTCGATGGTGCCTTCAGCCCACATGTCGCTGATACCGATGTTGAATCCTTTATAGCGGTAGTTGAGGTGTATGTCGAGCTCTTCGAGATCTTCGCTCCTGAAGCCTGTGCTGCCTTCGAGGTTGAGGTCGAACCCTTTCCAGGTGATACCTATCTCTGGCTGGAAGCATACGTTGCCGAGGTCTTGGCCGCGCCACATGTAGTGACTGACGATGGCGGCATCGAGGTAAGGCTCGGGCTTATCCTGAGCCAAGGCGGTGAATAGCGAGCAGAAGGTGAGCAATAGGCTGCACATCACCCTGCGAAATAATAGATTACTTTTCTTTATCATCTGTAAACTTCCAATTAATCAATAAACCTACTTGTGATATTTGTATAAGCGTCGATGCGACGGTCGCGCAGGAAAGGCCACCAACGGCGTACCTGCTCCGAATGGTCGAGGTCGATCTCTACGATGATGCTCTCTTCCTCGTCGGTCGAGGCTTCGTAGATGAGTTCGCCCTGAGGGCCAGCTACGAACGAGGTGCCCCAGAATTGGATGCCATTCGTCTGCCTGGAAGGGTCGGGCTCGTAGCCCACACGGTTGACGGTGACGACGGGTAGCCCGTTGGCTACGGCATGTCCTCGCTGTACGGTCTGCCAGGCCATACGTTGGCGCTGCTGCTCCTCGGGCGTGTCGCTCGACTCATAGCCGATGGCTGTGGGGTAGATGAGCATCTCAGCCCCCTGCAGGACCATCAGGCGTGCTGCCTCGGGATACCACTGATCCCAGCAAACGAGCACCCCCAGTCGGCCCACCGATGTCTGTATCGGGTGGAAGCCCAAGTCGCCCGGCGTGAAGTAGAATTTCTCGTAGTAGGCGGGATCGTCGGGGATGTGCATCTTACGGTAGATGCCTGCGACGGAGCCGTCGCTCTCTAGCACGACGGCCGTATTGTGATAGAGTCCAGGTGCGCGCTTCTCGAAGAGGGAGGCGACGATGACCACACCGAATTGTTTGGCCAGTTCTCCAAAGAGTTTCGTTGATGGCCCGGGGATAGGTTCGGCAAGATCGAAATTGTCTACGTTTTCTGTCTGGCAGAAATAGAGTGAGTTGTGCAACTCCTGGAGCACGATGAGCTGTGCGCCTCGCTTCGCCAGGTCGCTGATGCCCTCTGCCAGTCGAAGAATGTTGTTACGGGTGTCAGCAGTGTTATGCTGCTGCAGGAAGCCTATCTTTAGTTCTCTCATTTTCTTTCACTTTTCATTTTGTTATTTTTTCATTTCCAAAGGAAACTGCATGGTGCAGCAGTGGAGCGACCCGTGCTGCTTGATGACGCTCCTGCAGTCTATCCCCACGATTTCCCTCCCTGGGAATACATTGCCAATCAGGCGAAGCGCTTCTTCATCCAAATCGGGCTGTCCGTAGGTCGGACAGAGTACAGCACCGTTGACGATGAGGAAGTTGGCATAGGTGGCAGGCAGGCGCTCGCCGTTGTCGCAGATGGGGCGGGGCATAGGCAACTTGACCAGCCGATAGGGCTTGCCCTCAAGCGTGCGGAAGGTTCTCAGCTGCTCTTCCATCAGCCGCAGCTCCTCGTACTGCTCGTCCTCGGGCTCGTCGCAGCCGACATACAATAAGGTGTCGTCGGGACAGATGCGCACCAGCGTGTCGATATGCCCGTCGGTATCATCGCCGGTCAGCTGCCCGTGGTCTATCCACAGGATGCGCTCAGCATGGAGTTCGCGCTTCAGCCGCTCTTCGATCTGTGCTTTCGTCATGGGCTGGTTGCGATGGGGAGCCAACAGGCAGCAGGAGGTGGTGAACACCGTACCGCGTCCGTCGCTCTCGATCGAGCCGCCTTCGAGCACAAAGTCGAGACAGTCGACATATTCGCCTTTCACCTCCCCTTTGTCATAGAGGCGGCGGTTGATGGCGTTATCGAGTTCAGCAGGGAACTTCTCGCCCCAGCCGTTGAAGCAGAAGTCGAGTAGTCGCACATGTCCTTCATCGTCAACGAGTGTGATAAACCCATGATCACGGGCCCAAGTGTCGTTGCTGGGCTGTCCGGCGATGAGCAGATGTTCGCGCTTACGGATTTCGCGAGCCATTTCCTCATAGGTGTCAGTAATCTCCTGGAGCATGGGCGCCCAGTCGGTACCTGAGTGTGGCCAGGTTAGTTGCACGCCCCATTGCGGCTCCCATTCTGCAGGCAGGCGCCACCTTGATGATTGCTGTTGATTGTTGAAACTCATAATTTTGGCGCAAAGGTACGAAAAAAAGCACAAAAACTGATGGTGAATAGAGTTTTTTTTGTACTTTTGCAAAAACAAAGACGATGATTGAGGTAAAAGATGCTACGATTGCCGTTGGCGGGAAGACGCTGGCAGAGGGGCTTTCCTTTATGGCAAAGGACGGTCAACTTACCTGTATTACAGGTGCGGAAGGGGTGGGGAAGACCACGCTTCTGCGCACACTGATTGGCTTTCTGCCTGTCGCTCAGGGCTTTGTCAGTGTCGACGGAGAACTGCTGACAGTCGATTCTGCTCAGGCCTTCCGCTCTCTGATGATTTATCTGCCACAGGAGATGAGGTTGCTTGCCCATCAGCTCAATCAGCCTTCTTGGCCTGAAAGCGAGGCAGATGAATATGCCGTCTGGAATCAGTTGCTGCCTCGTGCCTGTCAGCAAGAACAGCCTGAGCCCCTTGCCCCTGAGAAGATTTTTCGTCTGGTGGAAAAGACGCTCAGCGAGGGTCGCGACAGACGGATCATCATCGCCGACGAACCTGCTGCCTTTCTCCCAACAGACCTGACGCTGCGCATGCTCGAACTGTTGCGCCGTGAAGCTGCTGAGGGTAAGACGGTCCTGATAGCCAGTCGCAAGCCTCAGATGATCGAGTATGCCAACCAGGTGATTGAAATGAGGAGTGTGGAGTGAGGAGTGAGAAATAAATAAGAATATGAATTCAGAAATGATACTGCATATTATTCTCGGGCTGTTCCTGCTGCTGATACCTGCAGGTCTGCTCTATTACTTGGAGCGCAAGATGCTCCGCCCGTTCTTGGTGTCTGTAGCCCGTATGGGCATACAGTTGTTAGTGCTCTGCCTTGTGGTTTGGGCGCTCTACAAGGTAGGCAGCCCTTGGCTGCTCGCTGTGTGGATGGTGCTGATAGCCGTAGGTTCCGGGGGGCTTGTGCTCAAGCGCTGCGGACAGAAAGGGCTGCGCTTGTTGCCTGCTGTTAGTGGTGGTCTGTTGGTGAGTGTTGCTTTCGTGGCCTTATGGCTGTTGGCTCTCGTGCTGCCCGTCAGGGTGTTCGATCCCCGTTGGTTTGTGCCAGTCACGGGTCTGCTGATGGGGCATGCAGCAGCGATGACCATTCGTGGGCTGAGCACCTATCTCTCTGCCCTCAAGACTGATGAACAGCAGTATGAGTTCCTACGTGGCAATGGGCATACCCATTTCAGGGCGTTGTGCCCTTTCCTGAGTCGCATTCTGGCAGCAGTCATCTCGCCCTCAATGGCCAATCTGCGCGTGCTGGCGCTCACCTCAATGCCCTTGTTGCTTGTAGGTTTGCTCATGGGCGGACTGTCACCCATGAATGCTTTTGTCGTCATGCTTATGATGACTGTAGCGTGTGTCGCCGTATCAGTTCTTTCGGTGGCTGTTATCGTCTTGTTCGCTGATCGTATCCTTTTCGATCAGTACGGCAAACTTATATTTTAAGTTGTTTTATCATGGAAAAGAATATCGTTTGGATCATGGCTCTGGTGATGGTAGTGCTATCATGCAAGGGCCGACAGAATGGCGCGAATGCGCAGGTGGCTGATGCTCTCTATGCGACAAAGAAGGCAAAGACGGTGCGAATGTACGAGATTCCAGCACCGTTGAAGGACCGTTCGGAACAGATACTATACCGCAAGGGCTATACCACCTCATATAATCAGCAGACGAAGACGCCCAATTGGGTGGCGTGGCACCTGACAAATGCCCACACCAAAGGCCCTCACCAGCGCAGTCAGGAGGTCTTTGCTGAGGATATGAATGTCAAGAGTCCCCGTGCCACCAACAATGACTATTATAACTCGCGCTACGATCGTGGTCACATGTGTCCTGCAGGCGATAATAAGTGGGATCGGCAGGCGATGACCGAGTCGTTCCTCTTTACGAATATCTGTCCGCAGAATCACGGCTTGAATAAGTACGAGTGGAATGACCTTGAGATTCTCTGTCGTGAGTGGGCGCAGCGTTATGGTGCCATCGACATTGTCTGTGGGCCGCTGTTTGGCGCCGCTGATCGTCAGAAGACCATCGGACGTAACAAGGTGTGGGTGCCTGAGTCGTTCTTTAAGGTCATTCTCTGCCGTCAAGGCAAGGCAAAGGCCATCGGATTCGTCTATCGTAACGAGGGCAAGAAACAGCTGATGGAGGACGCTGTGCGCACAGTTGACGAGATTGAAAGGCTGACGGGGATGGACTTCTTCCCTGAGCTCGATGATGCGACGGAGAACCGTGTAGAGGCTCAGGCAAGGCTGAGCGACTGGTGAAAACGTTAAAAACGCTTAATTAATAGGTGAGCCGAGGTGATGTCTCGGCTTTTCTTTGTAATTTTGCAGCGTGAAAATAAAAGAAGTGCTGAGCGCCCTTGAACGTTTCGCGCCTCTGCCCTTGCAGGAAAGTTGGGATAATGCTGGCTTGCAAGTAGGACTGACAGAGACGGAGGTTTCAGGGGCATTATTGTGTTTGGACGTCAACGAACGTATCGTCGACGAGGCCATTCGTAAGGGGTGCAATCTGATTGTGTCCCACCATCCGCTGCTGTTCAGGGGACTGAAGACCATCAGTGATCTGACTGACGTGCAGCGCACCGTGATGAAGGCCATTGAAAACCGTCTCTGCGTGATCTCCATGCATACGAATATGGACAACGCAAAGGGTGGGGTGAACTTCCGTATTGCCCGGAAACTGGGGCTAAACGATGTGCAGTTCTTTGCTTCCAAGCAGATAGATGGCATCGAGGCGGGTAGTGGTGTTGTAGGTAAGCTTGCCGAGCCTATGGCAGCAGATGATTTCATCCTCAAAGTGAAGAAAACCTTCGGGGTGGAGTGTGCGATGTGCAATGAGTTGCTACGCCGTCCTGTCAGAAAGGTTGCCATCTGTGGTGGGGCAGGGGATTTCCTGCTCGACGAGGCTCTGAAGACGGGGGCCGACGCTTTTATCACGGGCGAGATGCACTATCATCAGTATTTCGGCTACGAGCAGCAGATCCAGATATGTGTCATTGGTCACTATCAGAGCGAGCAGTTCACGGCAGAGGTCTTTCAGGAAATCATTCAGGAGGCTTGTCCTGACGTGAAAACCTGCATAGCAGAAACCTGCACAAATCCCATTTTGTATATTTAAATCATAGAAACATTATATTGTTAAATTGTAAATTAAAGTTATGGCAAAGAAAGATCCTACAGATTTGTCAGTTGAAGAGAAGCTGAAAACCCTTTACCAGCTTCAGTCTGCTCTCTCGGCTATTGATGAGAAACGAGCATTGCGAGGTGAACTTCCCCTCGAAGTACAGGACCTTGAAGACGAGATCGAAGGTCTGACAACGCGTGTTGATAATATCAAGAACGACATCAACGAGTTCCAGAAGGCTGTTTCGCAGAAGAAGGGCGAGATTGCCGACGCTGAGGCCAGCGTAGCCCGTTACAAGGCTCAGCTCGATGAGGTGAAGAACAATCGTGAATACGACACTCTGAGCAAAGAAATTGAGTTCCAAACACTCGAGATTGAACTCTGCAACAAGAAGATCCGTGAGGCAAACACCCGCATCCAGGAGAAACAGAACGAGCTGGCACTCAACGAGGTAGCCATTAAGGAGCGCGAGGGCGATTTGGAAATCAAGCGCAACGAGCTTGAGGAGATTATGACAGAGACCCGTGCAGAGGAGGAGAAACTGAAGGAGAAGGTGAAGGATCTGGAGTCGAAGATCGAGAGCCGTCTGCTCACCTCTTTCAAGCGTATCCGCAAGAACGCACGCAACGGCCTGGGTATCGTCTACGTGCAGCGTGATGCCTGCGGTGGTTGCTTCAACAAGATTCCGCCCCAGCGTCAGCTCGACATCAAGATGCACAAGAAGATTATCGTGTGCGAGTACTGTGGTCGTATCATGATCGATCCGGAACTGGCAGGCGTAAAGATTGACAAGGCAACAGGCTCAGAGGAGAAGAAGACGACTCGTAAGCGCGCCATCCGCAAGTCGGCTACCTCGAAGAAGGTCACCGATGCCAACGATATGGCGTAATTGCTTGTGTCATAGATTTTGGTAGTCTGGGATTTCCTTCAGGAACTCATATTTCTGATTGGCGTAATCCATCTTGCAGCAATAGTGCTGGAGCCCGTTGCTCACTATCAGGTAATCCACTTTCAGCAGGAGATTGTAGACCGATATCTGGTCGAAAGTCTTCTGCTGAAGTTGTATAGTAGGGGCCTTGTATTCGATAATCATCTTGGGCTGTGTTTCCTTATTATATAATAAGGTGTCGCAGCGCAGCCGCTTCTCGCCCATGCGCAGCTCAATCTCGTTGCCCATGAGTCCCTGAGGGTATCCCTTGTGGTCGATCAGGAAATGCACGAAATGCTGGCGCACCCATTCTTCAGGCGTCAGTGCCACGTATTTTCGACGCAAAAAGTCAAAAATCAGTTGTTTATTTTCCCTCTCAACGACTTTTACGGGGTATGGGGGTAGGTTTAATCGATACATTTTTGCAACTTTTGATAACTTAGGCCGCATCTCGGAGATAAAAATAATCGAGATTATTTTGTATTTCGCTCGATTTGCACTAACTTTGCAGCAAAGTTACACATAATATTCGAAAAAACATCATGGCTGAGGCTAAAAATATCACTTTTCAGGGTATCATGCACGATTTGCAGGAGCGAAAGTTCGTCCCCGTCTATTATCTGGTGGGCGATGAGCCCTATTATATCGACCAGATAGCCGATTATATCGCAGAGCATGTTTTGCAGCCTGAGGAGCGTGATTTCAACCAGACGATCCTGTTCGGATCCGACGTGACAGCAGCGCAGATAGCCGATACAGCGCGCCGTTATCCGATGATGTCCGAATATCAGGTGCTGATTGTGAAAGAAGCCCAGAATATCAAGAATACAGAGGCCATCGAGAAGTATCTGAAGGCTCCGATGAGCTCCACGATTCTTGTGATGTGTCTGAAAAACAGCAAAATCGACGGTAGGAAGAAGGAACTCGTGAAGAATATCCAGGCTGCTGGCGTGCTTTTTGAGAGCAATAAGCTGAAGGATCGCGAGCTTCCGGCTTTCATCGAGAAGTATCTGAAGGCCCGTGAGGTGAGCATCGACCCCAAATCGACGCAGATGATAGCCGATAACATCGGTTCTGACCTGAGTAGGCTGACGAGTGAGCTCGATAAGGTGATTCTTTCACTGGATCAGAAGGATAGGAGAGTGACACCCCAGATTGTGGAGGACCAGATTGGAGTGAGCAAGGAGTTCAATGGATATGAGCTTCGTGATGCCATTGTCAACCGAAATGTGTACAAAGCAAATCTAATCATCAAATATTTTGACGAAAATCCGAAGGCAGGTAGCATCTACTCATTTCTCCCGATGCTCTTCAATTACTTCCAGAATCTGATGATAGCCTTTTATGCACCGAATAATAAGAGCCAAGAGGGGGTTGCTGAGTGGTTGGAATTGCGAAATGCGTGGGCAGCGAAAGAGTATATGACTGGTATGCGAAACTACTCTGGAATGAAAGTGATGCAGATAATTTCCAAACTACGCGAGATTGATGCGAAAAGTAAGGGTCTCGACAATCCAAATACCCCTCCTGGGGAGCTGATGAAAGAATTGATTTTTTACATTTTGCACTAATTTAGCCCGATTTCCGTTGCTAGAATTTCTAAAAATAGCGCTTTTCGTGAGCGCTTTTTTAGGCCTAAATCCCTGTAAAATCAGGGGGTTCAACCAATTTTCGACCCTCCAAAACTCGCGTATTTTCAACTTTCTTTCCCTCTGTCCAGAATACGCGCGAAATGGTAAATTTCGCCATTTTCAGGAGACTCCGATTTTGCTTTCACTTTCTTTAAGATTTTACTTTCTTAATTTTGATTCTTAAATCCGAATTTGTAGGCAAGCAAATTTGAGTTTGATAAGGCGATTTTTAAGTTTAGAAATTAAAATCAGTAAAATGATATTTCGGTTTGTATTTGTAAACTTTGTAATTCGTGTTTGTATATACATAAATATTCATAGGTGTTATTATTACAATAACCAATTTAAAACCAATTAGTTATGTGATTTATTGTGATTTTACACCCACATAAATGGACGTTTAGGTATACAATCTTGCATAATATACCCCCAGTATATATACAAATGTGTAAATACCTATTTTATACCCAGTTAGTTATGCAAAATCCGCTCAAATATAGCTTTGTAAGGCTTTAGTCATCCGAATTTGCGTTTGTAATTCTAAAGCTAAATATTTAGGTTCTCACCCTTTTGATTTACAAATATAAAACTGCAAACTAAAATTATAAAATCTTAAATTCTCTCTACATTTGTTGTTATTCTCAGATTTTTGTTTTACCTTTGTAAACTGAAAGAAAAACGGGTGAAAACACCCCTTAAACACATACGACAAGAAAATGAAGGATCGAATCAGACAGATTATGGAGTCTCAGCACATGACTCAACAGGTGTTTGCTGACTACATCGGCGTGGGTGCAGCCACCCTTAGTAGCATCTTCAACGATCGCACACGCCCTACCCTCAACATCGTGGAAGCCATCAAAAAGAAAATTCCTAACATCAATACTGATTGGCTGATGTTTGGATCTGGCAGTATGTATCAAACTGATCAAGATGCTGACGATGCCCCTTCAGCACCCTCAACAGAGTCTCAACGACCAAGATCGATGATGCTCGATTTTGATTCGCAAGCCTCGCCTACCCCGATAAATGTCGCTTCACAGTACCAGAATTCCAATAGTGTAAGAAATACACGACCAGAAATTGTTCGTGAAGAGGTAAAAATCGTTGACAGACCGCAGCGTCGTGTAATCGAAATCCGCGTCTTCTACGACGATCAGACGTGGGATACTTTCGTGCCAGCCAAGAAATAAATTTTGTGGATTCAAATAAAAGTTGTACCTTTGTCGCCGTAATAACAAAGGTACAACATTTATGAAGAAATATTTGCTCGACCTGAGGGTCAAGTCTGTAGAGCAGATTCATCAGCGTTATGTGCTGATCAGGCTTACCGACGAACAGCCGCTGCCTGAGATGCTTCCTGGACAGTTTGTCGAAATCCGTGTCGACGGCTCCCCGTCTACCTTCCTGCGCCGTCCTATATCTATCAATTTTATCGATCGTGAGCACAACGAGCTGTGGCTTTTGGTTGCAGCCGTTGGCGAAGGCACCAAGAAGCTGGCTCAGCTGCAGCCTGGCGCCCTGCTTAACTGTCTGCTGCCTCTGGGCAATGGGTTCACGATGCCGTCGTCGAGCGACGAGAATATTCTGCTCGTAGGTGGCGGTGTCGGAGTGGCTCCTTTGCTCTATATGGGTGCCGAGATGGCTGCCAGGGGCTTTGCGCCCACCTTCCTGCTTGGTGCACGCACCGCTAAGGATCTGCTGATGCTCGATAATTTTAAAAAGTTCGGGCGCGTGTACGTGACGACCGAGGACGGCTCAGAGGGCGAGAAAGGCTTTGTCACCAATCATTCGCTGCTCCAGAAGGAGTCGTTCTCCCGTATCGCCACCTGTGGTCCAACACCGATGATGAAGGCCGTTGCCGCTTTCGCTCGTAAGGCTGATGTGGAGTGCGAGGTGTCGCTTGAGAATCTGATGGCGTGCGGACTTGGTGCCTGTCTCTGTTGCGTGGAGAAGACCACCGAGGGCAATCTGTGTGTGTGCAAGGATGGACCTGTGTTTAATATTCGTAAGTTGTTATGGCAAGTTTAGGAGTAAAGATCAATGATTTAAAGCTGAAGAACCCCGTGATGACCGCATCGGGCACCTTTGGCTACGGACTGGAGTTTGCCGACCTTGTGCCCCTCGATGGCATCGGCGGCATCATCGTCAAGGGCACTACCCTTCGTCCCCGTGAGGGCAATGATTACCCCCGTATGGCTGAGACTGCCAGCGGCATGCTCAATTGCGTGGGGCTTCAGAACAAGGGCGTCGATTATTTCTGTGAGCACATCTATCCGCAGATTAAGGACATCGACACCAATATGATTGTCAACGTCAGTGGTTCGTTGCCCGACGACTACGCTGAGTGCGCCGCCCGCATCGATGCGCTCGACGGGATTCCGGCCATCGAGCTCAACATCTCCTGCCCTAATGTGAAGGATGGCGGCATGGCCTTTGGCGTCACCTGTGCAGGTGCTTCGAGTGTGGTGAAGGCCGTCCGCGAGCGTTATCACAAGACGCTCATCGTAAAGCTCTCTCCCAATGTGACGGATATCACCGAGATAGCCCGGGCCGTCGAGGCTGAGGGCGCCGACAGCGTGTCGCTCATCAATACGCTGATGGGAATGGCCATCGACATTGAGAAGCGCCGTAAGGTGCTGTCGATAGGCACGGGCGGACTTTCCGGTCCCGCTGTGAAGCCTGTAGCCCTTCGTATGGTGTATCAGGTGGCCAAGTCGGTGAAGATCCCCGTGATCGGATTGGGAGGCATCTGCTCTGCCAAGGATGCCATCGAGTTCCTGATGGCCGGAGCCACAGCCATCGAGATCGGTACCGCCAATTTCCTCGATCCCGCTGTCAGCATCAAGGTGCGTGACGGCATCAACTCGTGGCTCGACGCTCACGGCTGCCATTCCGTCCAGGAGATCATCGGTGCCCTGTAATTGCGATGGAGGTCCCCACCTAAACAAGTCGGCTACGATCGCCTGCGTAGTCGGCTACGATTGGCAATCAGCTTCCCAACGACCGCCGATCGGCTGTGCGCTCCACGCTCCAACGCTCCAACGCTCCATCTGCGAATTCCGTTGTTGCATTGAGTGGCTATATAGTATCTTATTAAATTTATATATATTATAATATATATAAATTATTTATATATAATACATCAGCATGAAGCGCGAATATAGAAAACACCAAATGGAGCGTTGGAGCGTTGGAGCGTTGGAGCGCGCGATTGATTTCCTGCATAAAAGCATTCAGGGCTTGCATCGCTGCAGGCCCTGAACTTTGTACTAACCAAAATTAACTAACTAACAATAACCAATTCTTATGTATGAAAAAACTATTCTCATGTGTTTTGACGATGCAAAGGTACGGCGGAATCTCCGCTCCTGCAAATCTGTTCAGCGAATCGACTGAAATCTTCAGCGAAAAAGGCAATGGCGGGACGATGCAAAAGTGTTAAAAAACGAAAAAGTCTAAGAAATGTGTGGTATTTAAAAAAAATGTGTGTATCTTTGCAGTATACTAATTCTATAATATATTATGGCGAAATTGACATTGACAATCTATGGGTCATCACTAACAGGATGTGGTTTGAGAAGACCGACGACGGCAGCGGCCTCCAAGCTAACTGCGGGTTTGAAGAAGCGACAAACTCCGATGGCAGATGGCGGGTTTTGTCGCTCTTTTATGCACATGTCGCAACTTTATCAGGAAAAAAACAGAATAATTGCTTGTATTTCGCTATTTTTTGTGTAACTTTGCAATCGGTATTAGTAATAATCACCTAAAAATATAAATAGGTTCTATCCTGAAAGTATTCAATAAGTAAAAATAGAGATTATGGCAAGATTAAGACTTACAATTGGCAACATCTCGGTATCGACGGAAGTTGAGACTGGCCGCATCGCTTTGCGGAGGGGCCTCCTGGGAATGGACGGCTACGACGTCAGTCTCGTAGATTTCAGTTTCAAGAAGAAGATGTATCAGCCCACGGAGCTGCTGGCTGACCTGCGGATAAACATGTCGTTAGGTTCAAACACCAGCTGGAAGGCTATCAGCAGACAGAATGTAGAAAAACTGTTCAAGCACAAGCGCGTCTCCCTGGAGGTGCTGAGGAACGACGGCGACGAAAACGACGGCGAGCTGATCGACGTGGTGGGCGACGACTACTTCGTGCACGAGGTGCGCCCCTGCTATAATCCCGACTCGATGACGGTGAAGCTGAAGATCTACAGCCTCGACAAGCTGCTGACGCTGTCGCGCTACTGCAAGAGCTGGACGGCCAAGAAGCTGAGCGAGCACATCCTGAAGAGCGAGCTGTCGAACTACAAGGTGCCCTACAACCAGAATGAGCACATCGCCTGTGACGCCTCGACGATGAAGCACCTGCTGAAAGACGGACAGGAGCATATCTTCCCCTATCTCGTGCAGTACAACGAGAGCTTCTACGACATGCTCATCCGTACCTGCAACCGCTGGGGTGAGTTCGTCTATTGGGAGGACGGCAAGCTGCACATCGGCTGCGACACGGAATCGAAGCAGGCAAAGGCCGTCAGCGGCTACCACTCGATCACCTTCCAGGACTTTGCCTCGGAGCAGCCCATCAAGGAGGGGAGCACCTATGTGTCGGAGGCACCCTACGAGAACAATGTACTGAATAGCAAGGTGGTGAAGGACGGCGCAGCCATCGTCTTTGGCACCATCGAGAACATGACCGATATGAAGACAGGTGGCGACTTCTACTGGCTGCGGAAGGTGGGCCAGGTGCTGACGAACAGCAAGCCGATGATGAACTTCATTTTCGACACCGCCGTCAACGACCTGATCGCCTGGGGGCAGCAGGATTCGCTGGTGAGCCAGTGGAACGATGCCCACAACGATGCCTACTTCATCAAGAAAAAGAAGCCAGGGATCTCGACGCTCGACGAGCAGTACTCGGCGGACAAGAAAACGCTGAACCAGTGGTCGGAGGCCAAACCTTTCGTCGGCCCCACGGAGTATGCCAAGATCCTGGCAGGGGAGGCGGCCGCCGAGCAGAACATCATCGAGATCGACTACGACACGACGTGGCCCGGACTGAAGCTGGGCGACATCATCAAGGCCAACGACGAGGAGTTCGTCGTGGTGGAGATCGCCTCGCGGGATACGGACAAGTTCGTGGTGAAGGCCATTGCCAAGGAAGGCGGCGTGTTCTATCCCACGATGATCCCGGCAGGACACATCCGTACCAGCGGTCCGCAGGTGGCACTGGTGGTGGATGCCGACGACCCCCTGAAGAAGAACCGCGTGCGTCTGCAGTACCCCTGGCAGCTGACTGGCGTGAATCCTGTCTATGAGGAGATTATGGCCAAGAACCTGAAGGGGCATGACATCAGCGACGCCACGCCCTGGCTGCTCTACGCCTCGGCGTCGGGACCGACCAAGGCCGGTGTGCACGGCCGTCACTATCTGGCAGAGAAGGTGCTCGTGAACTATGCCAACAACAACGTGGAGCGCCCGTTCGTGGTGGGTGCCGTCTCGACGGACACGCCGGGCTCGATGAAGGCCGCCTCGGCCGTGATGCAGGCGCCCAACGGCACGTATATCAAGGTGCACGAGGGTATGGGCAAGGGAGCCACGGCCTTCATGGCCAACTTCACGCCGGGCCTGAGTCTGGCCAACGGCTTCGTGAGTTTCCCCGACTTCTTCGGCTCGGACAACGAGATGAGCAAGGCCTTCGAGGGCGGCGTGGAACTGGGCGACAAATACGGTATCTGGAACATCAGTTGCTCTACCGACAAGCGTGCCATCAACATTAACTCGCCCTGGGGCAACGTGGCCATCAACGCCTTCACGGGCATCACGATCAACGCGCCCAACGGCGACGTCAGGATCAAGGGCAAGAACGTGTCGATAGAGGCGGGCAACAACCTGAGCCTTAAGTCGGGCACGAACATCACCAACAAGTTCATCTCGACGTATGGCGGCGGTGCTGTCTTCAACATGACCAGCTTCATGTACGACGCGGCGTCGATGGCCGCCAAGAAGCTGGCCTCGATGGTGGAGAGCGTGTTCGACCTCTCGCTGATCCGCTCGCTCATCGAGGTCTTTTGGCGGCCTCAGGAGGGTGCGCTCTCCATCCAGTCGAACCGTTACCTGAAGATGGGCGCGGGCGGAGCGATGCCGGGCTATCCGGATGCTGCCTACCTGCATCCGAAGAAGCGCGACAAGCGCGACGAGAAGTTGCTTGAGAAGCAGCTGCCCGACACCCTGAAGATGGGTCCGGCGATGGCAACGCTGGTGAACAAGTTGCCGAAGATAGCGGAGACGATGGTGGAGCGGTACTATGAAAGATACCACGACTGCATCGTTAAGAAATGGGACTTGGAGCACGCTATCGGGCAGCTGAAAAACTATAGCGACATCAATGATAATGACAAAGCGGTGTGCAAGGATTATAACGACCTGAAGCAGATGCTCTGGGATGCTGCGACCAAGAAGATTACGGAGGCTGATATGGACTTTAAAGCCAACTGTGCCAGCGACAGTAGTGATGACGTGAATCTTTTAGCTTATTATAGATGCAAATCTGCTGACGTGGATGGTTACAACAAGTGCAAGAATGACATGGATAAAATCTATGCATACATCCTGAAGCGCCGTGTGGAGTGCAAGAAAGATGTGGTTGACAAGGCCAACGCCCTGCTTGAGAGCATTAACAGGCTGCGCACGGATCCGCAGAAACTGGGCGACCTGCACGCCGCCGGCATCAGTCCTGAGGACCGGCATGCGCCCGCCGGTGCTGTGAAGGCACTGCTGGCTGCCATCTCGGCAGAGAAATGCAAGGACACTGCTTTCTTCAAGTATGCCTGCAACGAACAAGGCGCGATCACTGATGACAGGACTGAACTGACGTTACATCGCCTCTTCAACATCAACTTCCACGAGAAAGCCCTGATGCGCCGGGCAGCACTGAACCTGATGGAAGGCTGGGGGATGGAGTCGAAGCCCGTCGAATTCAAGTTGAATGGCAATAAGATCGAAAAGAGTGGATTGGCTGAAAAGCCGGCACGCCCCGCCAGCGACGCCGATTTTGAAGACGAGGGCAAGTGGAGCGTCTATGTCAGCAGCCTGCAGTTCACCAAGCCGATAGCGAAGACGGGCAGTTATCTCGACGAGGCTGTATCAACGCTCTTCGATCCCACCAACCTCAAATTGGCTACGACCTTCCAGGAATATTACTCCTGGAGCAACCCCAAGGCGGGTCAGATACTGTTCGGCACGGGTGCGACCTACAGCATGAAGGCCGACGGAACCATCAGTCGGTTGGAGACACACTGCAATCAGGCGAAGATATCAAGTGCACTGCTCAGCGAGGAAGACCAGGCGGCCTTCGACCAGCTGAACATGGATGTGCAGAATACGCTGAAAAACCTCGGAAGTGAGCATGGAAATGCGCCTATCGTGGTGGTTAACCCGAACCCGAACCCGAATCCCGCCGGCGATGATAACGAGAACGGCGGCGGCAACGACGACAGCTTTGTCTTAGAGAGTTTATTATAATGAATAGTGAATAATAAATAGTGAATAAGTTATGGCAGACTATATAATTGACGATTGGAAGACGATGCTTGGCGAGTTTCAGGACTGCGTGCAGAAGGACCTGGAAGAAATCCACAAGCAGAAAGCAGAGATACAGCAGATGAAGGCCGAACTCCACAAGGAGATGGAGGGCTTCAAGTACTATCGCGACGAGAATTGCCTGATTCTCTCGGCCCCGAAAGTGATTATCGGCAATGTCGATGAGAGCGGCGACCTGCTGGGCGGCATGGGCGAGGTGATCATCAAGGGGCACGGCGTGGAGTTGAACGGCGTGGGCGAGACGGGACATATCGTCAGCCGCGCACCCAGCATCCGGCAGACTGCCGTCGATCCCGGCAGCGACGGACAGGAGAATATCGTCTGCAGGACGTCGGAGATCACGTCGCAGGCCTGCAACATCGTGCTGGAGAGCAACGACGCCACCGATGCCTTCTCCATGATGCCGGCATCGGCAGGCAAGGGCGGCGTCCGCATCCATGCCGACAACGCCATGCAGCTGGAGGCCGCCGTATCGAGCGAGCAGCGCAAGAGCCAGATAGAGTCCTCGGTGGATGCACTCACCAAGCAGATCTCAGAACTGGAGAAGCAGAAGACGGCACAGAAGCAGCAGGTGGATGGCGCCTTTGAAACGATGAAGTCGCTGCTCGACCAGGAGGAGGAACTGGATTCGGCCGACGCCATGGTGGGCCGCGTGAACACCCTCGATATGTTCGACATACACGAACAGGTGGAGTCGGCGCTGCCGATGCTCTGTCAGGCGGCGATGGCCTACGTGAAAACCATCTCGCAGCTGGCCGAGGCCAACAGGATGAAGAAGGCGCTGGAGACCGAAAAGGGCACCATCAAGGAGGGTGACGACTTCAAGCAGAACACCACGGGCGCCACGATGCAGATCAAGGCAGAGACTATCAATATAGCGACAACCGACGGCGACGGCAACCTGCACACCAATCTCGAGGCAGGCATCAGCGTGAGGACCCCGAGAATGGGCGTCGCGATGATCGACGACGAGGGCAAGCTCGTGGAGGACAGCACCTTCTCCGTGAGGAGCGAGAACATCAACTTGCTGACAGTAGCCCCCGAGAACGAAGGCAAGAACCTGAACGCAACGGGCAACGTGACCATCGCCTCGAAGAACGTCACCATCGAAGCCGTTGACTATGAGGAGAAGGATGGCCTCTACACCGAGAAGGAACTGACGGCAGACAGCAAGGTGAGCATCACCGCCAAGACCGTAGAGGTGGCTACGACGAACCCGAAGAACATCGAGCGCGACGACGACGGCAACATCACCAAGGGCGAATATACCGCCGAGGGCGACGTCATCTTCAAGTCGAAGAACTTCACCGTAGAGAGCATCGACTACGAGGTGGCCGACGGCACACCGAAGATGAAGGCACTCACGAAGGACGGCAAGGTGGCCTTCCGCGCCGAGAAGACCGACGTGCTGGCAGCCGATGTCGAGGGCAAGGCTACAGGCAGCATCAACCTGAACGCAAAGGCTATCAGTGCGAAGTCGATGGATGTCGATAAGGAGAGTCTGGCCGACTCTGCCCTCGCAGCAGGCAGCACAATGACGCTCGTATCAGAGAAGATGTACGTAGGTGCGAAGTCGAAGGATGTGAAGTCGAAGAAGCTGCAGGCCGTGAGCGAGGAGATGGGACTCTTCGCCGACAAGACCTTCGAGGCCCAGCAGGGCGAAGGCAAGGCTGTGGTACAGCTCGACGGCGGCAACGCCTCTGTGGGCGGCAGCAAGACCGATGTCTTTGGTGCTACCACCATCAACGACAAGACGGAGGTCAAGGGCGAGATCAAGGCACCGAAGGGAACCTTCGATGGTCTGGAGGCCAAGAGCGCCTTCAAGTCACCAAGCATCGACGATGGCGCGGCTGCCGGAGGCGGCGGTGGCGGCGGCAGTCTGAGTGCCAAGTTGAGCATCGAGGAAGTGAAAAGTGATGAGTGAAAATGAATAATTTTTAGTTTAAAGAGAAGAGATATGAAACGTGCTATATCCAATCAATATAATCAGCTGAACGAGAAGCTTACGGGCTATGTGGCTATGCTGAATTTCCGATACCTGAATCTGTGTATCAAGGCAGAACCTGTCGCACTGATACCCGTCAAGGTGAGCGTTGAAGGCGAGATGAGAAATCTGGAGCAGGTGGCCTATACCGCCAAGAAGGATGACTACCGTTTCTGGATTGTACCGAAATACGACGATGACCTGACAGCCATCGCCGAGGGCATCGCCAAGGTGCACCCGGAGTTCAAGCAGGAAGTGGGGGAATACAAGTCCGAAGGTCTCGCCGGCGAGGGCAGTGAGCAAACCGTGAAGTACCTGCAGCTGACGATGCCCGAGGTGGACGACAATCTCTACGACGCGATGAAGGATGCCGTCGATGTGTTCTATCAGGAATGTAAGACACTGATGGAGGCTGCCATTACCAAGGCGAAGGCAGAGATTGCGATTCTGTCGGTAGGGGAGCCTGAAGAAGATGTCGAGGGTATGAAGAAAGTCATTGATAAACTCACCCAGAAGACTGAGGAACATCGCGACAAGTTGCGTGACCAGAAGTTGAAGGACATCGAGGATGCCTATAAGAACTGGCTGAGTCAGGCCGATATGATGTAGAAACAAACAAATAGAATGTGATGGAGAATGAATTTGAAGTGACAAAGGACGGCTCGACGCTAAACGTCTTGCTGGATGACGAACTCTCAGTCGGCAATGCCCCCGCTTTGACGGAAGAGCTGTCCAAATATCGTAATCAAGGCATAGATAAAGTTGTGTTCGATGTCACTGGACTGATCTATCTTTCAAGTGCCGGTCTCCGATGTATCTTCTATGCTTTTCAGGAGCTGGGCCAGGAACCGGAGATCGTGTTCGAGAATTGTGCCAAGGAGATCTATGAGGTGCTTGATCACGTCGGGATGACCTCTGTCATCAAGTTTGAAAAGAGCCTCAAGAAGAAAGAGCTGTATCGGAAAAGAAAATTATGTAATCTGAACATGGGGGAAATCGGGCAGCTTAACAAGGAACGGAAAAAGGGACTCGATGATTTCGCAGCGAACAACGATGTGGTCTGCTACAGTATGAAAATGGGGCAGGAAGACTGATCTTTAGCCAGAATAATCCTAATGAAGAAGTATCTTATCCTGCTTTTGACGTGTCTGTGCTTTCCAGCTCAGATGGCTGCTCAGAGTGATGAAGAGGAAGAGCAGCTCTATAATAACTGGTATGATCAGATTATCTATGTCCTTGATAATGTCAGTAGCAGGAGAGCCATCGACATGATTGGCGAGATGAGAGACTATGCTGACAGGCACGACAGCAAATACGGTTTCTTCATGGTGACCTATCTCAGTGCTCATATCGCTAAGGATGTGGGACTGTATGAACGCGCAGAAGAATTGATGCTCCAATCCATCGATTACAAGAAACGTAATTTCCCTACGATGAAGCCGATGATACAAGTCTATGATTTCCTGACAGATATCTATAACGATAGAGGTCAAGGGGAAAAAGCCATTCAGGCCTTAGACAACGCCCTGAAGCATAAGGCATGGAGTAGTGAAGACCGTATAGCGCTGCTGTCTATGAAGTGCGAGGCTGTAGCTGGAATAGAACCCCTTGATACTGCAAGGTTTATGAAATACTACGGAGAGATGCACGACGCCATCAGAAGCAACTATTACAAAGGCGATGCAAACACCAGAACAGAGTGCTATCATGCTAAGTTCACGCACGACTATTCGAGGTTGCTCGACTTGGCTGAGAAGATAAAGAATAAAGCGGAGAGGCTGAAGTTCAAGATTTCTGCCTATGACGAATTAGAACGGAATCAGGAGGCTATCGACTCTTTTAGGGTGTATAAAGCCTGGACAGACAAACAGTACAATGAGGAAATGCGCAAACTCACTGAGATGAATGCTCTGGAGTTAGAAGCAACCCGTGCTGAGAATGAGACGTCCACCCTGCAACTCCATCATCAGCGGGTGATGCTGATTGTCATCGTATGCGGATTTCTCTTCATGTCTGCCTATATTTATCGACGTCTGCGCCAGATACGTCAATTGAAGAAGGCTTACGACCAGTTGGAGGAAGTGACCACTCAGAAAGAGCGCATAGAGAGCGAACTGCGTATCGCCCGCAATATCCAGATGTCGATGTTGCCCGATGACTTCCCAGAGCGTCCGGATTTCGACATCTATGCCAGTATCGATCCCGCCAGGGAAGTAGGAGGCGACCTCTACGACTTCTTCGTGCGCGATAATCAGCTTTTCTTCTGCATCGGTGATGTCAGTGGTAAGGGTGTACCAGGTGCCCTGTTCATGACGGTGACTAAGAGCCTGTTTCGAGCCTACTCTTCTGATGAGTGTATGCCCGACCGCATCGTTTCGCAGATGAACCATAATCTGAGCGAGAATAACCATCAGCACATGTTCGTTACGCTGTTCGTCGGTGTTCTCGACCTCAGTTCGGGCTTGTTGCGCTACTGCAATGCCGGCCACGAGGCACCTGTTATCATCCATCGCGAGGTCAGTCTGCTGCCCGTAAATCGTATATTCCCCGTAGGGGCTGTTCGTAATACCTCGTATCAGACTCAGGAAATCATCATAAAACCGCAGACTACAATCCTGCTTTATACCGATGGACTCAATGAGGCCTTCAATGCAGACAAGAAGATGTTCAGCGAAAAAGGCATTCTCGAAGAGGCGAATCGTGCCCTTCAGTCTGGGCGACTTTCTCCGAAAGAACTGATAGAGGGGATGGCACAAGCCGTTCATGATTTCGTCGGTGATACCCAGCAGAGCGATGATCTCACCATGCTGGCAATCTTTATAGCAGATACCGATAATATTCACAATCTATAATAAAATAAGTAATATGGGAAAACTTGTAACGACAGGAGCAATGCTCCAATGTAGTTTTGGTACGGCACCAACATCTCTGGCTGTTGCTGATCCAACGCGACCTAAATGTGGTAATATGTTAATGGCGACGATTCAGGATATGGCGCCTGGTACAAACATACCGACTTTTGGTATGTGTCAATCTATAGCAAACCCTCAGGTGCAAACGGCTACATCTGCTGCTATGGGAACATTGACGCCACAGCCCTGTATTCCCGCCATCGTGTCGGCTTGGGCGCCAGGTAGTGCGCAGATGAAGGTGAAGAATACGCCAGCCCTGACCGATAGTTGTACGTGTTCGTGTATGTGGAATGGAATTATCTCAATTAAAAATCCAGGAAACGCTGCCAAAGCGAATGTAAAATGAATAACATTTAGGGCTGCCAATCGGCAGCCCTTTTTCGAAGGCAAACATCATAAAATTTGAGGGCTGTCAACTGACAGCCCTCAACCAACACAAAAACTAAACTAGACTTAACTAAAGCATATTGGGATTTTCACAAACCCGCTAATGCAGTTGCAAATATACGACATTTCAGTCTGTCTTCCAAAAAAAAATTGAATTTTCTTGCAAAACAAATACATTTGTTACTTTTTTAATGACTGGTTTGCAAGATAATAGTCTAAAATCGTCATTGCAGCCATCGCCTCGACTACGGGTACGGCGCGAGGCAGAACACAGGGATCGTGCCGCCCATGAGCAGTGAATCGGGTGGGGGTGCCCTCCGTATCGATGGTCTCCTGTTCTGATAGGATGGTTGCTACGGGTTTGAAGGCCACACGGAAGTAGATATCCTGACCGTTGGAAATACCTCCCTGAATACCTCCACTATGATTCGTATCTGTTGTCACCTCACCGTTGACGCAGCGGAAGACATCATTCTGCTCGGAACCTCGAGCGGTGACACCTGCGAATCCCTCACCATATTCAAATCCTTTTACGGCATTGATGCTCAGCATCGCTGAGCCTAAGGCTGCATGGAGCTTGCCGAACTCGGGTTCTCCAAGACCTGCGGGACAGCCTTTGACAACACAGGTGATGATGCCCCCGATGGTGTCGCCCTCAGCCTTTAGCTTACTGATCAGGGCTTCCATCTGGGCAGCTTTCTCTTCGTCGGGACAGCGCACAGCGTTCGTCTCGGTCTTCGAGAGGTCATACAGATGGTAATCGCGCTCCAAGGCTATGTCGCCAACCTGCGAAGTATATGCCTGTACACTGATTCCCAGTTGGTTGAGCACCAGTTTGGCCAGCGCTCCGCCTACGCAGCGGCTGATGGTAATACGGGCAGAAGACCGCCCGCCTCCGCGATGGTCGCGTATGCCGTACTTCTGATGGTAGGTGTAGTCGGCATGTGAGGGGCGGTAGAGGCAGCGCATATTCTCATAGTCCTGAGAATGCTGATTGGTGTTTCGCACGATGAAGCCGATGGGGCATCCTGTCGATTTCCCCTCGAAGACTCCACTCAACAGTTCCACCTTGTCGGGCTCTTGCCTCGATGTGGTAATCTTACTCTGTCCTGGGCGGCGACGGTTCAGCTCGCTCTGAATGAAATCCAGATCGATGTCAATACCTGGCGGCATGCCGTCGATGACGCCTCCAATGGCTTCTCCGTGACTCTCGCCAAACGTTGTCAGCCTGAATTGGTTACCAAAACTATTCACCCCTCTAAATGCTTTCAGTTATTAATCTAATTCCGTTAATTCTTTAATGACAATGGCCACATCCGCAGCCGTCCTCGTGGTGATGATGACCTTCGCAGCCTTCTTTCTGGCAGTCGTCGCAGTTGCAGCCTCCATGATGGTGCCCACAACCGCCTGTCAGATGCTTGATCAAGTGCTGGATCTCTTCGTCGGTAGCATCGCGATTCTCAATCACGGTTCCTACGAAGTTGAGTACCTTACCTGCAAGAGGGTGGTTGGTGTCGATAGTCACACCGTCTTCCTCGATCTTCTTGACTTTTGCCATAAACTGATGGTCCTCATTGTCCATCAGGGTGATAACGGCGTCCTCGAAGATATTCTCATGGTCGAAATGACCGTTAATCATGAATACGTCGCGCCCCAGCTTGTGCACACCCTCGGGCTCATAATCTCCAAAAGCCTCTGAGGGCTGAAGGGTGAAGTCGAACTTCGCCCCTTTCTCGAGCTGCATCACCTGCTGCTCGAAGGCGTCGAGGGCAATGCTGAAACCTGTAATAAACTCGAATGGGCGCTCGTCGCCAGTCTGCTCCTCAAGATGTTTCTCACCGTCAGCGATGCTGTAGAGCTGGTAGACCACCGACATGAACTTGTTTTTTTTCTCTTCCATATACCTTATTATATATATTATATTATTTTGGGGGACAAAGGTACGCATTTTCCCCGAAAAACAAGCTACTTTGCAAGGAAAAATCTAAAAAAAACATATAACTCCAGATTATTTGACCTGCGTCAACAAAAAGGCTGTGTTCGCACACAATTTGGCGTAAACGCTTGCGTAAACCAAAAAATCGCCGTACCTTTGCACCGTCAAAAGGACAAAAGGATAACAATTTAGTATTTAAGTAGGAGTGGATTGACACACCGCTCTGAGTAAAGAAAGAAAGGGTAAAAAGATGAAAAAGATGATTTTGACATTAGTTGCAATGCTGAGTATGACAACTGCATTTGCTGAAGGTGAGAACGCAGCCAGTGTTAACAACGTTGAGGCTTACGAGTTGAATGTCAATATGAATAAGCTCTCATCAGCACTGAATCTGGCAGACGACCAGAAGGAAGCTGTAGCTGAGATCCACCACACGTTTGCTTCTGAGCTGATGTTTGCTGCTCAGTATAGCAACAACGATCGCAAAGCGCTTGTAGATCGTGCCATCGAGAACGATGTGAAGTGGATGCGTTACGTACTGAACGACAAGCAGATGCGTACTTATCTCACACTGTTGAACACCACGCTCAATAATCGTGGTCTTATTAAGTAAGAAGGTTGATAGTAAATTCATTATTTGGGGGCATTCCGTGAGGAATGCCTCTTTTTTGTGCCTAAAATTTGCATGTCTCAGATTTTTTTGCTTACTTTGCAGTCAGAAACCAATCATTAACAAAAAGAGATGAAAAGTTTAAGGATTATTCTTATGACTTTGGTTGCAGCTGTACTCGTCAGCTGCGGAACAACCAACACAGTGCCCATTACGGGGCGCCAGCAGAGTCTGATGGTGAGCGACGGAGATATCCTCAGCCTCTCCACTCAGCAGTATCAGGATTTTATGAAGAGTGCCAAGCTTTCTACCAATGCCGCTAATACGGCGATGGTGAAGCGGGTGGGGCAGAATCTGGCCAACGCCGTTACCACTTATCTGACAGCAGCCGGACTGCAGAACGACCTGCAGTACTACAAATGGCAGTTCAACCTCGTGCAGGACAAGCAGGTGAATGCCTGGTGCATGCCCGGCGGACTGATCTGCGTGTATGAGGGCATCCTGCCCGTCACTCAGGACGAGGCCTCGCTGGCCATCGTACTGGGACATGAGATTGCCCACGCCGTAGCTCGTCACTCTGCCGAGCAGATGAGTACGCAGATGAAGCAGCAGTATGGTATGCAGATTGGAGCTGCCGTCCTGGGTGGTATGGGCTTGGGAACAAACACCACGTCGATTATCCAGGCAGTCGCTGCACAGGGTTTCAACTTCAGCAACCTGAAGTATTCGCGTAACCACGAGAGCGAGGCCGACCACATGGGATTGATCTTCGCAGCAATGGCTGGCTATGATCCTCAGGCTGCCCTCACGTTCTGGCAACGCATGGCCGCTATGTCGACGAACAAGCCTGCAGAATTCCTGAGCGATCACCCTTCTGATGAAACGCGTATCCGTCAGATTCAGGGTTGGCTGCCTGAGGCTCAGAAGTATTACAAGCCCAAGGCGACGACAACTGCCACTACCACGAAGGCTAAGACCACCACAACAACAAAGAAGACTAGTAAGACCACTAAAAAATCGATTAAGAGATGAAACGAAGCTATATCGTAACAGTCTGTCTTTCAGCTTTTTTGATGTCGGTACAGGCTCAGACTGGGGGCATCTCGCAGGAGATGCTGCGCAACATTCAGCGCAGTCAGCAGCCTGTTAATCGTGCAATTGCCAATGCCATCGCCGCCAACAGCATCGAAACTTTGGCCAGAAATCATCAGAATGCCCGTGCCTTCGATACCTATTTCAGTGTAGAGACTCCCAAGCAGTCGATCACAGACCAGCAGTCGTCTGGGCGCTGCTGGATGTTCAGCGGGCTGAATGTGCTGCGTGCCAATCTGGCTCAGCGCGATTCCGTCAGCATGGAGTTCTCGCAGGCTTATCTGTTCTTCTGGGATCAGCTCGAAAAGGCCAACCTGATGCTGCAGGGCGTCATCGATACGGCAAAAGAACCCATTGACCATCAGCGTGTGCAGTTCTTCTTCCATCATCCCATCAACGATGGCGGCACGTTCTGTGGTGTCTCTGATCTGGTCGACAAATACGGTCTTGTACCCTCAGAGGTGATGCCTGAGAGCTATTCGAGTGACAATACATCGATGGCTGCCAAGATCGTATCGTCGAAGCTCCGTGAGTTCGGACTCCAGTTGCGCGATATGGTGGCTGCAAAGAAATCGGCTGCTGACATCAACAAGGCTAAGACTCAGATGCTTACAGAGGTTTATCGCATTCTCTGTCTCACGATCGGAGAACCTGTGCAGAAGTTCACTTATGCCTACAAGGATAAAAACGGTAAAGCCCTTGCTCCAGCTAAGGAGTACACGCCTCTGCAATTTGCTAAGGAGGTAGTGGGAGGTCCCATCACTGGCACTTTTATTATGGCGATGAATGACCCGCGTCGTCCTTATTATAAGACCTACGAGGTGGAGTATGACCGTCATACTTACGACGGACACAACTGGAAATACGTGAACCTGCCTATGGAGGATATTGAGCAGATGGCCATTGCCTCGCTGAAAGATGGGCGTAAGATGTACAGCAGCTACGATGTGGGAAAGTTCCTCGATCGTAAGCGTGGCTATGCTGATACGGAGAATTATGACTACGGTTCACTCTTTGGTACCACATTCGGTATGGATAAGGCCCAGCGCATCTCGACCTTCGATAGCGGATCAACTCATGCGATGACACTTACGGCAGTCGATCTCGACGCTGACGGTAAGGCCACGAAATGGAAGGTGGAGAACTCTTGGGGCGCTTCATGGGGACAGCAGGGCTGTCTGATAATGACTGATCGCTGGTTCCGTGAGTACATGTTCCGCCTGGTAGTCGACAAGAAGTATGTGCCGGAGAATATCTTGAAGGCTGCTGACAGTAAGCCAGTTATGCTGATGCCTGAGGATCCACTCTTCCTGCCCGACGAATAAAGATCGATGTCGCTGTTGATGAAACGACTATTACCATTGCTGTGTCTCCTGCTGCTGTTGTCAGGTTGCTCTCATCGCAACTATCCGACAGAAGCAGGAGATACTGGTAAATGGTATTTTCCCCTGCCTGGTGCCAAGGTCATCAGTCCTTACGGACAGCGTGACGGCAGGCGTCATACGGGAGTTGACCTCAAGACGAAGAACAAGGATAAAATCTTTGCTGCGTTCGATGGCGAGGTCGTCTTCGCCGGCGTCCTTTCCGGTTATGGCAATCTGGTGCGGATCAAGCATGCCAACGGGTTGGAGACGTACTATGCGCATAACTCGAAGAATCTTGTCAAACAAGGCGCAAGGGTACGAGCGGGTCAGGCGATTGCACTGACGGGTCAAACAGGACGTGCTTCTACCCCTCATCTCCATTTTGAGACGCGTGTTGACGGAAAGCCCAGAGATCCGGCTGTCTACTTCGATCTTGCCAAAGGTTCTCTTCGTCAGAATGCCTTTCGCAGAACGAAGAAAGGCTTTGTCGCCAAATAATTATTGTAATAAAGAGTATTAAGACGTTATGATGAATAAAGAAGAGAAATACCGATTACTGACAGAGCAGATACGAGCTCTGACGGCAGGTGAGACCGACCTGGTTGCAAAGATGGCCAATGTGGCTGCTGCCATCCACGAAGAGATGGGATTTTTTTGGACAGGATTCTATCGGGTGGTGGGCGAAGAACTGATTCTGGGACCGTTCCAAGGCCCAGTAGCCTGCATGCATATCCCCTTCGGGCGAGGTGTGTGTGGCTCTGCTTGGAAGCAGCGCACAACACTTGTCGTCCCTGATGTTGAAAAGTTCCCAGGCCACATTGCCTGCAGCAGTCTTTCGCGATCAGAAATCGTGGTACCTGTTTTCTCGCCCGATGGTGAGATCGTAGCCGTATTGGATATCGACAGTAAGGAACTGGGTACCTTCGATGAGGTAGACCGTCAGCACCTCGAGACCATCTGTCAGTTCTTGTTTTCTTCCTGACGATGACGCTACCGCTGGCTTGGTGAGTGGCCAGGATGAGCATCTCAGCAATATTTTTTGCCATGATATTTGTAGATTAAAAAGTTTTTAATTAATTTTGCATCAGAATAACAGAATATTTTTATGACCAAAGAGGAATTTCAGGCTTGCCAGAATCAGTACGCTGATAAAATAGAGCAGATTCGCAAGGCTGCTTACGAGCTTCATCAGAGCGTGAATCAGACCTATGGCGACAATCTGCCATACGGCTATCATCTGGATATGGTAGTGGAGGCCATCAGCGAATATGGGCACTTGGTCTGTGTCAAGGAGGACGATGTGCTCCCCTTGTTCTTCGCAGGTTTTTTCCACGACAGTATAGAGGATGCCAGACTGACGTATAACGACGTGCTACATCAGGCCAGGACGATGCTGACTGAAGAACAGGCCCTGCTGGCGACTGAGGTTGTATATGCCCTGACGAATGATAAAGGACGCACGCGTGCAGAGAGGGCAGGGGAGAAGTATTATAAAGGCATTCGTGAGACACCATACGCCCCGTTTGTGAAACTTTGCGACCGATTGGCTAATGTCGCCTATTCGTGTTCAGACGAGGGCGGGGGTAACAATCGGATGAAAGAGGTCTATAAGGGTGAGATGGGGCACTTCCTGCAAGCCATCAATCCACATAGCAGTGACCAGCGTTTCCTGGTGCCCAAAGAGGTGATACTATCGCTGGCAGAGATTCTGATTAATGACTTGGAACGTGAAGAAATGCTGAACCAATGGGGGGCATAAAAGCTTCGAAATAGAAAAATGTAAGCTGAAATGCAATTTTTCTTGCAAAATATTTGTTTGTTTCGCAGAAATATGATAAATTTGCACCCGATAACGACAAAAACGAGAATTATGTCAAAGTTGAACGCTTATTTTTACGGCTATTACTTTTACTTTGCAAGCAATTGTGAAGCGGTAAGTCGTAAATAAGATTGAAAGAATCAAAAATGAAAGAATGAAATAAGGCTCCGCTTCACAACAAGGTGAAAGCGGAGTTTTTATTTAAAAGGTAAAAAAGTAAAAAGGTAAAAAAGTAAAAAGGTAAAATAGTAAAAAAGAAATATGAAGAGAATTGCCATTCAAGGACTGACAGGATCGTTCCACGATATCGCGGCTCACCTGTATTTCGAAGGAGAACAGATACAGTTGATTTGCTGCTCAACTTTCGAACAGGTCTTTGACAATATCAAGCAGGATCCCACAGCCATCGGTATGCTCGCCATCGAGAATACCATTGCTGGCTCCTTGCTTCACAATTATGAGTTGCTCCGCGACTCTGGAACCACGATTGTCGGAGAGCACAAGTTGCACATCTCCCATTGCATCTGCTGTCTGCCTGATGACGACTGGGAGACGATTACCGAAGTCCACTCTCATCCTGTGGCGCTGATGCAGTGTCGTCAGTTTCTGGCCAAGCACCCACAACTGAAGAATGTGGAGGCTGAAGACACCGCAGGTTCTGCGAAGATGATTGCCGAAGGTCAGAAGAAAGGGTGGGCTGCTATCTGTCATGCCGAGGCTGCCAAACTCTATGGTCTGAAGGTTCTCGAAAATCACATTGAGGACAACAAACACAACTTCACCCGATTCCTCGTGGTGTCGAATCCGAATAAGGCTGATATGTTGCGCCCTCTGATGGAGGCCAATAAGTCGAGCATCGTCTTCTCACTGCCTCACGAGGAAGGTTCACTCTCCCATGTGTTGGCCATTCTCTCATTCTATCACATCAACCTGACGAAGATCCAGTCGCTGCCGATTATCGGCCATGAGTGGGAGTATCTGTTCTATGTAGATGTGATGTACGACGATCTGACACGATACCGCCAGTCGATAGATGCGATTATCCCACTGACGAAAGACTTGAAGATCTTAGGGGAATATAAAGACGGGAGACAGACGAATTAGTTGATAGTTTACGGTTTTATAGTTATGATTACGAAAATACAACCAGCAGAAAGACTTAGTTTAGTACAGGAGTACTATTTCAGTAGAAAACTAAAGGAGGTTGCCCAGCTGAATGCCGAGGGCAAGGATATTATCAGTCTCGCCATTGGCAGTCCTGACATGCCGCCATCCGAGCAGACCATCAACAAGCTTTGTGAGATAGCTCGTCAGCCCAATGCTCACGGCTATCAGCCCACGATGGGTACACCAGAATTACGCGAGGCGATGGCAGGCTTCTATAAGCGTTGGTATGATGTCGACCTGGATAGTAAGAGCGAGATCCTGCCCTTGATTGGCTCGAAGGAGGGAATCCTCCATGTTACTCTCGCCTTTGTGAATCCTGGCGATGAAGTGCTGGTGCCCAATCCGGGCTATCCTACATACACCTCGCTCTCGAAGATTCTGGGGGCTAAGATCGTGAACTACAATCTGCGTGAGGACAACGGCTGGCAGCCTGATTTCGAGGAGCTTGAGCAGATGGATCTCTCGCGTGTGAAGCTGATGTGGACCAACTATCCCAATATGCCTACGGGCGGCAGAGCCCAGCGTGAGACTTACGAGCGACTGGTGAAATTTGCTCAGGAGCACAATATCGTCGTAGTAAACGATAATCCCTATTCGTTCATCCTCAGTGAGGAACATCTGAGTATTCTTCAGGTTCCTGGTGCCAAGGACTGTTGCATCGAATTCAATTCGATGTCGAAGAGCCACAACATGCCAGGCTGGCGTGTTGGACTCTGTGCCACGAATGCTGAGTTTATCTCATGGATTCTGAAGGTACAGTCGAACATTGAGAGTGGAACCTTCCGAGGCATCCAACTGGCTGCTGCTGAGGCATATAACAACAGTGAGGAGTGGCATCGTGAGTACAATATTAATACCTACGCACGTCGTCGTCAGTGGGCTGAGCAGATTATGGATGTGTTGGGCTGTACCTACGATAAGAATCAGGTTGGCATGTTCCTTTGGGGCAAGATTCCTGCAGACATTCAGAATGTCGAGGACCTGACAGAAAAGGTACTCCACGAGGCGCGTGTCTTTATCACCCCAGGTTTCATCTTTGGTTCGAATGGCGAGCGTTACATCCGCATCTCCCTCTGTGCGAAAGAGAACAAAATAGAGCAAGCATTGGAAAGAATCAAAAAAGCAATATAATTATGGAACTAGAATTAGCACCACTGAATTTACCGAGTGACAATGAACGTCCCTTCGTGATTGCAGGCCCTTGCTCTGCAGAGACTGAGGAACAAGTGATGACCACAGCCCGTGAGCTGGCCATGAAAGGCTGCCACAACTTCCGTGCAGGTGTCTGGAAGCCCCGCACGAAGCCAGGTGGCTTCGAAGGTCATGGTGAGCCTGCCCTCGTCTGGATGAAGCAGGTGAAGGAAGATACCAAGATGCTCGTCTCAACCGAAGTGGCTACCCCAGAGCACGTTGAGCTGTGCCTGAAGTATGGCATCGATATTCTCTGGATTGGTGCCCGTACCTCGGCTAATCCCTTTGCCATGCAGGCCATTGCCGACTCCCTGAAAGGTGTCGATGTGCCTGTGTTCGTGAAGAATCCTGTCAACCCTGACCTGGAACTTTGGATTGGTGCCTTGGAGCGTCTGAATCAGGCTGGCGTGAAGCGTCTGGGAGCCATCCATCGTGGGTTCTCCAGCTATGAGCAGAAGATATATCGTAATGCCCCGATGTGGCAAATTCCCATCGAACTGCGTCGCCGTATTCCTGAACTGCCGCTGATTAGTGACCCCTCGCATATTGGAGGCCGTCGCGAGCTGATTGCGCCTCTTTGCCAGCAGGCAATGGACCTGGGCTTCGACGGACTGATCATTGAGAGCCACTGCGATCCGGATAAGGCTTGGAGCGATGCCAAGCAGCAGGTGACACCTGATGTGCTCGACTATATCCTCTCACTGCTCGTGATCCGTGATGAGAAGACCACTACCGAGGGTATCAGTCAGCTGCGCAAGCAGATCGACGAGCTCGACAATCAGTTGATGGATCTGCTCGCCAAGCGCATGAAGGTATGTCGTGAGATCGGCCATTACAAGAAGGAGCACAATATGACGGTGCTACAGGCCAACCGTTACAACGAGATTCTGAACAAGCGTGGTGCTCAGGGAGCCCTCTGTGGTATGGATCCTGAGTTCGTCGCCCACGTCTTTGAGAATATCCACGAGGAAAGTGTCCGCCAACAGATAGAGATCATTAATAAATAAAAATTGAAAGATTGAAGAATTGAAAGATTGAAGTCCACGTGGCTCTCAAAAACTTCAATTCTTCAATCCTTGAATTCTTCAATCCTATGAAAATATTAGTATTAGGAGCAGGCAAGATGGGAAGCTTCTTCATCGACCTGCTGAGTTTCGACCACGAGGTGGCAGTCTTTGAGCGCGACCCCAAGCGCATGCGCTTCACCTATAATTGTCAGCGTTTTACCACGTACGATGAGATCGAGACATTCAAGCCCGAGTTGCTCATCAATGCTGTCACGCTGAAGTACACCATCCCAGTGTTCAGGGAGGTGATCCCCCATCTGCCCAAGGAGTGCATCATCAGCGATATTGCCTCTGTGAAGACAGACTTGAAGGAGTTCTATGAGAGTACGGGCATGCGCTATGTATCGACTCACCCGATGTTTGGACCTACGTTTGCTAATCTGCAGCAGCTCTCTGAGGAGAATGCCATCATCATCAGCGAAGGCGACTATATGGGGCGCATCTTCTTCAAGGATCTCTATCAGAAACTGGGACTGAACATCTACGAGTACACTTTCGAGGAGCACGACAAGACGGTGGCTTATTCATTGTCAATCCCGTTCGTGTCTACCTTTGTGTTCGCAGCCGTCATGAAGCATCAGGATGCGCCAGGTACCACCTTCAAGCGCCACATGCGTATCGCCAAGGGGGTGCTCAACGAAGACGACTATCTGCTTCAGGAAATCCTCTTCAATCCCTATACCCACGACCAGGTGTCGCAAATCCGCACGGAGCTGAAAGAGCTGCTCGAGATTATCGACAACAAGGATGCTGACGGTATGAAGGGCTATCTGACGAAAATCCGTAACAACGTAAAACGTGACATCGAGATCAAGCAATAGGCTGTTCTATCACCTCGTAGCGTTTGTGGTAGTGGCTATATGGGGCAGCACCTTCGTCTTTACGAAGATGCTGCTTCTTGCTGGCCTCACCCCTGCACAGATCTTTACCCTCCGCTTCATCATCGCCTACGTGCTCTTGTTGGGCTATTCGCTTTTCACTCATCGCTTCTTGCTCTTCTCGTCTTCGTGGCGTGACGAATTGCTGATGTTTGCCTTGGGCGTTACTGGCGGCTCGTTGTATTTCCTGACGGAAAACTCAGCGATGAACTATACGACGACCACCAATACCTCGCTGATCGTGAGCCTGTCGCCGCTCATCGCCACCTTCTTGATATCATTGTTCTATCAGTCTCAGCGCCTGAACCGTGTTCAGAGCGCAGGCTCCCTGATGGCGGCACTGGGTGTGGTGATTGTTGTGCTCAATGGGCGTTTCGTGCTTCACCTCTCCCCCATAGGCGACTCTTTGGCTTTTAGTGCCGCCCTCTGCTGGGGCTTCTACTCGTTGCTGATGATTCCTGCCAACCTGCGTTACGATACGTTGTTCATCACCCGTAAGGTGTTTGTCTACGGACTTCTCTCGATGATACCTTATTATTTATGGAAGCCTGAAGAGACGGTCATTTTCACGGCGTCGGTTCTCTCCGTCCTCGACCTGCCTGTGCTTCTTAACCTGCTCTTTCTGGGTTGCGTCGCCTCGATGCTTTGCTTCCTGGCGTGGAACTGGGTGCTGAAGAAGCTGGGGGCCGTCATCGCCACCAACTATGTTTATTTCAATCCCGTCACCACTATCCTCTTCGCCTGGGCTGTTCTCTCCGAGCAGATTACCGTCTATTTCCTTCTCGGCACCGTCCTCATTCTTCTCGGCATGATTCTCGTAGACAAGTATCCCAAACTCACGGGACAGGTCTCGTGAGAAAAAATAAAGCGACTTTTGTTTTGTAATGTCCGCAGTTATTCGTACTTTTGCAGTAAATTTATAAAAGTGAAACAGATTAAGAACATCGCATTCAACCTTGGGGGCGTGGTGCTGGCACTCAGTCTCGAAGGAGGTATCAAGGGCTTCGAAAAGATTGGAGTCCGTGATGCTCGCCAGCGTTTAGACGCTTTTCAGCAGAAAGGTATATTCGCCGATCTGGAGTCGGGACGTATCTCGAAAGAGGAGTTCCGTCAGGAGATGTGTCGCCTGACAGGAAAGGAAATCACGTTGCAGGACTGCTTTGAGGCTTGGCATGGGTATGTGGACTATGTGCCCCAGCAGAATCTTGAAACGATTCTCCGCCTGCGGGAAAAAGGCTATAAGGTGTGTCTGCTTTCAAATACGAACCCCTTTATGACCATGTGGACGGATAGTCCTGCGTTTGATAGCCAAGGTCGCCCCATGAGTTATTTCTTCGACAAGCTCTATCTCAGCTATGAGTGTGGCGTGATGAAGCCTGCCCCAGAGATATTCCAGATGATGCTCGAAGGTCAGCACGCCCTGCCAGAAGAGACCCTTTTCATCGACGACAGCGAGACCAATGTCAAAGTAGCCCAGTCGTTGGGCATCCAGACGCTCTGTCCCCACAACAATGAAGACTGGACCGTCTTCCCAGAGATTCAAAAGCTTCTGAACGGATAACACGGGATGAGATAATCAGGGGATGCGAATGATGAAACCTCCGTAAAACACGTTAAAATCGGGAGGTTATGAGGTTTTTCTAAAAATAAGTTGTATCTTTGCAGCGTCAAACTTAAATTAGAACATATAGATATGGGTATTATTGGTTCAATCATTATTGGATGTCTGGCTGGCTTCTGTGCTGGCAAGTTGATGAAAGGCGGTGGCTTTGGATTCATCATGAATCTGGTGCTGGGCTTGTTTGGCGGTCTCGTCGGAGGATGGCTGTTCGGACAGCTGGGCATCACCTGGGGAGGCATCCTGGGGCAGCTTGGTACCGCCATCATCGGTGCTGTAGCCATCCTTTGGGTTGCTTCGCTCTTCAAGAAGTAGTTCCATAGATTCGAGGATGACGAAGCTTGAACTAAAGGTGGAGATGGGGGAGGTGAGGCTCGTCAGAGCGTTTGTACTCTCCATATCCGATGATGCTGGACTTAGCGAGCGTCAGGCGCAGAATCTGCGTCTGGTCGTCGAAGAGGCTGTAGCTAATATTGTGAACTACAGCGGCGCTACCTTGATGGAACTCCGCGCCTGGCAGGAGGATGGCTGCCTCTATGTATCCTTCGCTGACGACGGCATCCCCTTTGATCCGACCCAGCATCCTGAGCCCGACCTGACGCTGCCCATAGAGAAGCGCGTCATTGGTGGTCTTGGCATCCACTACATCCGCAAGATGAGCGACGGCATGGCCTATCGCCGCCAGGACGGTAGGAACATCCTGACCGTCTGGAAAACATTGGAAAAACCAAAGTAACTTAATATTTTAGATATGGAGATTAGAATAACAGAAAAGAACGACCGGTTGGTAGCATTGCTCTGTGGCGAACTCGACAATATCGCCAGCATCGAAGCAAAGAAGGCCTTGGATCCGCTGACCCAGCAGACTGACCACGACGTAGAGCCACTTACTTGAGCCGTCTTTCTTAAACTGATAGGTCTCAATGACGTGTGAGTATTCCTTCGCTTCTTTCGTCTGGGCATCAGCGATGGTCCCCTTTGCCTCATAATTGCAGAACCAAATGCCCTCTATCTGTTCGGCCAAAGGACCGGGGGTCAGCACTACGTTATTCGCCTTGTCATCGTCACTGTCGCATGAAGTCAGCGCAGTCATCAATCCACATGCTGTCAGTATAGCAGCCAGCATACATAGAATTTGCTTTTTCATAATCAACTATTAATGCTATAATTTACAAATTCTTCCTTATTCTATTCTTTATCTCTTTAGTGTAATTCGGTGGCAAAATTACAAAAAAATGTTCGTACTCACAAGAATATAGACAAATTATCGCTCTTGTAGGGGGAAAGAAATTTCTTCTTTGAGAAATTATGCTCACAACGACCGTCGTTTAAAAATAAAATACTTAACTTTGCACACTGATTTATCGTCTCATAGAATGTTAGGAGGATGCACATCATGAGTAAAGTGCTATTTTTCAGGACCGTTTGGCTGCTCTTCTTGATAGGGGTAGTAACAGCAGCGAGGGCTGATGATGCCATCAGCCTGCAACAGGTGTATGACGCAGGGCTGACTGTCATCGAGATTGAGACTGTCGATGGGGAGCTGCCGACTTACGAGGACGTCGCACCACCAGTGGGGGCAATGGGGTATGGCATCAAGAATGCCACGAAGGTGCCTGCACGACTGAGGATGACAAAGGGCAAGGAACTGCTCTTCGACAGTGGTGACTATCTGAAAGACAATAGTGGTATCACCCTGAAAATCAGGGGAAACACGACGGCTCGTGCCAGAAAGAAACCCTACAAGATCAAACTGCAGAAGAAGGCTGACCTGCTGCTGCGAGGCGATGAAGAGAAATATGCCGATAAAGACTGGCTGCTGATTCTCGACGAGAGTCTCAGCGCGAAGACTGGGTTTAAGTTGAACGAACTGGCTGGCATGCAGTGGACACCTTCTTATCAGTATGTCAATCTCATCCTGAATGGCGAATACAAGGGGCTTTACATGCTCAGCGAGTCGGTCAAGAGGAACAAGTCGTGTCGGTTGAATGTGGATAAGTCGGGCTTTGTCTTCGAATACGATGCCTATTGGTGGGACGAGGATCTCTACGTGGAAAGTACGCGTGAGTCGATCCCGATGCACTATACCTTTAAATATCCTGAAGCCAAAGATATCAGTCAGGAGCAGCTGGATTATTTCACGGAGATGATACATCAGGCAGAGGATTCGATGCGCGACGGGACGTATGGCAACTATATCGACGTGAACTCGTTCGTGACCTGGCTGATGTTGCACGATATCTTAGGAAGCAAGGACGCGGCTGGCGCCAACTACTATTTCACGAAGTACGACCAGACGTCGCAGTCGAAGATAGTCTTTGCGCTGCTTTGGGACTTCGATATGATCTTTCTCGATGAGGAGGAGTGGAGTATGGTTCACAGAGGGGGATGGTACTTCTACACCTATCTGCTTGATGATGAGGCTTTTGTCAGTGCCTATATTACCAAGTGGAAGGAATTGTCGCCCACCATCTTCGATCAGCTTTTCAGTTATCTTAAGGCATACGCCGCATCAGCAGAAGCCCCAGCCTTTGATGCCTCAGTAGAATTGGATAATCAGTTGTGGGAACAAGATCGCCGCACAGCCAGCGAGCGTACGCAGGGCATCATCTCGTGGCTCACTCGCAGAAAGGCGTGGATGGATCGTGCTGTTGAGGCGATGGCGGCATCAGTCAGCGGTCTACAATCCATTACAATCCCTTCTCATGCAGACGGTACCATCTACAATCTGCATGGCCAAAGGGTAGCCAGACCTCAAAAGGGCATTTATCTCAGGAACGGGAGGAAGTTTATCAGCAAATAAAGCGTTTTCTTTAGTGGTAGTTGTATTTCATGATCATCGAGATATAGCCTTTAGGCCATTTCTCTTTGTCAAGGAACAGCTTCGCATTGCCATGAGACGGCAAGAACACATTGGGCCTGATCTCCTTGCATTCATAGTACATGTTGTTCTGCCCCTCCACATAGCTGATGCGTGAAATCTGCCAACAGCCGTCGGCAATGTGAACCTTCATCTTGTCGAGTTCCACGATGTAGTAAGTCCGCTTGCCGTCAGTATAACTGCCGCTATATCTCAAGCCCGTGTCATCCCCCTTCTTGCGCTTCTTCTGCAGTTCCTTCACCTTCTCGCGTACCTTCTTATAGAATTTGTCATAGATGTTAGTGCTCATCATGCCGTCGTGTTTCAGGAACGAGTCAATCTGCTTCTGCGTAAGCTCCTGCTTCATCTCCACCATCCTGACATTCGAGGTCGTTATCTTTCCCTTGTTGAAGAGCACATCCTCAGCCATCGTAATGCCGAAATGCTTATGCTCCCTGAGGGCAGACACGATGGGACCGTAACCTGCCAGACGGGCTGCGAAAGTGATCGTACGGCGGTGAGGAAACTTCTTCAGGTCAATGTCCTTCTCCAACTGGCACGTCACAGAATAGCTCAGAGTCTGTATCCGTTCCTTCAGAGGCTTGGCACTAGCCAGCACCTGCTTCAACAGGTATTCCTCGAAGGTCATGCCATCAGCCAGCACCACCACCTCCGTCAGATTAATCGAACGGGCGATATCATCATCATCCTGAGCATAGCCATTCATGCCGCAGGTCAAAGCGAGCAGGATGATACAGTATTTCATGTGTTGGAACCATTCAAACATCGCGGCAAATATAAGCTTTATTTGTCAATGCGCCAAATAATCATTGATAAATTATATATATTTACCATTTTAGTTGGCCACGGCTCTAACTCTTCCTATTCTTACCAGCCTAATACCCAAAGGCTATTAGAATATTTCCCGATAAGTTCTGCATCGCGGATAGGGTCAAGTTGACGCATCAGCGGATTCCTCTGGGATGTATCTATGGGTTTGCCCTCCGTATCGTGGCTATTGAACTCAAGGATGGTTGCCGTCTTGGCATTGTCATCGATTTGACCCCAGCCGCACGACGGGATGTTTTCCAAGGTGCAGTTCAGAAGTACACATTCCGCATGAGGGTAGTTTTTACCTTTGTTATCGGGCAGCCTGCCAAGTTCTGCATAGCTGCTGAGTCCCTTGAAATGGCAGTCTACAAAGATGTTGCCATGATTCTCCTCCGTGTTGCGAATCCACATGAAAGCACCATAACTGCTGATGGTACAGTGGTTGAAGAACGACGGTCCGCGCCCCAATATCGTGTCGCCGCCACCGTCGATGTGACAGTTCATCCAGTAACAACTACCATTGGCCTGCAAAGCATCGCCGTCGCCAATGATGTGGACATTCTCAAAGTAGTTTCGCTCGCCGTTCACCAACAGTCCCTCTGCCTGGCCCTTACCATCTGTCTTGATGGTCAGGTTGCGCAGCGTCAGGTCACTGCAGTTGTCGGCAGCAAAGGCAGCCCGGCGCGAGGGGAACGTGCCGCGCACCTCATTGGTCTTGATGTCGGCAGGGTGAGGGTTGAAAACCTCGTTATTTTTGTAGTGAATCAGCACGCCCTCACGCGACTCGCCCTCGATAGTGACAAATCGCTTGTTGCGGAAGTACACCAGTTCTTCGTAGTCACCATTCTTCACCAGCACCCGATAGCCGTCCTGGGCTGAGGGAATGGAGTCAGGAATAAAGTCTATTGCTCCCTGAATGGTGGAGAAGTCGCCCTGTCCGTCTGCCGATACCGTCAGCTGTCTCTCGTTGACATCGGGAGCCTTCTCTTTTGTACGGAACGTCCACCCCTTCTTTCCCTTGATGCCATTGAAACCAGTGATACCCCCCTTGTCGATGGTGACATAATACTCATGGCCGTACTCCAGCATATTGTGGTGCAGGTAAATGGTCACCTGCTTCCCCTTAGTGATGATGGGATAGAAGTGGAATCCGTCAGAGAAACCTCCGATGATGTCGAGCAGATAGTGTCCTTTGTCCCAGGCATTCACGCCCGACGGAGTGCCAGCCTTGGTGTTGCGGTTGGTGATGTGCTGCGATTTATATATATAAGGTACAGGCGTATATTGTGCTGTAGGATTCATTGGCTGTCCCTTAGTCGGTCCTGCAGGGATGCTCATATCCAGTCGGTCCACGAGCCGCCCCGTCAGTTTGTCATACACCGACACAAACCCTTTCTGTCCGATAGTAGCATCCTCGCTCATCGACAGTACGAGGTGTGTGTCGATATTCACCTCCGTTGCCCCATTCTCAGGCAGCATTTTCACTACTGTGTTCTGCGCCAAGCAAACATACCATGTGTTTGCCACCACAGCCAATACCATCAATAATCTCTTAGTCATAGTCATCATCATTCATGTTGCTATTTGCGTGCAAAGATACGAATACTTCTCGACATTGCACCATACGAGTGCGAAAAACTGCCAAAAATTGCACAGATCACCGTTGCTCGTGATTCTGATTTTTGGATAATTACTTGGTACCATAACACTCGCTTACCAGTCAGAAAGTCCAAATGGGTCGGGGGACTCTCTGACCCACTGGAACCCCTTGCAGATGTCGCCAATGGTCCAGTCGGTCACTAATGTCGGTGTCATTGCGGTCTTGATTTATAGCATAGGCTGTCCTAATGGGGCACAGGGGCAGGCACTTGACCCAGTTCAATTTGCAACTCAGTGGGTCAAGTGCCTGTCACCATGACCCAAGTTTAGCAAACGACATACATTGTGAGCTGTCTTTTTTGCAAAATTACATCTTTTTTCTCGATTTCAGTCGCTTCGTATCGTTATTTTCTTCATAAATCGTCATTATATATTTGTAAGACACTTTATTTTGGAAGCAAAGATACAAAAAAAGGACGAAACAGCAATCATCCATTTCGTCCACTTCAAAGAAACAGAATTGTTTCATTTGCCACTCACATCCCAGATGTCTTCTTTCAGCATTTCAACGATATCTCTATGTTCGTCTCTTGCAATAAAATGAAAGAATAAACTATATCCAATACCATTCTCATAGTTGTCAAGTCGTATTGTGGTGTTATTAACTCCTGATACCTGGTGACTTGACATATAAGTATCGAAAATATGCGTAAACAACATGCTTCTATAAGCATTGACAGGCATATCTTTATTGCCACTTTTCTTGTTCCTTGATGGAATTGGTGTCATATCGTCACATGAATAGTAAATTATCAGATTGGGATTGCTAGCAAATAATTCCGCAACCCAACCAGTAATATCATGTAAAACGTCTTGACCTGTAGTGCTATTACCACAAATACGCTCTATCATCAGTTCGCTAATATCTATCTTTCTGCTAGAAAGAACTGTCTGAATATGCTCAGGGAGGACTTCTATATTAACAGGAGTCAGCAAGATGCGATATTCATTATCTTTTTGAATAATAGAATAAGATGCCTCCATTACGCCAATATCACACGACGTGAGAACTCCTCAGGCTTCATATTACGAAGTTTCTCTACCTCAGCGAGCTTATGCTCTCTGAGTTTCTTGATAGTCTCCAGTAACTTTTCTGAAGGATGATCTATTACTATAGGTTTACTTGTATATGACATAATTCTTTTGTTTTGACGCTGCAAAGATACGAAATTATTCCTTTCTTCCAAAACCTTTAGTGCTTTTTTGTGGAAATCGTTCACTTTTTCTCGTTATTTGGAAATTTCTTATTAAGAATTTATTTCACAAAGGGATTTTGGGGAAGCTTCGAGCCTGGATGAAAATATTGAAAAACTTTCTGCTGGTAATAATTCATAGCATCGCCAATGGCATATAAAGACTCATTATTTACATCTTCCTCGATGGCATCTGGGTATTTACTTTTCAGACTATTCTGCCTTAATCCTGCAAACACCTTCTCATTGGCTAAAACAAATGCCCTATCCAAAGAATCTGTAATATAAGATTGTCTAAACGAATAGATCTGGGGGACAGGTCTATGATCGCTCGTGCCGAACGACTCACGCGACCTGTCCCCCAGATTCCATTGTTGTCTTCGCCATTATCTCAGCAATCATATTTCATTACACATATCGTCAGCCAATTTAACTGCGATGATGTGATAACTCGCCACAATTGCTTCCTGCGCCAGCCCTATTTTGATAAAGTTATTGATCGTGTCATAGGCACTATTGTCGACGGCGACTTCTAACAAAGTCTTAATGATGAAAATAATTTTCGTTTTATGACGAATTAACGTGCGATTTGTTACTAAATGGGTTACGATTCGTTACTAAATGGGTTGCGATTCGTGGCTATTTGGTGGCAGGGCAGACGCTCAATAGTCATTTTTGCAATTTTTTTGGCTGAAATCTTAAAAACTAATGACATATGACATAAAAGCTGTTATATTTGGCTTGTTATCAGATAATTGCGAAATTTGGAAGTGACATAGAAGTGACATATAAACGACATGTAAACGACATACTAATGACATACTAATGACATAAAGAGGGGCAAAAGGGACCCTTATTCTGCAATAAGGGGGACTTATTCTGCAATAAGGGTCCCTTATAGGACGATAAGTGCTGCTTATTCGCTATCCTTAGGCTCGTTATTGATTCCCAGCGTGGGAATACTTCATTCCCACGCTGGGAATGTTTTGTTCCCAACGTGGGAATTCTCCGCCAAATACCTCCCTGATGGGCGCTTATTTGGCTCATCGCGAACCGAATACAGGTTATTTATGTCATTAGTATGTCGTTTCTATGTCGTTTTTTATGTCATTTGTCAAACTCATGGCTTAAAACTAATTTATTGATAATCAATAATTTTGGATAAACATTATGTCATATGTCATTAGTTTTTGAAATTTCTCAGTAAATTATTTGCAAAAGCGCGAAAAAATTAGTATCTTTGCAGTCTCAAAAATCAACAATTGAATAGCAATGAAAGTAACAATCATCAAGAAGAAAGGGAAAAATGAGACGATCACTCGTCATCCTGTAGAAGATATCGCGCTGTTTATCCAGAAGGGCTGGCGGCAGCATACCGTTACTGAACTGAGGGAGATGTATAATCTGATCTTGAAGGAACGTCAGCCTGACGGGCAGATTCTGACCAACTGGGCTGGTGGCATCAAACTGGAGCGACTCTGCTTTGCGCAGGAGTTTGATAAGTTCAAGGGTGAGCACAGGGTGCTGGGGTATAACGGCTTGATAGTCATCGAGGTAAACAATCTGCCGACTTACGAGAAAGCCGTTGAAGTGAGGGATCAGGCGAAGATGATGCCTGAGACGCTGATGTGCTTTCTGGGGGCATCGGGCAAGAGCGTGAAGATTGTTTGCCGAGGGGAGCTGTTCCCCAACCAGGCAAACGAAAAGAATCTTCTACCTCAAAAGAAGGCGGACATCCAGCAGTTTCACCAGAATCTCTATCAGACAGCCCGCAGGGCGTATATGAATCAGTTTGGCTTCGACATCGAGTATCTGGAGCCTCGCCTCGACAGAACCGTCTATGTGAGTGCCGACCCAGAGATGGGATTCAATCCTGATGCCCGTCCGTTCTATGCCGATACGCTGAAACACGATGTGCCTCAGCCAGTTAGCATCTCGCGCGCGAGTGACCGACTGATGCCTGGACGCACTGTGAAGCGCACCTACCGGCTGGAGTGGCTCTTTATCATCGACACCACCTTGGGCCATTATTTCGAGTTGCCCGACGAAGACCGTCTGGAGACGCTGCTGATGGAGATTGCCACACGTTGTCTGAATCAGGGCATACCCTTGGCTTTCGCACAGGGGATGACGCTGGAGCATCCTGCCTTGAACACAGACAAACTGCTGCTGAAGAAGACTTTCGAGGCCGTCTATGCCGTCACCCTGCAGGAGGACTACATGAAGAAGCACAAGATCAAGCCCCTGCAGAGCATCCCTAACGATACGCTGCAGATGATGAAGACGGAAATCTTCCTGAACGAGAACTTCGAGTTGCGCAAGAACCTGATGACGGGTGTGGCTGAGTATCGTGAGAAATACTCTGATGATCAGACGTTTAAGCCGCTGACAGAGGAGATTCGCAACGATATGACGATGAGGGCTACGGAGCTGGGGCTGAAGTCGTGGGACAGAGATGTGAACCGTTTCATCGACTCTACTCGTATCGAACAGTACGACCCCGTGAACGTCTGGCTCGACAAGCTGCCGAAGTGGAATGGTCACGACTATATCTCAGAGCTCGCAGCCCGAGTACCCACCAACCAGCCCCACTGGCCCAAGTACTTGAAGATGTGGCTCATCGGCATGGTGGCTCAGTGGCGTGAGAGTGATAAGCAGTTGACTGGCAATGCGTTGACACCGCTCTTGATTGGTCGTCAGGGTTGTGGAAAGACGCGTTTCTGCAAGATTATCCTGCCTCCGGAACTGCGCGACTACTACAACGACAAGATCAACTTCAAGAACGAGTTCGACCTGAACATCGCGCTGACGATGTTTGCGATGATCAACATCGATGAGTTCGACAAGACCACCGCCTCGCAGCAGATCGTGCTGAAATACCTGCTGTCGTCAGCCGAAGTGAAGTTCCGCCCGCCTTACGGCAAGACCATCAGGCAGTTCCGCCGCTATACCTCTTTTATAGGTACCACCAACCAGCAGAAGCCGCTGGTGGATCCTACGGGCTCTCGCCGATTTGTCTGTGTGGGCGTGAATGGCAACATCAACTTCGAGGACAATCTCGAGCATCGTCAGCTCTTCGCCCAGGCCCTCCACCTCTTTAATACGGGTGAGCGCTTCTGGCTTGATAATGAGGAGATTGCGACGCTGATCAAGGAGAATGAGCCTTATCAGAAACTGAACGATCTGGTGGAGATGATTGGCGAGACCTTCAGCAAGCCGAAGGCTGGCGAAGGCAGATGGTGGGGGCTGACGGAGATTCACGAGTTGCTGAAGAACCGCTATGCCAACTACGACCCCAAGACCTCCTTCACCAAACTGGGCAGGGCCTTGAGCGACCAGAAGTTCGACTTCGAGACCGATCGCAAGACCTCAGGTCATATCTATCGGCTCGCGGAAAGGTAGGGATTTCCAATTAATTTGGAAATAAAACGTTATTCGTTTTGTTATGTCCTCGGCTTTTTGTACTTTTGCAGTTGAAAATGGATTAATCTAATAAGTTGTGGAAGAAAAGGATTTAGAGAAATATACGCTGGCTGTGTGCGAGATAGCTCGACGGGCAGGGGCTTATATCAGGGAGGAACGTCGTAAGTTCTCTCTCGAAAGTGTGGAGCGCAAGCATGCCCACGACTATGTGTCGTATGTGGACAAAGGGTCGGAGCGGCTGATTGTCAGTGCTTTGCGCGAGCTTCTGCCTGAAGCAGGCTTCATCACTGAAGAGGGAACGGCGGATGTTTCGAGGAGTGAGGAGTGTGGAGTGAGGAGTGAGGCGTTGCTCTGGGTGGTGGATCCGCTCGACGGCACGACGAACTTCATCCATCAGTATGCACCTTATGCTGTCAGTATCGCACTCTTGCAAGGGAAGACGGTACTCATCGGAGTGGTCTATGAGATCTGTGCTGATGAGTGCTTCTATGCCTGGCAGGGCGGGGGAGCGTTTGTTTCGAGGAGTGAGGAGTGTGGAGTGAGGAGTGAAAGGCTTCGCGTCAGTTCTCAGAAGATACAGGATGCGCTGCTCTGCCTGCAGTTCCCCTATAATAGCGGGGCCTACAAGCCAGTGATGAAAGGGCTGATCGACCAGCTTTACGGAAACGTGGGCAGTATCCGCGCCTGTGGTTCCGCAGCGATGGCTCTCTGTCAGGTGGCAGCTGGTAGGCTGGACGGCTATGCAGAAAAGTATATCGGTCAGTGGGACTATATGGCTGGCAGTCTGATAGTTCAGGAGGCTGGAGGAGCAGTGACGGACTTTGAAGGCTCAGAGGACTTCACTCAGGGCAACAGCGTGGTTGCCACCAATGGCATCATCCAGGAGGATTTATTAACAACAATCAAAGGAGTATAGAATATGGCAGCAGGAAAATGGATTGGAGGATTCATTGGCTGGATGGCGGGAGGCCCCTTGGGGGCTTTGGCTGGTTATCTGGTAGGTTCTTTGTTTGATTCTATGCTCGACGGGGTGAACACCCCCAATAACTCTGGCACGTGGGGCTCGGGTTCTGAGCGCGACCAGGGCTCATGGCAGCAGCGTTCGTATCAGGACTACAGTCAGGCCTACCAGCAGGCTTATCGTCAGCGCATGCAGCAGGGGCAGCGTAACAGTTTCCTCTTCTCGCTGTTGGTGCTCTCTTCTTATATTATCAAGGCCGACGGCAAGGCGATGCACTCAGAGATGGAACTGGTGAGACAGATGTTACGCCAGAATTTCGGCTCAGGTGCCGTGCAGCAGGGTGATGAAATATTGAACAAGCTGTTCGACGAGCAGAAGCGTGAAGGCTGGTCGCAGTTCAAGTCGACGGTGCGCGAGTGTTGTGGACAGATCAATCAGCAGATGGACTACTCGCAGCGGCTGCAGCTCCTGAACTACCTCGTGATGGTGGCTCAGGCTGATGGCAGAGTGCCTCAGAGCGAGATTACGGCGCTGAAGGAGTGTGCCCAGTGGATGGGGCTCCGTTCGAGCGAGGTCGACTCGATGCTTCACCTTGAAGGTAATACCCTCGAAGATGCCTATAAGGTGCTGGGCGTCAGTCCGGATGCATCGGATAATGAGGTGAAGAAAGCCTATCGCAAGCTCGCCCTTGAGCACCATCCTGACAAGGTGGCTGCCCTGGGAGAGGATGTGCGCAAGGCTGCCGAGAAGAAGTTCCAGGAGATCAACGCTGCGAAGGATCGTATATGGAAAGCCCGTGGACTTTAATCAAAGGAATTAAAGTCCACGGACCATCATTCTTATGACTTAGAATTGCCAACGACTGGGGAGCTGTCGCTCAGGCCAGAGGTGCTTGGCGTATTGATAGTGATAGAGTTCGTAGAGTGCCGTCAGGCGTGTCAGTCGCTCTTTGAAGGCTTCGTAGTTCTTGCGCTCCGGCTGTGTCCACTGCACTTCTGAGAGTGCCGACATACGAGGCAGAGCCTGATATTCCACCATGCCTTCCGTGAAAAGATACTCCGTCCAGATGTTGGCCTGAGTGCCTAAGATATGCTTTCTGGCTTCTACCGACAGCGTGTCAGGGGCAGGTTCGAGAGAGTAGACTTTCTCTACAGGGATGAAACCCTCGCAGCGGGAAGGTTCGAACAGGCGTTCTTGCGATTGCAGATAATCGAAGTAGACATGTGAGGTGGGTGCCATCACGACATCGTGGCCCATCTGGGCAGCTTTAGCCCCAGGGGCTGTGCCTCGCCACGACATGATCATCGCATCCTTAGGACAGCCGTTGAGAATCTCGTCCCAACCCAAGGCGCGACGATGGTGGGCAGTGAGGAAGTCGAACACCTTCTGAGTGAAGTAAGCCTGCAACTGATCCTTGGCCAGTCCGAGTGCCTGACACTTCGCACAATTCTCCCATTTCACGGTAGGCGTCTCGTCGCCTCCAATATGAATCACCTCTGATGGGAAGATGTCCATGATCTCAGTAAGAACGCCCTCCACAAAGTCGTAGACCTTCGGATTGCCCACGCAGAGCACATCGGTATAGACGCCCCAGTAATGCCCCACCTGATAAGGTCCGCCAGTACAGCCTAACTCAGGATAGCAAGCCAGCGCAGCCAGCATGTGACCAGGCATGTCGATCTCAGGGATAATCGTGATATGGCGCTCCTGGGCATACTTCACAATCTCTCGGGCTTCTTCTTGTGTATAGAATCCACCATGAGGAATACCGTCGTCGAGGTCGGAGTTGGTGCCGAGGATCGTACCAGAGCGCTGTGCTCCGATGGTTGTCAACTCAGGAAACTTCTTAATCTCGATGCGCCAGCCCTGATCGTCCGTCAGATGCCAGTGGAAACGGTTCATATTGTGAAGCGCCAGCAGGTCGATATACTTCTTCACGAAATCTGCTGAGAAGAAGTGGCGCGAGCAGTCGAGGTGCATGCCACGATAGCTGAAGCGAGGTGCATCAGTGATGATGACGGGATTCATGATAACCCCTTCCTTCAAGGCTTTCCTCAAAGTCTGGAGGCCATAGAACACACCAGCAGCAGAGCCCCCCTGGATGGTAACACCCTTCTGACTGACAGTCATTACATAACCCTCCTTCTCTTTGACAGTAGGAGAGACACACAGTTCGATGTAACGCACTTTCTTCTCTCTCTTCTGGGCGATGGGAAGATCGTTCCATGTCACCTCTTTGATATACTGTTTCAGGAACTCGGCCTCGCGCTGCAATTCTGCTGAAGTCAGAATCTCAACACCCTCTTCAAGAATGAATGGGGCACCCTTTTGTTCTACAATGCTTTGTGGTAGAGGCACCACTTCATAGTTAGCTGGTTCACCCGCATGAACACTTAAAGGTAAAAGGGTAAAAAGGTAAAAAGATAAAAAAACTTTAACCACCCCCATTACCTTATTAACTGACACATTCTCCATTTCTGATCTATTTTCTTTTTTTACTTTTTTACCTTCTTACCTTTAAAAATGATATTCCACGAAAGCCTCCATCGCCTCGTAGCAGGCCAGTCCGAGTGCATCGTAGCGTTTTGCCGTCTCACGATTGCGATCCTCGGCACGCTGCCAGAACAGGCGCTCATCGTTGCCCAAGAACGGGGCACTCTCCATCTGACTCTGATGGCGCAGGATGGCATTTCGCTTCTCGCGCAGTTCCTCAGGACTCATCGGTACACACATCTCAATATCGGCCACATCCCATTCAGCCCAGGCACCACGATACATCCATACGCGACAATCCTTCAGCCACTCAGCGCCAGCTTTCTTCTCCTCGTCGATGGCTGCCAAGACTGCATCCGTACACTTGCGGTGGGTACCATGGGGATCGGCAAGGTCAGCAGCCACGTAGATCTGATGTGGCTGAATCTCAGAGAGCAGTTCGATAATCGGCGTCACGTCGTTTTCCGTCATGGGGAGTTTCTCAATCTTACCACTCTCATAGAAAGGCAGGTCGAGGAAGTGGATATGATGGCTGTCGATGCCGTTGTACTCGCAGGCCAGACGAGCTTCACCTCTGCGGATCAGTCCTTTCAGACGGAGAATCTGCTGATTGTCGAGGTCGCCCTCCTTCTTATTCTTGATGAAGGCCTTCACCGTCTGGTAGGAGTGCTTGATGACTTGATCGGAACCATTGGCAAAGATGGTGTTGAAGCCATTGATGAAGTGCATGAATCGACGCACTTCCTCGTCGCCTACAGCGATATTGCCAGATGTCTCATAGGCCACATGCACATCGTGCTTCTGCTGCATGAGTCGACGGATGGTACCTCCCATCGAGATGACATCATCATCAGGGTGGGGCGAGAACACAACGACACGCTTGGGGTAGGGCTTGGCTCTCTCAGGACGTGTGGTGTCGTCAACGTCGGGTTTGCCACCAGGCCATCCTGTGATGGTGTGTTGCAGTTCGTTGAATACTTCGATGTTCACCAGACCAGCTTGTCCGTCGAATTGTTCTACGAGGTGTCCCAGTCCGTTGTCCACGTAATCTTTTGTGGAGAGTTTCAACAAGGGCTTGCCCGTTTGATTACAGAGGTCAATTACCTGTCGCCTTAACTCATGTTCAGGCATCTTGATGTTAGCTGTCAGATTCAGATTCATTTTGCTATTGTATTTAGTAGTATTTGAATGTTTATTCGACAAAGATACGATAATAAATTGGAACAGACATGATTTTTGAGAAGATTAACACTCATTTTTGGAAAAAATGATTAACTTTGCAGTCGAAAAATGAAGAAACCAGCGATTATAGTGCCTGAAGGTGTCAAAGAGGTGTTGTTGCATGCCTGTTGCGCACCATGCTCCTCTGCCATTGTAGAGTGGATGCTCGCAAATGGCATTAAGCCAACCATATTCTATTACAATCCAAATATCTTTCCACGTGAGGAATATGAGATTCGTAAGAACGAGAGCAAGCGCCATGCAGAGGGGCTTGGGCTGACGTGGATTGATGGCGACTACGACCATCAGTCGTGGCTTGGTGGCGTCTGTGGTCTGGAGGGTGAGCCTGAACGTGGGCGGCGCTGTGAACAATGCTTCACGCTTCGACTGACAAAGACAGCCCTGGAAGCGAGGAAATTGGGCATCAGGTGGTTTGCAACGACACTGGCATCGAGTCGATGGAAGAGCTTGGAACAGATAGAACGAGCAGGCCATCAGGCTGAGCTGGCCGTAGAGGGTACGGCATTCTGGGCCCAGAACTGGCGTAAGGGCGGATTGCAGGATCGTCGCAACCAATTGCTGAAAGAATTTAACTTCTACAACCAGCAGTATTGTGGCTGTGAGTTCTCTCAGCGACAAAATGCCCCAATTGACGAAAATGATGTTTTACATATTTAATTTAGAAAAACGAGGCTCAAAGTTTGTGAGTTTCGTTTTTTTATTGTAATTTTGCGCCCTAAAAAGTAAATATCGATATCAAGTTATAAAAATTATGTCCAACACTAACACTTTCGTGGGTTCCAAAATCAAGGGACTCAGAGAAACCAAAAACCTCTCTATTGAGGAAGTCGCTGAGAGCACAGGTCTGTCAGTTGAACAGATCAACAGTATTGAAAACGACCAGAACCTACCATCTTTAGGTCCGCTGATCAAGATAGCCCGAGCACTGGGTGTGCGACTGGGAACCTTTATGGACGACAGTGACGCTCTGGGTCCTGTGGTCACACGTGCTGCGGACCGTGAGCGCGAGAGCAGTATCAGTTTCTCTAACGGTGCTACTGATGCCCGTAAGCACATGGAGTATCATCCGTTGGCTCAGCAGAAGGCTGGACGTCACATGGAGCCGTTCATTATTGATATCAATCCTGAGACGTCATCCGATTACAAGCTCTCAGCCCACGAGGGTGAGGAGTTCATCTATGTCATGGAGGGTGAAGTGGAAGTGGAATACGGTAAGGAGAAGTATTCACTCAAAGAAGGCGACTCGATCTATTACGACTCGATTGTGAAGCATCATCTGCATGGTGCTCCAGGGAAGTCTGCCAAGATTCTCGCACTGATTTACATCCCGTTCTGATTAGATAAACATTAAGAACAGAAAGACAGTATGAGCAACGTGAAATTAGACATGGCAGGCAGACCGCTGCCAGACAGAACATATCCTGCTGAGACGGGAAGTGCGGGCTATACACTTCATGAGCGCACTCTCGGTCAGTGGCTCGAGCACTGGGCTGAGACAACTCCAGACAAAGAATACATCGTTTACAGCGACCGTGACCTCCGCTTTACTTGGAGCAAGTTTAATGAGCGTGTGGACAACCTCGCTAAGGGCTTGATTGCCATTGGTGTAAAGAAAGGCTCTAACGTAGGTATCTGGGCGACCAATGTGCCCGACTGGCTCACTTTCCTTTATGCTACGGCGAAGATCGGTGCTGTGCTGGTGACGGTGAATACCAACTACAAGCAGAACGAACTGGAGTATCTTTGTAAGGACTCCGACATGCATACCCTATGTATCACTGATGGCACATGGGACTGTAACTATGTGGACATGACCTATACGATGCTGCCCGAACTGAAGAACTGTGAGCGCGGCCATCTGAACAGCGAGCGCTTCCCATATTTGAAGAATGTGGTATTCATCGGTATGGAGAAGTATCGGGGTATGTTCAACACTGCTGAGCTGTTGCTCCTGGGACAGAATATTGAAGACGAGACCCTGTTGGAAATGAAAAGTCAGGTGTCGTGCTATGATGTCTGCAACATGCAGTACACCTCTGGTACGACGGGCTTCCCCAAGGGTGTGATGCTGACGCACCACGGCATTTCCAACGACGGCTATTTCACGGGTGAGAATATGGGTTTCACACAGGATGACAAGCTCTGTGTCTGTGTACCCTTGTTCCATTGCTTCGGTGTGGTGCTCGCCACGATGAACTGTCTGACGCATGGCTGTACTGAGGTGATGGTCGAGAAGTTCGACCCGCTGGTAGTTCTGGCTTCCATCCACAAGGAGCGTTGTACGGCTGTCTATGGGGTGCCCACGATGTTTATCGCAGAACTCAATCACCCCATGTTCAATATGTTCGACCTGACCTGTCTCCGTACAGGTATTATGGCAGGTTCGCTCTGTCCTGTGGAGTTGATGAAGCAGGTTTCAGAGAAGATGTATATGACTATTACCAGTGTCTACGGTCTGACAGAGTCGTCGCCAGGTATGACACAGACCTGCCTGAACGATACCTTCGAGCAGCGTTGCACCACCGTAGGTCGCGACTATCCGTTTGTTGATGTGAAGGTAATCGACCCTGAGACTGGCGAGGAGTGCCCCGTAGGTGTGCAGGGTGAGATGTGCTGCAAGGGCTTCAACGTGATGAAGGGCTATTATAAGAACCCCACGGCTACGGCTGAGGTGATCGACAAAAACGGTTATCTGCATTCGGGCGATTTGGGCATAAAAGACGAACAGGGTTTCTACAAGATCACAGGCCGTATCAAGGATATGATTATCCGTGGTGGTGAGAACATCTATCCTCGTGAGATCGAGGAGTTCCTCTATCACATGCCTGGCATTCGTGATGTGCAGGTGGCTGCCGTTCCTTCGAAGAAATATGGTGAGGCCGTTGGCGCTTTCATCATTCTTGAAGAGGGTGTAACGATGACTCCTGAGGATGTACAGTTGTTCTGTCGTGGTAAGATTGCTCGTTACAAGATTCCGAAGTACGTGTTCTTCATCGATCAGTTCCCACTGACAGGCTCTGGTAAGATTCAGAAGTTCAAGTTGAAGGAGATGAGCCTGAAACTGTGTGAGGAGCAGGGCATTGTCGTTGAATAAAGGTAAAAAAAGTAAAAAGAGAAGAATAAATGTTTGAGAATTTAAGTGACAGATTAGAGAGATCTTTTAAAATATTGAAAGGTGAGGGGAAAATCACCGAGATCAACGTTGCTGAAACCCTGAAGGATGTGCGTCGTGCCCTGTTGGATGCCGATGTGAACTACAAGGTGGCCAAGCAGTTTACTGACACTGTGAAGCAGAAGGCGCTGGGTATGAATGTGCTCACTGCCGTCAAGCCAAGTCAGCTGATGGTGAAGATTGTTCACGATGAGTTGGCTGAACTCATGGGCGGTAAGGCTGCGGAACTGAAAATTGAGGGTCGTCCAGGTGCTCCTGCCATTATCCTGATGTCAGGTCTGCAGGGCTCCGGTAAGACTACGTTCAGTGGAAAGCTGGCCAATCTGCTCAAGACCCGTAACCACAAGAAGCCGTTGCTCGTGGCTTGTGACGTTTATCGTCCTGCTGCTATCCAGCAGTTGCATGTTGTAGGTGAGAGTGTTGGCGTGCCCGTCTATTCAGAGCCTGACAATAAGAATGTCGTGGAGATTGCCAACCACGCTATCCAGGAGGCCAAGTCAAAGGCCAACGATGTGGTCATCATCGATACCGCAGGTCGCTTGGCTGTTGACGAAGAGATGATGCAGGAGATAGAGACCCTGAAGAATGCTATTCATCCCAATGAGACTCTTTTCGTGGTCGACTCGATGACTGGTCAGGATGCTGTCAATACGGCTAAGGAATTCAACGATCGTCTTGATTTCGACGGTGTTGTTCTGACGAAGCTCGACGGTGATACCCGTGGTGGTGCCGCCCTCTCTATCCGCACGGTGGTGACAAAGCCCATCAAGTTTGTCGGTACAGGTGAGAAGATGGAGGCCATTGACGTGTTCCATCCAGAGCGTATGGCCGATCGTATCCTCGGTATGGGTGATATCGTCAGTCTCGTGGAACGTGCTCAGCAGCAGTTTGATGAGGAGGAAGCCAAGCGACTGGAGAAGAAAATTCGCAAGAACAAGTTCGACTTTGATGACTTCATGGGGCAGATTCAGCAGATCAAGAAGATGGGTAACATCAAGGATCTGGCTGCGATGATTCCTGGTGTGGGCAAGCAGATTAAGGATCTTGATATCGACGATGATGCTTTCAAGGGCATTGAGGCTATCATCAACTCGATGACACCGAAGGAGCGTGCTAATCCTGATATCATCAATCAGAGCCGTCGTAAACGTATTGCTGCTGGTAGTGGTACGAAACTCGAGGATGTCAACCGTCTGATGAAGCAGTTCGACCAGACTCGAAAGGTGATGCGCATGATGACGGGTATGGGCTCTTCGAAGATGGCTCAGATGGCTAATGCCATGAAGGCCATGAAGGGCGGTGGCATGCCGAAGTTCTAGACAACCCAAAAAAAGAAAGATATGGCATTTGGTAAATGGATCAGTAACCTGAAGGGACTCTTCGAGGAAGGTCCGATGAAGGAGTTGACAGAGCATGTGGCTGACAATCAGCAACTGAAGCTCTCGGCAGAGCAAGTGGTGATTACGGATGAGTTCCGCAACACGTTCAATGTGAATTCTCCCGTTCGAGAGAATATCCGTAACAGTTTTCTGTTCTCTATGCTTACGATGGCTTCTTACATCGTGATTGCCGATGGTAAGGTGGAGCCAGAGGAATACGACTTCTTGGGTAAGTTCCTGAACGATACCTTTGGCGAGGAAGCCAAGGTGGAAGGTATGGATGTAGTAAAAAAACTGATAGCCAAGCACGATGAGCTTGAGGCTCGAAAGCCGATGGCATTCCTGCAATTGATAGGCGACTGTGGCAGTCAGATTGCCAGTTCCCTGAGTGAGGATCTTCGCTATCAGATGTTGTCGATGCTGGCACTGATCGTTAAGTCGGATGCCAATATTTCAAAAAAAGAGATAGAGACGTTGAAGGAGGTTGCTGTCTATATCGGCATGAAAGCTACGGATGTAGACGCTTTGATGAATCTCGATGTAGAGAAGGCTAAAGACGAGTGGCAGTGGATGAAAGAGTAAAAAGGTAAAAAAGTAAAAAGGTAAAAAGATAAGGATGCAACTGATAGACGGAAAGGCAACGGCAGCAGCTATTAAGGCTGAGATTGCTGAAGAGGTAAAAGAGATTGTTTCGAAGGGTGGTAAGCAGCCCCATTTGGCTGCCGTTCTTGTGGGTCACGATGGTGGCTCTGAGACCTATGTAAAGAATAAGGTACTCGCGTGCGAGGCTTGTGGCTTTAAGAGTACACTCATCCGTTTCGAGGAGGATGTCACAGAGGAAGAGCTCCTCAATTGTGTCGATACCCTGAATCGTAATGTTGATGTCGATGGTTTCATCGTTCAGCTTCCATTGCCGAAGCATATCGATGAGCAGAAGATCATCGAGGCCATCGACTATCGCAAGGATGTAGATGGATTCCATCCCATCAATGTAGGTCGTATGGCCATTGGTCTGCCGTGCTTTATATCTGCTACACCTCTGGGAATCATCACCCTGCTAAAGCGTTATAATATTGAGACCTCTGGTAAGAAGTGCGTGATTCTTGGACGTTCTAATATCGTAGGCAAGCCCATGGCTCAGCTCATGATGCAGAAGCAGTACGGCGATGCTACAGTTACTGTATGCCACTCGCGCTCAAAGACTTTAAAAGAGGAGTGTCGTGCAGCTGATATCATCATCGCAGCCATTGGTCAGCCCGATTTCGTAACAGCCGATATGGTGAAGGAAGGTGCTGTCATCGTAGATGTCGGTACCACTCGTGTACCCGATGCCACTCGTAAGAGCGGTTTTCGTCTGAATGGCGACGTGAAGTTCGACGAGGTGGCTCCAAAGTGCTCGTTCATCACGCCAGTTCCTGGTGGAGTAGGGCCGATGACCATCTGTTCGCTGATGAAGAATACATTGGCAGCAGGTAAGAAAGAGTACTATAAATAATAAAGTCCTTAAGTCCTGTAGTCCGTTGCAAAAGTAAAAGATGACTGCACAAGAGTGGTACGAACAAGGTAACGCCTTTCGGAAAGAGTCGAAATGGCATGAAGCCATAAACTGCTATATTCAGGCTATCGAACTCGACCCAGACAGTCCCGCTGTTGAGGCCAAGCGCATGCTCGATGATATTATGGCCTTCTACTGCAAGGATATGTATAATCCCTGAATCAGCTAAGATTCAGGGATTTTTCTTTATTAATCATCATAGCCTGAAGTGGCACCAGAGGGAGCGGGGGATGCGGCGCCAGAGGGCTGTGAGGAGACGGTATTTCCAGTCGATGATGCGGATGTGCTGCTGGTGGTTGATGGCGTAGAGGATTTCCTTGGCTACGGGCTCTGGTTGGAGCAGCATGGGGTAGTGGAAGTCGCCATGAAGGAGGGCTGTGTCTACGAAGCCTGGACGGATATCCGTGAACTTGATGTTCAGTCCTCGGGCGTTGGCTTGTTGTTCCAGCGCCTGCAGGTAGACATTCTGCATAGCTTTGGTGGCAGAGTAGCTTGGGGCAGGGCCGAGGCCTTTGGTGCCAGCAATCGAGGTGATGGCTGCGATGTGTCCGCTGCCTTTGTTGGCAAAGTAGCGATAGGCCTCACCAATCATTCTGGTGAAGCCTAGACCGTTGGTATACAAAGTAGCGAGTTCGATATCTTCCTGAAGCTCACGGTTCTGTTTGCCAATGCCAGAGGCGTAGAAGAAGAGGTCCATGCCTCCCAGACAATTGATGAGTGACTGAAGGCGAGTGGTGGCATCTTCTTGTGTGACATCAATCTGTTCGACTGCTGCAGCGCTGAGCTCCTGTAGTTTGTCGATTCTTCTGGCTGCCACACCGATGGTCCAGCCTTCCTTCATGAGAAGTTTGGCAACTTCTCTTCCGATGCCTGATGAGGCACCTATTATGATAGCGCGTTTAGCCATTTCTTGCTATTTTTGTAACCTTGATGGTGCAAAGATACAAAAAATTGAGAATATAATTTGGCTATTTCCTATCTTATTGTTACCTTTGCACCCGATTTTCGAAAATTATCATTATTTATATAAGGTATATGGCAAAAATGAAAGGCGCCATTGAGGTGAATACCGAGAGGTGTAAGGGATGCAGCCTCTGCATCATCGCCTGCCCTCAGAAGGTCATCGCCCTGGCCAACAAAGTTAATCTGCACGGCTACCCCTATGTGGAGGCTGTCAACGAAGAGGCCTGTGTGGGCTGCGCTTCGTGCGGCATCGTCTGCCCTGATGGTTGTATCACCGTGTATCGTAAAAAAGTGGAGGAATAATTATGGCAGAAGAAAGAGAAGTTGTATTGATGAAAGGCAACGAGGCTATTGCCCACGCTGCTATTCGTTGCGGATGCGACGGCTATTTCGGCTATCCTATTACTCCGCAGAGTGAAGTGATCGAGACATTGGCTGAGCTGAAGCCTTGGGAAACCACTGGCATGCAGGTGGTTCAGGCTGAGAGTGAGCTGGCCAGTATCTACATGGTCTATGGTGCTGCCGGAGCTGGTAAGCGCGCTATGACCTCTTCGAGTTCTCCTGGTATCGCCCTGATGCAGGAAGGTATTACTTATATGGCTGGTGCCGAGGTTCCTGGTGTGTTCGTAAATGTGCAGCGTGGAGGCCCTGGTCTGGGTACTATCCAGCCTTCACAAGGTGACTATTTCCAGGCTACTCGTGGTGGTGGTAATGGTGACTACAAGGTGATTGTTCTGGCTCCATCTTCTGTTCAGGAGATGGCCGATTTCGTTGACCTCGCCTTTGAGTTGGCTTTCAAATACCGCAACCCTGCTATGATTCTCTCCGATGGCGTGATTGGTCAGATGATGGAGAAGGTGGTGCTGCCTCCGTTCAAGCCCCGTCGTACGGATGAGGAGGTGATTAAGCAGTGTCCTTGGGCATCTACTGGTAAGCCAAAGAACCGTGAGCGCGTGGTCATCACATCGCTTGAGCTGAAGCCTGAGATCATGGAGCAGCGTAACATCGCCCTCCAGGAGAAGTATCGTAAGATTCAGGAGAATGAGGTCCGCTTTGAACAGCAGCAGATGGACGATGCAGAGTATGCCATCATAGCCTTTGGTTCGGCTGCCCGTATCGCAGAGAAGAGTGTTGAGATTGCCCGTGAGCAGGGTATCAAGGTCGGACTGTTCCGTCCCATCACACTGTTCCCCTTCCCAGAGAAGCAGATTGCTGCATTGTCGAAGAAGGTGAAGGGTATCCTTGTAGCTGAGATCAATGCCGGACAGATGGTACAGGATGTTCGCCTCGCTGTGAACGGAGCTGTGCCCGTAGAGCAGTTCGGCCGTCTGGGCGGTATTGTACCTGATCCCGAAGAGATTGTAGAGGCATTGAAGAAATTAATCTAGGATAACCAAGGATAGCCTAGGGACCTCCTAGGACTACCTGGAAAAAAGAAAAGAACAATGGATAGAAATCAAATAGTTCAACCAGAGAACATCGTCTGCAAGAAGCCGACGCTGATGAACGACAACAATATGCACTACTGCCCAGGCTGTAGTCACGGTGTGGTGCATAAGCTCATTGCCGAAGTCATCGAAGAGATGGGTATGGAAGACAAGACCGTAGGTGTATCACCTGTAGGTTGTGCCGTCTTCGCGTACAATTATATAGATATCGACTGGCAGGAGGCTGCCCATGGTCGTGCTCCCGCACTGGCTACGGGTATCAAGCGTTGCTGGCCCGATCGCCTCGTGTTCACCTATCAGGGTGATGGCGACTTGGCATGTATTGGTACCTGTGAGACCATTCACGCCCTGAACCGTGGTGAGAACATCGTGATTATCTTCGTCAACAATGCCATTTATGGTATGACGGGTGGTCAGATGGCACCTACGACACTGATTGGTCAGAAGACTTCTACTTGTCCTTATGGCCGTGATCCTCAGTTGCATGGTTATCCTCTGAAGATGGCTGATATCGCTGCTGGTCTGGAGGGCACCTGCTACGTCACTCGTCAGAGTGTAGAGAGTGTTGCCTCCATCAACAAGGCAAAGAAGGCGCTGCGCAAGGCTTTCGAGGCTTCGATGGCTGGTAAGGGAAGTTCACTCGTAGAGTTTGTATCAACCTGTAACAGTGGTTGGAAACTCACACCTGCCAAGGCTAACGAGTGGATGAAGGAGAATATGTTCCCCTTCTATCCTAAAGGTGACCTGAAAGATACTACGAATCTTTAATTAAGAGTTAAGAATTAAGAATTAAGAAAAGATGAAGAAAGAGATAATTATTTCAGGCTTCGGTGGTCAGGGCGTGCTCTCGATGGGTAAGATTCTGGCCTATTCAGGACTGATGGAGGATAAGGAGGTGACATGGATGCCAGCCTATGGTCCTGAGCAGCGTGGCGGTACAGCTAACGTGACGGTGATTGTCAGCGACGAGCGCATCTCTTCGCCCATCCTCTCAAAGTATGACATCGCCGTGGTTCTGAACCAGCCTTCACTCGAAAAGTTCGAACCGAAGATCAAACCTGGTGGTATCCTCATCTACGATGGTTTTGGTATCATCAATAAACCCACGCGTAAGGATATCACCATCTATGAGATCAACGCCATGGACAAGGCTGCCGAGATGAAGAATGGCAAGGTGTTCAACATGATTGTTCTCG
>CAMHAM010000002.1 GCA_946183415.1 uncultured Prevotella sp.
GCTGGTATTGCAAGAAATCGGAACCTGTCGTATTATAGATGCTGCGACATTTGAACGTACAATATGATTTATAAATCATAGACCGAATCGTTTTTTTATCTCATTTTCCAACTGATCAATGTCTCTCACTTCCAGCAAGTCCCAAGTGCCGTATGTCTTGAGGTTGTTGGCAGCAGGAATCCAATAGTCTTTCAGATAGTGGCGCTTGGCTTCTTTGTTGCCTGACTTGTCGCTATCAAAGTCTTCACACTCCACAATGAGATTTATTCCCTTCACACGAACGATGAATGTAGGCTGGTATTCCTTATTCTCATCACCAACGGTATAAGGAATGCGGAAACCGAGATAGGTGTTCTTTACCCAACACTCTACACACTCCATTGAGTCGAGTGTCTTGGCTGCTATCTGCTGCCAGCTGTTGTCTTCGGCTATCACATAGTTGACATGACTTTTTTGTGTTGGATAGACCGTTTTGTTCGTGGGACGATACACATGGATGGTACTGCCTTCTGGATTGTAGTAGTTGAGCACAGCAGAAATCTCTTCGTGGTCTTCGTTGGCTTTATGAACACCTTCCATGATGTTGTCAAGTACAGCCTTATAGTTCCAGAGCATCACCAAACGTTTCTGCTCTATGCTGCCATCACCACCAATAATCTCCAGTTGCTCATTATACCAGGTTTCTACAATCTGTTTGATGTCAGGGAACTTCTGGAATTGCAGTCCATGTTCACGACTGGTATAGTATTCGCGAATCATCAGATGGGCAAAATAGTAGATGACCTGCAAATCACGCAGTTCCATATAGTCTGTCTTGAGCATCTTCTGATCACCATTCACGACTGTCTGTAAGACGGTTTCCGTAGGAATCTGATTGAAGTTGAGTTGGAACTTAGGAAGACCAGTAAAATCTGCTTTCAGCGAACCCTCGATATTATCCGAACGATAGCCTGTAATAACAGGGAATCGAATTTCCATTTCTTTGCGCTCTGGCAAAGCACGGATAATGGCCTTGGGCTTCTGAGGTTTCGTTACTACCGTATCACCACCTTTGAAGGTGTTGAATGGCACACCAATGATACGGGCATATTCTGGTGGGAACTTGTAGGTGATGTTCTCCTCTTTATATTTATAGAGGTCTTTCCGATCTATCTCCCGTCCCAGTTTGTCGTAAGGAATCAAGTCATAACTCTGACGACGCAAGGCACGGCCCACTACTTGTTCGCACAACAGCTGACTGCCAAAGGCACGGATGCCACAGACATGGGTGACGGTATTGGCATCCCAACCTTCCGTCAGCATCGATACGCTGATCACACATTTGATGTCACCACCCAACTTGCCTGGCTTACCGACGGTATTCACCACTTCTCGCAGAATGTCTGCATCCGTCAGGTTATCAGCAGAACCAGCACCGTGCTGATTGGCATATTCATGACGGAATTCCTCAATCTCGTTGGCGTATGCTTTCTTAAATGCCTCGTCAATACGGGTTGATGCTTCATCAAGTGCAGAAGAATCTATCAACAGCGTTGGGAACTTTTCTTTAGGCAAGCCCATACCATCGTAGTTTGAGAATACATCGAAACGACCTTTACGATAACGAGGCTCACCATCTTCGTTGACACCGTCCTGATAGCCGGCAATATCGCGATAGACCTCATGTGAAACGGTTGTGTTATTGCAAACCACTATCAATACAGGCGGAGCCGTATAGAGTGTACCCATGGCTTCGTATGCCTGACGCAGACCTCTGTCATAGTCCTCATAGTCTTTCACGAATTGCTCTAAGGCAGTATTCAGAAGCGTTGGCAGATTAGGTGCCTGTACAGACAAAATGGATGTATCTACATTCTTGCCTTGCAAGCGTCCTTCGGCCGAGCGATCTTCCTTATCTTTTTTCTTCTGAGCACGAATGCCACGCTTGGGCAGTTTGTCTTTGATACTTTCGTAGATATTACGCAGTTTGGGTTCATCCAAGTCAGTCGTATTGTCGTAGGCTGGCAAGAATGGTATCTTGACCAAACCACTTTCAATAGCATCCACCAATCCAAAGTCGCTTACCACCCAAGGGAATAGGGAGTATTCCGGATAGCCTGAGCCTTTCAGATAATAAGGTGTAGCAGAGAGGTCATAGACCTGCTGTAGTTTATAACCCAATAGCTTCATCTGTCGCAGACCTTCATACCACACCATAGCGGCCTCATTCTCCTGTTTCAGATCGCTCTTTTCGTCTTCAGTCAGACTCTTGTCTTTGTTTTGTTTGGGCAGATAGCAATGGTGAGCTTCGTCGTTGATAACAACGATACGCTTGCCTTTCACACCTTTTTCCAAGATACGACTCAGCATCACGCTATAGTCTTCTTTGTCTTTTTGAGTCACCAACTCTCCATCTACCCATTTCTGTTTGCCATCGAGAGGCGAGGCATGTTTGCCTGAAAACACACGAGGCAGGAATTGCTGGTAATTGACAATGGTGATGCTGGCATTCAGTCCACCCAGTTCTTTTTCGAATTGAGGTGGTATCAGTCCGCGCTGATGATAGTAGTCTGTTCGCTCAAAGTTATTGCTGCGCTGACTATAGTCTAACTGCAACACAGAAAGGCGGTCACGAATGGTGATACCTGGCGCACAAAGCAGGAAATGGTCTGCGTAGTGGGTATCCATTGGATTGGCCCGCTTATTCAGATAGTTATAGAGAATCAGCATCGCCATCACCACCGTTTTTCCTGTACCTGTCGCCATCTTGAAGGCTGTACGAGGCAGCACATAGGCATCGTCTTTTGATACGGTATGCCTGCGTTCACCCAACAGGTTCAGGATGTAGTTACCTGTATTGGGGTCGCGCTCTGCTATCTCGTTCAGCCAGACTGCTGTCTCCACAGCCTCACGCTGACAGAAGAACAAACGAAGGTTCGCTCTGCGTTCTTTGTTGTTAAACCAGTAGTCAAGCAGTTCCTTGGTGATGCGAGAGGCTTTGGGATAGCCAGCCTCACGCCAAACTTTTACCTCTTTACGGATGCCATTGATAAACTCGGCATTGGGATCAACCGAGATAAAGTCTTCTTGCGAGAAGAAAGTCTTTTCTCCTCGTTTCTTTGGCACAATATTCACGTCATAGCCAAATGGCCGTCGTCCATTGATGATGGTGGCATAGTCTATGTTACCGTTCATATCGGTGTCGTAGTAATACTGCGGTTCCTCGTACGGATTGTTCAGTACGGGATTGTCGTTATTGGCTTGCATAAGCGTTATCGTTTATGCGCTGCTCTCTAAAAAACAAAAGCAAGACCAAACACAAAAAACGTGGACGATTACTCATCCACATTCCAGGTGTTTGGCCTAACCCTCAGAGAAACAAGTAACGCCCACGCATAGCGTGAACGTCTGCATGTTAACTCTGACTTCTTCTGTGGCCAAACTTCGGAATGTCTTATAAACAGCAAACGCTATATTTTACCCTCGAAAGTCATACCGGCACCTCCACCGAGGCTCTAAATGTCCTGCCGTAGCAGCGTCGCGTCACGACGATCAGCCAGTACTTGAATGCAAAGATATGAAATCTTTTTCAAACAAAAAAAGAAATCAGCAAAATTATACATTATTTAATAGATTGTTCAAGCTCGGGCGCAAAAGGACTGGCACTTCTGCGCCCTCCATTTAAGTCGAGATTAATGGCTCTCGCTGATCTTTCGGTTCGAAAATGAAATTAAATCGCGATTTATTTTGCGTTTTGCTCGTTTATTCGTACCTTTGTCCGTTCTATTTGGAATAAAAATTATTAAACCAAAAATTTTTAACTAACGATGGTTACGAAAACAACTAATGTGGCCTATATGGTCATGCGTGAGAAAATGAAAGGAGGTAGGTCATGGAACCTGTAATGGAGAAGTCGCTGCGACAGTGTATTCAGGACCTGGAGGCTTTGAAAACGGCTTACAACTGTATCGATGTGGAAGACCCTTGTACGAGGTGTTTGTGTATGGCGGGGATCACTTGTTGGGCACGCTACGTCGATAACAGACTCAAGGATTCGTTGGAGATGATCCGACAGGGAGAATGCGCTGAGGTGCTGGCCATGAATTATGGAAGACTTGCCAAGAAGGAGTATTGGCTGAGTGGCAGGATCAGGAATGACATGATGAACTACAGCGACAAGCCTCTGACGGCATATCATGTGCTGTCTGATTTCAAGACATCGGCTGATCTCTACGAGGTGTACGAGGCTGCTGTCAGCGATATGGTTAACAACCTGAAACAGGTGAAAGACACGTTTGATCAACCGGAACTCTACGAGAACCTGATATCGGACATGAAAGCCCTCTATGCCGATCCCTATTTGGAATCTGAGTATGAGGGAATGAAGGAGGAGTACCCTGAGATAAATCTGGGTGTGTATTATGGGATGCAGGTACAGGCTTGTTTGGAATTCCTGAAGTCGGGCGCGCTGCGCGATGCGGTATGTACCTCCAATGCCAATATTGAGGAGGTGGAGGTTGACAAGCTGACAAAGTGCCTGGCCTTCAACTATAAGATACCTGAAGACATCAAAGAGCTGTGGGCCAAGTTGAGCAAATATATAGATGTTAAGGAGAATGCCATGATCGTTCCCAATCGCAGTCGTATCAGGAGCCTGATCCTGAAGCACTTCTATGACATGACCACCGCACAGTTCCAAGCCCTGTTTCGCCTCGACATGCTGTTGATGCTGATCCATTGCGACATGGTGAAGCAGTATCCTGAGATGGCCGTGTATCTGGCGACGAACGAAGACTCGGGCTTGTTCGGTATTGTGAACAGTCTGACCAGACTGATGCAGCAGAAGTGGTTTAAGAACCTGCGCGCTGACAAGAGGTTTGATGATGCGTGGATCGGGAAGTTTGTTGAAGACCTGCTGAATTCGGAACACAGCAAGACCTTATTGGACATCTGGGAGAATCAAGACAAGCGACTGAGACTGAAGGGTAATATCATTGGCTGCCTGAAGCTGGCTGGCATTATCGAGGGTAACAACAAAGATATTGCCAGGGCTGTACTTGGTGATGATGACCCGAAGGTTGAGACTTTCTCCATCTACATAGGTGAAGGCAAAAACAAAGGCGTTGTTGTCAAAAAAGGCACTTCCGACAAGAGTGTCCGTGACTGGATCTGCGACTATGTGAACCACTGATTTGTCCACCAATGTTTTAATGAAAGGTTTTAATGGGGTTTTAACAGGATTCCATTAAAACTTTTTTGTTTTTTCTCTTTCCCCGATAAACACAGGGGTTTCAGGCTGTTTCTCACTGTTTTAATGAATCCTTTAACGGGTAAAATTTGCCGTTAAAATGTTAGCTTTTTATTTTTGCCGCCGAAATTGAACAATATTCAAAGACCCTTAAAAACAATGAGAAATGATGAATGAAAAAGCATTTGAGAAAGTAGAGCGGGATCTCAACCTCGCTACAGGTGAAGTCAAGATTACAGAGGAGATGATTAATCTTGACAGGTTCAGGATCACATCGGAGTCGGAGATCCAGCCGAAGGAGTACACGATGGAGTTTCTTGGGAGACCGTGTTTCCCGAGGAAGGACTTGTCGGTCTTTGCCGGTGTGGCCAAGACGGGTAAGACCTTCGTCACGTCGATGCTGATGGCGGCTGCGACCACCAGCGAGGATGAGCCGAGCGTGCTGGCTCTCAAGCGTATCCGTCAGGAGCCGCTGAAGGTGATGTGGTACGACACTGAGCAGAGCCTCGAGACGACCAAGGAGATCATGGTGAAGCGCATCGCGAAGATGGTGGGCGGCACCTTCCCCGACACCCAGTTCTTCGTGTTCAACGTGCGTGCCATGACCTTCGAGGAACGAAAGAAGATGCTGGGCGTGGCCATCGAGTCGTATCGTCCTGACATCGTCATCGTGGATGGTATCGCCGACCTGTTGGCCGACATCAATGACGGCCCGAAGGCCATCGAACTGATTTCGGAACTGCTCAGACTGGCTGATAAGAATAATTGTAACATCACCGTGAACATCCACCTGAACCGCAGTGGTGAGAAGAGCAATCTGCGTGGCTGGCTGGGTTCGATGCTGCTGCAGAAAGCATTCGAGGTATTCAACTGTGCCAAGGTCTTCAAGACCGATGTCCTGTCGGTTGAACTCTTCATGAGTCGTAAGGTTAACGAGAGTGTTACTTTCTATTACAAAATCAACAACCAGGGCATACCTGAATCGACTGAGGAACCCGACACACAGCAACGTGATGAGAATGGCAGGTTCGTCAGTCAGGAGGCTCAGAAGGGTAGGGCGGGCTTGAAGTTTAATTCCGATTACCAGCGGGATGATTCAGACTCAGACAAGGGCTGGAGCTGGGACTTGAGGAGGCTCTTCAGCGATGCCATGCAGAACAGTGCCGTGATGGGCTATGACGACTTAAAAACAAGGGTGATGAAACTCGGAAACATCATAAGGAGCAGTTACTACGAAACCGTCTTCGCGATGGCCGAGGAACAGGGCTTCGTCAAGAAGACTCAGGACCGCAACCTCCGCGTCGTGGTAGTCATGCCTCCTGCAGGGTGAGCAGTACCCCCTCTATACCCCCTTATAGTAAGGGGGGTATGACGAGGGGTGCTCACCCAGAGGGGCATGACGAGACCACAGGAGCGGAGAAACCGAGGCGCAACAAAACAGTATCAAACGATGAAATGGAACGATGTATTCTGTAACACCTTCAAGGCTATGACAGCCCAGCTGGGACTGCCGCCGGAGGATAAGAGCCTGCCCGAGATCAGTCGGGCAGACGACTCAGACTTCTGTCAGGAGATCCTCAGCCAGGGCTGGCTCAGCGAGGAGCAGTTGCATCGCGCCGCCCGTCGTTATCAGCTGGGTAAGAGCAGAAGCGGGAAGTGCATCTTCTGGATGATCAACGAGATAGGTCAGACCGTAGACGGCCATATCGGCAGCGGTTGGGTTTCGACGATGCTCAAGCAGCGCTATCCCGCATGCAGCCGGTATATCAGTCCCGAGCACTGTCTCTTCGGTCTGCATCTGGCCAGTGAGGACGAGCAGCGCCCGGTCGCCATCGTCGAGTCGGAGCGCAGCGCCGTCATCCTCTCGGAGCTTCTGCCCAAACAACTCTGGATGGCCACTGTTTACCCCTGTAACTTCAACCTCCTCTCGCTGGCCCCACTCCAGGGCAGGCGGGTCATCCTCTATCCGCGAACCGATCCTGCCATGGAGCATTACCTCGCCTGGCTCGAAATAGCCGATCAGGCCCGACGGAAGTATCAGCTCGACATCACCGTCAGGGACTTCCTTGAAGAGCAGGCCACCGACTCGCAGAAGGAGCGGGAAATTGATCTCTGGGACTATATCCGGGAGAGCGTTTAGAGCCTCCAAACGGAGTGAATGGAGCCTCCAAACCTCCCGAATGGAGCCTCCAAACACCCCGGATGGAACCACCAAAAAATAACAGAAAAAAGTTACTATGAACAAGTCGTATTACAAATCAGAGCTGGCCGAACTGGCCGACGTATCCTATTCGACCTTCAGCCGTTTTTTGAGAACTCACAGGAAGACTCTCGAACGGCTGGGCTCCAGCCCGAAATCCCATATCTTGAGGGGCAAGGCCCTGGAATATGTCTGTCGGGAATTTGACATCGACCTGCCCGAAGAAGAGCTTTCGACGGCAAAGAAACACGAAAAATTCAAGTGATGTTCATCAATGTTCGTCAATGTTCGTCAATGTCGGTCAATGTCGGTCAATGTCGGTCAACGGGCTTTCAAAATGTCGTACCTTTGCATTGTCGGAGAAAATCTCTGGTGAGCGGGCCAAGCGCGCTGTCCCACTCTTCACTTTTCACTTTTAACTTCTAAATTATGCCAGTATTGATTAAAGTATCTCAGAATCAGATCAAGGACGCCAAGTCGTTTGGTAAGTTCTATGGCCACGTGGTCTCTACGAAGACCATGACCTACGCAGAGCTGTGTAAGCACATGGCAGAGCACAACTCCGTCTATGGCGAGGATGTCTGCCTCGGTGTTGCCAACAAGTTGCAGAGCTGTCTGCTCGAACAGCTGCTCGAAGGCAAGAAGGTGCAGTTCGGCGACCTCGGAACCTTCTACCTCTCAGTGAAGGGTACCGGTGTCGACAAAGAGGAGGACTACAACATCGGCGTCTGCATCAACGGCCTCTTCCTCCGTTTCGCTCCGAACCGTCAGGACGTGAACGACCTGTCGTCGAAGACCCTGAAGAAGAAGGCTACCCTCGTGAACGTGAAGGATCTTATCGAGCCGAAGGCGAAGAAGCCTGGCGATGGCGAGGATCAGGGTGGCACTGACGACCAAGGCGACGGCCCTGTCAACAATGATGGTGGCGATGCACCTGTCAATCCTTAACCGATAAGGGGAGAGTAGGGTGACGTCCGGGGTGATGCCAAGGCCAAACAGATGACTACGACGTCATGACATTGCCAAATCACGGCCTTGAAGGCAGCCTGCGCACCCTACTTATTCTTGAAATTGTTTACAGTTTAAAGATACGTTAGTTTTAAAGTTTAGAGTTTATGGTAAGAATCAATTGGACAAAAGCCTGGAAGATACTGAAGTTTTTGGGAACCGTTATCACTACTATTGCAGGCACGCTCGCCGTACAGAGCTGCGGAGTAACCATGTTATAGTAGAAACGATAAGGTATGAGTAGGATTATCACACTGATTGTCATACATTGTTCTGCAAGCCGTTGCAACCAGCGTTACACGGTCGAGATGCTCAGGAAGGATCACAACGCGCGCTTCCATCATCAGGGTGTAGGCTATCACTACTACATCGAGCGTGACGGACAGCTCTATCAGACGCGCAGTGAAGCCGAGGTCGGCATTCATGCCCGTGGCTACAATGCCAACTCCATCGGCATCTGTTACGAGGGTGGGCTCGACGAGAACGGGAAAACAGCCGACACCCGTACCCCGGCACAGAAGGCGGCTCTCATCGCCCTGCTGCGATCGCTGAAGGTGGACTATCCCGATGCCGAGATCAAAGGGCACCGCGAACTCAAAGGCGTACACAAAGACTGCCCCTGCTTCTCCTGCCAGGAGTACAGAGATTACTTCGCCCGTCTCTCTCACCTGGCCAACTAGCTCCATCAAGCGACTGGAAATGACATCGGTTCATTTCCAGTCGCTTTTCTATATCAAAAAAATCAGATTCTGAGTGTAAAGATGAAGCTCGAGCCGTTGCGGTAATGTGGGTCGAGAATCAGGTCGCCGCCGAGCAACTTTGCCGTGCGCTTGCTGAGTGGCAGTCCCAGTCCCACGCCCTCGGTAAAGTCGTCGATCTTCGAGAATTGTGCGAAGATCTGCTGTCGGTCTGCTTCTGCTATGCCGATCCCCGTGTCGCTGACGGTCATCTTCACGGTGTGTGCATCTGGTTGGCTACAAGCCAGCGTTATCGACCCATGCTGTGTGAACTTGTTGGCATTGTCGAGCAACTCGGTGAGAATGCGTCTTACCTTCTCCTGGTCAGAGTTGATGGTAAAGGTGTCGGGCAGGGCGCTCCTTTTCGTCATCACTGGCAGAGGCGGCTACCAGCATTCTGTAGTTGTTTTCGCTTGCTCCAATGCGTTGATCACCCTGTCGCACCAGGTGTCGAATTCAGGATCCTCCGTTTGCAGTTCCGGGTGAGCCAGAATGTATGCCACGCAGCGGCGCACACCCTCGTCGAATCGGGTGGTGGCCTGAAATCCGGGTACTGCGCGTTTCAGCTTCGTGCAGTCGAAGACCACCGTCACGCTCTTGTCGCCGATGAGGCTACCTTCCAGATCGTAGGCCTTTGGAGAGGTTGCTACGAGGAAGTCTGAAGCCACGTGGTAGAGTTTGGGTGTCACGCCAAGCGCACGTCCCACGCACTCATAGATCTGGTTCCACGTCAGCTGTTCATCGCTCATAATCTGGAAAGCCTCACCGATGGCCTTAGGGTTGCCCAGCAGCCCGATGTATCCGCGTGCGAAGTCCTCGTTCCATGTCAGCGTCCATAGTGAGCTGCCATCGCCGTTCACGATGACGGGCTTTCCCTCCATCATGCGCTTCAGCACCTGCCATGAGCCCTTCGGACCATGCACACTGACGGGCACGCTGCGCTCACAGTAGGTATGGCTTGGACGAACGATGGTCACGGGGAACCCCCGCTCACGCCATGCCCTCATCAGCAGCTCCTCACAGGCAATCTTGTCGCGCGAGTACTGCCAGTGGGGATTGGCCAGGGTCGTGCCCTCAGTGATGACGTGGTTGGCGGCAGGCTTGTTGTAGGCTGATGCCGAACTGATATATACATACTGACGGGTGCGCCCTTCGAAGAGACGGATGTCACGCTCTACTTGTGAAGGCAGGAATCCTATAAACTCACCGACGGCATCAAACGTCGTGTCGCCTATCTGGCGCAGCACTTCCGCTTCGTCGTTGATGTCGCATATCACTTGCTTCACGTTTTCGGGTACTTCGTTCTTGCGACTGCCTCGGTTGATCAGCCACAGGTCATGACCTGTAGCTGCCAGTTGGCGTGTGATGGCACTGCTGATTGTGCCAGTTCCACCGATTAAGAGTATTCTCATATATGCCAGTTTTATGTATTTGTTGGCGCAAATATACAACAAATTTTTAAAAGAATACCATAAATGGATAAAATAATGTCATATTTACACGGCACGTACTCCGCGCATTGTTGATGCTTATCAATTATTTGACCCTAATAATGAATTTTCTTGCATAAAAAATAGTTCTGTGTGCGAAAACAATTGTAATTTTGCACCCGAAATGAATAAAAAGTGTATTTCAGCACTTTGAATAATATAACAATTAATATAACGTTTAAATAATTAGGAAAATGAAGAAATTAATGATGATTGCCGCCATGATGGTGGCTGCGCTGGGTGTAAATGCTCAGGATGTCGAGGTCGGTCAGATTTACCTGAAGCCTATGGTTGGTGCCACGTTGTCTACCTTCACTGGTGATGTTACCGGTGCAAAGATGAAGTTCGGTGTCGGTGGTGGTGCCGAGGTAGGATTCAAGCTCGCTGAGCCATTCGATCTGACAGCAGGTGTGCTGGTTATGATGGAGGGTTCTAAAGCCAAGGATAACGACACTAACAAGAATCAGAGCACTACGTTGACTTATCTGAACGTGCCCATCCTGGCTAATCTCTATCTCACTCGTGGTCTGGCTCTCAAGGCTGGTGTTCAGCCTGGATTCCTGCTTTCTTGTAAGGCTAAGGGTTCTGAATTCTACGATGGCGCTTGGCATGATTATGAGGACACCGACAAGACCTTCCTGAACAAGTTTGATCTCTCAATCCCCGTAGGTCTCTCTTATGAGTTCTCTAACTTCATCATCGATGCCCGTTACAACTTCGGTCTGCTGAAGGTCGGAAAGAGCCCCGCTCCCAGCATAAGAAACGGCGTGATTATGCTGACCCTCGGTTACAAGATTCCGTTCTAATCCGTCAGGATTATCCATTAACAAACAAAAGAAAGGCGTCGCCCCATTCGGAGCGGCGCCTTTCTTATCATGTTTACATCGTCACTTCGACGGTGTGCTTGCCTGCGGAGTAGGGGATGACGGTGCCATCTATCGGCTTGCCGTCGAGGGTGATGGCCTTGACACCCTTCTGCTGGCCGTTGGGATGGATGGTAATGTCGTACTCGGCCTCACGGAACTTCCGATAGACGGTGTAGTCGCTGGCTGTCTCGGGCAGACAGGGATCGATGCGGATACCATCATAGTCGGGCTTGATGCCGAGAATGAACTCTGAAACGGTGTACCACATCCAGGCGGCTGTACCCGTGAGCCATGAGTTCTTACCCTCGCCTGGCTTGAAAGCATCCTTACCTGCTACCATCTGGCAGTTCACATATGGCTCAACCTTATGCAGCGTCTGATAATTCTCCTCCACGTACGATGGCAGAATCTTGGCATAGTGGCTCCAGGCATCGTTTCCGCGGCCTGCGATACACTCACCGATGATAACCCAGGGATTGTTGTGGCAGAAGATACCTGCATTCTCCTTGTAGCCCTCGGGATAAGAACTGATTTCTCCGTATTCGTAGATGTACTTAGAGAAGGCGGGATTGTTGAGCACCATACCGTGTTCGCACTCGAGATACTTCTTGCAAGAGTCGAGCGACTTGGCTACCATTCCTTCCTCAGCGCCAATCTCGGCCATCGTGCACCAGCCCTGCGACTCGATGAAGATCTTGGCTTCCTCGCACTCGTTGGAACCGATCTTGCGACCATAGAAGTCGTAAGCGCGGAGATACCATTCACCGTCCCAACCATGCTTCTTCACAGCCTCGATCATGGCATCGACGGCCTGCTGCATGCGCTCGGCCTCGGCAGAAAAATTGAAGGATTTAAGAGTTGAAGAATTGAATTCTTCCATTTTTCCATTTTTCAATTCTTCAATTTTTTTGCAAAGCTTGACGTAGTCCTTACCTGTGACGACGAAGAGACCTGCAATCATCAGACTCTCAGCCTTGGTGCCCTCAGAGACGTTCTCTGTGGTCTGGAACGACTCGTTAGGATCCCAAGAGAAACAGTTGAGATTGAGGCAGTCGTTCCAGTCGGCACGTCCGATGAGTGGCAGCATGTGCGGACCAAGGTTCTTGATGACGTGGTCCATCGAGATTTTCAAGTGCTCGAAAAGAGTTACCTCTGAGCCTGGCTGATTGTCGAAGGGCACCATCTCGTCGAGAATAGAGAAGTCGCCCGTTTCCTTGATATAGGCTACTGTACCGAAGATGAGCCAGCAGGGGTCGTCGTTGAAGCCACCGCCGATATCGTTGTTGCCTCGTTTGGTGAGTGGCTGATACTGATGATAACAGCCGCCATCGGGGAACTGGGTAGAAGCGATGTCGATGATGCGCTGGCGGGCACGTGGGGGTATCTGATGGACGAAGCCCACGAGGTCCTGATTTGAATCGCGGAAGCCCATGCCACGGCCTACACCACTCTCGAAGAACGATGCAGAGCGCGAGAAGTTGAAGGTGACCATACACTGATACTGATTCCAGATGTTCACCATGCGGTCGAGCTTGTCGTTGCCCGTTTGTACCTTATATATATTAAGGAGTGCATCCCAGTACTCGCAGAGCTCAGCAAAGGCTTTGTCTACTTTCTCTGTGGTGTTCAGGCTTTCGATGAGGGCATGCGCCTTCTCCTTGTTGATCACTTGTGGAGCAGAAAACTTCTTGTCCTGCTCGTTTTCGATATAGCCGAGGAGGAACACAAAATCCTTGGACTCGCCTGGCTTCAGAGAGACCTCGATATAGTGCGAGGCGATAGGGCTCCAGCCGTGGGCATGTGAGTTGCGAGGCTTACCCTCCATCACAGCCTGTGGATCGGCAAACTCGTTGTAGAGCCCCACGAAGGTCTCACGATCAGTGTCGAAGCCCTGAATCTCAGTGTTCACGTGATAGAAAGCATAGTGGTTGCGACGCTCGCGATATTCAGTCTTGTGGTAGATGGTGCTACCCTCGATCTCTACCTCTCCCGTAGAGAAGTTACGCTGGAAATTCTCCATATCGGTAGCGGCATTCCAGAGACACCACTCTTCGAAAGAGAAGAGCTTCAGCGACTTGGTCTCAGACGACTCGTTCTTCAAGGTGAGCTTCTGCACCTCGCACCATTTCTTGAGTGGCACGAAGAAGAGCACGCTGGCCTCGACGCCATTCTTGCGGCCTGTGATACGGGTGTAGCTCATGCCGTGGCGGCACTCGTAGAAATCGAGTGGCGTCTTGCAGGGCTTCCATCCTGGGTTCCATACTGTGTCGCCGTCCTTGATATAGAAGTACCGGCCTCCATTGTCCATCGGTACATTGTTGTAGCGATAGCGCGTGATGCGACGGAACTTGGCATCCTTATAGAAGCTGTAGCCGCCAGCTGTATTAGAGATGAGTGAGAAGAAATCCTCGTTGCCCAGATAGTTAATCCAAGGCCAAGGGGTCTGCGGGTCGGTAATGACGTACTCGCGGTGTTGGTCATCGAAATGACCGTAACGTTTTTGTTCCATATTCTAATTGGTTAATATTGTTTGTAAATATTTAATGTTAAATCTCTCTTTCAATGAGGATACGAGCGTCGACAGCCACCACCTCGTTGTCGTCGGCCAGCAGTGGATTGATGTCCATCTCCTTGATTTCTGTCGCAAATCGCAGCAGGGTGGAGAGGCGCACGATGATCTCGGCATATTTCTGTTCGTTGATGCCCTTCTGTCCACGTGTACCTTTTAATATCTTATAGCCTCTGAGCGAATGGATCATCGAATAAGCCTCGTCATAGGAGAGGGGAGCGAGACCAGACGACACATCCTTGAGTACCTCGACGAAGATGCCGCCGAGTCCACAGAGGATGACGTGACCGAAACGATTCTCGTACTTGGCACCGATGAAGAGTTCGGTGCCCTTGAGCATCTTCTGGACCATGATGCCTGTAGCATCGGGAATCTGCATCATGCGGTCGAACTCGAGAGCGAGGTGCTCTGGGGTTCGGATGTTCAAGGCCACACCGCCCACATCGCTTTTATGTACAGGCCCCACGACCTTGGCCACTACAGGGAAGCCAACCCTCTGGGCAAAAGCCGTGAGTTCGTCTTTCGAGGTGGAAACCATCTCGGGCACGAGGGGAATACCAGCGCAAGAGAGTATCTCGCGAACTATATCAGGGGCGAGATAGCCGCTCTTGATGCCTTCAAATTTCAGGCGATTGACTTCGCGGTAGATGATCTTATTGAGTTCGGGGATGTCGATGCCGTAGAGCTGTACCTCAGGTGCTGCTGGCTTCGGGGTTCGCATCACCTGACTCAAGGCTGTGGCCAGTGTCACTTCGTCGCTGAAGTTCACATGTCCCTTTTTAAGAAAATCTTCGACCTCAGGACCTGCTGTGTGCAGACTTGGCAACACGGGGAAGATAGGTTTCTTACACTCGTGTATCTTCTTATCCAACACATCGTAGGCTTCATAGAGCTGGGTGAGTCCTGGAGTGCCGTAAATGACGGCGATAGCGTCGATCTGGTCGAACTTGTGCTCGCAGTAGTCAATGACGATTCCCAGTTGCTCGGGTGTACCCGTAGCGAGGAAGTCGATGGGGTTGGCCACAGCGGAACCTGGGAAAAGCTTCGACTTCAGTTCGTCAGCGTCAGGCCCCTCAATCTTGGGCACGTTAAGCCCACCTCTGGAAAGCGCATCTGTCAGCATGACGCCAGGGCCTCCGGCATGGGTGACAATGGCGAAATTCTTGCCTTTCAGAGGGGGAAGGGTAAAGATACAGCCTACAGTCGTCAGTTCCTCGCGAGAGAAACAGCGCACGATACCGGTCTTACGGAAAAGAGCCTCGACGGCAGAGTCGCTCGATGCTATGGCACCTGTATGGCTGGAGGCTGCCCGGCTTCCACTCTCAGAAGAACCGGATTTGATGGCGGCAATGCGGCATCCTTTGCGGATGAGCGAACTGGCATGAAAGAGCAGCTTGTCGGGGTTGGAGATATTCTCGATGTAGAGCAACTTCACCTTCGAGTCGGTCTCAGCATCGAAATGCTCATCCATATACTGCAGCACGTCCTCGATGCCAATCTGCTTGCCATTGCCGATGCTCCAGACACTGTTGAACTGAAGCCCCTTGCTGACGGCACTCTCGAGGATGAATACCGCTGTGGCACCAGAGCCACTGATGAAATCGACACCCTGTGGGCTCAGATGGGGGATGGGCAGCGTGAAGACGCTGTGATGATGACGATTGAGCAGTCCGATGCAGTTAGGTCCAATCAGGGCAGCGCCATATTGCTTGCAAGTGTCGAGGATGCGCTGCTCAAGCAAGGCTCCCTCCTTCGTCTCCTCGCTGAATCCGGCAGAGATGATGACAAAGGCACGCACCCCTTTCTCGGCACAGAGGTAATCGACATAGTCGGGGCAGAATCTGGAAGCCACCACAAGTACGGCCAAGTCAGTCAGGGGGATATCCTTAACGTCGTGGAAAGCCTTGATGCCTTGTACCTCGTCCTCCTTGGGATTCACGATGTGCAAGGGACCGCTGAAGCCTCCACTGAGAATGTTGCGCACGATAGAACCGCCTGGCTTGTGTACATTGTTTGAGCCACCAATAACGACAATACTCTTAGGTTCTAATAGTTGTTTGTTAATCATGGATGCAAAGATAATATAATAAATTATAAATTCCAAAGTTTTTTCAGAAAAATTCTCTACCTTTGCATAGTTAAACCATTTAAGTGGGTAAAAAATGAAAAAAAGTATCACTTTATTGATCGCAATGATGATGCCATTGTTTATTTTTGGACAATCGTATGCTTCCCTTTGGAAGAAAGTGGCAGACGCCTCAGAGAAAGATCTGCCAAAGACCGAGTATGAGGTGTTGCAACAGATCGTGAAGAAAGCTGCAAAGGGTAAGGACTACGGACAGTTGCTGAAAGCAGAACTGCTGGGCGCCCAGGTGATGGCCGAGATATCGCCCGACTCACTGAAACCAGAAATGGAGCGCATGATAGCGCGCTATGAGGCAGCAGGCGACGTGGTGCTGAAGACGGTCTATCAGACGGTGCTCCATCAGATAGATGAGCGGAATTATGGGTTGGAGCTCGACATAAAGGCGCCAGAGTTGACACCAGAGCTCTGTGAGCAGCTGGCACGTGTGAAGGACAAGACCTATGATCCCTTCCTGCTGAAAGGCATCGATGCTGGCATCTTCGACAATGATATGCTGAGCGTGTTGGCCTATGAACTCGACGGTAGCTTCAAGAATGTTCATGCCTATTACGATAAGGTGGGCAATCGCAGGGCTGCCTGTATCACTGCCCGTGAGGCGTACCGATATGCCAGTGCCGCAGAGCTCGACTCTGTGATCAAGGTCTATGAAGATCTGCCTGAGGCTGGTGAACTGGCCCTGTTGAGATATGAGAAGATTTCCTATTCTGACAAGGAGGCACGACTGGCTTATATCCACGAGGCTATGGGCAAATGGGGCACTTGGAAACGAATGAAGCATACATTTGTCAACGAGGAACAGCGAATGACTAATCCCCAGTTCAATGTAGCTTATGAACAGCAGAGAGTCCTCCCACAGCAGTCGCAGGAAGTGAAGTTGACGGATATCAGGAACATCCGTTCGCTGACGATGAAGGTGTATCGCACTACGCTCAACGGCGACTTCAGGGAAACGCCCAACTATCCTAAGGGTTATGAGAAGGTGAAGCCCCATCTGGGGGAGGTGGTCAGTGAGCAGACCCGTACCTATACGGGAAAGGCTCCTTACGAATACATAGACGATACGATGACACTCGAAGGACTGCCTGTGGGTGTCTACATGGTGGAGTTCCAGACAGATCCTGCGACGAGTATCACGCGCAGTCTGCTGTACGTGACAGATGTCTATACCATCGCTGAGCCACAACCTGACAATGAGCGTATGCGCTATGTGGTGGTAAATGCTACAACAGGACAGCCCATCGCCGGTGCCCATCTGCGTATCAGGATGTATCACAATTATAAGGACTATAAGGACTTCAATGTGACAACTGACGGGAAGGGTGAATATATCTTTAAATCCGAACCCCGCTCCTATGGTCTGGAGGCCTGGGCCTATACAGATACAGACAAATACAGTGAGCCCCTGAATGATAACAGTCGTTATGGCTCGCCTGACAGTAACGGAAGCGGTAAGCGTGTCTGTATCTACACTGATCGCGCCATCTACCGTCCAGGGCAGAAGGTCTTTGCCTCGGCACTCGTCTATCAGGTGACAAACGGTAAGGATCATCAGGTCCTTAAATCACAGGATGTGCAATTTGTCCTGCGCGATGCCAATGGCAAGGTGGTGAAGGAGGAGTATTTGAAGAGTGACGATTACGGTGTGGCTGCTACTGAGTTCACACTGCCCGAATCAGGACTGACGGGACAGTTTACCCTCCAAGTGGATGGTCAGCGCCACTACATCCGTGTGGAGGAATACAAGCGACCTACGTTCCACGTCGACTTCCCCGAAGTGAAGCAGGCCTATGCGGCAGGCGACACACTGACGGTGAAAGGCGAGGCCAAGACCTTCGCAGGTGTGCCTGTGCAAGGGGCTAAGGTCAGCTATAAGGTGATACGCCGCGTTGCTTTCTGGTGGACTTCTTACAGCCGCTACTGGGAGGTGGGCACTCTGAATTATCGTTCGGATGGCACAGAGATATATACAGGCGAGGCCACGACAGGCAATGATGGTACCTTCGAAGTCACCATGCCCCTCGAGATGCCAGAGACCAACTATCCGATGTTCTACCATTTTGAAGTGTCAGCTGATGTGACTGATACAGCAGGCGAGACTCATAACGGACGACTGTCGCTGCCGCTTGGTAATCGTAAGAAGGCGCTGAGTGTGGAACTGGCTGATAAACTCTTGCTCGACGATAAACCCAATGCTTTCTTCCATCTGACGAATGCCGCAGGCCAGAAGCTCGATGGCGTGGTGCAATATCGCATCGACGACGGTGCTTGGAAGAAAATTAAAACCAATGCCCCCATTGCCATTTCCGACTTCCAGTTGAAGAGTGGCAAGCATACGTTGGAGGGTATCTGTGAGGGCGATACTGTCAAGAGATCGTTTGTGCTCTTCTCGCTTGATGATACCACGCCTGTCACAGAGACAGATGACTGGTTCTATCTATCGGCTCAGAACTTCCCCAATGATGGTGGTCCTGTTACCATTCAGGTAGGCTCCTCTGCAGAGAACGTCCACATCGTGTATAGTATCTTTTCTGGTAATCGGGTGATTCAGCGAGGTTCGACAGATAAGAGCAACGAGCTTCTGAACCAGAAGATTACCTACGAGGCGGCTTATGGCAACGGTCTGTTGCTTACCTATGCTTGGGTGAAAAACGGACAGTGCTATACGCATACTACCACGATCCGCAGGCCTTTGCCCGATAAGCATCTGAAACTACAGTGGGAAACCTTCCGTGATCGTCTGAAACCAGGTCAGCAGGAAGAGTGGACCCTCACTGTGCGTGACCTCGATGGCAAACCAGTAGATGCCCAGATGATGGCTACACTCTATGATCAGAGTCTTGATATGTTGGTATCTCATCAGTGGAAGCTGGTACCCTATATTTATCTGCCGTTGCCCAGCAACAACTGGGGACATCTCAGCAATCGCGGATTGAGAGACTCTAATTCGCGCAGTTGGTCATCGCTCACTGTTAAGGAATTGGAATACAGCACCTTCGACCACGATATATATCCATCACTCTACTATCGTAGCTACCATCGCTTCGGACGTGGAGGCGTGGTGGCTGGCAAGGGCTTGAGTCGTGCTGCTGGTGATGACATGATGGTGATGGAGGAACCTCCAATGATGATGAAAGAGGTCATGAGGTCGAATGCAGCTGTTGCCGATGAGTCTGCAGCAGAAAACGACGTAAAGCAGACAGCAGAGGCAGAAACCGAAGATGTACAGGTGCGTGAGAACCTCAATGAGACTGCTTTCTTCTATCCCCAACTGACTACAAACAAAGAAGGCGTGGTAGCTCTGAAGTTCACGCTGCCTGAGAGTCTGACAACGTGGCGCTTCATGGGTCTGGCTCATACGCGTGATATGTATTATGGTAGTATCGAGGGCACGACGGTGGCTCAGAAGGATGTGATGATACAGCCCAACGTACCACGATTCCTGCGTGACGGAGATAAGGGGACCATTTCTGCCCGTATCTTCAATACATCAGAGAAGACCCTCGCTGGTCAGGCTCGTCTGAAGCTCATCGATCCAGAGACGGAGGCTATTGTCTTCGAGCAGTCACAGCCCGTCACACTGAAGGCTGGTGGTACAGCTGCTGTCACCTTCGACTATACTCCCGATGACAGTCACTCGCTCCTAATCTGTCAGATGACTGTCAGTGGTAAGGGCTTCTCAGATGGAGAACAGCATTATCTGCCCATCCTGCCCAGTACGGAGCGCGTCACAGTGACTCTACCACTCACCCAGCATCAGCCTGGTATTCAGATTGTCGATCTGCAGAAGTTGGTTCCTGTCGATGCCAAGAACAGTAAGGTAATATTTGAATACACCAACCAGCCAGCCTGGTTAATGATACAGGCATTACCCACAGTGGGCACCCCCTGCGACGACAATGCCATCTCACAGGCTGCTTCGTTCTATGCCAATTCACTGGGTCGTTATATCCTCGCTCAGAACCCACAGGCCAAGACTGCTTTCGAACTTTGGAAACAAGAGGCTGACGCTAACTCGCTGACCAGTGCCCTCGCAAAGAATCAGGAACTGAAGGATATTGTGCTCAACGAGACGCCTTGGGTGATGGATGCTGAGCGCGAGACAGACCAGAAACAACGTTTGGGTGATTTCTTCGATGAGAACCTCATGCAGCGTCGCCTGCAGGATGCTATCACGAAACTCTCACGTCTGCAGCGTTATGATGGGTCTTGGTCTTGGTGGCCAGAGATGCCAGGTTCATTCTATATGACTGTTGCCGTCAGTGAGATGTTTGTCCGCCTTCATGCGATGGCAGGGGCTCAGAGCGAGACCAACAATATGCTCACGAAGGCTTTCGGTTTCATGGGGCAGGAGATTGTGGAAGAGGTAAAGGAAATGAAACGATGGGCTAAGGAAACGGGTCTCGAGCCCAGGTTCCCCAGTTTCAAGGCTCTTGAATGGCTCTACCTCTGTACCCTCGATGGGCGTGAGCTCCCTGGCGATGTACAGGACGCAAATAAGTATCTGCTGAAATTACTCAAGAAAGACATCAAGGACCAGAGTATCTACGAGAAAGCCCTCACGGCGGTAATCCTCTCAACACCTGATCCTAAACGTGCCCTTGAGTATGCCCAGTCGCTGAAGGAGTGGACCGTCTATCGTGAGGATATGGGGCGTTACTACGACACCCCACGTGCAGGCTATAGCTGGTACGACTATAAGATTCCTACACAGACTGTGGCCATTGAGGCTCTGCAGCGCCTGACGCCCGACGACCAGCAGACTATTGAGGAGATGCAGCGTTGGGTGCTTCAAGAGAAGCGTACGCAGGCTTGGGATACTCCCATCAACAGTGTCAATGCCATCTATGCTTTCCTGCAGGGAGCCAACCGTCTGAGACTTGATGCAGACAATGCTGTCGTGAAGGTCGATGGTCAGCCCCTTGAATTGCCAAAGGCCACAGCAGGTTTGGGCTACGTGAAGACTCCTGTCTCCGCAGAAAGCAAGGAGATCGCTATCGAGAAGACATCGGAAGGAACCTCCTGGGGTGCTGTCTATGCTCAGTTCACTCAGGCCACCAGCAATATCGCTGATAATAGCAGCGGTATCGTTGTGAAGCGCGAGGTGCTCACAGCCAAGGGCGAGAAACCTGCTGCGCTGAAGGTGGGCGATCGCATCCGCATCCGTATCACCATCACCGCTGATCGTGACTACGACTTCGTACAGGTGCTTGATAAGCGTGCAGCCTGCCTGGAACCCGTGCGTCAGCTTAGTGGCTGGCATCACGGCTCATACTGTACACCAAAGGATTACTCGACGAACTACTACTTCGACTGCCTGTCGAAGGGGCAGCACGTCATCGAAAACGAATATTTCATCGACCGCTCAGGAACCTATGAGACAGGCAGCTGTGTAGTAGAGTGTGCCTATGCACCCGAGTTCCGAGGTCTTACTAAATCGCAAACACTTATCATCAAATAATGAAACGACTGATTATAACACCCCTGATGGCATTGGCGATGCTGCCTGCTTCGGCACAGCGCATCGTGGCCACCAACACCACTATTGATTGCGGACGTGTGGGCTATGAGCAGCCTGTCACTGCCACGTATGAACTTCGTAATAAAGGCAAGCGCCGTCTTCTCATCGAGAGTGTGAAGACCGACTGTGGCTGTACCAGTGTAGACTTCCCCAAGGAAGTGGCTGCAGGCGATAAGTTTACTGTTAAGATGACGTATGATGCTCGGCAGTTAGGTCATTTCCATAAGATGGCAGCTGTCAGGAGCAATGCCTCTGAGCAGCCCCTTTATCTGACGATGAAGGGCGTGGTGCTCGCAGAGGTGCTCGACTATGCAGGCAACTATCCTTTGTCGATGGGAACCATGCTGCTTGATAAGAATGAGCTTGAGTTCGATGATGTGAACAAGGGCGATGAGATGATTCAGGAGATTCACGTCTATAACAATGGCACTGACGTGATGCAGCCCACGCTGATGCACCTGCCGCCATACCTCACGTCGCAGGTGGTGCCTGAGACTATCTCTCCAGGACATGGAGCCACTATCACCGTCACTCTTCACTCCGACAAGTTGCGTGATTATGGACTGACGCAGACTAACGTCTATCTGGGTAAGCATTTGGGTGATAAGGTTAATCCTGATATTGAAGTGCCAGTATCTGCCATCTTGTTACCTGACCTTACGGCTTTTGCCAACATGAACAAGGATATGGCACCCCAGCTACAGGTCTCAACGACAGAAATCGACTTTTCCAACTTCGACAACAAATCGAAGAAAACTGTCGAGGTTGCTTTGCAGAATACAGGAAAGTCAACTCTCGTCATTTCGTCGATGCAGATGTTTACCAGAGGTCTGAAAGTGACACTTGGCTCGCGCGAGATAGAACCAGGACAGACAACCCAACTGAAGATTACAGGGTTTGCTAAGGATCTGAAGGGTGTACGAACACGCCCGCGTATCCTGATGATTACGAATGACCCCGACCACTCTAAGGTTGTCATCAACATTAAGAAATAATGTTTAATCTTTGATTTTTAATGTCACATGGAACATCCCGAGAATAGCTCAGAATATGCAGGTCTGCAGGTGAACAGTGGAGTAGAGCAGCCCTCTATCATCAACCCCTATATGAAGCGCAACCGTTTCCGTCGTCGTGAACTCACGACGGCAGAGATGGTAGAGGGAATCCTCAAGGGCGATGTCACAATCCTCTCACAGGCCGTGACCCTCATTGAGAGTGTCAATCCCGACCATCAGGCAAAGGCGCAGGAGGTCATCAATAAGTGCCTGCCCTATAGTGGCAATAGTGTGCGTGTGGGCATCAGTGGTGTGCCAGGTGCAGGCAAGAGTACCTCCATCGACGAGTTTGGCATGCACGTGCTCCGTGAAAAGGGAGGTCGTCTGGCAGTACTCGCCATCGACCCTTCGAGTGAACGTACGAAGGGCTCCATCCTTGGCGATAAGACGCGTATGGAGAAACTCGCCCAACACCCTGATTCTTTCATTCGCCCCAGTCCGTCTGCAGGCTCCTTAGGAGGTGTGGCGCGTAAGACGCGTGAGACCATCATTCTCTGTGAGGCGGCAGGCTTTGACAAGATATTCGTCGAGACAGTAGGTGTAGGACAGAGCGAGACAGCCTGTCACTCAATGGTTGATTTCTTCCTACTCATTCAGGTAGCAGGCACTGGCGATGAGTTGCAGGGCATCAAGCGAGGCATCATGGAGATTAGCGATGGTATCGTCATCAACAAGTGCGATGGCGATAATGTGGATCGCTGCCAGATGGCAGCCACCAACTTCCGCAATGCCCTCCACTTCTTCCCAATGCCCGAGAGCGGATGGACACCCAAGGTGCTCTGCTACTCAGGTTTCTACGGCACAGGCGTAAAAGAGGTCTGGGATATGATTTATCAGTATGTCGACTTCGTGAAGCAGAATGGCTACTTCGACTATCGTCGCAACGAGCAGTCGAAATACTGGATGTATGAGAGCATCAATGAGCATCTGCGACTCAACTTCTATAATAACCCTGTGATCAAGTCGCAGCTCTCTGCAGCAGAGCAGACTGTCCTCGCAGGGCAGAAGACGAGTTTCGTAGCAGCCCAAGACCTCCTCGATGATTATTTTAATGCACTTAAAGCCTAGTTTATCCTAGGCAACCCTAGGCTATCCCAGATAAACTTTGAACTATGATACAGATAGAAATCGATGAAGGCAGTGGCTTTTGCTTCGGAGTAACCACCGCCATCAAGAAAGCCGAGGAAGAGTTGGCGCAGGGGCACCCCCTCTACTGCCTTGGCGATATTGTGCACAATGGCATGGAGTGCGATCGTCTGCGCGAGATGGGGCTTATCACTATCAACCACGATGAAATGCGCCAACTCCACGATGTGAAAGTGCTTCTGCGCGCTCATGGTGAGCCCCCTGAGACTTATGAACTCGCTCGTCGTAATAACATTGAGATTATCGACGCCACCTGTCCTGTGGTGCTCCAGCTCCAGAAGCGCATCAAGAAGCAGTATGATGGATCGAGGAGCGAGGCGTGTGGAGTGGGGAGTGAGAAACGTCCGCAAATCGTTATTTTCGGAAAGAAAGGTCATGCGGAGGTGCTTGGGCTTGTGGGACAGACACAGTCAAGCGCGATTGTTATTGAGAGTTTCGAGGAAGTGACGAAGCTCGACTTTACGCGCGACATCTATCTCTATTCGCAGACCACGAAGTCGCTTGATGAGTTTCATCGCATTATCGACTATATCCAGTCGCACATGGCCCCAAATGCTACTTTCAAGAGTTTCGACACCATCTGTCGCTCCGTTGCCAATCGCATGCCGAATATCTCGCAGTTTGCCACGAAGCACGACCTCATTCTCTTCGTCTGTGGTCGTAAGAGTTCGAATGGCAAGGTGCTGTATAATGAGTGTTTGCGCGTGAATCCCAATACCCACCTCGTGGAGGATCCCCGGGAGATTCAGAAAGAGTGGCTTGAGGGCATCCAGACGATAGGCATCTGTGGAGCTACTTCCACCCCTCGCTGGCTCATGGAACAGTGCAGCGAAGCCATCCAGCAGATGCAGTAATCATAATCAATAATCCCCCTCGGATTCGAGGGGGATTATTGATTTTAGAACTTGTAGTCGAGACCTACGCCAATGACGTGGTTCGTTCGACTGTAAACGTCCTTGCCAGCATAGGGCGTACCCAGATAGTTCTGCTGGTTATGGGTGTAGTCGCTGTAGAGTGAGCAGAAGTAGCTGAAGTTCAAACGCATCTTCTCAGTGATGTTCCATGCGCCTCCGAGACCTAACGAGTAGCTGTCGCAAGCGAAAGAGGTGTTCTGCTGATAAGCGTCGCTGAGACCGTAGTCAGTACGCTGTCCACCACAGCTGACGGTAAACTTCTTACTGATGTCGTACTCGATACCTGCGAGGATCTCATGTGTGCCGTGGGTGAGCTCCTTCTGACGGTCGTCTGCCATCTTAGCGTGCTTGTCGTCGAAGAAGTGATACTCGAGTGCTGCGCGCAGTTTTGGCGTGAACTCATAACCAGCGGCTACTACGAAGAGCGAAGGCATATCGTAGCGCACGTGCTCGTCAGGCATATAGTTCTTGATCTTGTCAGCCATCTGTTCGCCAGCAGAAGCTGCCAGCGTTTCCAGGGTGGCTTTATTGCCCATCTGCTCTGCCATGCCCTTGATGTCAATCTGCTGTCCCATCATCGTGACGTTCAGTGCCTTGGTGTCGTTCTTCGTGTTGATCTTTGCACGGAATTCATAACGGGCGGCAATGGTCAGTGGGCCATTGTGGTAGTCGATGCTGACGATAGGTGCAAAGCCCCATGCCCGTTGGGTGACATCGAGTTGCAGGTCCATCAACTGCTGACCTCCCAATTGCTGCTTGGTAGTGGCATTGACGAAGCCCCTGTTGTAGCCGTCATAGTAGTTGGCGCGCAGACCGATGGCAGCAGAGAAATAGTCGTTGATTTTACGGGTGACGTTAATTTGTCCACCGTAGATATACTGCTTGCCTTTTACCTCCGAGTTGATGTCATACATCTCTGGGGTAATGATAGGACTCTGGGGATTGGCCATGTGGGCAGCAACAGACTGTTCGAAGATCTTACCCATCGTCATGACGTTAAACATGGGGATGCCCTCTTCATACTTGACGAAACCGCCACTGCCTACGATACCTATCATCGCAGAGAAGGCCCACTTGTCCTTCTTATACGATGCAAAGAGGGCGGGCACGATGGGTGCCGAAGCCTTACCGTTGAACTTTTTGTGGATGTCGTAGCCGGCATATCCCAGTTGCGGATTAGCCAGATAGTGAGGGATTGTCGTCTCAATGTCGCGGTTCTGCCAAGGCTTCTGGAAGTTGAGTGACATCTGGAAACCCTCATGCCCCCAGGCGAGACCAGCAGGGTTAGAGAAGACAGCATCAATTTCGGTAGTGGCGCCTCGCGCAAACATGCGGTCGAAGGCGATGTGATAATTTGTGTTGGTCATCAGACCACCAGCCTGAACGGCAGTTGAAAAAGCAAAAGTGAGTACGGCTGAAAACAATAATTTTCTCATCATTTTAATCGATTCTAATGGTTTGACGGCTGCAAAGGTAGCGATAAAACCTTAAAAAACCGAAAAAATGATGAGAAAATCACGTAAAACGCACAGAAACGTTTACGCTGTGTGCTCGTTGAAGCGATCGAGCAGCCACTGCTTCTGCTCTGCGATGGTCATGTTTGAATTATCTAGTTCGATGGCATCATCAGCCTTGCGCAGGGGCGACACTTCGCGATGAGAGTCAAGATAGTCACGCTCTTCCACGTTCTTCAGGATGTCATCGAAGTCGGCAGGCATCCCTTTGGCCTTGAGCTCATCGTAGCGACGCTGTGCTCGCACCTGGGCTGAGGCCGTAACGAAGATCTTCAGTTCGGCATCAGGGAAGACCGTCGTACCAATATCGCGCCCATCCATCACCACACCTTTATCCTTACCCATCTGTTGTTGCTGAGCCACCATCGCTGTGCGCACGAAGGGGACAGCAGCGATAGGGCTGACGTGGTTCGATACCTCGAGTGAACGTATCTCCTGCTCCACGCATTCACCGTTGAGATAGGTGTCAGGGCGCCCAGTCTCAGGATTGAACTTAAAGGAGATGCGGATATTCTGCATCTCGGCTTCGAGGGCGTCGGTACGTACGCTCCCGTCGTCATTAAACAGACCCTTGCGCAGGGCGTAGAGTGTGACACTGCGGTACATCGCGCCCGTGTCGACATAGACGTAGCCCACCTCGCGGGCCAGATCCTTGGCCATTGTGCTCTTTCCGCACGAACTGTGGCCATCGATGGCAATCGTTATCTTTTTCATAATGCGTATGATATATTAATCAATAATGATGAGGCACTCACGTGATACTTACCGTATCCGATATGAAGCTTGAAGCGCTCCAACTGCAGTCCAGCTCCCAGTGATAGACCAGCGCCGTGGGCTGATGAACCATCCGAGTCGCTGATCTTCATCTCCGACGCTCTGCGGAAGTTATAGCCAGCAGCCAGATAGATGCTCTGGCCTAACAGCAGATCGGCTCCGATGGCGATATGACGCCCGATGCCGTCATTCCAATCTGTAAGACGGCTCATGGTGAAGTGGAATCTCAGCGGAGCAGCTGCCAGACGCTTGCTCACACCTATTTGCAGGTCGAAGGGAATGCGCTCAAAAACGTCATCGTAGGCTTTCACCTGTCCACCCAGGTTACGGGCTACAGCTGAGAGGCTCCACTCGTGCTGCTCGTCGTAGAAGTTCAGTCCGAGGTCTACGCCCACTGCCAGCGAGTTGTAGCCTGCGATATGCGACGAGATGACCTTTGCCGTGATACCGCCGCTAAGTTTGTTGGTGAGAGCGTAGGCAAACGAGCCTCCCACGACGATGTCGCGTGCAGAGAAGTTGCCCAGATCCTCGTTATTGGCTGTGGTTTGCTTCATCGAGCCGTAGTCCATATATTGGGCTATCGCTCCCCACGTGCCACGGTCGCCAGCCCCTTTCACAAAGGCAGCACTGGCAGTCTTTGATCCCTGCATGAAGGTCATGAAGTTCAGATTGATAGTCTTGTCGCTCACGCCGTTGATGAGTGCGGGGTTATGGAAAATCAGTGTGGCATCGTCGTCGGTAAGTGTGATGTTGTCGCCTCCCACAGCAGCCACATGCGCACTGACGGGTAGCCGCAGGAAGTTATAGGCAGTCTCACTCTCCTGGGCGAGAGAAGAGAGAGGTGAAAAGTAAAAAGTGAAATGTATCAGACAGAGTCTGAGCAGACAGAGTCCTGTCCCCCAGCTAAATCTCTTTTTCCCATATCTTATACATTTCATCTCTAAGCTCTAAACTTAATCGGTCGCAAAATTACGAAATAATTCTTAATTTCTTCCACTTTTCACTCCACACTTATCTCTTTTCGCTTCTTTTTTGTACCTTTGTGGTCACTTATAAGTAAATAACGTCAAAAAAACGTTTTTATTATAAACGAATGGAAGTCAAGAAGAGTCGAGAGGCAGATTTAGAGCAGCGGCGTGTGCAAGGGTTCCTGCTGGGACTGATTGTGGTACTCGCTGTTTGTTTCGTTGCCTTAGAGTGGAACAGCAGCGACAGCAGTTGGACCTTCTTCGACAATGATGAGGATCTCGAGGCTGAGATGGAACTGTCACCACTGAAGCGTGAACCTGACGAGATTCCCATGATGCAGCCTCAAGAGCAGCTGGTGGAGAAGAAGCAGAGCGAGGAACTCCATCTGGTGGAGAACGAAGTGGAACTCCCCCCCGAAGCACTGGAGCCTCAGGCGGTTGAGGAGCCCGAGAAACTGGCAGAGGAGGAGAAACCCGAGGTGGTGGATATGTATAACGAACCCGTCGATTTCCGTGTGGTCGAAGATCTGCCTCAGTTCCCTGGCGGTGCCGCCGAGTTCATGAAGTGGCTCACGAAGAACCTGAAGTACCCCGTCTCTTCGCAGCGTCAGAACGTGAAAGGTAAGGTGGTGGCACAGTTTATCGTCAATATCGATGGCAGTGTCTCCGATCTGGAGTTGGTAGAGCATCTTGATGCCGCCTGCGATCGCGAGGTGCTGCGCGTGCTGCGCATGATGCCCAAGTGGCAGGCTGGCGTGATGAATGCCAAGCCCTGTCGCACGAAGGTATGCATTCCTATTGTGTTTAATATGTAGTTTATAGATAAGATATGTACAAATCAGAAGAATTACTCAAGAAGGTAAACGAGGCGCTCGACTCGTTGGCTTATGATCGTAAGCCTTTTACCCTGTATGAACCTATTAAGTACGTGCTCTCCTTAGGAGGCAAGCGCGTGCGTCCTGTGCTGATGCTGCTCGCCTACAATCTCTATTGCGACGATCCTGAGCGCATCATGATGTCGGCCATTGGTCTCGAGACCTATCACAACTTTACCTTGTTGCACGACGACCTGATGGATAATGCCGATATGCGGCGTGGTCATGCTACCGTCCATAAGAAGTGGGATGCCAATCAGGCCATCCTCTCGGGCGACACCATGCTGCTGCAGGCTTTCGACCGTGTGCTCGATTGCGATAAGGACAAGTTGCATCAGGTATTCCGTACCTTCCTCGATACCACCATTGAGATTGATGAGGGACAGCAGCTCGACGTGGAGTTCGAGACCCGTAACGACGTGCGCGAGGAGGAGTATATCGAGATGATCCGTTTGAAGACGAGTGTGCTGCTGGCCTGTGCTGTGAAGATCGGAGCCATCCTCGCTGGTGCCTCAGAGGAGGATCAGGAGAACATCTACAGGTTTGGTGAGCAGATTGGACTCGCCTTCCAGTTGCAGGACGACCTGCTCGATGTCTATGGCGACCCCAAGGTGTTTGGTAAAAACATCGGAGGCGACATCACGTCGAACAAGAAGACGTATATGCTCATCAATGCTGTGAATCGTGCCAACGATGTTCAGCGTGCAGAACTCTTCAAGTGGATTGATGCGACCACCTTCGATCGCGAGGAGAAAGTGAAGGCAGTTACCCGTCTCTACGACGAGATAGGCATCCGTCAGCTCTGCGAGCAGAAGATGGAGGATTGCTACGCCAAGGCACTTGCCTGCCTGGCAAAGGTCAGTGTTGCTGAGGAGCGCAAGGCAGAACTGAAAGCCTACGCTGCCGCCCTGATGAACCGTCAGAGCTAATGTTCAATGGTCAGTAGTCAATGATCGACACCCACTGTCATTTAGACGGCGAAGAATTCGCTCAGGATCTTGAGGCCGTCATTACCCGTGCCCGAGAGGCGGGGGTAGAGGCTATTGGTGTACCAGGCATCGACCTGAAATCATGCCGGACGGTACTGGATCTATGTCACCGCTATGAGGGTTACTGCTTTCCCATGCTGGGTCTCCACCCCGAGGAGGTAAGGTCGGATTGGCAAGAAGTGCTTGCACAGATAAGACCCCACCTCTTCTCCCCTTTGGGGAGGTCGGGAAAGGTCCTCATTGGCGAAATAGGACTCGACTTCTATTGGAGCCGTGAGTTCGAACACGAGCAGCTCGAGGCTTTCGAGGAGCAGGTGCGCTGGGCTGTCGATTTGCAGTTGCCCCTGATGATCCACTGTCGCAAGGCGCAGAACGAACTCGTTAATATATTAAAAAGGTATAAGGACGATCTGCCAGGCGGCGTGTTCCACTGTTTCACGGGCAATGAGATCGAGGCGCGCGAGTTGCTCAGCTTCGATCGCTTCGTGCTCGGTATTGGTGGCGTGCTCACCTTCAAGAAATCAAAGCTGCCCGAGACGCTCGCCGCTGCCGTGCCCTTGAGCCGCATTGTGCTCGAGACCGACGCCCCCTACATGGCTCCCGTCCCCATGCGCGGGCAGCGCAACGAGCCGGCTTTCGTAGCTCATGTGTGCCGCCGCCTCGCTGAGGTCTACGGTGTGAGTGAGGCGGAAGTAAGCAGTCAAACGAATGCCAATTGCGAAAAAATATTAAATATACGGGTGTAATCTGCGGATTGTGAGTTAAAAGCATTAATTTTGCATCCGCTTTAAAGTGAGGAGAGGTGCTCGAGTGGTTGAAGAGGCACGCCTGGAAAGCGTGTAACCGGCAAAACCGGTTCGCAGGTTCGAATCCTGTTCTCTCCGCAGGATGAAAAGGATTCAAAGCCTTTTGAGGCAAAATCGAATTCTGTTCTCTCCGCAGGATGAAAAGGATTACTTCATCCTCTTTAATTATAGTCACGATTTGTCAACCAAAGTGCAAAAAAGGGGTCATACACCATATAGGAGTCCTTTTCCTGCGTGATGAGGTCTTTTTCAAGCAAGCCCCTGATGGCTGCAGTCACCACGCTCACAGTCTGCAGATGATACTTTTTTATAAAGGTCTTACCTGTGACACCTCTTGCTTTTCCTTCATGCGCTATGGCCATGAATACCTCACGCTGCTTTTCAGGAATCTTGTCCAGAAGGTCAGAATAGGTCTCAGAGAGCAGGTCTACGTAAAGTTCAACAAGTTCTTTGATCTCTTTCTCTCTGCCAATGATTGCACTCATAAAACACCGTTTTAAACTGCTGCAAATTTACAAAAAGTATCATTTCCAGCAAAATAAAACACCATTAATTTGTCTCGTTTAACCTTTTATAAGACATAGTCCGATTAAGGTACAAACTGCCACCATATTATTACCCTACTGCCCTCCAGTCTGCTTCTAGGCTCCTTCTAGGCTCCTTCTAGCCTGCTTCTAGGCTGCTTCTACCCTGCTTCTAAGCTTACTCAGACAGCAGGGTAGAGTATGGCTAAAGGCTGCTAACACCTTGTCATCTCCGTGGATGCAGCGTACATCAATTCTCTGTGGATGTCACATATCCTCCATACTCAGCCTTTTATGGCCTTGCCTGTTCCCGAGTGTCCTTCAGGAAGGCTATCTCCTGTTCTCTGTCATAATACCTCTATATAAATGGCAGTACATATCAAAGAAGTTAATTTTTGTCATTTCGTGCTATTATACTCAGAATTTTAGTACTTTTGCACGCGGTATATGAATTAGGATATCTTACAAAAGTAGTATTATGAAAAGATTGATGATACTGTTCTCGTTGGCTGGCCTGCTCTGTTTGTCGCAGGTTGTGGATGCCCAGAATGCGGCAAAGCCTGACGTGACAGTTGTTGCCGACTCTGTGGCTGGGGATTCGATAGCTGCTGACGATTCGCTGGCAGCGGAGTTGATGGCTGCCGATGACCCTGAAGAAGAGGCGGAGGGGGGCGGATTTCACAAACAGCTGAAGACTAAGTTCATTGATGGCAATGCGGGCTTTATGTCGCTCGTAGCCCTTGCCCTCGTGCTGGGTCTTGCCTTCTGTATCGAGCGCATTATCTACCTGACGCTCTCGGAGATTAAGGCCCACAAACTGATGGAGGACATTGAGAACCATCTGAAGAATGACGACGTGGAGGGGGCGAAGACGCTCTGCCGTAATACACGGGGACCTGTGGCCAGCGTGTGCTACCAAGGGCTGCTTCATATCCACCAGCCTATGGATGCCATCGAGCGCAGTATTGCCAACTATGGTGGCCTGCAGGCTGCTAATCTCGAAAAGGGCTGCTCGTGGATCAAGCTCTTTATCGCGATGGCACCCTCGCTCGGATTCCTGGGTACGGTCATCGGAATGGTCATGGCCTTCGACCAGATTCAGCAGGCAGGTGACATCGGGCCTACGATTGTGGCCCAGGGTATGAAGGTCGCCCTTATCACTACCATTTTCGGTATCGTGGTGGCTCTCATCCTGCAGCTCTTCTATAGCTATATTCTTTCGAAGATCGAGCGTCTGACGTCGCAGATGGAAGAGTCGGCTATCACCCTGCTCGACATGATCACGGAGTACAAGATTAGAAGTGAAAAGTGATGAATAGTTTCGTAACGCCTTTTTTTGCCGATCTTATGCTTTGGCTGATGTACATCATGGTGGGGGCAGCCCTCCTGGTGTCGGCTTATAGTGTGTGGCATGGGCTGCGCAACCGTCGTAAGGGCGACGATATTATCAATGGTGTTCCTGCAGGGCGCATCGGCTGGTGCGTGGCAGTGGGCTTCGTGCTCCTCTTGCTCGTCACCTTCCTTCTGGGTTCGTCCGATCCCATCGTCACCAATGGTGAGCGGTTTGCCGACGTCTTCTGGCTCAAAGCCACCGATATGTTTATTTACACTTCAACCCTTTTGCTCATCGGATGTTTCGTAAGCGCAATAATAGGCAGATTCCGGAGCTGAACACAACGTCGACTGCCGACATCTCGTTCATGCTGCTCATTTTCTTCCTTGTCACCTCGTCGATGGACACGGACAAGGGACTCCTGCGCCAGATGGCACCGCCGCCGCTGGAGCACGAGCAGCCCATGGATGTCCAGAAAGACCTCGTGATGCGCGTCACTATCGATGCCGACAACCAGATTCATTGTGACGATGCCGTCGTCACCCCCAAGCAGCTTCAGGAGCGGGTGGTGGCACTCGCCTCTGTCAATCGCGAGCAACACGTCATCTCCATAGAAGCCGATCCCGCTTCTACCTATGAGACTTATTTCCGCATGCAGGATGCCATTGTTGGAGCCTACCATGCTTTGCGCCGGCAGTACGCTCTCAAGCACTACGGTCACGACTATGCTCATTGCAGCAGTGAGGAGCGTGCAGCCGTCAACGAATATTACCCCCAGCGCATCAGTGAATCGTTAGTCGAGGAAGGAGGTCGCCCATGAAACCGATGCGGAGCTTGTTCCGGTCCTCAGCGCGCGATAAGGGCGTGCCCTCGCTGAATATGGCATCGATGCCCGACCTTATCTTCACCGTCCTGTTCTTCTTCATGATCGTCACCCACATGCGCTCCGACGAGGTGAAGGTGCGCCTACAGGTGCCCCAAGGCTCTGAGGTGCAGAAACTGGCCAACCGACCCTCTGTCGTGAATGTCTACGTAGGCCGTCTCAACGGGCAGTGGCAGGTGCAGGTCAATGGCTCCATCGTGCGCCCAGAGGATATCAGTGCCCGTATTAGCCAGATTCGCCAGTCGATGACCCCCGAGAATGCCGAGCACCTCACCGTCAGCTTCCGTGCTGATCGTCAGGCGCCCATGCGTATCATCAGTCAGGTGAAGCGCTCCCTACAGCAGTCATTTGCGCTCAAGATCAACTACAGTGCTACAGAACTGAAAAATCCCGCCCAGAATTGAGCGGGATTTTTGTTGGTAAAGTTGCTAACGCTTACTGCTTCAGCAGGTTGAGGCTCTGCTGGGGAGCGAGGGCGTTAGTGGTCTTCTCGGTGTACTCGGCTATCTTCAGCTGGGCGGTGGCGGCGATGTCGCGGCTGCTGGTGCCGATGCAGAAGGTGTAGGTGCCGGCCTCGGTGAGCCACTGGCTGCCTGCCTCGTCGAAGCTGGCGAGGTCGCGCACGGGTATGGTCATCGTGAGCGTCTGGCTCTCGCCGGGCTGCAGCTCGCGTGTCTTGGCGAAGGCCTTCAGCTCTTGTGCGGGCTTCTCCAGACGACCCTTGGGGGCCTGGACATAGACCTGAGCCACTTCCTTACCAGCGACGCTGCCAGTGTTCTTGACGGTGATGCTGACCTCGACGGCCTGCTTGCCCTTGGCCTTCACGACGGGCTTGGAGAGGCTGAATGTGGTGTAGCTCAGACCGAAGCCGAAGGGGTAGGCGACGTTCTTCTTGAAGGTGTCGAAGTAGCGGTAGCCGACGTAGATGTCCTCGTCGTGGTTGGTGTAGTCGCGTCCGGGGATCTGTGCGCCCCAGCCAATCATCTCACGGAAGGTGTAGGCATCCATTTCCTGCGGGAAATTCTTCGTAGAGGGGTGGTCGGTGGCGGCGATGGGCCATGTCATCGTAAGCTTGCCAGAGGGGTTGGCCTTGCCCGTGAGCACGTCGGCGACGCTGTTGCCACCTTCCTCACCGGGCTGCCAAGCGCAGAGGATGGCATCGACGCGGTTGCGCCAGGAGGCTGTCTCCATGACGCTGCCTGAGTTGAGGATGACAATGACGGGCTTGCCTGCAGGACGGAAGGTGTCGCTGACGCGGAAGATCATGTCGCGCTCAGCCTGTGTCAGGTTGAACTCGCCTTCGATGGCGCGGTCCATGCCTTCACCAGCCTGACGTCCGATGGTGATGATGGCGGCATCGGCTTCCTTCACCTCATGCTGTACGCAGCGCTCGGTGATGTCGATTTCGTCGAACTTGGGCTGGCCTGTGTCGAGGAACCACATGATGGGGTTCTTGTCGGCCTTCAGCTTGGCTCGGGCGTATTTGATGTAGTTTTGGTAGATCTCTGTCAGTTGCGGGGTGGTCTTGATGCCGATGTTCTTCAGACCAGTGACCATATCGACGCTATAGGGCATGTTGACGGCTCCAGAGCCGAGACCACCTGCGAGGAAGTCGTAGGAGTTGACACCGAAGAGGGCAACGGTCTTAAGGTCGCGAATGGGGAGCACGCCGTCGTTCTTGAGCAGTACCATGCCCTCGGTGCTCGACTGGCGGGTGATCTGGGCGTGAGCCTGCAGATCGGGTTTGTTGCTGAACTGATAGCCGCGGAAGCGTGGGGTCTTGACGATGTACTCGAGCATGCGTCGCACGTTCTGATCGACATACTTGATGTCGAGCTTGCCGCTCTTCACACCTTTGACGATGTCTTCTGCCTGTGTGGGATAGCCTGGCGTCATCAGGTCGTTGCCTGCCTCTACCTGGTCGACGGTATAGAGACCTTGTCCTTCGCGCTTGTTGATCCAGTCGGTCATCACGATGCCGCGGAAGCCCCAGTCGGTGCGGAGGATATCTGTGAGCAGGCCTTTGCTGCCCTGTGCGAACTCTCCGTTCACCAGATTGTAGGCTGACATGACAGTCCAGGGATCGCTCTCGCGCACGACGCGCTCGAAGCCGCGGAGATAGATCTCGCGAAGGGCACGCTGGCTGACGCGCTCATCGACGCGCGTACGGTCGCTCTCCTGGGAGTTGACGGCATAGTGCTTGGCGGAGACGCCTACGCCCTGGCTCTGGATGCCGAGGGTCATGGCGGTACCAATCTTACCCGTCACGAAGGGGTCTTCTGAATAGTATTCGAAGTTACGGCCGCAGAGGGGACTGCGGTGGATGTTGAGGCCAGGGCCGAGGATGACATCGCAACCATACTCGAGGGTCTCGTTGCCGATAGCCTTGCCGACGGCCTCGACGAGTTCTGTGTTCCAGGTGGAGGCCAGACAGGTGCCTACGGGGAAGCCCGTAGCATAGTAGGTGTTGGTGTCGTTCTTCCTGGTGGGGTCGATGTGGACGCCGGCAGGGCCGTCGGTGAGCACAGTGGCGGGGATGCCGAGACGTGGAATCTCTACAGTGATGCCTGCTGCTCCGGCCACCAGTTTCGCCTGATGTCCGAGCAGAGCACCGCTGCCGACGAAGCTGTCGTTACCACCGCCCACGAGAATCTGGGCTTTCTCTTCAAGGGTCATAGCCTTGAGCACCTCGTCGATGTTATCGGCGCGGAGCTGTGGTTGGGCATTTGTTGTCATAGCGAATGTTGCTGTTGCTAATAAACTAATCAGTAATTTCTTCATGTCGTTTTTATGTTTTAGGGGTTTCAGGGTTTTCAGAAAGGGTTTCAGGGGAAGATCTTGAACTCGTAGCCTTGGTCCTTTAGCCATTGGAGGCACTGGGGGAGGGCGGTGTGCAGTTTGTCGATTGACTTCAGCGAGTCGTGGAAGGTGATGATGGAGCCATTGCGCGCGTACCTCTTTACATTATTTATGACGTCGTCGGCCGTCATCCACTTGGAATAGTCGCGGGTGACGAGATCCCACATCACAATCTTGTACTTGCGGCTGAGCCAGGCGTACTGAGCCATGCGCATCCAGCCGTGGGGCGGGCGCACGTAGTGGCTGTGGATATAGGCGTTGGCCTTCTCGACATTGTAGCTGTACTCGTGGATGGAGTGGGAGAGGCCCTGGATGTGGTTGTGGGTGTGATTGCCCACCTGATGGCCCTCAGCGAGGATTCGCTCGTAGAGCTCGGGGTGCTTCCGCACATTGTCGCCCACCATGAAGAAGGTGGCCTTGGCGCCATACTCCTTCAGGGTGTCGAGAATAAAAGGTGTAGCCTCCGGTATGGGGCCGTCGTCGAAGGTCAGATAGACTGCCCTCTCGTGACGGTCCATTCTCCAGTAGGCCTTGGGGTAAAGCCAGCGGAGATAAATAGCCGGTTGCTCAATAATCATTATTCACTATTCATTACTCAAAGCTTCCGCCTTTGGCTTGGAACACTTTCATGACGCCATCGAGCTGCTGCTCCATCTTGTCAGCCACCTTCTCGTCGACGGTATCCTCGAGGTCGAGAATCTGCTGCATGATGTAGGTATGGAGCATCACGTCGTGCTGGGCATTGGTGAAGCGCGCGCCATCGAGCGAACAATAGAACTGGAGGTATTGGAGTGACTTGTTCCAGAGCCCAGCGATGAGCTGCTGGGCTTTCTTGAGGTCGCCCGTGAGTATGTAGCCGCGTGCCAGATCGAGCGATCCGCCCTGATAGTCGTGGGGCACGTTATAAGCGGGAATTTCCTTTTCTGCCTTGGCGAGCACCTGAGCAGCCTTGTCTTTCTTACCCTCTTGGAGGAGGTTGAGCACGAGCATCGAGAACAAGCGGCGGTGGGTGTAGCACATGCGGAGCACGGTCTCGTCGAGATAGATACCCTTTGCATCGATGCCACCGAACTTGAACTTGTTCATCACGTTGTTGAAGGTCTTCTCTGTGTCGAAGTTACGGGTACCGGCCTTGTTGGTGGTGAACGGGGTGATGCGGTTGGCGAGGCCTTCCTGTACGAAGTTGTCGCCAAGGTTCATATAGTTTTCCGAGCCTACGGTGAGAGCCACGTAGATGGGACGCTCCCAGTTGGCATTGGCAATAATCTCGAGCATCATGAGGTCGCCCTTGTAGAGTGCGCCCTTGCCCTTGAGCGAGATGACCATCTTATCGGGGATGGAGTCACTGGCCATCATCATGCCACTGCGGCGCACGGCCTCCTTGTCGATGGTGACATAGACCGTATCGGTGGGGATGACGTGGAAGTCCTTCGTGGTGGAGCGTACCCAGTAGTTGAGGATATTCTTCAGTTCGAAGGGATCGTCGCCAAACTGCTTGCGCGCCTCCTCGGGGTGCGTCTGATAGAGTTTCTTCACCTCTTCCTTGAGCGAGGGATCGACCTGTACGTACTCATTAGTACCTGCACAGTACTCCAGACGGCTCCACGTGATGGGCACGGAGGGTGAGTCGTAGGCAGGACGGCGCATCTGGTCGATGTACCAATCGGTCTGCAGATAAGAGAGGTTGCAGACACGGGCATCAGTGCGCACGCCCTCGGTATCCTGGTTGTACCAGAGTGGGAAGGTGTCGTTATCGCCATTGGTGAAGATGATGGGGTTGCCCTTCTCCTGAAGCGTCATCAGATAGTTCTGTCCGAAGTCGCGACAGGTATAGCGGCCTGAGCGGTCGTGATCATCCCAAGTCTGCGAAGCCATCTGGACAGGTACGAGCAGACAAACGATGCCTATCACTGCAGCCACCACCAGATTCTCTTTCTTGAGCTTGCGGTTCAGCCAGTCGATGATGGCAGCTACACCCATGCCGCACCAGATGGCGAAGGCATAGAACGAGCCTGCGTAGGCATAGTCGCGCTCACGGGGCTGCATCGGTGTCTGGTTCAGATAGACCACGATGGCAAGACCCGTCATGAAGAAGAGGAAGAAGACCACCCAGAACTGGCGGATGCCGATGGGGTCGTCGATGGTCTTGTCGCCCACCTTGCGCTTACGTGTGTACCAAGCCTGCCAGAAGAGTCCTAAGAGACCTAAGATGAGGGGCAGACAGTAGAAGACGTTGTGCCCCTTGTTCTCCTTCAGCTCGTCAGGCAGCAGCGACTGATCCCCCAGGCGGATGTTGTCGATGAAGGGGATGCCGGTAATCCAGTTGCCGTGCTCGAGTTCGCCATTACCCTGAATGTCGTTCTGGCGGCCCGCGAAGTTCCACATGAAGTAGCGCCAGTACATGAAATTGCACTGGTAAGAGAGAAAGAAACGGATATTCTCGAGTTGCGAGGGTATCTTGACGGTCATGGGCTCGCCACAGCGGTCGTAAGCGACCTCGGTGCCGTCGACACCACCCATCCACGACTCGTAGGCACTGGCGTGCCCAGCGTCGTACATTCGTGGGAACAGCATGTTCTGGGCGTATTTGTACTCATCCTTCGTACGGACTATGAAGTAGGAATCCTTCTCGTCGGCAGAGGCTTTCTCCTTACGCTGATAGACGGGCTTGCCCTTCGACATGACAGGCTTGCAGTAGTTGCCGTCTTGCTCAAGGGCCACCTGCGAGGTGTAGGCCTGTCCGTAGAGCAAGGGGCGATAGCCATATTGGTCGCGTCCCAGGTAATCGCCCAGGGTGAAGATGTCCTCAGGTGAGTTCTGATCCATCGGTGGATTGGCAGATGAGCGGATCACGATGAGGGCATAGGTGGAGTAGCCAATCATCAGCATGAGCATGCAGAGCAGCATGGTGTTCTTCATGCGGGCTGTGATGAGTGGCAGCTTATTGTTGGTAAGTCCAAGTACGAACCATAAGACGGCGAGTACGATGATACCGATGATGAATGCCGACCATCCCCAGCCGTAGAAAGGAATGCCGAGCATGCCCACTGAGAGCAGGAAGGCCACATTCTGCACCTTCGGACTGTGGCGCTGGGTCTGTGTCTCATAGACGGCCCAGATGACGGTAGCCACGAGCAGGATGATATAGATGATCTCGCCCGTGTTGAAAGGCATGCCAAGACCATTGACAAAGAACAGCTCGAACCATCCGCCCACGGTGATGATGCCAGGAACGACACCATAGAGCACAGCTGCCAAGATCACCAGTGAAATGCCCAGGGCGATGAGTGAGCCCTTGAGGTTGGCATCGGGGAAGCGACGATAGTAGTAAACCAGTCCGATGGCGGGCACACAGAGCAGGTTGAGCAGGTGGACACCGATAGAGAGGCCCGTGAGGTACATGATCAGCACAAGCCAACGGTCGCTGTGAGGCTCATCAGCCACATCGTCCCACTTCAGGATCAGCCAGAATACGGCAGCCGTGAAGGCTGAGGAGTAAGCGTAGACCTCGCCCTCGACAGCAGAGTACCAGAAGGTGTCGCTGAAGGTATAGATAAGGGCTCCCACCAGTCCTGAAGCCTCGATGGCTATCAGTCGCGGCAACGTCAGTTCACCCCAGTCGCTGATGAGCAGCCGCCGCGTGAGGTGCGTGATGCTCCAGAAGAGGAACAGTATACACGAGGCAGAGAGCAGGGCGCTCATCATGTTGACCATTCGGGCTACCTGCGTGGGATCGCTGGCAAACTGCGAGAACAGATTGGCAGTGAGCATGAAGAACGGTGCCCCGGGCGGGTGGCCGATTTCGAGTTTGTAACCAGTAGTGATAAACTCCGGACAGTCCCAGAAAGAGGCTGTCGGTTCGATTGTAGAGCAATAGACGAAGGCAGCGATGAGGAATGTCAGCCAGCCCAGGGTGTTGTCCACCAGTCTGTAACCAGCTCTGCCGCTACGTCCAGCAATGAGTTGTTCCATTTAAAAATATGATCTTCTAACGTTAAAATTCAAATGTGAGTGCAAAGGTACGAAAAAAAGTGAAGAGTGAAGAGTGAAAAGTGAAGAAATTTCTATCGCTCTACATAAATTAACGTTACATAAACAAACCAGCACCGTAGATTAAGATGATGTAACGGAAAATCTTGCCTATCGTGATGGCGATGAATGTGATGACGATGTTGGAGCGCATGAGCCCAAGAGCGATGGTGATGGCACTGCCCAATATGGGCAGAAAGGCGAAGAACCCCATCCATGATCCGTGGCCGGCAATGAAGCGGTGGGCTTTGTCGAGATCCTCCTTCTTCACGTGGAGATACTTCTCGATCCACTCCATTTTGCCCATACGGCCTAAGGCATAATTAAGGACACTGCCCAGCACATTGCCCACGGTGCCGTAGATCATCAGCACCCAGGGGTCGAGGCCTGTGGCCATCAGGGCGAGTATCACTGCCTCGCTGGAGAAGGGGAAGAAACTGCCTGCCAGGAAGGCTGCTATCAGCATGCCCCAATAGCCGTACTGGCTCAGAAGACTGATGATGAAATCCATAGGTTCATGCCAGAGAGGAATAACACGACGGCTGTGAGTACAAAGAAGAGAATATTCGACAGTCGGGATTCGGTCAGTGCCAGGAAGTGGCCTATAAACGGACTCACGGAGATGAGCATGATGTGGAAAGACAGCTGATAGAACTGCGGCTGCAGGATGATCAGCAGGCCGGAGAAGATCATCAGCGTCATGAAACTGTAATAGATCTGGCGCACACGAATCTTATCCTTATAGCTCGTGGTGACGAAATGGATGCTACCCAAGAGAAACAGAATGAGGAAGAAAGCCAGCAGGATGAGGTGTTGCAGACTGAGCATCGAGTAGGAGATGGAGAACTGTAAGTCGCCTATTCCTGCCAGATGGTGTAACCAGGGACTGATATCGCCTTCTCCGCGCCAGGCATACCAGGCCAGCGAGTAAAAGTAAGGAGTGGCGAAACCCAGCAGCGAGGCCACGAACGTCTGCATGCTGAAACTGTAGAGGGCAAACAGCATCAGCAGCCAGAAGACAGGCATGAAATAAATCACATGCACATCAGTCAGACTGCCCAGACCCAGAAAAAGGAAGGCATAATAGGTCCACCCTGCCGAAGTACGGTTCAGATAAGTGTTGAACAGGCAGAAGAGCGAGGCGATGACCGTCAGTTGGAGACAGGCACCACCAGGTGAGGCGAAAAGAAACAAGGCCGCACAGGAGAGTGCGATGTAAGACGAAGACACCAGGCGGCTGTAGATGCGTATCAACAGGTTCTTGTTGTTGAGCTGCACCATCATGAAGACAGCGAGCACAAAGCAGATAAACTGTAGCCACATGTTATGGCCTATCAGTCCTGCCAACAGCCACACCACTACCGCATACGCTGCTGTGAAAGGCAACGTACGACGGCTCTCAGCGACGATGTTCTGAACGCGCTTCACTCTTACCCTTTTTACTTTTTTACTTTTTTACTTTTTTACTTTTTTACCTTTATAAGTCTGCTCCGATATCGCGACGGAAATACTTGTCGGTAAATTGTATCTTCTGGGCTTCCTCAAATGATTTCTGCAGGGCCTCAGCCTTATCCTTGCCATAGCTGCTGACAGCGATGACACGCCCGCCATTGGTGACAACCTCACCATCCTTGAGGGCTGTGCCACTGTGGAAGACGATGCTGCCTTCTACCTGATCGATGCCCTTGATGGGGTAGCCCTTCTTGTACTCCTGAGGATAGCCGCCGCTGACCAGCATCACACAGACAGCTGCACGAGGATCGAACTCAATGGCACGCTGGTCGAGATTGCCCTCGGCCACACCCTCGAACAGATCGACGATATCACTCTTCAGACGGAGCATCACACTCTCAGTCTCAGGGTCGCCCATACGGCAGTTGTACTCAATCACCATTGGCTCGCCCTTCACATTGATCAGTCCGAAGAAGATAAAGCCCTTGTAGTCGATACCCTCAGAAGCCAGGCCTTCTACCGTAGGACGGATGATACGGTCCTCGACCTTCTGCATCCATTCCTTCGTGGCGAAGGGTACAGGGGTAACGCTTCCCATGCCTCCTGTGTTCAAGCCGGTATCGTGCTCACCGATACGCTTGTAGTCCTTGGCTTCAGGCAGAATCTTATAGTGCTGACCATCCGTAAGCACGAAGACTGAGCACTCGATGCCACTGAGGAACTCCTCGATCACTACCTGCGAAGAGGCATTGCCAAACATGCCGCCCAGCATCTCCTTCAGCTCCTTCTTAGCCTCGTCGAGGGTAGGGAGGATCAGCACACCTTTACCAGCACACAGACCATCGGCCTTGAGAACATATGGAGCCTCGAGGGTCTCGAGGAACTTCAGACCATCCTCCAGATGCTCGCCATCGAATGTCTGATAGCGGGCTGTGGGGATGTGATGACGCTGCATGAAACCCTTGGCGAAGTCTTTTGAACCTTCGAGCACGGCACCAGCCTTTGAGGGTCCGATGACGGGAACATCCTTCGTGCGGGCATCAGCTTTCAGCTCGTCGTAGATACCTTTTACAAGGGGATCCTCAGGACCCACGACTACCATGTTGATACCTTTCTCTACGACGAAGGCCTTGATAGCCTCGAAGTCGTCGGCCTTCATGGCTACGTTCTCGCCACAATTGCCTGTCCCAGCGTTGCCTGGGGCGATATAGAGTTTCTCACATTTGCTGCTCTGAGCAATTTTCCATGCGAGGGCATGCTCGCGTCCACCACTGCCTAATAATAATATCTTCATCATATAATTACTACATTTTTACTTTTTTAAATTGTCCTCAAAGTACTGCGTGATGCGCTCATGGAGATGAACACTCGCATGACCACGCATATTGTGGGGCTCGCCAGGATAGGCGAAGAAATCGGGCTGTGTGCCAGCCTTGATACAAGCATCGAGGAACGACAGACAGTGCTGAGGCACCACTGTGTCATCGTTATAGCCTGTGATAATCTGCAACTTACCCTTCAGATTCTTAGCCTTCGGGATGAGGCTGCACTTGGCAAAGCCCTCGGGGTTGCTGTCGGGCGTGCCCATATAGCGCTCGCCATACATCACCTCATACCATTTCCAGTCGATGACGGGGCCACCTGCTACGCCAACTTTGAAGACATCAGGATAATTCGTCATCAGCGAGATGGTCATAAAGCCTCCGAAGCTCCAGCCGTGAACGCCCAGACGATCCATATCGACATAGGGTAGGGTGCGCAGATACTCCACACCCTTCATCTGGTCCTGCATCTCAATCTGTCCCAGCTGGTGGAAGGTGGCCTGCTCGAAGGCGATACCACGATTCTCAGAACCGCGATTGTCGAGGATGAAGACGATATAGCCTTTCTGTGCCATATAGGTCTCCCACGAACGGCTGGCCCAGTGCCACGAAGCGTCGACATTGTGCGCATGAGGCCCTCCATAGACGTAGATCACTGTGGGATATTTCTTCGTAGCGTCGAAGTCGGATGGCTTTACCATTCTGAAATAGAGGTCTGTGACACCATCAGCAGCCTTGATGCTACCCATCTCGAAGATGGGCTGCTGATAACCTTTCCAGGGATCCTCAGCCTTGTGCAGCTGATAGCCCTTACCGTTAGATGTCTGTCGCACGTTGATGCTCATAGGAATCTCGGGTGCCTGGTATTTCTGATAGACCTGTTCGCCAGAAGCTGAGAGCACAGCTGTGCGTGTAACCCCGATACCATCGTCGAGCAGCGTGCGCTTGCCCGTCTTGATATTCACGGCGTAAAGATTCTTCTGCAGCAGGTTCTTCTCGTTAGAGAGGATGATGACACTCTTCGATTTCTCATTGAAGCCCAGAAGCTCCATCACCACCCAGGGACCAGAGGTGAGCTGCTTCAGCAGTTGTCCCTCCTTATTATATAAGTATAAGTGGTTGAAGCCGTCTTTCTGACTCTGCAGGATGAACTTCGAATCGTCCCAAGGCAGGAACACGATGGGATTTAAAGGCTCCACATATTTGTCGGAAGTCTCACGAAGCAGTTCTGTCATCTTCTCGCCTGTCTCAGCACTGTAGGATACGAGGCGACAGTCGTTCTGCGCACGGTTCAACTCCAGCATATAAACCGTCTTGGCATCTGGACTCCAGGCGATATTGGTGAAATAGCGGTCGGTAGGGTCTCCAGCCTGCAGATAGACGGTCTTCTGCGTCTTCAGATCGAAGATGCCCACAGTCACCTTGTGGCTCGTCATGCCAGCCATCGGATATTTGTCAGGCTCGTAGGTGGCCTCACGTGGGAATATGTCTACCTGCGGATAGTCAGTCACCATGCTCTGGTCCATGCGGTAGAAGGCAAGCTTCTGTCCATCAGGACTCCAGAAGGTACCTTTGTTGATGCCAAACTCATTGCGGTGGACAGTCTGTCCATAGACGATCTCTCGTGATCCGTCGTTGGAGAGCTGATACTCATGGTCATCGGCATCCCTCACGAAGAGCTGCCAGTCCTTCGTATAAGCGATGGCACGAGAGGCTTTGTTCCAGTCATGATTGTCTGTGCCTTGGATGTGCTGCACCATCGAGGTCTGCTTCTGCTTGAAGTCGTAGAGAATCTGGATGGTGTCGTTACTCAGCAGCACGAGCGACTTGTCGGCATAGGGGTAACTTGCCATATAGGCGCTGTGCATCGAAGAGGGCTCAGCCTTCAGGGTGGCGTTTACCTCGTCGAGGGTAAACAGGGTCGTCCTGCTCTTGTCCTTGGCGATGGTGCCTCCTTCTTCAGCGTCCTGATACATCAGCTGATCGCCCCACCACGTGATATAGATGTTCTTCGGCAGCATGCGCCGATAGTTGGTACCACCGTAGTTGAGGTCTTCGAGGGTGAAAAGCTTGTCTTGTGCAATCATCGACATAGAAACGGTCAAAAGGGCTGTCAGCCCCATGAACTTAATCTTCGTCATCATCGAACCTCCTTTTCTTTCCAAAGTCCTTGCCTTTTCCGAAAGAACGGCTCTTGCCGCTGCGATCGAAGCGCTCGTGGCCACCCTTGTTGGGACTTTTATAGCCACCCTTGCGATCACGACGGTCATCGCGCTCACGGCGATCATTCCGATCCTCACGGTCTTCGCGACGCGCTCTGCGCTCATTACGCTTGTCACCGTTGAGATTGTGATGATGGAAGGTGAACGAACGGATGTCGGCCTCTTCGTTCTCTTCCTGCTCCTCCAGACGTTTCTTAAACTCGCGCTCTTTCTTGAAGCGGTGCTTCTCGGCCATCTGGCGCTTCTCTTCTTCAGTCTTTACGATACCACCTTCTGAGCGGAAGTCCTTCAGTTTACCATCAAACAACTGGTATTTACGGAATTCACACTCCAGTGAGCCATTGTAAAGCGGAATCTTGATGCTGGGTTTCAGGCCGATCTGGTCGAAGCATTCCTCGCGATAGCTGAGCACCCAGGCATCGTTGCCCTTGAACTGGTGCTTCAGGCGTTCGCCAATCATCTTATATGTTCCCAATAAGTCGGGCGTAGAGATTCGCTCGCCATAGGGCGGGTTGGTGATGATAATACTCTTATTCTGTGGCTGTGTGAACTCTTTGAAGTCCTGCTGCTCTACGCTGATGACATCAGAGAGTCCTGCAGCCTTCACATTCATGCGGGCTGTGTTGACAGCCTTCATGTCGATGTCGTAACCATAGATCTTGTGGGCAAACTCGCGCTCCTGACTCTCGTCATTGTAGATGTCATCGAACAAGTCGGCATCGAAATCAGGCCATTTCTCGAAGGCAAACTCCTTGCGGAAGAGTCCTGGTGCCATGTTCTTGGCTATCAGGGCTGCTTCGATCAGCAGGGTACCGCTGCCACACATCGGATCGATGAAATCAGTATCGCCCTGCCAGCCTGAGAGCAGGATCATACCTGCAGCCAGTACCTCGTTGAGGGGAGCATCCACACTCTCCTGGCGATAGCCCCTGCGATGCAGTGATTCGCCACTGGAGTCGAGACTCAGTGTGCAGTGATCCTCTGCGATATGCATGTTCAGACGGATGTCGGGGTTGGCCACAGATATATTCGGACGCTTGCCTGTCTTCTCACGGAATTGGTCGACGATGGCATCCTTGACCTTATACGAGACGAACTTAGAATGGCGGAACTCCTCAGAGAACACGACAGAGTCGACCGTGAAGGTCTTATCGTTGCCTAAATATTCTGTCCAGTCTATTTTCTTGATTTCCTCATACACGTCATCTGCGCTTTTCGCTTTGAAATGACGGATGGGCTTCAGGATTCTGATGGCAGTGTGCAATTGGAAGTTTGCACGATACATCATTTCTTTATCACCTGTAAACGATACCATTCGTCTACCGATCTTTACATCGTTAGCCCCCAGTTGGGTCAGCTCTTTCGCCAGTACAGGTTCCAGTCCCATAAACGTTTTGGCGATCAGTTCAAAATTTTGTTCCATTGTATTGCAATTACAGGGTGCAAAGTTAATGTAAGTTGAGCGAAAAACGCACTTTTTTTCTGTTAATCTAATAAAAATCTTCAGTTTTTGTGAAAAAACGTGCCGAAATTATTGATTTTCCAAATAAAATTCTTACTTTTGCGAAGAATTAAGAACCCATGATCGGATTATTATTATATGCTTACTCGGATAACGAGCGCCTCATACCCATCTTGTGGGGTGTGAGTCTTCTGATAGCTGTCTTGCTCATTTATGGTATTTTCCGGCAGCGCAGGACAAGTGCAAAGCTCAACAAAGAGTTGCAGGAACTCGAGAAAACACGTCAGAACAATGTCGAATACGAATTCATCCTGAAGGCCATGAAGATTGCCGTCTGGAGGATGGATCCCAAGATGAGGCTGGCCACTTATGAATCCGACTATCGCGATGGAAAGGACAGCTTTACTTCTGCACCAGATACCCCCATCGACGCGATGTGGGAATATCTCGATCCATCCGACGTGCAGCGTGTGCGGGTTGCGCTCGAGGATATTCTTGCTGGGCGCAGCGACTCCTACCATCAGGTGTATCGCGTGAAATTGAACAACACCATGTATTGGGAGGAGAGTTACGCCACGATTTCTGCGCGCGATGACAATGGTAACCCAACGTCGGTCGTAGGAACCTCGTTGCGCATCGACGAACAGAAGAAGATGGAGGCCGATCTGATCAATGCCCGTAACAAGGCAGAGGAGAGCGATCGCCTGAAGACGGCCTTCCTGGCTAATATGGGTCATGAGATCCGTACACCGTTGAATGCTATCGTGGGATTTGCCGACCTTCTGCCTGTGGTGGAGAGTGAGGAGGACCGTAACCAGCTGATTCAGGAGATTCAGAAAAACAACCACAAGCTGCTACAGATTATCGACGGTCTGGTGAGCATGTCGAAGATCGAGGCAGAAGCTAAGAATCTGGTGATGGCACAGATAGATATCGTGCCTATATTGAAGAGCATTGCCGACACGCATGCCCAGCTGGTCGATGGTACGACGCTCATCATTGCCACCCATTTCCCCCATACCGAATTGTATATGTATACAGATGTCGCCAAGCTTTCGGAAATCATAGACCATCTCATGCAGAATGCCGTCAAGTTCACGAAGAAAGGCACGATCACGTTAGGCTTCGACCTTGTGCAGGGTGATCATGTGCGTATTTATGTGCGTGATACGGGTAAGGGTATCGCCAAGAATGACCAAGAGCGTATCTTCGAGCGTTTCGTCAAGATCGACGAATATATACCTGGTACGGGTCTCGGTCTGTCTGTGGCAAAGGCTCATGTACAGAGCCTGCGTGGTACGATGGGCGTAGAGTCTGAACTTGGTGAGGGTTCTACCTTCTGGATTAAACTGCCATTATCTTAATCACGTTTTTTCCCCTCTTCTGCAACTTTTTCGTGTTTCCTTCCGTCAAATAGACAGAAGTGAAACAAAAATGCTGAAAGAAATGAAAAAGAAATTATTCCCAATCGCAGGCTTATTGGCCTTGGCAATTGTTCTGATGTCTGTCACATCGTGTGTGAAAACTTGTAATTCGTTGCCGTTGGACGAGGGAAATCTCGTGGCAGAGTCGCGCGCTCTGAGAGGTTTCGAGGAGATTGAAATTGTTGGTTCTCCAACAGTCTATTACACGCAAGCCGATAGTTTCTCCGTAGAGGTCACAGGCCCAGAGAACTATATTGAGTACATTCTGACCGAAGTGAATGGCAAGCGTCTCGTCATCCGTAATCGTGGTAAGATGGGTGTAGTTAATTTCCAGTTGAGTGGTTCCGACGAAATCTCTGTTCATGTCACCTCCCCAGATCTGATCAGCATTAGCCTGAATGGTTCTGGCGACTTCATCAGCAAGCAGCGCATCGATACCGATAATATGGACATCAACCTGCGTGGTTCGGGCGACATCGACATTGCCGACCTTATCTGTGATCGTTGCGACATCAACCTGACTGGCTCAGGCGATATCGATCTGAAGCGCCTGGAGGCTCAGCGAACTGCTGCTACACTGATCGGCTCAGGCGATATTGACCTGAAGCTCAACAATGTGCAGAACACCTTATTGTCAGTGAGAGGTTCAGGCGACATTTCTGCCGACTTAGCACAGGGCTGTAAGAAAGTGGAATGTGAACTGCGAGGCTCAGGCGATATCAGTCTGAAAGGAAATGTAGAACACTTTAGTCAACAAAAAAGCGGTTCAGGCGATATAGACTATCATAAATTGACTATAGAAAAATAAATATTTCTAAAAAGTTTTCAGAGTCTGCCAAATAATGTCTACCTTTGCAGCCGTTATGAAATATGCAGTCATAGCGGCGGGCGAAGGAAGCAGGCTCGCTCAGGAAGGAATCACAAGTCCGAAACCGCTCGTAGAGGTTGCTGGTGAACGATTGATAGACAGGTTACTGAGGGTCTTTATGGCCAATGGGGCCTCTGAGGTTGTAGCCATCTGCAATGAGCAGATGACCGACGTACAAGCCCGTCTGCAACAGATACAAGACGATGGCCAGGTGCCGCTGAAGTTCATCGTCAAGTCAACACCCAGTTCCATGCATAGTATGTGGGAACTCAGTCGTTGGCTTGGCGATGAGCCTTTTGTGCTCACAACGGTCGATACCATCTTCCGTGAACCCGAGTTCGAGACCTATATCAAGACCTTCCACTCGTTGGTTGCTCGTGGTGAGGCCGATGGACTGATGGGTGTTACCGACTATATCGATGATGAGAAGCCGCTCTATGTGTCTACCGACGAGGCACTTCGCATCACGGGATTCCTTGATAGCTGCGATGCACCAAAGTATATTAGTGGCGGCATCTATGGTCTGACGCCAGCCTCCATTGATACGCTTCGCCGCTGTATCGAGCGTGGTGAGAGTCGTATGCGTAACTTCCAGCGTGCCCTCGTGCGCGACGGTCTGCGCCTCCAGGCGTTCCCCTTCTCGAAGGTACTCGATATCGATCATGCCTCTGACATAGCGAAAGCTGAGCGTTTTTTGAAAGATTGAAGAGATGAAAGTGCTGATGATACAACGGGCTCCACAGTTCTCCCCTCATTCAGTGGAGAAGGATAGGGCTATCTTAGAGGCCGTAGGCACCCGCTTGAGTGCTCTGGGTCATCAAGTGTCTATCGTCAGCGAAGACAGTTTGGCAGAGATTCCTTCTTGCGATGTCATCTTCACGATGGGCCGCTTGCCTGAGACACTTGAGGCACTGAATGCAGTGGCCACCCATGGCGTCTGCCGCGTCATCAATTCGCCTCAGGGCGTTGCCTCTTGTGCCCGTTGTCGTTTGGAGTCTATCATGGCTCAAGTAGGGACACCAGTTCCTCCGAAGGAAGGGCTCGATGGCTATTGGCTGAAGCGAGGCGATGCTGCTGCACAGTCGGAGGACGATGTGCAGTTTGCGCCTGATAAGACCTCGCTCGAAGCAAAGATTCGTCAGATGACGCAGCGTGGTATTACTCAATACACTGTCAGTGCGCATGTTGTGGGCGACCTTGTGAAGTTCTATGGCGTCAGTGGCACAGGCTTCTTCCGCTATTATTATCCTACGGACGATGGCGATACGAAGTTCAGCGATGAGAAGCGTAATGGCTCAGCCTGTCATTATCCCTTCGAGCTGTCTGCTGTGCAGACTGAATCCGAGCGACTGGCAGAGGCTGTAGGCATTAAGGTCTATGGCGGTGACTGCATTGTGAGGAGCGATGGCAGCTTCTGCTTGATTGATTTCAACGACTGGCCCAGTTTCTCTCGTTGTCGTGAGGAAGCAGCTGAGGCCATAGCCTCATTAGTAGAATTGTGAAATAGTAAAAATAGTCAAATTAGAATATGGCAACATTTAAAGAATTACTCAAGTTATCATTTAAGTCTGAGGACACAGAGGAGTGGCTCGATGTACACTTTACACGTCCTATCGGACTGGCATTTGCTTTGTTGTGGAATAAGCTCGACATTCACCCGAATGTCATCACTATTGTATCTATCTTTCTTGGTGCTGGAGCAGGTTGGATGTTCCATTACTCCGATCTTTGGTCAAACGTTTGTGGCGTTGTGCTGCTGATGCTGGCCAACTTCTGCGACTCTACTGATGGTCAGATGGCGCGTATCACGGGCAAGAAGACACTTATCGGGCGTATGCTCGACGGCTTTGCAGGCGATGTGTGGTTCTTCTGCATCTATCTCGCTATCGTCTACCGTCTGTGGACTCAGAACATCCCCGGTACTGATATCCAGTGGGGCTTCTGGGCGTTTGTCTTCTGTGCCTTCGCTGGTTTCATCATCCACTCGCCTCAAAGCACACTGGCCGATTATTACCGTCAGATTCACCTCTTCTTCCTTCTGGGTAAGGATGGTAGCGAACTCGACAACTACAAGCAGCAGCGTGCCATCTATGAGGGACTGCCCAAGAACGATCTTCTCGGGCGCACGTTCTATTATAATTATGCCAACTACTGCAAGAATCAGGAGAAGCAGACCCCCAATTTCCAGAAGTTCTTCGCACGCTGGAAGGAAGTGTCGGCTCAGCCCTCTGATCATCTTGAGGATATCCGCCAGAAGTTGCTTGCAGGTAGTCGCCCATTGATGAAGTACACCAATCTGCTGACGTTCAACGCCCGTGCTATTACGATCTACATAGCTTGTCTGTGCGACATACCCTGGCTTTATCCCTTGTTCGACCTCACCGTCTTCCAGGCTATGTATATGTATATGCGCCATACTCATGAGCGTCTCTGTGCTGACCTTAACAAGCAGCTGTAGATGATCAAGGGGTATATCTTCGACTACGGTGGTACACTCGACACGGGTGGCAATCATTGGGGAAAGGTTATCTGGCATGCCTACGAGCGTGTAGGTGTGTCTGTCAGCGAAGCGCTATTCCGCGACGCCTATGTTCATGGTGAGCGCACCCTGGGGCGTAATCCCATCATCCAGCCCGATTTCACCTTCCGTCAGACGCTGGCACAGAAGCTTCGGCTACAGCTCGATTTTATCGAGGCTTCTTGTCCGGAGGTGTCGTGGGCGAAGCATGGTGAGAAGCTTCTCAATGACCTTTATGCCCGAACGTGCGAAGAGACATCCCAGAGCCGCAGTGTGCTGCTCCAGCTGCGTGAGCACTTCCCCATGGTGCTCGTCAGCAATTTCTATGGTAACATCGCTACCGTGCTTCGTGAGTTCTCGCTCGACGGCATATTCCAACACATCGTCGAGTCGGCAGTGGTGGGTGTCCGTAAACCCGATCCCCGCATCTTCACCCTCGGTGTCGAGGCATTAGGACTCGACCCTTCAGAGGTTGTCGTTGTGGGCGACAGTATCGATAAGGATATCATCCCGGCTCGTCAGGCAGGTTGCCACACCGTGTGGTTCAAGGGTGAAGGATGGACTGACGCCCCCGTTGATGAATCGCAAGCTGAACGGGTTATCAACTCGCTCTCCGAGCTTGTTGAAGAAAGGTAAAAAGGTAAAAAATTAAAAAGGTAAAAAGAAATAAAGTAAGGATGACAGATAGAAGAATATACGATAGGGTTCAAAGGTTGGTAAAATGGCTTTTACCTTTTTACCTTTTAGCCTTTTTACCTTTAAGCACTTTTGCCCAGCAGATGCTCACTGGTGCCATCACTGATGCGCAGACGGGTGAGGCCATTCCCTTTGCCTCTGTGCAGTATAAGGGCCACAATCTCGGCGCCGTATCCAATATCGAGGGCCATTATTCCATCGCCCGTCATCAGGGATGGATGCTCTCCTTCAGCGCCGTCGGCTATGTCACCACGACTGTGATGGTGAATCATGGAGTCAAGGGTGCCTACAACGTCAAGCTCAAGCCCGATAACACCCTGCTGAGGGAAGTCACCGTGAAGGCTAAGCGTGGCCGTTACAGCCGTAAGAACAACCCTGCCGTTGAGATGATGAAGAAGGTGATTGCTGCCAAGAAACAGACTGATCTCGACAACCACGACTACTATCAGTATAACAAATACCAGAAGCTGACCCTCGCAGTCAATGAGATTACGCCTGCAATCCTGGATAGTCCCAAGTATAAGAAGAAACAGTGGCTGATCGACCAGGTAGAGACCTGTCCTTACAACAACAAGCTCATCCTGCCTGTATCTGTCGATGAGACCGTCTCGCAGAAGATTTACCGCAAGAAGCCTCACGACGAGAAGATCATTGTCAAGGGTATGAACTCTTCGGGTGTCAACGATCTTGTGCAGACGGGTGATATCCTTACCACGGTGCTGAAGGATGTCTTCACCGATGTGAACATCTACGACGATCAGATCCGTATGCTGCAGTATCCCTTCACCTCGCCTATCGGTAGTGGCGCCATCTCCTTCTATCGCTATTACATCGAGGATACGCTGATGGTCGGCAACGACAAGTGCTTCCATCTGCACTTCCTGCCAAACAACCAGCAGGACTTCGGTTTCCGTGGCGACCTCTATATCCTGGCAGATTCCAGCTGGCAGGTGAAGCGCTGCGAGATGACCATCCCCAAGAAGAGCGATGTGAACTTCGTCGAGAATATGCAGGTTGTCCAAGAGTTCACCAAGTTGCCCAATGGCGAGTGGGTGCTCACTGTCGACGATATGTTTACTGAGGTGAAGTTTGCCAGCTTCCTCCATAAGTTTGCCGTTATCCGCAACACGCGATTGACCGATTTCGCCTTCGATGAGCTGCCTCGTCAACTGTTCAAGGGTAAGAAGAAAGAGGTGAAGGATGTCAATGCGATGATGCGAGGCGATGATTTCTGGAAGAAGTACCGACAGGTGGAGCTCACCAAGAGCGAGAGCTCGATGGATAATTTCATCAAGGGCCTCGAACAGACCAAGGGCTTCAAGTATATCATCTTCGGACTGAAGGCCCTCATTGAAAACTTCGTTGAGACGGGCACTAAGAAGCATCCCTCGAAGGTCGATATCGGTCCTGTGAACACCATCTTCAGCTCGAACTTCATCGATGGCTTCCGTACGCGCCTCTCAGCGCAGACCACAGCCAACCTCGACTCCAACTTCTTCTTCCGAGGCTATGTGGCTCGTGGCTGGGGATCCAAGAAGAACTATTATAAGGCCGATGTCATCTATTCTTTCAACAAGAAAGAGTATCTGCCACGTGAGTTCCCCATGCGTACGCTCACTTTCAGCTCCAGCTACGACATCGACTCGCCTTCGGATAAGTTCCTCCATACCGATAAGGATAATGTGTTCACGAGTCTGAAATGGACCACTGTCGACAAAATGAAGTTCTATAATCGTCAGTCGCTGACTTTCCAGCGCGAGGAGGACTGGGGCTTCCGTACTACCGTCGAATTCAAGACAGAGGAGAATGAGGCAGCTGGCGAACTCTACTTTATCCCGATGTCAGAGTCGCCCGACCGCACGCTCTGGACAAACTGGAGCCATCCCGTCTGCCAGCAGGAGATCGAAAGGAATAATGCCCCTGTTGTTGCCCCAGGCACGACAGCGGCTGTCTCAGGCACAGCACTGACTCCGATCAATCCCGTGCATAGTCGCAAGTTCCGCACCACAGAGCTTCGTGCCGAGTTGCGCTTTGCCCCAGGCGAGACGTTCATCAATACCAAGCAGCGCCGTCTGCCCATTAACCTCGATGCCCCCGTCTTCACCCTCAGTCACACGCTGGGATTCAAGGATTTCCTCGGAGGCGATTACAGCTATAACTACACCGAGGCCAGCATCTATAAGCGCTTCTGGCTCCGTTCGTGGGGTAAGATGGACTGGCTTGTCAAGGGTGGAATCCAGTGGGAGAAAGTTCCTTATCCGTTGCTCATCATGCCTGAGACCAACCTCTCATATATCGTGCAGGACTATACGTTTGAGGCGATCAACAATATGGAGTTCCCCACCGATCGCTTCCTCAGTGCTATCGTCAACTGGGACCTGAATGGAAAGATCTTCAACCGCATCCCCTTGCTCAAGAAACTCAAGTGGCGCGAGTGGATAGGCTTCCGTGTGCTCTGGGGCGAGCTCTCAGACAAGAACAACCCCGAGAACCCCTACAACGTGGGCAACCCCATCTTGATGTACTTCCCCGAGGGCTCATATGTCATCGACCCCAAGCGTCCCTATATGGAGCTCACGCTGGGCATCCACAACATCTTCAAGCTTCTCCATGTCGAGTACGTCCGTCGTCTGAACTACAACGAGCTTCCCACGGCCCACAAGCACGGCTTCCGCATGATGGTCCGCGTGACGTTCTAGAACTGCCCTGTTGCCTTGATGATGATTCGACGATAAGCAGGCAAAGCGTATTTGCTCTGGTCGTGCACTTCGCAGATGATGTGAATCTCGTCGTTCATAAAGGTGGCAGGTATCTCTACTTTGACAGACGAAGACGTGGCATGGCTGATTTCCGCCTTCGTCTGTCCGATGCCATTCTGCTGCCACCATCTGAAAGAGAGCGCGTCGCCATCGGGGTCGGATGATGCAGAGGCATCGAGGGTGACTGTCTGCCCGGCCTTTCCCATGATGACAATCGCATCAGTGCCATTCTCCCCATTGACAATGACTGCGGGATTGTGATTGCCCTGCCCCGTTTCAGCCCATTCGATGCGGGCGATGAAGTCGTTGAGATGATCGGGATAGAACTGGCGATAATACGTTTCTGAGATACTCTTCACAGGTTCTTGCCAACTGGTCCAAGCGTAGGTCGTAGAGTCCTTGGTCAGAGCAGTAGAATAACAAGGATTTTCTTCATTTTATAACACGTTGAGGCCACAAAAATAAGCATTATTCTCCAATCCGCCAAATTTTTATAGAAATAAGAGCCACTTATTATCAGATAAACCATATTCCCTATCCAGTTTTCTTTGTTATACGCTGTTAAGATGAATAATTTTTTCCAATTAGAATTTTCAAAACCTCTATACATTCCTACATTTTATGCTTAATCTGCTTTAAATTAGATACTTATGCAATGTATAGAGCATATTTGAAATAGTGCATCTATACATCATCGTTATCAAATATAGGTAATTTTATGCGTTATTTGAATCTAACTAACTGAAATACAATGTATTTCTTGTTTGTTTCATTAATTGAAACAAACTGTTTCATTAAGGGAAACAAGTTGTTTCTATTAGGGAAACAAAATGTTTCCACATGTGAAACATCTAGCGAAACAATAGTATTAGAGATCTTCCAAAGCGCTTTTTCCAGTCTCAATTTCGGGCTTTTTGAGGGCGATACCCTATTATCATGTATAGACGATGTATAGAGCAAAGTAACTATACATCGCGCAACGAGTTTATATACAATGAGTTACAGAGATAATGTAGGAATGTATAGGCAAATCGCTATTTTCATTTCAAAAATGTGCATCACATTTGCTGCACATCATTTACTTCTTCATCATTCATTTGTGTTTAATGATCGTACCGCTAAAGTAAGGAAAAGCATATTAAATTTTAGGGCTAAATACTTTTTTTTAAAAAATAAATAGTATCTTTGCAGCCAAAGAGCAAACGATATGGGCATAACATTCGACGATACAGAGAAAAAGTTTGTGTTCGATTTCGAACACGATGGTGCTGAGGACATTGTAAGTCTTACTGGCAATGGCTATCAGGTAGAGGCATTCGGAAAGTGCTTTTACTATGGTTATGAATTCTCTGATCAGGTAGAAAGCTCTGTACGTTCCGCCTTTATTAAATATGTGAAATTCACAGAGGCATTGCAGGATACACCAGATCTGACAAACTTCATCAAGAAAGCTGTAGATAATCTTCATAAAAAGATTAATCTTTATAACTTTGATCTTGTGGTTATGCCAGAATCTTCGAGTAAGGTGAACCAATATATGCTGCGCTATATCTACAGATTTGCGCAACCTACATTATATAAGATGACTCTAGTAAAGGCTCTTCCTTCTAATATATCATTCGATATGAAAGCCTACGAGAAACAATATCTTGACGATATCTTAGAGAATGGAATGCCTCGCTATTCGGAAGCAGCCAAAGAGCAGGCAAAGAATTCCATCAACGCCATGTTGGAAATGATTCATCAGAAGGATTACTTTACGATAGCAAAGGACGTAAAAAAGAGCAAACTCCGTCCGTATATCATGAACTTCTTGAGATTTGAATCAGAAGAGGAACGAGAACTTTGTTCAATGATTCGTCAGCAGAATGTTTTGGTTATCGATGATGTAACAACAAGCGGTTCTACATTAAACGAGGTTCTGCGCACGCTCCGTATTCTCAACGAAGATAATGAAATCACAATCTTCAGCCTTATAGGCCGTAAGGATTTGATGGCAGATTCATTTTGAAGATTATACCTACTGAAAATATCTTTGCAACCTTAGGAGCAGCTTAGAAGCAGGCAAGGAGGAGACAAAGGAGAAGTAAAGCCATGCACGCTGTGAGGTTGCGATTCCTTATTTCCACAAGCCTTGAGAAATGATCATCTCCTCTTCTTTCTGGCTTTGAGGGATTGCAGAGCTGCAGTCGCTTGGTAGCAGCCATACTTCTTTCCTTTACGGTAATCTTTCTTGGCTTGTCTCAGATCCCCCAATTGCTCATTGGCATATCCCCGAAGATAATAGATGTCACCATTATAATAAGATGTATCCAAAGCTTGGTTTGCAAAGTAGATCACAGAACTCCATTGGCTATTACGAAAGGCATCTATAGCCTGACTGGTATAGTGCTCAAATAAAGCCTGTTTCCTGGCCTCCACTCTTGCTCTCATTCCAGCATGAGCCAGAGCCATATTCATGGTTTGAGTATCATATAAATCCGTTGTTGGCAACTGCGTCCATGTATCATAAGCATAAACCTGAGCATTGGCATTCAAAGCCATCATGCACAACATTGTTAATACCATCTTCTTCATAACTAGAATAATTTTTAAGTTACCATGACCAGATAGATGTATTTTCATTATTGCTACGTTGTTGTGTAGTAGTGTTTCCATACGAATCCGTATAGCTGGAGGAAGAACCAATGCTTTGCCCATACTGATTCTTATGAGTCGTCGTGGTATTGCCGTAGCTGTCGGTATAAGAAGAAGAGGTACCAGTCGTCTGACCGTATTGATTGCGGTGTGTGCTGGTAGGGCGCATCCTGAGGGGATAGAGTTCAAACGACTCTCGGATTATCGCGAGGAACTTACCCGCTATTATATGGCTACGGCAAAGCTGATGGATAAGGAGAAAATCATCGAAGGCGTGGATCATCTGGTTAATCCTCTCGATAATGCCATCAATGAGAAATGTTCGCGTATCAAAAAGGTGTTTCTCGACATGATGGACGAGTATACTGCGAGCTACTACATTATCAGCAGCCATACCCAGAAACACATCGCAGGCTCCAGTCGTATCTGGTATCAACGCCTGAAGGTCATCACCCTGCCAAGAGAATTAGTCGTTTATTCAAAAGCGTGATTAGGGAAGACAAAAAAAGAAAGCAAGAGTGTCATCACGACAGTCTTGCTTTCAAATTTCTAACTAACTTATTATCAACTATTCATTACTCATTCTGATTTTGCTGGTGCAAAGGTACGATGTTTTTTTGCTGGTTGTATGCTTTTTATGTGAAAAAATAAACGTAAACGTTTGCGACTTCCAATTTTTATTTGTACCTTTGCCGCGTCTATCTAAATTATCAACTTTCATGGCTAATATAAAACACAGAACGTCACTGAAAGATCTTGCCAAGGAGCTTGGCGTCAGTATCGCAACCGTCAGTCGTGCGCTGAGAAGTTCGCCTGAGATTGGTCTTGAGATGCAGGCAAAGGTGAAGGAGTTGGCAAAGCGACTGAACTACAGGCCCAACCCCTTTGCTCAGAGTCTTCGTAAGGAGGCTCCGAGGGTAATCGGTGTGGTGGTGCCCAATCTGGTGACACATTATTATTCGGCAGTGCTTGACGGTATCGAGGAGGAGGCGCGCAAGGCGGGCTACTCGATTATCAGCGCGAACACTCATGAGAATAGTGAGGCTGAGGTGAGGGCCATCGACAATTTCATCAGTCTGCATGTGGAGGGTATCATTGCCTGTCTGGCTCAGGACACGACGGATTACAGTCATTTTGAGGAAATCTCGAACATGGGTATTCCTCTGGTCTTTTTCGGGCGTACCTGCCTGCAGGAGAAGTTCTCGAGTGTTATGGCCAATGGTGATGTGGCAGCTCAGGAGGCGACACAGCACCTGATAGATACTGGCAGTCGCCGCATCGCCTTCGTGGGAGGTCCTAATCATCTTGACATGGTGAAGCGTCGTAAGCACGGCTATCTGGAGGCACTGAAGGAGAATCGCATTCCTATTGACCGTGACTTGGTGGTTTGTGAGAAGATTAACTACGACTGGGCTCTTGAGGCCACTACGAAGCTGCTGGAGATGGAGAACCGGCCTGATGCCATTCTTGCCTTCAACGATATCATCACGTTTGCTGCCTTTACTGCCATCAAGCAGAAGGGGCTGGAGATTCCGAAAGACGTGGCACTGATAGGTTTTACTGACGATGTGCATGCGAAATACGTAACGCCAAAACTATCGGTCATCGAGGATCAGTCGTATGATATGGGTGTTCAGTCTTGTCAGCTGTTGCTGAAGAACATCGGTGGCGACACGAAGATCTACAAGAAGATCGTGCCTCAGAAACTTGTTATCCGGGAGACGAGCGCCAAGAATCAATGAGGGGGCCTTACGCTGTTGTGCGTAAAGCCCTCATGGCATTGAATACGGCCAGAACGGTCACGCCTACATCGGCGAATACTGCCAGCGCCATGTTGGCCAGTCCGAAGGTGGCAAGCAGGAGTACTGAAATCTTGATGACGATGGCGAAGATGACATTCTGACGAGCGATGGCAATGGTCTTGCGCGCTATCCGGATGGCTAACGCTACCTTTGAAGGCTGATCATCCATCAGCACTACATCTGCAGCTTCGATGGCGGCATCGCTGCCAAGACCTCCCATGGCTATGCCGACATCAGCCCGAGCCAATACAGGGGCATCGTTGATGCCATCGCCCACGAAGGCCACTACGGGCTTGTCGAGGCTGGTTCCATCAGCAGTCCCTTGAGACGTGAGCAGGCGCTCTATATGGCTGACTTTATCTGCTGGCAGTAGTCCGGCATGGTATTCGTCGAGTCTCAGTTGCTCTGCTACATGGTGCCCCACTTCCTCACGGTCGCCCGTCAGCATCACGGTCTTCCTGACTCCCAGTTGCTTGAGTCGTGCAATGGCCTCTTTGCTATCAGCCTTGATCTTATCGTTGATGATAATATGTCCAGCATACTGTCCGTCGATAGCCATGTGGATGATGGTTCCTGAGGCTGCCTGATGCTGGTGGTCGCATTGTGGGCAGTCGTGCCATTGGGCACCGATGGTGTCCATCATCTTCGTATTGCCCACGCACACGATGTTGTCACCAACTTTTGCGCGGATGCCCTGTCCAGCTATCTCCTCGACATCGCTGATGCGACAGCCGTCGGTAGCCTCTTCTGGGAAAGCGTCGCGCAGTGCAGCTCCGATAGGGTGGGTGGAGTAGTGCTCCACGTGGGCAGCGAGATGCAACAGATGATGGGCATCATAACGCTCTGGGTGTACGGCCTCTACGGCAAACTGTCCGTGGGTCAGGGTGCCTGTCTTGTCGAAGACGACGGTATCCACCTTGGCAAGGATATCCATAAAGTTAGAACCCTTGATGAGTATACCCTTTCGGGAGGCTCCTCCGATACCGCCAAAGAAGGTCAGGGGCACGCTGATGACCAGCGCACATGGACAACTGACGACGAGGAACATCAGGGCACGATAGAGCCATGTGGCAAACGAGCCCCCAAAGAGTGTCGGAACGACGGCAAGGGCGATGGCGGCAAACACCACCACAGGCGTATAGACACGCGCAAAACGTGTGATGAAGGCTTCGCTCTGAGACTTGTGCTCGCTGGCATGTTCCACGAGATTCAGGATTTTTGAGACTGTACTCTCGCCAAAGGTCTTAGTGACCTGAACCCTGATGACACCTGAGATGTTGACGCAGCCAGAGATGACCTCATCGCTCTCTGTCACCTCGCGTGGTAGGGTCTCACCCGTTAGGGCAACGGTGTTGAGTGAGGTGCTGCCCTCTACGATGAAACCGTCGAGCGGCACTTTCTCTCCTGGGCGTATCACGATCACATCATCTATCTGAACCTCCTCAGGACTGACATCCTTCAGTTCGGTGGAAGTCTCTACATGGGCCACATCGGGGCGGATATTCATCAGATGTGCAATGCTGTCGCGGCTCTTACCTTCGGCATAGCCCTCGAACAGTTCGCCAACCTGGAAAAAGAGCATCACAAAGACTGCCTCGGGAAACTCGGATTCAGCCCCAGGGATGAATCCGATGCAGAGGGCGCCAATGGTGGCTATCGACATCAGGAAATGCTCGTTGAAAGCTTCGCCCTCTGTCAGTCCCTCGATGGCTTCCTTCAGTGTGTCGTGACCAATCAGGAGGTAGGGAACAAGGTAAACCAATAAGAGCTGCCACTGGGGCAGGTTCATGGTCTTTTCGATAATGACTGCCATGACGAGCAGTATGACAGTGATACCAATGAGCCAGAGCTGCTTGCTCAAGGAATGCTCGTGATGGTGCTCATGCTCATGCTCGCAGCACTCGTGTTGTTGATTTTCGTATGACATATTTTACCTTATTTATAGTTACAAATTCCACCATTTTGCATTTTCTGGGTGCAAAGTTACGAAGAGAGTTTCGCAACTAAGTTGCAATTTTTTTGCCGAATATTTGTTTATATCGCAGAAAATGTCTAAATTTGTAGCGAATTAAGGACTATTTTAAATTGCCAATAACTATATGAAGCAGTTTCTGACAACTATTATGTTTCTTTTCTGTCTGGGCGCGAGTGCTGCCTCGACAGTGATTCCAGACATGAAGTTCCGCCGTCTCGACAGCCGTGACGGCCTGTCGAATTCACAGATTAACTACATTTTCCAGGACTCCAAGGGTATCATTTGGATCGGCACGCCTTATGGTTTCAACCGCTATGACGGCTATCGTTTCCGCACCTTCTATTCTGATCCGAACGACACCACTTCGTTGCGTAATGACTATGTGGACATGATCTGGGAGGACATCGATGGCAAGTTCTGGCTGAAGCAGGGTATGAACTACAGCATCTTCGACCCTGTGACCGAGAGTGCTATACGTAATCCGTCGCCCTATCTGGCCAAGCTGGGTATCACGGGAGGTATAGACCGTATCTATATTGACTCGAAGAAGAACCTCTGGGTGAAGACCTATACCGACGGCTTGCATTGCTATAATCCCAAGACCAAGAAGAAGTCGCTGACGAAGTACGGCTATGGCCAGGAAGAATTTCCCAACGAGTTCTGGTTCTCCTCCTTTGCTGAATATAACGACTTGCTCATTGTGGCATCGAGCGATGGCGACCTGATGGCCGTCGATGGCGTGAGGGGCAAGGTGGTGTGGAAGGATTCCTTTATACGTCAGCATGGCGGCGCTCCCAGTTCCGAGTACAGGGTTATCGTCGACAATTTCGGCAACTACTGGGTGCTCTCCAATGGCGCGACCTATATCTACGAGCAACAGCAGAAGAAGTGGTACATGTCTATCAATGAGTTCCTGGGACAGAAGGGAGTGATAGCCCTGCCAGAGAATCTGCTTGTGTGGGATCTTGTAATGGACCAGCACGGCTGGCTCTGGCTGGCTACCGACCATCAGGGGCTCATCGTCATCGACTCGAAGACGAATGACATGCGCCAGTTCCTCCACAATAAGCTCGACGAGACTTCCATCAGCGAGAACACCGTGAAGCACCTGCTGCTCGACAAGAGCGGCAATATGTGGATTGGTGCCTATCGCAGTGGTCTGAACCAGTATATCGAAAAGCCGCTGGCCTTCAAGACGCTGGAGGTGGGTGATATCAATACCACGACGGAGGACACGCATGGTAACTTCTGGTTTGGTGCTGATGACAAGGGTATCATCAAGTACGATCCTCGCACTGGCGAGATGCAGACCTTCAATAAGTCGAACAGCCCGCTGATCTCTGACATCATGGTCGCAAGCTATGGTGCTCACGACGGTTCAGTCTGGTTTGGTACCTATAACGGCGGTCTGATCCATATTGTCGACGGGCAGGTGAAAGTCTACACCGCCTCTAATGCCGACGGTGCTCTGTTGAATAATAATGTGTGGTCGGTCACCGAGGATAAGTGGGGCGACATCTGGATAGGTACGTTGGGTAACGGTGTGCAGCGGCTTAATCTGAAGACTGGCAAGTTCAAGACTTGGAGTTCGTATAACACAAAGTTGAAGGAGAACTTCATGACCAGCATCGGGTGGATCAAGAAGGGCTGGCTCATCGTTGGTCACTCTGTGTTCTATTCGCTGATCAATCCTGTCAGCGGCCAGGTGATGAATTTTGAGATTCCTGCCGTGCCTGGTCAGCCTGCCGCCAATTCCACCAATGTCTGTGTGATGGAGGATAGTCGTGAACTTATCTGGTATGGCTCTACGTCGGGCTGTTGTATTCTCGACCGTAAGACGGGGCGACAGAAGATGCTTGACATGAACAACGGCCTGATCGGCTCCAGTGTGTCGGGTATTGCCGAAGACAAGCTCCACACGATGTGGGTAGTTACAGATCACGGTATCTCCAACGTAATCCCCCGTAAGGAGGAGAATGGTGAGTGGACTTTCCTCGTGCGCAGTTTCAGCGCGAAGGACGGACTGCAGCAAGGGCCTTACAACAAGCGTTCCATCAGCTGTACGCGCGATGGTCTCATCCTCGTGGGAGGCCTCGGGGGTGTGGATGTCATTGACCCCAAACTGGTGTCAGGTGTCAACAATACGGAGAAGCCCATCTTTAGCGGTCTGAAGCTCTTCGGACAGCAGATTGGCGTTGGCGAGAAGTTCGACGGTCGTGTCATCCTCGAAGAGGCTCTCAACGAGTGTCGTGAGCTCACGCTTCGTCACGACGAGAACCAGTTTACGATCCAGTTGGGTTCCGATAAGGGTGAGATTCACAATACATCTCGGTTCGTCTATATGCTGGAAGGCTTTAGCGATCGTTGGATCAAGACCGAGGAACAGGATCCTAACATCACTTACATGTCGCTCCATCATGGTAGCTACGTCCTTCACGTGCGTATGCTCAATGAGGACGGTACGATGGGTGAGAACGAGGCTACCCTGAAGATTACAATCACGCCACCATTGTTGCGAAACAGATGGATTCTGTTGCTCTTCCTTTGCTGTGTGGCTGCAGGTATCTACTTCTGGCGCCGTTGGTTCCTCAAGCGCCAGGCCGACCAATTGGAGCGCGAGCGCCTGCGCATGGAGATTACGAAGAAGCAGTGGATGAACGAGATGAAGGCGCAGCTCATGAACGAAGCGGCATCAGCTCCAGAGCAGCAAAAGCCAGAACAGCCCCAGCGGCCTGAATGGGAAATCAGTTCACTGAACAAGCAGCCTGGCGACCTACAGGAGTTTATGAAGGAACAGTGTGCCCAGTTCAAGGCGCCTGAAGGCAAACGGCTGAAGTTCACCTTCTTCCCATTGGCTCAGGATCTCGTGATGCCCTTCGACCGCGATATGCTGGGGCAGGCCATCCAGATACTTCTGAACAATTCGGTGATGTTCTCACCCAGCGACTGTCGCATCAAGGTGTTTGTCGACAAGACCCCGAATCATGGTACCATCCGCATATCAGACAATGGTGTCGGACTCCCAGAGGAGGCCAAGGAACACATGTTCGATCCCGTGGTGAGCGACGACGATCCTGGCGTATGCCTGCATATCGTGAAGGATATCGTGGTTGCTCATGGCGGTACGGTGACAGGTGACAATAATCCTGGCGGTGGAAGCGTATTCACGATTACGTTGCCACTTGATAAGCCTGAGGAGATCGAGGAGGCCGTATTGATGGACGAAGATAATAACTAACAAACTATAATTAATATACCAAGGTATGAAAAAGATCCTAATGATGGTGTCTGCCCTGCTACTGGCGGGAACGTCGATGGCGGCAGAGGTGCAGACCAGTGGTAACAATGTCACAATTCGTCCTGACGGAGGTCAGGCTAAAGTCATCAATCTTGAGGTCGTCAACGACAACATTATCCGTGTGCGTGCCACCTCGAAGGATGCCCTGCCTGAGAAACCGGCCTCACTGATGATTGTGCCTCAGACGGCTCCTGCCAAGGGCTCATACACACTTACTGAGGAAGGTGACAATGTGGTAGTGAAAGCTAAGAATGTCAAGGCTGTTGTATCGAAGGCTACAGGTGAGGTGACTTTCTTTGATGCAGAAGGCAAGGAGTTGTTGAAGGAGGCTAAGGACGGTAAGAAGTTCTGGGACTTCACGGTGCCTGAGCGCGAAATGGGAATGAGGTCAGGTTATACTGTACCTGAAGAGCAGAAGCACGGACTTTCCTGGCAGATGAAGTTCGACAGCCCTGAGGATGAGGCTTTCTACGGTCTGGGCCAGCACCAGAGCGAGGAGTTCAATATGAAGGGAAAGAACGAGGATTTGTTCCAGTATAACACCAAGGTGAGCATCCCCTTCGTACTCTCGAATAAGAACTACGGATTGTTGTGGGATTCGTATAGCTATTGCCGCTTTGGCAATCCTAACGACTATCTGCAGCTGAATCGTGCTTTCAAACTCTATGATCGCACAGGCAAGGAAGGTCATCTCACGGGAACTTATGTTGACGCGAAAGGCAAGAAGCTGGTGCGCGATGAGGACAGTATATATTATGAATATGGTACGCCCGAGAAGTCGGCCATCGCTCTTAAGACGGATAATGGCGGAATCAAGAACTTCCCCAAGGGTGTCAATCTGATGGGAGCCAATGTCACCTACGAAGGCTTTATCGAGCCTGAGTGCTGTGGTAAGTGCAAGGGTAAGAGCCAGCTCTATCAGTTCATCCTGTATTATTCAGGCTATGTCAAGGTGTATATTGATGGTAAGGAGGTGGTGCCTGAGCGTTGGCGCACGGCCTGGAATCCTAACTCCTATAAGTTCAGCTGCGAACTCCAGAAGGGCAAGCGCGTGCAGCTTCGCATCGAGTGGCGCCCGGATGGCGGTGAGGCTTATTGTGGCCTGCGTGTTTCCGAGCCTCGCAGTGCTGAGGAGCGCGGCAAGCTCTCTGTATGGAGCGAGATGGCCAAGGACATGGACTACTACTTCATCGCTGGCGAGAATCTCGACCAGGTGGTTTCTGGCTATCGCACGCTGACAGGTAAGGCTTCGCTCTACCCCAAGTGGGTGCTGGGCTTCTGGCAGAGTCGCGAACGCTATAAGACTTCTGATGAAATTGAAAGCACGCTGGCAGAGTTCCGTAAGCGCCATATCCCTATCGACAATATCGTGCAGGACTGGAACTACTGGCCAGAGGATCAGTGGGGCTCTCACCAGTTTGAGGCTTCGCGCTATCCCAATCCTCAGCAGATGCTCGACAACGTACACAAGATGCATGGACGGTTCATGATCTCAGTATGGCCGAAGTTCTATTGCAATACGGATAACTACAAAGAGCTTGATGCTAAGGGCTGGATGTATGTACAGAGTCCTACCGATGGCATCCACGATTGGGTAGGTCGTGGTTACAAGAATGGCTTCTACGATGCATATGATGCTGGTGCCCGTAAGATGTTCTGGCGCCAGATGGATGAGAACCTCTATACCAAGTACAATCACGATGGCATCGCAGGTGTCGACGCCTGGTGGATGGATGCCTCAGAGCCCAATGTGCGCGACTGTACCCCGATGTGGTATCGCAAGGCCCTCAGTGGTCCTACAGCCTTAGGTACCTCTACAGAGTATTTCAATGCTTACAGCACCGTGAATGCCGACGCTATCTACAATGGTCAGCGCTCTGTATGGAAGGGTAAGATGAATGAGCCTCGTGTGTTCCTGCTTACTCGTAGCGGCTTCGCTGGCGAGCAGCGCTTCTCCACTGCTACCTGGAGTGGTGACATCGGTACGCGCTGGGAGGATATGCGTGCTCAGATGACGGCTGGTCTGAATTATTCGATTTCTGGTATTCCTTTCTGGGGTATGGATCAGGGAGGCTTCTGTGTGGAGAACCGCTACGTGGCAGCCCAGCAGCTCTTCGACAAGACTGGTGTTGAGAACGAAGATCTGAAAGAGTGGCGCGAGCTGCAGACTCGCTGGAACCAGTTTGGAACCTTTATTCCGCTCTTCCGTTCTCATGGTCAGTGGCCGCTGCGTGAAATCTGGAACATCGCTCCTGATGAGCATCCTGCCTATAAGTCGTTCGTGTATTACGACAAGCTGCGCTATCGCCTGATGCCATATCTCTATTCAATGGCAGGTTGGGCCCACTTCAAGGACTACACGCTGATGCGCCCCTTGGTGATGGACTTCAATGGCGATCGTGAGGTAGAGAACATCGGCAACCAGTGGATGTTCGGTCCTGCGCTGATGGCCTGCCCCGTGGGTTATTACAAGGCCCGCAACCGTAGTGTCTACTTCCCGGAGAAGTGTGGCTGGTATAACCTCTACACCAACGAGTACATTGCCGGAGGCCAGCGCCTGGTGGTTGATGCGCCTTACGAGTGTATTCCCGTCTATGTCCGCGAGGGTGCCATCATCCCATTTGGTCCAGAGATGGAGTGGAGCGATGAGAAGCCCGCAGAGCTTATCAACCTCTACGTCTATGCTGGTCAGAACGGCTGCTTCCAGCTCTACGAAGACGAAGGTACCAACTACAACTACGAGAAGGGCAAGTATGCCACGATCGACATTACCTACGACGATGCCACAAAGACCGTCTCTTTTGGTGCTCGTAAGGGTCAGTTCAATGGCATGCTGAAGAACCGCCAGTTCAATGTTGTCCTCGTTACCAAGGAAGCTCCGAAGCCCCTTAATCTCGACAGTCCAGAGGGCAAACTCGTACAGTACAACGGCAAGGCTGTCAGCGTCAAACTCTAACGTGATAAGATGAATTTGCAAGAACGGGGCTTCGCAATCGCGGGCCCCGTTCTTTTTTTATATTACTTGATGATAACTTTCTTGCCGTTCATGAGGTAGATGCCCTTTGTCGGCTGGTTTACGCGTTGGCCATTGAGGTTGTAGAGCTTACCATCAGAATTGCCCTTGTCCGCTATACGAATCACTTCGACGATGCCTGTTGGGGTATCTGTACTGGTATCTTCAGACAGCCTGGAGGTGTCGAGCTTGAAGGTGATATCTTCCATGGATACGGGTGTGGTGACAAAGTCGAACTTGGTTTCATCGTAGGCCACTTTATCGCTCAGGGTGAAGCTGTAGTAGCCACCATAGGCGGCATTGATGGGCTTGGTGGTAGTCTTGCCGTTGTTCGAAGTGGCTGAGATGTAATAGTCTACAGGCTTGCCAGCAGTGAAACTGCCGGTGGAAACGGCGCCCGACCAGCAGTTGCCGTTGCCTGTCAGATCTACCTTTTGCCATTCGCCCTTATCTACTCGGTACATCAGTTGCGCATTCTTGATGTCGCTCTTGTTGGTGATGATAGCCTTGAAGGGAATGGTGGTCAATTCGCCCGCATTGACGTCGTCATGAAGGTTCTTGTGCATGATACGGATGGGATTGTCGGCTGGTATCTGCTTGGTGACGCAATGGATAGAACCTCCATCGCTATCCAAACTGCGCATATCAACGCAATAGAAGGTGTATCCAGGATATAATTTCTGCATGGCCTCAATGTTCTTACGATCCCAGTCTGCAGTAGGCATATGGTCATTGCCGACTGGCGAGAAGCAGGGCTGCAGAATGTAGTTGTTCACAATGGTGTGATTGGCATAGGAACGGGTGTAACTCTCGTAATCCTTTTCACTTTCGAAATCGCTGCCATCGTCCCTTGAAGGGAATGGCAGGCGTCCCTTGTCGTAGTATTTAGATTCCCAACAGTTGAGCTGATTATACATAAAGTCTACATTCTCTTCGACTAAGGCATAGTCTTCCCACTTACTGTATTTCTCCGGCATCTTGGTGAACAGGAAACCGTTTTCATCTAAAGCATCGGCATAGAGGTCAACATGGCCTGTTCCTCCGTCGTGTTTCAGATCTTTAAGCACTGCGTAAGATCTCTGTCCCAGCATCCCATACAGGGCTTCATCGACCTCATCTTCGTTGAGAGGAGTCCTTTCAATATATTTAATGCTTTTATAGTCTTTTTTATCCCATGTCACTGGGCCATATGTAGTCTGGTTATTGCGATACATGGCATTTGAGGTAACCAAGCCTCCGCAACCATCAACGAGACAGTTGCCACCCTCCCATAAAACTGTGGTTATGTAGTTGGGGATGCCCATCTTCCTGTGCAGAACAGAGGGCAGCAGATCATCGAAAGGACGGTTAACCCCATAGAAGAAGTCGAGCATCGCCAGTTTGTCTTCGTTGCCATAGTAAAAACAGATGGGGCCACAGTCGCGGAACCAGAAAAAATTGCCTGCACTTACAAAAAAGCGCAGTTTGTCTGTGCTCAGCTTCATTTTCTCCAACTCGTTGCGTATCGTCTGCTCATCTTCAGCTCGCTCAATGCGCACCCATGCTTCTGCACCACCTTTCTGGATGCCGTCCATAATGTACAAGAATACTTTGCCTTTGCTGGATTTGGTGTCAAGTTGAGTAATGTATGGACCAGCACCCACATCGTCCACCTTCCCATTGATATCTGTAGGATCCTTGTAATATTCATATGCTGCCCACCCATCTACTATTGGTACTGCAGCATAATGATTGTCGTCCTCATGCTTAGGCACCAAGTGATAATATAAAGGTGATACGACAATGGCTTTCACCTCTTCCCATTCGCCTGGGAACCACACGCGGTCGGGGAAGTTCAGAGGCTGGCCCAAGGCGTCGTATCCACTACGTGTAGAGCTTGGTGTCGCCTTAGGGAAATTGGGCAGAGGATACTGGCCTGTATAGGCGCGTTTGCTTAAGAGTTTGTGAATACCTTCACGGGGCTTATCCGACTGGTAGGTAGAGCTTTGTCCATAAGTTCCTGCTGTCAGCAACAAGAAAAGGGATGTGATCAATAGATTTTTCATAAATGTTTCGAATGTTAAATGATTGTTACTACATTATTATTTTATTTTGCAAAGATACGTATTTTGTCTTAGTAATACACACCTGAACTCATTAAAATTACTTAAATATAGAGTTTTAGAGCAGAAAATTGACGGTGACGATTTGAATTGACTACTTTTGCAATCCAAAAGCAAATCAGTCATTCGATGAACACCGGAAAATATATCTTTGCTCAGCTCATAGAGTTCTTGCCACAGAGAATCTTTGATAGAATTGTAATGAAATACGAAGGGAACAAATACGTGAAGCATTTCACATGCTGGAACCAGTTGCTCGTCATGATGTTCGGGCAGCTGAGCAACCGTGACAGCCTTCGTGATCTGACCAGTATTATTTCTGCGCATTCCAACAAGGCCTATCATCTTGGCTTTGGCAAGAACGTAACGAGAAGCAATCTCGCGAAGGTCAACGAAAGACGAGAACCTCGTATTTTCGAAGAGTTTGCCTACCATATGATAGACATTGCGAGACGAAAGAGAATCTACAAAGAGTTTGAGATAGAAGGGAAGGTCTTTGCCTTTGACTCGACTACTATCGATCTTTGCTTGAGCGTCTTCTGGTGGGCAAAGTTTTGCCGTACAAAAGCGGGCATCAAGATGCATACGCTCTATGAAATTCAGACGGATATTCCTACGTTCATCCACATTACTGAGGCGAAGGTACACGATCAACGAGCAATGGACGAGATCCCTTATGAACAGGGGCTTACTATGTGTTTGACCAAGGATACTTTGACCTGAAGAGACTCTATCATATCAATGAAATTGAAGCCTATTTTGTGATAAGGCAAAGAGGAAATCTTCAATATGAGGTCATTAACGAAGGCGACACCATGCATAACGCAGGTGGCGTACTCTCTGACCAGGTTATAAGACTTACGAATTACCTCACCAAACAGAAATATCCTGCTGTTCTTCGTCGCGTCACATACTATGCGGCTGACAAGAACAAGACATTTGTCTACCTGACCAACAATATGGAGATACCAGCCACGCAGGTCGCTCTTCTCTACAAATATCGTTGGCGTGTAGAACTCTTCTTTAAATGGATTAAGCAGCATCTTAAGATTAAGTCCTTTTGGGGTACGACAGAGACTGCTGTCAGAATCCAGATATACTCTGCCATCACCGCATATTGCATGGTGGCTATCGTTGAGCACGACCTCAAACTGCACAGGAGTACCTACGAAGTGTTGAGAATTTTGAGCGCTTCGCTGTTGGATAAGACTCCTATCAAGGAACTCTTTACCAAGGAACCTGAGTATGTTGCAGATGATGGTCAATTGACTCTTAATTTTATTTAGTGGACACTAGTGGAAGTTAGACATAATATATATTAATTAGGTGATTGTAATTGCCCCCCATGAAGACACATTGATAATTATTAGTGAGTGCCACCTGCCGCGAGGTGGCACTTTTATTGATGTAATTGGTATGGATATAATTCCAAGAAAAAGACATACTGCAAGGTGCTGGCAGTATTACCAACTATGAAGCTGAGGAAACAGCCAAGCAGGTCTATAATGTCTTCAACACCAAGCGCAAACAGGTGGAGGCGCAAGCAGCTGATGCTGATGACCTGAAGATGCTGGAGGATTTGGAAAGAAGAATTGTGGAACAAGAAAATACAGACAAGGAATAGCCTATTAACGAAGCGCGGACACGATTCAGATGAGTCTGCCTTTTCCTCCAAACTATTATGGAGAAATATTTGGTGGAATGGAATTTTTTTATTATCTTTGCACCATAAAAACAATAACTAAAATAATTGATAATGAATAACAGGAAATTATCTTTTTGCATGTGTCTGCTGCTGGTGCTCATGGGAATGACGGCACAGGCGAGGGAGCGACAGAGCTTCGACAAAGACTGGCGGTTCGTGTTGGGCGACTCGGCGCAGATGGCGAAGGCTGACTATAACGACTCGTGGTGGCGGCAGCTCGACGTGCCCCACGACTGGGCTCGCGAGGGCGACTTCTACGTGGGGAATCCCAGCGGAGCGGGTGGGGGAGCCCTGCCCGGCGGCATCGGCTGGTATAGGAAGCATTTCTCTCTGGATAAGATAGAAAAAGTGTTCCTGGAGTTCGACGGCGTGTATATGAACGCTACCGTCTACGTGAACGGTCAGAAGGTTGGCTTCCGTCCATACGGCTATTCGAGTTTCGAATATGACATTACGCCTTACGTAAGGGAGGGTGAGAATGTCGTGGCCGTGAGAGTGGATAACTCAGACCAGCCCAACTCGCGCTGGTATTCGGGCTGCGGCATCTACCGCCACGTGTGGCTCACCAAGACCAGTCCGATACACGTCAAGCACTGGGGCGTGTTTGCCGATGCCCGTGTCGTGAAGGGGAAAGGCCGCCTCGGTATCGAAGTGACGGTGGAGGGCGCAGCGCCTCTGATCCAGAATACGCTCATCGATCCGAACGGAAAGGTCGTCGGAAAGTCGAAAGGGGCAAAGTCGGCAATCACCGTAGCCAAGCCGATGCTCTGGTCGTGTGAGCAGCCGAATGTGTATAAGGTACTGACGGAGGTCACCGTCGGGGGCAAGGTGGTGGACACCTACGAGACCGCCTGTGGCTTCCGTGACTTTAAGTTTGATGCCAAGACAGGCTTCTGGCTCAACGGCAAGAACTTCAAGATTAATGGCGTGTGTGAGCATCACGACCTCGGATGTCTTGGTGCTGCCCTCAATGAGGATGCCCTCCATCGCAAACTTACCAAACTGAAGGCGATGGGTGTGAACTCCATTCGCTCCTCGCATAATCCGCCGGCTCCAGAGCTGTTGAACATGTGCGACACGATGGGACTCATTGTGATGGATGAGAGTTTTGACATGTGGCGACGCAAGAAAACTCAGAACGACTATGCCCGATTCTTCGATGAGTGGCATGAGCGCGACTTGACAGATCTGATTCTGCGCGACCGTAACCATCCCTCTATCCTCATGTGGTCGATAGGCAACGAGGTGCTCGAACAGTGGTCTTCTGCTGAGGCTGACACGCTGACTCTCGAACAGGCGAATCTGATCTTGAACGCTGGCCATGATGCCTCGACGCTGGCGAAGGATGGTGAACTCTCCGTGCAGAGTCTGCTCACCCAGCATCTGGCAGAGATCGTGAAGCGTTACGACACTTCGCGCCCCATCACGGCTGGCTGTAACGAGCCTTCGCCCAATAACCACCTCTTCAAGAGCGGGGCTATTGATCTCGTCGGATTCAATTACCACCATCAGTGGGCGAAGGATGTGCCACAGAATTTTGCCGGCAAGCCTTTTATCTTCTCCGAGAGTGTATCCGCATTGCAGACGCGCGGCTTCTATAGGATGCCTTCCGATACGGTCTATAAGGCACCGAAGGAGTGGTGGCTGCCCTACACAGACCCTACGTATATGTGTTCGGCTTACGACAATATGCATGCTTCATGGTCGAGTACGCATGAAGAGACCTGGGATGTGGTGAAACACAACGACTTCGTGGGTGGACAGTATATCTGGACAGGTTTCGATTATATCGGTGAGCCTACGCCCTACGGATTCCCTGCACGCTCGAGTTACTTCGGCATCATCGACCTTGCAGGCTTCCCCAAGAATACCTATTATATGTACCAGAGCGAGTGGACGCAGAAGCCTATGCTACACCTCTTCCCCCACTGGAACTGGGTGCCTGGCGACTATATCGACATGTGGTGCTACTATAGTGGTGCCGACGAGGTCGAACTCTTCATCAACGGCAAGAGTCAGGGCGTGCGCCGTAAGACGGATCATCAACCAGAGGGCTGGAAGCCTGGACTTTGCACAGAGTATCACGTAGGCTGGCGGGTGACGTTCGATCCAGGCGAGGTAAAGGCTGTATCTCGCAAAGACGGCAAGGTGGTGTGCGAGCAGGTGATCAAGACTGCTGGCGCTCCTGATCATATCCGTCTTTCTGTAGATTATCAGGGTAAGACGACCACCTTTATCACTGCAGAGGTGGTGGATAAGGACGGTAATCTCTGTCCTTGGGCTGACGATGAGATCCACTTCATCTATGAAGGTGAAGGCGGTATCTTGGGTACCGACAATGGTTGCCAGACTTCGATGGAGCGTTTCACCTCGCCCCAGCGCAAGGCTTTCTTCGGCAAGTGTCTGGTGGTGGCAACTGGCAATGGCTCGATTACGGCAAAGTCGGCAACACTGAAGCCGGATGTGATAGAGTTTAGCTTTGATCAATAAAGACAAATAGAGAGATATGAGAAAGTTTTTAAGTGCGATGCTGATGCTTGGCTGCACGGTGGCTGCCGATGCTCAGATTCAGACGAATGCAGGCATTCAGTACCTGCAGGCTATGCAAAAAGACATGTCGACGGACTTCTACGACCTGTCGAATACCTATTTCCTGGCAGACTCGCTCGTGAGTTTCGATGCCCAAAAGGGGGAGGGATTGGTGCAGTGGAAACGCTACAGACTGACACCTCGTCAGGCGTTTAACCTCAATGGCTACTGGCCTGTGAGAATGCAGATGCTCGATTTCCCAGATGCTGCTTATGTAAATGATCCGGAGCTGAAGATCAAGGTGGAGTTTATCTCGCCGAGAACAGTTCGTATCCGTATGTTGACAACACCTATCGAACCGAAGTGCTCTGATCAGGAAGATGTGATGTTCTGTGATGGCTTCAAGCAGAAAGGTGCTGGTGCCATGTGGAAGAGTACGCAGACGGCCAAAGGTGTCAAGTATACTTCCGACTATGGTACCATCGAGATACAGACCTACCCCTGGCGCATTGTCGTGAAGGATGCGAAAGGTAAGATTCTCACCCAGACACGCCATAACCTCGATAACGACTCAAGTCAGGTGAAGTTGTTGCCCTTCTCCTTTATCAAGCGTGGAAGCGACAACTCGCGTAGCATCAATCCTGTATGGACACTGGCACCTGGTGAGCGTATCTATGGTTGTGGCGAATCGTTCACCTCACTGAATAAGGTGGGGCAGAAGGTACACCTCAGCGTGACTGATCCTCAGGGACCAGAGACCGACGGTCAGTATAAGCCTGTACCCTTCTTCTTCTCGAATCGTGGCTATGGCATCTTCATGCATACCTCAGCCCCCGTGACATGCGACTTTGGTGCCTCTTACATTGGTGCTGACCGCCTGTTTATGGCTGATGAGCAGATGGACTTCTTCATCTTCTTGGGCGAACCCAAGGATATCCTCAATGAGTATACCGATATCACAGGCAAGAGTCCCATGCTGCCGCTTTGGAGCTTTGGCACTTGGATGAGCCGTATCACTTACTTTTCGCAGAAGGAGGGCTTGGAGATTGCCCGTCAGTTGCGTGCTCATAAGATTCCATCAGATGTCATCCACTTTGATACGGGTTGGTTTGGTGTCGACTGGCAGTGCGACTATCAGTTTGCAAAGGATCGTTTCGAGGATCCCGTGAAAATGCTGAAGCAGTTCGCGAAAGACGGTTTCCACACTTGTCTGTGGCAGCTTCCTTATTTCACCCCGAAGAATCGTTTCTTCCCTGAAATCATCGAGAAAGGCATGCATGTGGTGAATGCAACGGGTGGTATGCCTGTAGAGGATGCTATTCTCGACTTCTCGAATCCTGAGACCGTCAACTGGTATCAGTCGAAAATCGAGGGACTGCTGAAACAGGGCGTCTCTACCATTAAGTGCGACTTTGGTGAGGCTGCACCTTATAATGGCTTCTATCATAGTGGTAAGGGTGGACTCTATGAACACAACCTCTATCCACTGCGCTATAACAAAGCCTTGTGGGAGGTTGTTGAGAAGAATCATCCTGGCGAGGGTATCATCTGGGCACGTTCTGCCTGGGCTGGCTCTCAGCGTTACGCCCTCCATTGGGGTGGTGATGCTGCCACCACGAATACAGGATTGCTGGGTGATCTGCGAGGCGGTCTGAGCTTCGGACTGAGTGGCTTCTCATTCTGGAGTCACGATATGGGCGGCTTCGTGACAGCTTCACCTGAGGATATCTATCGTCGTTGGCTGCCCTTCGGTTTCTTGAGTTCTCATACTCGGGCCCATGGTGCGCCTCCTACGGAGCCTTGGCTTATCAGTGAGTCTTTCACAGATGCGTTCCGTGCGTGTGCTGAGATGAAATACAAGCTCATGCCTTATGTCTATGCCCAGGCGAAGGATTGTTCAGAGCGTGGGCTTCCGATGGTACGCGCGCTGCTCGTGGAGTTCCCTCAGGATCCTGGTGCCTGGCTCGTAGAGGATGAGTATATGTTTGGTTCCCAGATGCTCGTGGCCCCACTGATGGAAAGTGGCACTGAGCGCACGATTTATCTTCCGAAAGGTAAGTGGATCGATTATCAGACGGGTAAGGTCTATGAGGGTGGTTATCAGACCATCGAGGCTGGTGAGATACCTGCCGTCATCTTGGTTCGCGATGGTTCACTCATTCCTCATGTACCCCTCGCTCAGCGTACCGACGAAATCGACTGGAACAAGATAGAATGGAAGGCTTACAAGGCAGATGCAACAACCTGTTCAGGACTGCTCTTTAAGCCTGGTGACAGCAAAATCGAAACAATTAATCGTTGATTTATAACAATTTCTCGACTAATTTAGTTAAGTTCTCTTAAAAAAAGTGTGCACGAGTTACAACGAATCGATATTTTTTGTACTTTTGCACACTTTTTCAGAGTAACAAGACAAAAAATGAGGCAATTAAAGATTCAAAAAAGTATTACCAATCGATCGAGTGAAGCACTTGACAAGTACCTCGTAGAGATTGGTCGTCAGCCCCTTGTGACCATCGATGAAGAGATCGAACTGGCACAGGCTATCCGTAAGGGTGGTCGTGAGGGTGAAAGGGCAAAGGAGCGTCTGGTTACTGCCAACCTCCGCTTTGTCGTTTCTGTTGCCAAGCAGTATCAGCATCAGGGTCTGACGCTGACTGACTTGATTGACGAGGGTAACATCGGATTGGTAAAGGCAGCAGAGAAATTTGATGAGACACGTGGTTTCAAGTTCATCTCCTATGCCGTGTGGTGGATTCGCCAGAGCATCCTGCAGGCCATCGCAGAGCAGAGTCGTATCGTACGCCTGCCGCTGAACCAGAGTGGTGCCCTGAGCAAGATTAATCAGGAGATTAACAAGTTTGAACAGCTTCACCAGCGCCGTCCTTCTGTGACTGAGTTGGCTGAACTGACGAATATCGAGGAGTCGAAAATTGAACAGACGGCTAAAGCCGATAGTCATCACATGAGTATCGATGCTCCCTTTGGTGAAGATGACGACAACTCGATGGCTGATATGCTGAGCTCTGGAGACGATTCGCGTACCGACAAGCATGTCGATTACGAGTCGCTGACTTCCGACCTCGACAATGTACTGCGTAACGTACTGAAAGATCGTGAGCTGAAGATTGTGAAGGAGTGCTTCGGTATCGGTTGCCAGGAGCGTGGTCTTGAGGAAATTGGTGCTGAGATGGGGCTGACCCGTGAGCGTGTGCGCCAGATTCGTGAGAAGAGCATTACCAAACTGCACGACAGTGGCTATGCGCGCATCCTGATGAAATATCTCGGATAATCCATAAGAAACCCTCGTCAATCAGCGAGGGTTTTATTTTTACTGGATAGGTAATTTGACGTTGAATCTTGCCCCGTAAGTGTAGGTGGTATCCAGTTCAACAATGCCTCCCAGCTGCTCTGCAAGTTTGAGACTCAGCGGTAGTCCTAATCCGATACCCTCCTTGAAGGAGTCGAGTTTCACGAAGCGCTCGAAAATCTCATGGGCTTTTTCCTTGGGTATGCCACAACCCGTATCCTCTACAGAGATAAGCAGGGTGTTGCCTGCCTCGACGGCTTTCAGCTTGATGGATCCCTTTTCTGTATATTTGCAGGCGTTCTCCAGCAGAGCTGTCAAGATGCGCTTCAGCATATTCTCATTGGTTGTTATCCTGAAGTCATCGGCCAGTGTCGTCTCCAGCTTCAGTTCCACACCATCATTGACTACATCATCATAATCCTTCAGTACATTCTTGAGCAGGGCATTTACCTGGGGAGTGTCCTCCTCTCTCATCTTCTCTGTCGATTCGATGAGCGACAGGCCAATGATTTCATCGATGAGCGAGGTAATCTGGTGGGCACTTTTCTGCATCATCTTCGACATGTGCTGCCTGTCCTCAACGCTGTCTGTGAGTTCCGGATTGGCAATCACCTGCGAGAATCCGCTGATGATATTCAACGGCGTGCGCACTTCGTGGCTGACATTCTGGATAAAGGCTGCCTTCATCTTTTCAGATTCCTTCACACGTTCGTAGGCTTTCTCCAGTTCCTTCACGTGCTTGCGCCGGGCCATGAAGATATAGATGAGGGCCACGATGAGCAGAATGAGCAGTCCGATGGTTATCAGAAGTGCGAGCGAGCGTGTGCGGTAGTTCTCTCGCTGGGCATCATAGAGACGAACCTCGTCGGCAATACCCTGCATACTGTTGATCAGCACCACGTTGTCAATCGAGTCGTTTGAGGCTGTCTCTGCCTTCAGTGCCTTGTAGGCTTCCTCCCATCTGCCGGCCTTCTCGTAGATCTGGGTGATGGCATCTCTGCCTTCGTCGCCCAGCTCTTTCTTGGCCATGGCGACAGCCTCGTCGACTTTGCCCTGATAGGCGAGATAGTAAACCTCAAGCGCCCTTCCGTTCACGCTCGACAAGCCTTTGGCTTCACCTTCCTTATAGGCCTTGTAGCCTTTGAGGAACCGTTCTATGTCGCCACGGTAATAGTAACTCAGTGTCTGTCGCCCTTCAATGTCGAACACGCGGTCTGGCGAATATTTCAGCGAGATTTGCTTGGCTTTTTCCATCAGGCTGTCGGCTTCCTCCGCATTATCGTCGAGAGCCACGTTCACAATGTTCAGGTAGATAGGGGGCATGCTCGAGTAGTAGCCTTCCTCCTCCATGATCCTGAGCACCTCGTACCAGTTCTGCTTGGCTTCTTCCTTGTTGCCGCAGTAGTTGTTGATGTGGCCCAGCATGTTGATGGCCATGAAGCGCTCCTTGTCTACCTTCTTCTCGCGCAGTTCCTTGGAGAGCTTGCGTGCCAACATGTAGGCTTCGAAGATACGGCGTTGGTTCATCTGGAAGACGATCTCATTACACTTCTGCGTGTAGTAGCCGTGCAGGTCGCCTTGTCGCATCAGGTACTCTTCAAGATTCTTGATAGCAGGGAAAAATGTCGTACTGTCACCATTGTTGAAGGCATGGTGCATGGCATCGCTCAGGCTGATATACTTCTGGTCTTGACTGTAATCACGAGCCTGCGGGAAACAGATGCTTGCGATAAGTGTTAGCGAGAGGGTTAATATGATTCGTCTCATTCGTTATAGCCGTTTTAGTCATTATTGATGTTGCAAAAGTAATGCAAAAAAATTAAATAAAAAAAGAAAAAGGCCTTTTTTTTGCGTTTTTTGTCTTTTCTGTGTATCTTTGCAGCATGGAAGTCTATCCGATAGCTCATTTCGAGTCGCCACTAAAGTCAAAATTTGGTATTCCGCGGCAAAGTGGACTCGTCAGTTCACTGATGGGGCGCATTGTCTTCGAACCCCCATTTCGCAAGGCAGAAGCCGTGCGCGGTCTCGACGATTTCGACTACCTCTGGCTTATCTGGGAATTTTCCAAGAATCGTGGGGCAGAGAAGAGTCTGACCGTTCGTCCGCCTCGTCTTGGGGGGAACCGCCGGCTGGGTGTCTTCGCCACGCGGTCGCCTTTCCGTCCTAACAACCTTGGGCTCTCATGTGTCCGAATAGTTCGTGTGGAGATTGATTCTCAACTGGGCCCAGTCATCTGGGTCGAGGGCGCAGATCTGATGGATGGTACGCCTATCTATGACGTGAAACCATACGTGGCTTATGCCGATGCCCATCCCGAGGCACGTAGCGGGTTTGTTGATCAAGTAGGGTGGGAGCCTCTCGAGGTGTTGATGACCGACGAACAAGCGGCCCTTGTGCCCGCTGACCAGCTCGAAGCTCTTAAAGCCATTCTTGCTCAGGATCCTCGTCCGCGTTATCACGACGATCCGGAACGCATCTATGGGATGCCTTTCCTCAGTTTCGACGTGCGGTTTAAAGTGTCGGGACAGGTACTCACTGTGGTGGAGATTGTCAACAATTGATACCTTTTTTGCAGAAAATTCAAATAATATTTGGATTTTTAACGGATAATTCCTATATTTGCGTTTTCAAAACTAAGTTTCAACCAAATTCGTGGCGTTTATGGCAGTGGTATTGGTTATTCTGATGATAGTTTGTCTGGCTCTTGGTCTATGGGGCAGGTCTCAACAGGTGAAATGCGCAGAGTTGCGAAAGGCAAGGAGTGTCAGAACGGCCTTTCTCAAAGGGTTGATACGCGAAGTGCGCACACACCTCCATTCTGTTAGTGGGCTGTCTGAAATCATCTCCAAGGAAGACCTCTACCTTTCCAAAAGCGAGAAGCGCCATATCACCACCCAGATTAAGTATAATACAAGTCTTATATCCACGCTGCTCGATGAACTATCCATCCTCTCCGATGTTCATGGCGGTCATCAACTGAAGGACGAGCGCTTTAGTCCTAATATCCTCTGCGAGCGCTGTATCGATGCCAATCTGCCCAGTGTCCACGAAGGCGTGCGACTGACGTTGTCCCGAAGTCTCAGCGATACCTTTTTCGTTGAGGCCGATTACCATATCATCGAACTCATCATCAACAAGCTTGTGGCCTGTGCCTGTCAGTTTACGATGAAGGGCGATATTATTGTTGGCTGCCGCACTGGTGAATCTCCCAACTTGCTGGTTTTCTACGTGCAGGATACGGGTGGTTCCGCCATTCCCCAGGATCGCAAGGCGTCGATTTTCGATTGGTTTGATAATCCCGATGAGAATTGTGAACCTACAGAGTTCGATCTCAGTGTAGCCCAGCGCCTGGCTGAGAAGGTGGGCGGCTACCTGCGTTACGATGAACTGTGGACCCAAGGTACGCGCATGGAGTTTACCCTCCCCGTACGCTAAGTTTTCCGAGAAGATTCTTGATATTTACATGTTTCTGTCGAGACGGTCGCGCCAGAGGTATTTTCTTGTCTCGTGGACAATGACGCCGTTGAGGCAAAGCAGGGAGATGAGGTTAGGGATAGCCATCAGCGCATTCATGCAGTCGGCGAGGTTCCACACCAAGGCGAGGTTGACCACACTGCCCGTGAATACGGCTGCAATGTAGCAGACGCGGTAGCCGATGACCCATTTGCGCCCCTCTAAGTATTCCACGGCCTTCTCGCCGTAGTAGCACCAACCGAGAATGGTGGAGAAGGCAAACGTTAGCAGACCGAAGGTCAGTAGCGGTGTTCCGACGATGGGAATTTTCGAGAAGGCAGCCTTCGTCAGCGTGGCTCCATTGTCGAAGCTGATATCGGGATAGGCAATCACACTGCTCACGATCACCAGTCCGGTAAGCGCACAGATGACCACCGTGTCCCAGAAGGTTCCGCTCGATGATACCAGTGCCTGACGCACTGGGTTCCTTGTCTGAGCAGCCGCCGCCACAATAGGTGCCGACCCCAGACCGCTCTCGTTTGAGAACAAGCCACGGGCAATACCGAAGCGGGCTGCGGTCATGACCGTTGAGCCTACAAATCCGCCTCCGGCAGCCTCAGGACTGAATGCTGCGTGGCAGATCAGTTTGATGGCAGGCCACAGATAGGGTGCATTCACAAATAGAATATAGACACAGCCAATAACATATAAGATAGCCATCGCAGGCACGAGCATGCCGCACACACGAGCGATACTCTTCACGCCTCCGATGACAACGGCGGCTGTCAGCATACTCACGACAATCCCCGTCACATAGGGTGAAATGAAATAACTCTCATAAGTCACGGTAGCAATGGCGTTTGCCTGTACTGTATTGCCGATGCCAAACGATGCCAGGGCGGTGAAAACGGCAAAGAGTACGGCCATCCACTTCCAGCCCATCCCTTTCTCCAAGGCGTACATTGGTCCGCCAAGCATACGGCCGTTCTCTGTCTTCACACGGTATTTGATGGCGAGCAGGCCTTCTGCATATTTCGTGGAGATACCAAACACTCCCGTGAGCCAACACCACAGCACGGCTCCCGGACCTCCCAGGGCGATGGCTGTAGCCACACCTATGATATTACCTGTTCCGATGGTGGCTGCCAGTGCTGTGGCCAGCGAACCGAACTGAGACACGTCGCCTGTAGCTCCTGCGTCCTTGTGGATTGATAGTTTGATGGCCTTAAAGATATGTCGCTGTGGGAATCTCAGCCTGATGGTCAGAAACAAGTGTGTACCCAGCAACAGAATAATCATCGGCCATCCCCAGAGCATTCCGCTCACCTCCGTCAATATCTCGTTTAGTTGTTCCATATATCACTCCTTACTTCTCACTCCTCAAACTTGATTCTTACGTTTGAAAAACCCATCGATTGCATCATCTGCCGCAGCTGTTCCTCTGCGTTGTGCTCTGCCGCCTGCAGGTTTTCCTGTGTCATACAATGATTCATCATCTGCCTGTAGGCTTTCTTGTAGAGCGCATCGCGATCCTCGGGTTTCCACTTCCCACTTTCAAAGAAAGGCTTCGTCCGGGCTTCGTCAATGAAGTCCTCGTCGAGCAGTCCGATCTTCGGAAGGGTCATCTCCACAGAGTCACCCTCTGCCTTGATCCATCCCTTTGGCAGTCGGTGCATGTTCAGCCCGAGGCGTAGTGTGCCGTAGTAGATGCGCACCAACTCGTCATCTTTAAAGATACCCTTGCGCACGGTGTCCACCAGTTCCTCAGCACTTACCGAAAGGAATTCCCATTCGCCGATAGCTTTCATGCTCTGTATCTGGGTGGGGGTCAGTTCGATGTGGTTGTCGGCTCCTAAGCTGATATGGTCGCCCTTCGTGGCACTTCTCAGCCAAAAAAATCCCACTACGAGCAGTATCACCACTCCCAGCACTATACCTATTTTAATATATGAAAGGATCTTCATCCCTTTTCAATCTCTTAATTCTCAATTCTTAATAAAGTCTCAATGTCCTTCGGACCGTACTGCTTGCGGAAGGCGATGGTGATATCCTCCTCCGCATAGCCCAGTTCCTTCAGCATGGGTACAAGCACCTTTGCGGCATTGCGCTGCGCACTCTCCAGAATGCCCATCTTCGGAATGCTTTCGATAATGGCCTTTCGCCCTTGCTGCTGATAGTCAGCCAACTCGGCATCGCTGAAGTCCGATCGTGTCAGCGCCACATACTGGCGCACGTTCTTCTGGTCGATCTTTGAACTGGTCATACTTACCTGAGGGTCGGGTAGTACGATGGTAATCTTCCGTCCGTCGCGCTCGATGTTCTTTTCCGAGAAATCGCTGAAGTCGATATAAGCCTTCAGCTTCGCGTCGATGGGGATGGCAATCTTACGGTCGGCCATAGGCACCTTGATGTCAAACTGTTTTTTCAACAGCGAGCCTTTCAGCCTGAGGGCATCGTCGTGTGTCACGATCTTGTGCACACGATATTCAGCCGTGTAGAGCTTCGAGCATTTCTGTACCTGCATAATGAGCATGGGCACCGTGTCGATGCCCTGAGCGATAGTTGCCTCCTGTCTGGCATCATCGTCGCTCTGTAATCGCCAGTCACCGCAGAAGTAGAGTCCTCCCACGATCACCAGCACAGCCAAAATCAGTCCAGTCGCCTTTCTCATTCCTCGTTTCTCATTCTTCTTCGCCCGAAGTGGGAGGCAGACTGCCTGAGGTGTCAAGCTCCGTGTCGGGCTTGATACCTACGGTACCGAAATTGCTTACTGTCACTATCATGGGGATATATTCGTCGGTCTGAGGATGACTCACACTTGCGGCAAACACGAGCTGAGGCCCGTCCACCTTGTCGAACACCAGTCCCTCCAGTATTCCCGTCTGCCGATAGTCATCATCGAGATATTTCTCGAAGGCAGCCTTCGTGAACGTCTGGTTGAAGAAGACGCTACCATCCGAGCGCAGTACGCGGATGGTGATGCGGTTATCTACGAACTGCTGTCCGTTCTCGTCTTTCACCATCTTCAGACTGTCATCGGCCACACGCCTCACCTCCACCTGATAGTCCTTGTGTAACCACTCGATATCTTTGGTCTGGTTATATTCCTGCATACGGATGGGTCCCTGCGGTTTGGGGGTCTCCACACGTTTCACGATGATGTCATCATTCTTTTTCTTCTGACCACAACTGGTGGCCAGCATACCTGCCATCAGCAGGATTAAGAGTCCATATTTCTTCATTTTTGTTGATTTTTGGGCACAAAGGTAGCGTAAAATGCGCGGAAAACCAAATTTCTTGAGTTATTTTTGACTATCTCAGATTATTATTTTACCTTTGCAGCATGAATAAGATGAAATATACGTTCACTGCACTCCTGTGTGTGACCATTCTCCTTGGTGCCTGCTCCGGAGCCCGACAGCCCCGATCCTACGTTGCCGAACTCTCCAGCGATGACAGCATGACCATCCGATTGGGACAGTGGGAACTTACCCGATACCATAGTGACAAACTGGGTCTCGACATCAACTACCCCTCGTTTCTCTATCGTCAGGATTTGCCCGAGGAGCCTGGGCAGGAACTGTTCATGTATGAGGATATTTCCATTTCGGTCGTGGTCGACTCATTGAAGGGCATGACCTATAGTGCTGGTCAGCAGATGATGGGTATGGGTGCCGATCTCGTCGAGTCGGGCGATGACTACAGCATCCAGGAAGGTTCCGAACAAGACTGGGACTACTACGGCAAGGTGATCGATGATGACACGGTTCGTCTCGTAACCGTCATGCTCCGTTATGCTCCCGACCACTCAGAAGCCGTCGAGCCGCTCCGTGAATGGGTAAAAAACTATAGTTTAAAGCCATGAAACGTCTTTGCAAACTGATTTCCGATTATATGGGTGTGCTGGTGCTGCTGGCCGCAGTGGTAGCTATGTTGTGGCCCGAGGCTTTCAGCCACATAAAACCTACGATTATCAATCCCCTTCTGGGTATCATTATGTTCGGTATGGGTCTGACGCTGCGGTGGGATGATTTCCGTGTGGTGTTCAGTCGCCCGCGTGATGTCGCCTTGGGCTGTGCCGCCCAGTTCACTGTCATGCCCCTGCTGGCTTATGCGCTGGCCCATCTGTTCGCCCTCGACGAAGCCCTTACGGTGGGTGTGGTACTCGTGGGCTGCTGTCCTGGAGGCACGGCCTCTAATGTCATCACCTATCTGGCCAAGGGCGACCTTGCCCTAAGTGTCGGCATGACGGGTGTGTCCACACTGCTGGCCCCTGTACTGACACCGCTGTTCGTATGGCTCTTGGCGGGCAAGACCGTTGATGTTGATGTGGCCGCCATGTTCTTGAGCATCCTCTGGGTAGTGATCCTACCCATAGTTGCTGGTCTTCTGGTCAAGCGGCTGTGGCCCCGGCAGACTGAGCGCGCCACCGCCTATCTGCCTGCCCTGTCGTCGATTTCTATAGCTTCGATTGTGCTCATTGTCATCTCAGCCAGTGCCCACAAACTGCTTACGGGTGGAATTCTCATCATCTTGGTAGTCATGCTTCATAATATCTTTGGTCTGATGGCTGGATATCTTGTTGCCCGACTGCTGCACCTCTCTGAACCCAAGTGCCGTGCCCTGAGCATCGAGGTGGGCATGCAGAACTCTGGTCTTGCCTCCAGCCTGGCTACGCTCCACTTCGCAGCCTATCCCATGGCCACCATCCCCGGGGCCGTCTTCAGCGTCTGGCATAACATCAGCGGCGCCATCGTCGCCCGCCTCTTTGCCCGCTCCAAACCTTAACTTACCTCTGGGGTCAGGCCCCGAAGTACAGTCGCAGGCGACTGTACTTCGGGGCCCTGGGCCTGCGGGCTTCAATGCCACACCTGAGGGCCCCACGTAGCTCGAAAGCCGCGAGCTACGTACCTCGATGGACTCGATCTACGTAGCTCGAAACCCTTGAGCTACGTACCTCGCGGCGGGTGCTCGCGGGGATGATGGTGCTCTCTCAATAAGCGTGATCTGTTTTGAGTTCTTCTTTGTCGAGTTTCTTGGCATCGATGGCACGCCAGGCATAGACGATGTAGGCAAGGACGAACGGCACGAGAAGCGATACCCAGAACATCGTGGTGAGGGTGAACTCACTCGAACACGAGTTCTCGAGTGTCAGCGACGACTGGAGATCAGCTGTCGATGGGTAATAGGCTGTATTGTTCCATGCGCAACTGAGCAGCAGGGCAAGCACCGTGAGCACCGTGCCGATGCCAGCAGGCCAGATACCACTGAAAGTGAAGAGTGATGAGTGATGAGTGAAGAATTTGCTACCGCGCAGTATTTCCGTGGCAATACCCCAGAGAACGAGTATAATACCTATTATTAGTATTATCAGGAGATACCACATGTCGATGAAGTTGTTGAGATATTTATATGGCTCCATAAAGATGACTCCCTCCTCGTTGTAGGCGAAGCCGTCCTTCAGCAAGACATGCACGAGATAGGCTACGAATAATACCAGGAAAGGAACGGCGGCACCCATCAGACGGCTGGGAACACGACTGCGGATGTCCTCATCGTTTACGTTGTTCGTCACGTAGAGGATGCCCAGTACACGAGCCAGGAAGACCACTGCAAAGCCCAATACGAGCACCCAGGGATTGAGCAGTGCATCGAGGCCGTGTGAGGCATTAGCCCAACGCGAGATGATTGGGGTGAGTGCCTCAGGATTGATAAGGTTGTTCTTCTCGACGATGAAATTTGAACCTTCGAAGAAAGTGGCCACAGCACCGCCAAGGAGCAGCGGACCTACGATGCCATTGAGCGTGAGGAAGAACTGGAAGGTCTTTGGTCCGAGGATGTTGCCGATCTTATTCTGGAACTCGTAGCTGACGGCCTGCAGCACGAAAGTGAAGAGGATGATCATCCAAAGCCAGTAGGCTCCACCGAAAGAGGTGGAGTAGAAGAGCGGGAACGAGGCGAAGAAGGCTCCTCCGAAGGTGACGAGCGTTGTGAACGTGAACTCCCATTTACGGCCTGTAGAGTTGTAGACGAGGCGTCGCCCTTCTTCTGTCTGACCCAGTGAGCGGGCTACGGAGTTGGCTCCCTGCACGAATAGCAGGAATACTAATAGTGCACCAAGCAGTGATACGATGAAACACCAGTAGTGCTGTAAGAATTCGTATGACATAGACAAATGAATGTTTTTAGACAGAGTAACGTATTAACTATTATTCCGAGTACTCGGGGCCTTTCTTGATCTGCTTCAACAGAATGTTGATCTCGACGGCGAGCATCGTGGAGAAGAGAATCAGGAAGAGGAAGAAGGTGATGGCAACGCTTGATGACTGGAGATCGCTGACGGCTGCCCATGTGGGGAGCATGTCCTGTATGGTCCAGGGCTGACGACCGAACTCTGCGACGAGCCAGCCACTTTCTGAGGCGATATAAGCCAGAGGAATGAGGGCGATAGCTACCCAGTAATGCCAGGCAGGGAGATTCTCGATAGAACGCTTCTGCCAGAGTCCTTTAGGGAAGCCATAGGCACCAGCCAGCACCACAGCGAAGAAAAGGATAATCAGACAGCCAAAACCCACCATGATGCGGAAAGCCCAGAAGTTGACGGGAATGAAAGGCACCACCTCGCTCTTATCACGAATATAGCCGTAGCCAAAATAGGGCATGTTCTCCTTAAGTACTGCCAAATGAGCGGCAGCAGTAGAGCCGTCGTCGCTCGAGTTGAACTTTGCCTGACGATAGGCGGCAAGGGCGGCGATGGCTTTCTTGCCTCGCTCCATCTTCTCGTCGATGGATGGCTCCACTTTCCCGTCAGGAGTGGTATAGCCATTGAGAATATCATTGATGCCAGGCACGAAACCATGGAAATCGTTGGTGGCCATAAAGGAGAGGGCGTAAGGCATCTCGATCTTCAGCGGTGCTGACTCTTCATTTGTATAGTCGGGCTGCGTGAACGGATTTACCCAGGCCACAGCCGTCAGTCCTACATCGGTACCGCCATTGTAGAGTGCCTCCATGGCAGCCAGTTTCATGGGCTGCACAGCGGCTACATCCTGTGCTGACTTATGACCCGTAGCTCCTGCCAGCAGTGCGCCTATGAGTCCCACCCATGCGCCGATCTTCATGCTCTCAAGAGCAAGTTTCGTGTCGCGCTTCTTCATGAGATACCAACAACTGACACCTACACAGAAGACTGCACCGATGATCCAGGCAGAGGTGACGGTATGGCAGAACTTGCTGATGGCGAAAGGTGAGAGGGCAACCTCGAAGAACGATACCATCTCATTGCGCATCGTGTCGGGGTTGAACTCACAACCTACGGGATACTGCATCCAGGCATTGGCTACAAGAATCCACCAGGCAGAGATCGTGGCACCCAATCCTGTGAGCCAAGTAGAGGCGAGGTGGAAGCCCGGGGATACCTTCTTCCAACCGAAGTACATCACGGCCACGAAAGTCGACTCCATGAAGAATGCCACGATACCCTCGATAGCCAGTGGCGCACCGAAGATGTCGCCTACGAACCAAGAGTAGTTGCTCCAGTTGGTGCCAAACTCAAACTCAAGGATGATGCCCGTGGCTACTCCCATGGCGAAGTTCACACCGAAAAGCTTCTGCCAGAAGATGGCGGTGTCTTTCCAGAACAGATCCTTCGTACGATAATAATAGGTCTCCATGATGCCCATGATGACCGCCAGTCCGAGGGTCAGGGGCACAAAGAGCCAGTGATAGATTGCCGTGAGGGCGAACTGCGCTCTCGACCAGTCGATGGTTCCGGCATCAATGTCTAAGAAGAGATTGTTGAACATAATATCTGTAATTTAATGTTTAATCTTTCACAGCGCGGTCGGTGAGTTCTGTGGCAACAAAGCCCGCTTCGTCGCCCTGGGCATGCTGCTTGAGGAAATTAGGGAAGAAAAACAACTTCAGTACAGCAAAGATAATAAACAGCTTGATGAGGATGATAGTCCACAACGTACGACCCAGGCGCATGTGGCGTAAGCCGTCAGAATAAAGGTCGTAGGCTCTGTAGAGAAAACTGTCTTTTCGCATATTACATAGGTTTTTATTTTGCAAATATACGTTATTTATTTTTAAGTTCCAAATAAATTAGGCATAAAACTGCAAATTTCTTTTGTTTTCTCCTAAATATTATATAATTTTGCAGCCGGAAATAAAGACTGGTGACATCAAGAATATAGATCTTTCATATATGAATAAGAAAATATTGATTCCATTGCTGGTTGTCATCCTTGCTTTGGCAGCAGGATCGGTCTGGCTGTTCCTGAGTCTTCAGGAGCAGCGGCAGGTCAATCAGGATATGCAGGAACTGGCAGAACTCGACAAGCAGGAGATGGAAAACGAATATGAGCGATTCGCACTGCAGTACAGTGAGATGAAGACGCAGATTAATAATGACTCAATCATTCAGCAGTTGACGGAGGAACAGATGAAGACGCAGCAGCTCCTCGAGGAACTGAAGCGTGTGAAGGCCTCCGATGCCCGTGAGATAGCCCGTCTGAAGAAGGAACTGGCCACGGTGCGTGCCGTGCTGCGCGACTACGTGTTGCAGATCGACTCACTGAACCGCCTGAATGAGAGCCTGAAACAGGAGAATACCACCGTGAAGGCAGAGCTCGAGCAACGCACCCAGCAAGTGGCTGGTCTGAGTAGTGAAAAGGCTTCGCTCTCACAGAAAGTGGCTATCGCCGCACAGCTCGATGCGACGAATATCAGTCTGCAGCTATTGAACAAACGTGGTAAGAATGCCAAGAAACTGAAGGACTGCACACAGATGAAGACAAGTTTCGTAATCACGAAGAACGTGACGGCTTCGAATGGCAACCGTACCATCTACGTGCGCATACAGAATCCTGGCGGTAATGTGCTTGGCGGTGGCGGTACTTTCGCTTACGAGAACCGGCAGTTGGAATGCTCTGCCAAGAAGACTGTTGAATATACGGGTGAGGAAACGCCTGTGACGGTCTATTGGAATGTGTCGCAGATGCTTGAGGCGGGCGACTACCGTGTGAGTGTCTTTGCTGATGGTAATATGATAGGTACGAGATCATTTAGTTTTAAATAAAGGATGGTAAATAGAATAACAGGAACGTTGTTGGCGGTTTTTCTTGCGCTTCCGTCGGGGGCGCAGAGAATACTGTCGCTCGACAGTTGTCGGCAGATGGCCCTGAGCAATAATAAGCAGCTGGGCATCTCGAAACTGAAGCAAGGTGTGGCGGCCAACCTGCGAAAATCGGCTCGCACAAAGTATCTGCCCCATGTAAGTGCCGTCGGTACTTATGAATTTACCAGCAAGCCTATTTCCTTGCTGAGTTCGGAGCAGCAGGCTGAGTTCAGTCATCTTGGAACAGCTTTCGCAGGAAGCATCTCGCAGAGTCTGGCCCCGATGATGCAGCAGGATCCGAAGATGGCAGCCGTGATGGGACAGTTAGGCCCAACGCTGGAAACAGCCATGAACGGTTTGGGCCAAAAGATCGTCGATGCCTTCGATACCGACACGCGTCATGTCTTGGCAGGGTCTGTCATGCTGACGCAGCCGCTTTTCATGGGCGGGAGTATTGTCGCCCTCAACAAGATGGCCGATATCAGTGAGAAACTGGCAGAAAACTCTACTGAAGCCCGTCGCCAGGCTACGATCTATCGCATTGATCAGGCTTACTGGCAGGTGGTGTCGCTTCATCATAAGAAAAAGTTGGCAGAGAGCTACCGCGACCTGGTGAAGAAACTCAGCGGTGATGTGCATAAGATGATCGACGAAGGGGTTGCCACCAAGAGCGACGGCCTGAGTGTGGACGTCAAGGTGAATGAGGCTGAGATGACCCTGACCAAGGTGAACGACGGGCTGGTGCTTTCGCGCATGCTGCTGAACCAGCTTTGCGGACTCCCGCTGAATGAATCCGTGACACTCGAAGACGAGCAGGTAGAGAATATTGCCGTCGTGGAGCTCACACCCGAGCTGGATGTGGAACGGGCTGTGGATAACCGTCCTGAGCTGAAGATGCTCCAGAACACCGTTGACCTGACTAAGCAGACGACGAACGTGCTCCGTGCCGGGCACATGCCTCAGTTGCTCCTGACGGGAGGCTATGCCGTGAGCAATCCGAATGTGCTGGACGGCTTCCAGCGTAAGTTCGGCGGGTTCTGGCATGTGGGTGTCATGATGCGCGTGCCCATCTGGAACTGGGGCGATGTGATGTACAAGGTGCGTGCATCCAAAGGTGCTACCTCTATCGCCAAGCTCGAACTAGAGGAGGCTCGCGAACTGATAGAGCTTCAGGTGAATCAGAATACTTTCAAGGTAGACGAGGCCAACAAGAAGCTTGTGATGGCTCAGTCGAATATACAGCGTGCAGAAGAAAACCTGCGCATGGCGAACCTTGGTTTCAGCGAGGGCGTGATAACACCGGCTACGGTGATGGAGGCCCAGACCGCCTGGCTGCAGGCACGTTCGCAGAAGATTGATGCCGAGATTGACGTCAAGCTCTCGCAGGTGGATCTGCAGAAGGCATTGGGAACCTTGGAATGAGAAGTGGTAAAGGAAAAAGAACAAGTAAAAAAGTTTTGATATTATGTCAGCAAAAAGTCAACATAACAATATTCTGCTTGCCATCGCAGGCTTCGTGACAGTAGTGATTATTGTAGCAGTGATAGGATTCTTCGCCTTCGATCGCGACCCGGAGATCATTCAGGGACAGGTTGAAGTGTCGGAGTACCGCGTGTCGAGCAAGGTGCCGGGACGTATACTTGAGCTCCGTGTGAAAGAGGGCGACTATGTGAAGGTAGGCGATACCCTTGCCATCCTCGATGCTCCGGAGGTACGTGCGAAGATGGAGCAGGCCCAGAGTGCCCAGAGTGCGGCGGCAGCCTTGGAGCTCAAGGCACAAAACGGTGCCCGCAAGGAGCAGATTCAGGGTGCCTACAGTGTGCTGCAGCAGGCTAAGGCAGGTTTTGAGATTGCCGAGAAGTCATATACCCGCATCCAGCGTCTCTACGACGAGGGTGTGATGAGTGCCCAAAAGCGCGACGAGGTCTATGCCAACTACAAGGCAATGGAGGCTCAGATGAAGGCAGCCCAGAGCCAGTATGACATGGCTGTCAACGGTGCACGTGTGGAGGATAAGATGGCTGCTGCCGCTCAGGTGGGTCGCGCCAAGGGTGCCGTGCAGGAAGTGAATTCCTATATCCACGAGACTGTGCAGACGGCCCAGATGGAGGGTGAGGTAAGCGATGTCTATCCGAAGGTTGGTGAACTCGTAGGTACTGGTTCTCCTATCATGTCTATTGCTGTGATGCAGGATATGTGGGGCACATTCAATGTGCGCGAGGATCAGTTAAACGGTTTGAAGGTAGGTTCAGAACTGACGGCTTTCGTACCAGCTTTCAATAAGGAGATAAAGATGAAGGTGTACTACCTGAAGGACCAGGGCTCTTATGCCGTATGGAAGGCCACTAAGGCCAATGGTCAGTACGATCTGAAGACCTTCGAAGTCAAGGCTCGTCCTGTGGATAAGCTCGATGGTCTGCGTCCAGGTATGTCTTTGATTATTAAAAAATAAGCGTTAAGAGTGAAATACCTCTTTAATATATGGCAGGTAGCGAAACGTGAGTGCAAGATCCTTCGCGTGAATCGCATTTACGTCATCAGCATGGTGATCTTCCCATTGCTGGCGATGTTGTTCTTTACTACGTTGATGGATGAAGGACTGCCCGAGGATATGCCTGTGGGGGTCGTCGACCTCGATAATACGTCCACGTCACGTGGACTGATCCGTCGCCTCGATGCTTTCCAAAGTTCGCGCGTCGTCGCCCATTATCCATCGGTAACTGAGGCTCGTCGCGCCATTCATGAGAACCAGATCTATGCGTTCCTTTATATTCCCAAGGGAACTACCGATCAATTGCTTTCCAGCCGCAGGCCTAAGATATCCTATTATTATAATATGGCATCGGTGATGTCGGGATCACTACTGATGAAGGACCTGAAAACCATTTCCAACCTCGGCTCTGCCGCTGTGGGGCAAGCAACGATGCGGGCCAAGGGTTATACGCAGGAACAGATGATGGCATTCCTTCAGCCCATCCGTATCGACCTTCACCAGATAGCTAATCCATGGACAAACTATAATGCCTATCTGTCGACAGTATTTGTTACGGGTGTCATGATGCTGTTCATGTTCCTTATCTCGGCCTATTCCATCGGTATGGAACTGAAGTTTGGGCGAGGCAAAGAGTGGCTGAAGGTGGCCGATGGTAATATGGTGGTGGCCATCTTAGGCAAATATCTCCCTCAGGCACTCGTCTGGCTGACGCTGATCTTCGTCTATGAATTTTATCTCTTCGGCTATCTCCATTTCCCCTATTTGGGAAGTGTGTGGAACATATTTTTCCTGGGGTTGCTCGAGGTGTTTGCATCTATCGGATTCGGTATTTTCGCCTTTGGTCTGATGCCATCTCTGCGCATGTCGATGAGTGTGTGCTCGCTCTGGGCAGTCCTCAGTTTCTCACTGGCAGGCTCCGCTTTCCCAGTGATGGGTATGGATGGCCCCATCCAGTCTCTCTCATGGCTCTTTCCTCTGCGCCATTATTTTATGGTGTACCAGATAACTGTGTTCAACGGCTTCCCGTTCATCAATGCTTGGTTCCACATCGCGGCCCTACTGGCTTTCAGCCTGTTGCCTTGGCTCGTCATGTCGAAGATAAAAAATGCAATGCTTACTTATGTCTATATTCCATAAGCTATACGGTGCAATACAAGATGCCGCTTTCATCTGGCACGAAGAGATGAAGCAGGTGCTGAAGGATGAGGGCGTACTCATCTTCTGTATTATCGTGCCTATTGTCTATCCGCTGCTTTATTCCTGGATCTACAACAATGAGGTAGTCCATGAGGTTCCTGTTGTCGTAGTCGATCAGTCGCATAGTCAGCTCTCACGTCAGTTTATCCGTATGTGCGATGCCTCACCCGATGTAAAGGTGATTTCCTATGCAGGCAATATAGAAGAGGCAAAGTCCGTCGTCAGCCGTCAGGCAGCCAAGGGCATCTATCTCATACCCGCAGATTTCGCTACCCATATCAACCGTATGGAACAGGGTGTTATCAGCGTCTATTGCGACATGTCATTGATGCTCACGTATAAGGCTATCTACCAGACATCTGTTGCCGTGTCGCAGACGATGGGAGCTGAGATTCAGAAACGGGTATCAGGCAATTATACCGATCGTGAGGATCTTATTACCACGCGCCCGCTCGACTTTGCCGATGTGCCCATCTTTAATCCTGCAGGAGGTTATGGTAACTTCATCATCCCTGCCGTGCTCATGCTCATCCTCCAGCAGACACTCGTGCTGGGTATCGGACTGGCAGCAGGTACGGCCCGCGAGCGTAATCGCTTCGAGGATCTGGTGCCTATCCATAAGTGTTATGGGGGAGTCTACCGCATCGTGGGCGGTAAGGCCATGTGTTATATCATGATCTATATTTTCATGGCAGCTTGGCTTACGATCATCGTTCCGAGGTTATTCTCTTTCCTGACCCTTATTCACTGGCAGGATTTGTTAGCTCTGATGATACCTTATCTGCTGGCTTGTGTATTCTTTGGTATGACGGTATCATGCCTTGTGCGTTATCGTGAGAATGTCATGCTCATTATGGTATTCGTTTCTGTGCCCTTGTTGTTCCTTAGTGGTGTGTCGTGGCCACAGTCTAATATTCCTGGCGTATGGCAAGGCATCTCCTGGCTTTTTCCCAGTACCTTTGGCATCCGTGCTTTCGTACGCATGAACACACTTGGTGGAACACTCAGCGATGTATTGCTCGAGGTTCGTTGCCTATGGATTCATGTGGCAGTCTACTTTGGAGTCGCCTGTCTGGTGTATGGTCACCAGCTGCGACTCTCGCGTAAGCATGCCAGGGAACGTCTTATTTATCTGCGTCGCAAACGTGAGATTCGTCAGCAGTTGAAGCAGCGACATAGTCGTACAGATAATCCGAAACTTCCACATTAATCTTTAATGTTTAATGCATACCGTTTCCTGTCAAGTTTGCCATTGAAGGTCCTGGCTACCTTTTCCACTTGTTCGTAGAGCATCGGCACCTTGTAGGCTTCCAGTCGCCCTTTCAAGTGCAGGGCCAGTTCGCGCTTGTTCAGTTGCTCCCCGTCGCTCATCACCACGAGCAGTTTCAAGGCACGTCCTGTGATAGGGTGTTCAATGGCAATGCAGATACAGTCCTTCAGTCTGGGGTATGACATAGCGGCGTCTTCCACTTCAGTGGGAGCCACCTTGAAGCCCCCCACGTTGATCACGTCATCCTCGCGCCCTTTCAGGTGCAGCAGTCCGTCCTCGTCGATCATGCCGATGTCGGAAGTGTATACGGTGTCGCCCCTCAGGATCGAGGCTGTCCTTTCAGGATCGCCCACGTAGCCGCTCATCAGCGTGTCACCTTGACAGGCAATCAGTCCGCCCTCGGTGATGATGAGCTTTGAGTGCTTCATGGTTCTGCCCAGACATCCCGCCACGCACTTGCCGCCGTTATAGTTATAGGTGGCAATGATACCCGTTTCCGTCGAGGCGTAAGTGTTGTAGAGCCTCGTCTTTGGCAATAGTTGGCACAACGCCTCCATGTCGGCCTGCGAAATGGCAGCAGCCCCCGTCTCGATGAAATCTATCTTGTCGGCATACCTTGCGAGCTGTTTGCTGCTAAACTGTATGAGCATCCTAATGCTGGCAGGCACGAGGAAAGTTGCCATCTTCTCAGCCGGATAGTCGAAGGCTGCGAAAAACTTATTCATATCCTTCAGCCCGTCAACGATTATCAAGGTAGCCCCCAACACGATGATGGGGTATATCTTCGACAGACTGCCGATATGGTTCAGAGGTCCGTTCACCACGAATGCCAACTCGTGGGTAAAGCCTTGGCCATCGATGAGGTTCTCAGCATCCGCAATGATGGTGCGATGACTGATCATCACCCCCTTCGACCTGCCTGTAGTGCCTGTCGTATAGAGAATGTCAGCCGTGCCCTCAGGGGTCGTGTTTGCCCCCAGCCACTGGGCTATTTGCTGAAACGTCGCTTCGGGCATGTCGCGCTCCAGGGGGGCAGCCACGCAGCCAGCCATGTGCAGAGCGAAGTACTCCACGAGATATGCCACCGTCGGGTAGGCTCTCAGGGCAACGATCTGTCCTGGGTGGTAGAGATTCTTCAGCGCTTCCGTCCTGACGAGAACCCGTTCGTAGAGTGCCTCGTAGGTACACACCTCTTCACCGCAGACAACAGCCGTTTTCTGCGGATAGCGTTTAGCGCTTATTTCCAGATAGTCCTCAAGTATCACTTCTTTTCGCTGATTTTCTTCTCAACCATACTGACGATGCTATCCAGCGTCTTCAAGTTCTTGGGTGTAGCGTCCTGTGCCTCCAGCTTGATACCGAATTCATCAGAGAGCATCATCAGGATGGTAGTTACACCCAAAGAGTCGAGCTCACTGAACAGGAAGTCTGAATCGAAGTCCACCAGTGGCAGTGCATCCTCTAGCATGGTCTTTATTTTTTCTTTCATCGTGCGTACCTTATTTATAATAATCGGCTGCAAAGGTACGAACTTTCTTCCAATCTTCCAAATTTATCATAGAGTTTTATCCGAGCCTGAAGGAGAGGTTGGTGCATTCAATTCTCTATCAACTATGACTTGTAGGCTATTATTATTTAGTCGGCAAATGAAAATGTAAATTTGAAACGTTAGAATTATCGTGGATAATGTTTATAAGTTTATTTTTTGCACTTTTCAGCATACAAATTCTTTAATCTCATTTAAAATGTGTATTTTTGTGCCCGATTCTTGATGATGTCCACATATGTGGCTTGCATCATAGGTAAAATGAGCACATTGTCTAATGTGGAAGCTTTAGAAGGAGAGCAAGGTCCTTCAAGTGTCAAGTTTACCCTTGATTCTATCCCCGAGGCGAAGAATTCTAAAACCGGGGTGTCGGTAAGGTATGCTCATGATCCAAATAAAAACTGGTATGTGTTTCGAGCCTCTTATGGACGTGTAGATAAAGCTTGTGATTATCTTGTTAATGACGGCACTTTTACATATATAGCAAAACGCCATTCGGAGCGAGTCGTTAATGGTAAAAGAAAAAAAATATTGAGAGCACTAATTCCTAATATTTTGTTTGTGTATACTACGCCTGAAAAAGCAGAACGGTATATAAAGTATACGCCAGACCTCAATTACCTTTCTTATTATTATAATCATTTCGAAAAGAATGAACAACAAAAAAATCCACCTCTCACAATTTCTTGTGCTGAGATGGAAAACTTTATTCTAGCAACATGTAATATGAATGAGCATATTCTGTTTGTTAAACCCTATCATAAGTGTCACTATAAAAATGGAGATATGGTTATAATTAAAGAAGGTCCGTTTACAGGAGTTTATGGCAGAGTAGCAAGAATATCTGGGCAACAACGGGTTATTGTTACTTTGTCACAATTTGGATTGATATCTACCGCTTATATTCCAACAGCCTTTATAGAAAGGCTCAATACTAATTTTAATAAAACTTAAAGAAATGAAATACGCTCTTATTACTGGTGGTTCCAGAGGATTAGGGAAAGCTATCTGTGTTGAAGTCGCAAGTATGGGTATCCCAGTTGTAATCAATTATCAATCAAATGAAACTGCAGCTTTAGAGGTGAAAGCTATAATTGAGCAAAATGGAGGGCAAGCTGAACTCCTGAAGTTTGATGTTAGCAATCAAGATAGTGTCGAAACTTCTTTAGATGCATGGCAAGATAGTCATCCAGATGATTATATTGCTTTTTTAGTTAATAATGCAGGCATTCGCAGAGATAATGTGTTATTTATGATGCCTGATGCCGATTGGCACTCTGTTATAAACACTTCTTTGGATGGATTTTTCTACGTAACACGTAAACTTTTACCAAAGATGATGCAACGTAAACATGGAGGACATATCGTTAATATGGCATCTTTGTCTGGTTTGAAAGGTATGCAAGGACAAGTTAATTATAGTGCGGCTAAAGCTGCTTTAATTGGAGCTACAAAAGCACTTGCACTTGAAACTGCAGCAAGAAATGTAACAGTCAATGCGGTTGCTCCAGGTTTTATAGATACAGATATGACCAAGGAACTTCCTCAGGATGAATTGAAGCAGATGATTCCCATGAAACGATTCGGAAAACCTGAAGAGGTTGCTGCCTTAGTAAAATTTCTCCTATCCGACGCAGCTTCCTATATAACAGGAGAGGTTATTTCAATTAACGGCGGATTATATACATAAGTATAAAAATGAATAGAAGAGTTGTTGTTACTGGAATGGGAATATGGTCCTGTTTAGGTACCAATATTGATGAAGTAAAAGATTCATTATATAATGGCAAGTCTGGAATAGGGTTAGATCAGGATAGATTAGACTATGGTTATCGCTCAGGCTTGACTGGTATTTTGAAACATCCTCAGTTAAAGGGCGTTTTGGATCGTCGAACCCGTATGGGATTATCAGAGGAAGCGGAATATGCTTTTATGGCTAGCAGAGATGCATTCCAGATGGCAGGGATTAATGATTCATATTTATTATCGAATGAGGTGGGTGTTGTTTTTGGAAATGACTCTTCAGCAAGAGCTGTTGTCGAAACCTCTAAAATCATGGATGAAAAACATGATTCTGCCATGATAGGATCTGGCCTGATATTTCAAGGAATGAACTCAACGGTTAATATGAATATGAACACCATATTTCATCTTCGTGGGGTAAATTTTTCAGTCAGCTCGGCTTGTGCAAGTGGTTCTCATTCTATAGGTCTAAGTTATCTTCTAATTAAGCAGGGCTTACAGGATATAATTCTGTGCGGAGGAGCTCAAGAGGTAAATAAGTTTGCAATGTCATCCTTTGACGCTCTTAATGCTTTTTCAATTCGCATGGACGAACCAACAAGAGCATCAAGACCTTTTGATCGTGATCGAGACGGATTAGTCCCTAGTGGAGGGGCTGCAGCATTGATACTTGAAGATTATGATCATGCTGTAAAGAGAGGCGCTAAAATCCTAGCAGAAGTTTGTGGATACGGTTTTTCTAGTAATGGAGGAGGTATTTCTGAACCTAGTGATGAAGGTAGTTACATAGCCATGTCAAGGGCTATAAAGGATGCAGATATAAAACTGAGTGATATTGATTATGTCAATGCTCACGCAACATCAACCCATCAGGGGGATATGTATGAAGCCATGGCTCTAGGAAAATTGTTTAACGAACAACATGCATTAATATCAAGTACAAAGTCTATGACTGGTCATGAATGTTGGATGGCAGGTGCATCTGAGATAGTTTATAGCATTATTATGATGCATAATAATTTTGTTGCTCCAAATATTAATTATGAGAATCCCGATGAATATTCAGAACCTTTAAATATAGCTTCTTCTACTGTTGAAACAGAAGTAAATGTAGTTCTTAGCAATTCTTTTGGCTTTGGTGGAACAAACTCCGCGTTAATAATAAAAAAATAGTTATGAAGTATTTATTTAGTTTTTTTGTTGTGTGTGTTATCTTTATCTTCTTTTGCTCAAGATAATATTGAATATCGGCAAATTCCTAAGAGTTGGCGTCTTAAGGATAAGATAATTTTGGTAAATAAGTCACCTTATTATATTCTTAATACAACTGTTGCGATTGTTGAGAAGAATGGTAATTTAATACGTCTGGGCACACCTTCCAGCATATCTGTAAATGAGGAGTATGAATACGCATCGTTTGATGATAATAAACTTAAATCCCTACGAGGGGAAACCATTGCAATCAAAACAAAAGGTTTGAAACGTCCTATTAACAGTTTTGAAAATTTGGATAATATACCATCATCAGAAGTAACTTATGATTTTAATTATAAGTTATTCGAATATCATCATGACCTTTATAATAGAAATATACTACAGCGGTAGGACAAATAATAAAGATATAATGGATTTTTGAATATCTTGATCATCAAGAATAGATGGCACCAACAAAACAAGGATATTTAGGAAAAACGTATGGCAGTGCAGGAATGCACAGGTTGCTTATATATTTGCTAAAGCATATTAGTTTTAAATTCTTTTATGTTTTTATGTATATCTTTGTTATTCCTATTACCCTTATGCTTAGTCCTGGTGCTCGCTTAACATATCAATATTTTCGTGAGAAAAGAGGTCAGGGAGTATTGAAATCCATAAAGAATACATATTTGAATCATTGTATTTTTGGGCAGACAGTTATTGACAAGTTTGCCATGTATGCTGGACACAAATTTAAGATTAATTATCATGGACTTGATCTTTTACAAGAAAAAATGGCGTCTCCAGAATCGTTTATACAATTAAGTGCCCATATAGGATGTAGTGAAATTTTAGGTTATTCTATAGAATTGTCAAAACCTTGTAATGTCCTTGTCTATGGCGGTGAAAAGCAAGACTTGATGAATTATCGCCGATCTTCTTTTGGTGCTAAGAATATAAAAATGATATCTGTAGGTTTTGGTTCAACAGAGAGTGAAAAAATAATAGAAGCATTGGATAATGGAGAAATTGTAAGTGCCTTTGCAGATAGATTGTTTAATATTAATAAGGTAGTGGTGTCATCTCTTCATGGTAAAAAAGTACATCTTGCGAGAGGCCCTTTTTCACTTGCCGTGAATAAAGGAGCATCAGTGTTTATGGTGAGTGCAATGAAAGAAAATGATAATACATATAGCGCATATTTTACCCCATTATATTTTGATAGGTCGCTTCCGAAGTGCCAGCAAAGACAACAATTGGCAGATGCTTATACAAAAGAAATAGAAAGATTATTAGATATTTATCCTTTACAATGGTTTAATTATTCAAATCTTTGGGTAGAAGATAATTCTGAATAAATGACTTTATTATATTCAACTTAACGAGCATAAAATTATGAAAAAAATGTTATTGATGGCCTTGATGGTCATGATGGCTGTGACAGCAGCTAACGCAAAAGACGATAAAGTGACTCTGATTGCTGGAGATGGCAAAGCCATCGTCAAGAGCGAGAAGACCGCTACGCTGGAGTTTGACTACTCGAACACCATCGCAGAGGGCAAGCCCCTGAAGGAACACCTGCAAACACGCGGTGAGAACTTCGTGAAAGACTGGCCTGAGCTGGCCAAGTCGGCCCGTGAGCGCTTTATCGAGCGTTTCAACTCAAAGAACAAGAAGGGTGTTCAGATTGTGGAAGGCGATAAGGCTGACCTGAAGATGAAGATCACCATCGAGAAGCTGGACTTCGGCAATACGGGTAATGCCGTGGTCTTCGGAGGTTTTGGCAGTGCCGGAGGTGCTGAGATTACCGGCAAGCTCGTGGTGACGGATGCTGCCACTGGCGAACAGGTGGCCACCTACGATCTGCACGAGATCCGCAGTAACGGCACATACGACTTCACGGAGGGCAAGCGCCTGGGTACCTGCTACGAGAATGTAGCCAAGATGATTATCAAAGCATCGAAATAATGAACCTGGCACCCGCTCTCAAAAAGAGATATACTGAAGAACAGCTCTCTGCCCGCGAAGCTCAGAGGCTCGCGGAATTCATTGCCTGGGGACCAGTGGTCTTCCAGGCTTCAAGGCTAATGGTGAAATGGGGCATCCTCGACATGCTGCGCGATGCCGACGAGGGACTGACGAGGCAGGACATCTGTCAGAAGACTGGTCTGTCGGACTACGCCGTGAAGTGTCTGTTGGAGGCTTCACTCTGCATCGGCACCATCCTGGCTGACACGGAGACGGATCGGTACACGCTGTCGAAGACGGGCTGGTTCCTTTTGAACGATCCTGCCACGCGCGTGAACATCGACTTCAACCACGACGTGAACTACGAAGGCTGGTTCCATCTGGAGGAGGCCCTGAAGAACGGCAAGCCCGAGGGACTGAAGCACTTCGGGCCGTGGCCCACTTTCTACGAAGGACTGTCGTCGCTGCCCCCACAGGTGCAGAAGAGCTGGTTCGGCTTCGACCACTTCTACAGCGACTCTTCCTTCCCCGAGGCCTTGAAGATCATCTTCGACGAGCACCACGTGAAGTCGCTCTACGACGTAGGCGGCAACACGGGCAAGTGGGCCCTGCAGTGCGTGGGCTACAACAAGGAGGTAGAGGTGACAATCCTCGACCTGCCCCAGCAGATCGGTATGATGAAGGAGAACGTGAAGGGCAAGCCGGGGGCTGAGCGCATCAGCGGCTACGGCATCAACCTGCTCGACGAGCAAGCACGCTTCCTCAAGCGCGAAGGCGGACTCGACGCCATCTGGATGAGCCAGTTCCTCGACTGCTTCTCGATGGAGGAGATCGTGGGAATCCTGAAGCGCGCCAAGGAGGCGATGACAGACGATACGCGCATCTACATCATGGAGACGCTGTGGGACCGTCAGCGATTCGAGCCTGCGGCCTTCTGTCTGACGATGACAAGTCTCTATTTCACCGCCATCGCCAACGGCAACTCGAAGATGTATAACACTGAGGATATGGAGGCCTGCATCCGCGAGGCTGGTCTGGAGATCGAGCAGATTTACGACCAACTGGGGCAGGGACACTCGATCTTGGTTGTGAAGATGAAAGATTAGTTATTTTTGAAATCAAACATATAATGGAAAAGCAGTGGGAAGGAACGACGTTTGGCAACGGCTTTATGCATCGTGGGCTTATTAAGATGTTACAAGCCGTTGATGTACGTTTCTTTTATGTTCTAGCTTATATCTTTGTTGTCCCACCATGCTTATTAAGACCTGGGTTTAAACATGCTTGTCATTTTTACCGTAACCGTTTAGGGTATTCTAGATGGAAATCTTTTTTTATGGCAATTAAAAATCACTGCTTATTTGCACAAGTTGTATTAGATAAGTTTGCAATGTATGGGGGTAAGCATTTTAATATAGAGCTCGATGGATATGACAATTATCTTAAATTAGCCAATCAACCTGATGGATTTGTGCTATTGAGTTCTCATATAGGAAACTATGAAATAGCAGGTTATTCATTAGTTGCAGAGAATAAGCCAATTAATGCTCTAGTTTATAATGGCGAAAAAGAAGAAGTAATGAATAATAGGCAAAAACTATTTGTTGGAGCCAACATTCATATGATTGCAATGAAATCGGATATGAGTCATCTGTTTGAAATTAATCGTGCATTATCTGATGGTGAAACGGTCAGTATTCCTGCTGATCGCATCTGGGGCTCTCGTAAATATATCGCTCAAACTTTTTTGGGATCAGAAGCCCATTTCCCACTAGGTCCATTTCAAGTGGTTGCTATACGTGAAATTGAAGCTCTGACTGTTCACGTTATGAAGAAATCGTATAATACTTATAAAATTTACGTCACCCCTTTGCATTATGACAAGAACTCATCTCGTACAAATCGGCTCAATGAGTTATCAAAAAATTACGTAAAAGAATTGGAACGAATAATAAGGCTATATCCTGCTCAATGGTATAATTACTTTGACTTTTGGGCTCAGTAGATAGTATGTAATATTATAAATAAGTAAACAATATTAAAGTTATGTCAAGAGAAGAAATTGAAGAAAAAGTTAATGCGTTTTTAGTAGATGACCTTGAAATCGATGAGGAAAATATATTCCCAGAGGCCAAATTGAAAGAAGATATGGGAATTGATAGCCTTGATTATGTTGATATTGTAGTAATCGTAGAAAAGACTTTTGGCTTCAAAATTGTTCCTCAAGAAATGACAAATGTAAAGACTTTGTCGCAATTTTATGACTACATCGAGTCAAAGGTAGCATAATGTCTATGGATTTTAGTAAGATTCCAATAACCGATCTTATTCCTCAACGCTCTTCCTTTGTCATGGTAGATAAAGTGTTGAGTTGTGATATGACAGACGCTATTACTGAGTTTGTTGTTCGTGAAGATAATATTTTTTTAGACAATAAGTCATTAGCTCCTACTGGTATTATCGAAAATATAGCTCAGTCTTGTGCAGCAAGGATGGGGTGTATTAATATGCAACAGAATGAATCTGTAAAATTGGGATTTATTGGTGATATTCGAAATTGTCATATTATGCGACGCCCTCTCTGCCAAGAGAAGATGACAACATATGTTAATATCGTCGAAGACATTTTTAATCTGACATTGGCAAATGTAACCGTAAAGGTAGAAGATGAAGTTATTGCTACAGCTCGAATTAAGATAGCATTGACTGATATGAGTGCGTCAGATTTGACCAAGTCAGACAGTTAAAATGAAAATTCTCTCATCAACACTCAGTATTAAAATACGTTTTTCGGAAATTGATGCCATGAGAGTTGTGTGGCATGGCGAGTATGTTAAATATTTCGAAGATGCGAGAGAATATTTTGGAAGCATATATGCCTTAGGTTATAATGTGTTTGAAGAAAATAAGGTGTTTGCTCCTATTGTTGACTTATCCATTCAGTATAAGAGACCTTTGAAATATGGAATGCAACCTGAGGTAACAATCACATATCGTTATACTGAGGCTGCCAAAATCATTTTTGATTATGAAATAAGAGATGCGGATAGTCATGAAATCGTGGCTACAGCAACGACTGTTCAGGTCTTCATGGATCTTAACTATGAGCTGATATGGATTAATCCACCATTTTATGAAGAATGGAAAAACAAATGGCTGAAAGGGTAGCAGTAATATCAGCTGACAATATTTTGTCACCGCTCGGCTTTAATACATCAGATAATTATAACGCTGTAAAGAATAACTTATCTTGCCTCAGGCTTTATGGGCCAGATTGGGGTGTAAGTGATTCTTTTGTGGCAGCTCTTATCAATCATGATGATGTCCTTTCAGAATGTGAAGCAGAAGGAATCTCAGAAGGTTATACTTTTTTTGAAAAGATGGCAATTCTTTCTATTCGCAAAACGTTATACCAATGCCAAATTGATATAACATCTGAAAGAACTTTGGTTATTATATCATCGACAAAGGGTAATATTGATTTGTTATGTCGTAAACCTGACAATATCGCTGATGATCAAGTGATGCTTGGAGAGGCCGCAAAAGCTATAGCCACAAACGTTGGAAATCCTAATCAACCTATTGTTATTTCAAATGCTTGCATTTCTGGCGCTAGTAGTCAAATTACGGCAGCTCGTTTAATTAAAGCTGGATATTACGATCATGTGATAGTGTGTGGCATTGATGTCTTGACTCCATTTGTTGTATCTGGTTTCCAATCGTTAAAGGCTCTTACTGATAAACCTTGCCGACCCTTTGATGAAGAAAGAACTGGCATAAACCTTGGAGATGCGGCTTCTACAATTATATATAGTAGTAAGGAAAAAAAGGATTTGAAGCATGGCGACTGGTATTTAGAGGCTGGAGCCATCCGAAATGATGCCTATCATATTTCAAGCCCATCAAATAAAGGCGAAGGATGTTATAGGGCTCTACGACAAATCCTTCAAAATCAAGATTTGGGGGATATTGCTTTTATAAATGCACATGGGACAGCGACTCTGTTTAATGATGAAATGGAGTCTGTGGCAATTGATAGGGCTGGTTTAAATGCAATTCCTGTTAATAGTCTAAAAGGTTATTTCGGCCATACAATGGGAGCCGCAGGAGTTTTGGAGACAATTATATCAAAATGTGCGCTTAATGAAGGTGTTATTTTACCTACAAAAGGATATGAGAACCTAGGTGTCAGTAAGAAGATTGTGGTTACTTCACAGATGGTAGAAACTAATAAACAATCATTTATTAAGATGATGTCTGGTTTTGGCGGTTGTAATGCTGCTATTTTATTTAAGAGGTATTGATATGAATCTCAATTTGAATTTTAAAACAATCTCGGAAATTGATATTACTCCAGATTATATATGTTTGAATGGAGTTCTTTTGTCTTTGAAAGAAAAGGGATTATCTATGTTAAACGAAGCCTATCGCAGTTATGTTAACGATTATCCCAAATACTTTAAAATGGATGGATTGTGTAAGTTGGGATTTCTCGCCTCAGAGTTAATGATTCAGCAACTCGAAGAGAATAGAGCCTTACCTCGTGAAGATCGAGCTATTATACTATTTAATCGAAGTGGCTCTTTTGATGCAGACAAACAATTTCAGTCTACAATTAGCGATACGAATAATTTCTATCCTAGTCCGTCAGTGTTTGTTTACACGTTACCTAATATTATAGCAGGCGAAATTGCAATCAGGAATAAGTATCTGGGTGAAACGTCATTCTATGTGCTAGACAAATATATGGAAAAGACAGTCCAGAAAATTATTCATGCTACTTTTATGGATGAAGTTACAAAAAGCATGTTGACAGGATGGGTAGACTATTATGATGCCCATCAATTTGAAGCGAAAATGAAATTATTAACAATATAAGAAAAATGGAAAATTTAGTTTTAGAATTGAAGAAGGACATTATCGAATCGTTAAACCTTGAGGATGTTAAACCAGAGGATATTGATGCAGATGCTCCTTTGTTTGGTAGTGGCCTTGGGTTGGATTCAATAGATGCCCTTGAACTCATTGTTTTATTGGAAAAGAAATATGGAATAAAGATGAAAGATCCTCAAAAAGGGAAGGAAGTCTTTAAATCTGTTAATGTAATGGCAAAGTTTATCGCAGATAATAGAACTAAATAACTAAATTTTGGATCCTATCTTTATAACAGGAGCAGGTGTGGTATCTGCTATAGGCGTAGGTAAGAAAGAAACCTTATCTTCTCTTATATCTGGTCAGACAGGAATCGGTAAGATGAGATATTTGAAATCTCTTCATATTGATATACCTGTTGGCGAGGTGAAACTCACTAACGAAGAAATGGCGCATCTTCTTGGTGTGGATAATAATCCTCAATTTACTAGGACTGCACTTATTGGAAGATTGGCCCTGCGTGAAGCCCTAGAAGAAGCTTCATTGGATGGTGATAATTTGGATGATGTCCATTTTATTTCTGCTACGACAGTCGGTGGTATGGATCGTAGAGAAATGTATCACTCCCAGGAGAAAGGTTGCGATTCTTTTGTTGCAGAAATTGCTACCCATAATTGTGCTGCAAGTTCAGAAATGATAGCAGAGCAATTTGGTAATTTTGCTTCCATTTCTACCGTATCGACGGCATGCTCTTCGGCAACTAATGCAATTATTACAGGCGCTAATATGCTCCGATGTGGAATGGCTGATATTGTAGTCGCTGGCGGTTCTGAGAGCTTGTCAAAATTCCATCTGAATGGTTTTAATTCTTTGATGATTCTTGATCATAATCAGTGCCGCCCGTTTGATAAAGATAGGGCTGGTCTTAATTTGGGAGAGGGTGCTGCATATCTGGTAATGGAAACGGCAACCTCTGTAAAAAAAAGGGGAGTTAGCCCCTTGTGCATATTAAGCGGGTATGGTAATGCGTGTGATGCATTTCATCAGACAGCCTCTTCTCCTGATGGTAAAGGTGCTTTTTTAGCAATGAAAAAGGCTTTAGAACTTGCAAAGAAAAAACCAGAAGATATTCAATATATCAATGCCCATGGCACAGGGACTATCAATAATGATGAAAGTGAAAGTTATGCTATAAAAAGAGTATTTGATAATAAAACCCCACCGATATCTTCAACCAAATCTTTTACAGGGCATACAACAAGCGCATCTGGTAGTATAGAGGCGGTTTTTTGTATTTTAGCACTAAAAGAACAATTCCTTCCAGTGAATATTAATTGGAAAACTCCTATGGAAAATGGAATTATTCCTGTTATGAATCCAACCCCCGTTTCGGAAATCAAGAATATTCTTAGCAATGCTTTCGGTTTTGGAGGTAATGACTCTTCTCTAATTTTCTCACGAATTGAAAGCTTCTATGAAAATAAATAATGTATACATATATGCTGCAGAGCAGATATCTATTCAAAATCCGCTTTCAGAGCAATGGATGGATACTCCTCTGTTTTACGAAGACTCGTTGGTAAAAGCTGTGAATCCGCCTTTCCGTGATTATTTAGCACCCAATGAGGCTCGTCGTATGGGTAACTTGATGAAGCGTGCTTTAGTAACATCTATAAAAGTTCTAAAAGAGACAGGGATAGATCATCCTGACGCAATTATAACAGGTACAAGTATTGGAAGCCTGGATTATACAGAAAGATTCTTGGATGACTTGCTTGAAAATGGAGAAGAGGCACTTAGTCCTACATATTTCATGCAGTCTACACATAATACCGTAGGTTCAGCCCTTGGCATTTATACTAAGACCCATGGCTATAATACTACATATTCTCACGGAGAAATTAGTTTCGATGCAGCTCTATTTGATGCATGGATGCAGTTGCAATTAGATGCCATTTCTAATGCGTTGGTAAGTGGGCATGATGAGATGATTGAATCTTTTTTTGAGCTCCTTCGCAAAACGGGCTATGTTGGATTAGACGGAATGGTTCCTTGCGGTGAAGTTGCCATGTCTATGATAATAGGAAAAGAAAAACGCGTAGATAGCTTATGTGAGATATCAGGAATAAGACTGAGTTATAAACCTTCTTTGGAGAATTTTAAAAGTATTCTTTACGAGATGCTTCATGATGCTGATATCTCATATTCTGATATAAGTGCAGTAATGACAGGTGTAAATGGAAATCCCCAAAATGATTCGCGTTATGCCAAGATAATAAATTCATTGATGCATGATAAGCCTCTTTTTCATTATAAACACTTATTTGGCGAGAACTACACTTCATCCGCATTAGGCTTATATACGGCAGCCAATCTTTTAAGCAAGCAGGAAGTACCATCATTTATATATGATAGTAGTTCTCCGTGTGAATGTAAATCATTAAATAACATTATTTTATTAAACATGACTAATGGCGGCGAATGCTCCATTATTATACTGAAAAGAATATGTTATTAAAGCTTTTACCTTTGTCGCTTTTTCAATGTATGCTTCTTTCTGGAGGCCAGGTGTTAATGAAATATGGTTTAATGAAAGCGGGTGATTTCTCTTTCACATGGCAATATTTTCATAGATTGTTTTTTAATTGGCAATTTATAAGCTGCGGCCTTTGTTATGGCGCAGGTTCTATTCTATGGATGTATATAATTAAGAATTTCCCATTTAGCATGGCCTATCCTATGGTAAGCCTTAGTTATGTAATGGGCATGTTTGCTGCTATTATTTTCTTTCATGAACATGTGCCTTTTGAAAGATGGCTTGGGGTATTCTTCATTTTATCAGGATGTGTATTAATAGCAAAATGAATAGTTGAATATGATTAGGATTATGTTTATATTAGTGACTGCATTTTCTTCTTTGACACTTTTTGGACAAACAAAACTGTCACCAGAACAGCAGAAACAGATGGTTGAGAAAATAGACAAGACTGCCTCTGTAATGACAGCTATGCAATGCGAATTTGTTCAGACGAAAAGTATGAAGCTGTTAAGTAAAGAAATGCATTCAAAGGGTATTATGTATTTTAAACGTCCAAATAAATTACGCTGGCAATATATCACTCCATATGATTATACATTTATCCTAAATGGAGATAAAGTTCATATCAAATCTTCCAAGTCTACGAAGAATATAGATGTTCAAGGGAATAAAATGTTTCGACAGATTACAAACATTATTCTTAATAGTGTTACAGGGGGGAACCTGAATAGTTCTACAGACTTTAATGTTGAAATGTATAAGAAAGATAACAGTTATTATGCTAAGTTATTCCCCAAAAAGAAAGAGTTAAAGCAACTTTATCAAGTCATCGAAATCTATTTTGATTCTTCCTTAACGATGGTAAATAGGGTTAGAATGCTTGAAAAGACTGGTGATGAGACTCAAGTTAAGCTTAATAATACTAAATTAAATATTGCCGTCGATGATAAAATATTTCTCGCTAATTAGTTTCTGCCTTTTGTTCTTCCAGACTGCTTGTATGGCGAACAGTGGGCTTTCTATGGAAAACCTGATGGATTCGACACAATGTGAAGAGTATAATCTAAGGATGCAGTTTAGAGGACATGAGATTACTGGGATATGCGTAATAAATAAGACTAATGATAGCAATCTTGTAGGAACGGTTATTAATGAATTTGGTATGAAAGCTTTTGATTTTGTTTATTCAAATGGGAAAATCAAGCTGATCAATATTATTTCATTTTTAGACAAGTGGTATATCCGTAAAGTATTAAAAAAAGATCTTAGCTTTATTTTTACTTATATGCCTAAAGGTATAGATTTTGAAAGAAAATATAGGCGAATATCATTTAAGGAAAATGGCGAAGTTGAGGCCGTTAATAAAAAATTTGTTATTATCTATTCATTCATTCCACTGAAAGGCGAGTCATGAGATTGTTAAATAATCTGTATAAGGTATTATGTGCTGATTCAAAAGACGGAAGATTAACCTTCAAAGTTAAGTTAGATCCCGATTGCTTTATCTATCAAACCCACTTTCCTGGTAATCCAATAACTCCAGGTGTGTGTCTGATTCAGATTACATCAGAATTGTTGGAATTAGAGTATCATAATATTTATGATCTCAGTTATCTTAAAAACATAAAATTTAAGAAAATTGTCAGACCGGGTGAAACGGTATCCTTCGTTTTTTCTGATATGACTATAAAAAATAGTATGTGCAATGTCGTTGTTAGTGTAGAAAAAGAGGATGTTCAATATGCAAAAATGTCGATGCAATTCAATATAATTAAAAATGAGTTATAACGAATTAGATAGGCAGATTTGTGTTATTATCCCTACTTATAATAATGCGTCAACGATAAAGCGTGTTATAGAGGATGTCGAACATTATTGCATTAACATTATTGTAGTGAACGACGGTTGTACGGATAATACTACGGAATTTCTTAATTCTCTTCCTTATTCTATAGTAGTTGTATCTTACCCACATAATAAAGGGAAAGGTTATGCTCTTGTATCAGGCTTTAAGAAAGCAATAGCTCTCGGATATACTTATGCGATTACAATTGATGCTGATGGGCAACATTTCGCGGATGATCTTCCACGCTTTTTTGAGGCATTAAAAGATAATCCTAACGGCTTTATCATAGGATGTCGAAACTTAACAGAAGAGAATATGCCGAGACAAAATACCTTTGCTAATCGTTTCTCTAATTTTTGGTTTCATTTGCAAACAGGTATAAACTTACCAGATACCCAGAGTGGTTATAGGCTTTATACTTTATCATCACTGAAAGGATTAAATTTGATAACTTCTCGATATGAATCAGAACTGGAACTTTTGGTATATGCGGCTTGGACAGGGGTAAAGATCACCTCTGTCGTCGTTAAAGTTTATTACCCACCAGCAGAAGAGAGGGTGAGCCATTTCCGGCCTGTTTATGATTTCATCAGAATAAGTGTTTTAAATACAGTACTTTGTGTTGGAGCTCTGGTATATGGTATGCCATGTAAAATTGTTAGGACTTTAAAAAAAACTATTCATTTGATATGAGTTTATGACTTCAATAAAACAGTGGGCATATACAATCTTTTCTTTCTGCTTCTTTTTAGTAGCAGCTTTATTTCTCACTATATTGGGCTTTTTACTGTTAACTCTTGGTGGAAAAACAGCAAAACATAAAGAAAAATACCATCAAATATTACAAACAGTCTCAAAGTTTGCGATCAATCATGTTCCTGGAACTTCTTTCACATATCAAAATGATCAGAATGAATCATTCAAAACTCCCTCGATTATTATTAGTAATCATCAATCTCATCTTGATTTGATGGGAATAATTATGTTAACTCCCAAACTGATAATACTGACTAAGAATTGGGTTTGGCATAATCCTTTTTATGGTTTTATCATTCGATACGCTGATTTCTTTCCTATGACAGATAAAGAGCAGATGTTAAATGATCTGCATAAGAAAGTAAATGAAGGCTATTCTATTATGATTTTCCCAGAAGGAACTCGATCTGCTGATTGTAGAATCCTGCGTTTTCATAGGGGAGCATTTTATCTTGCTGAGGAATTGAATCTGGATATTGTTCCAATATTAATAAAAGGATTTGGTGAAGTTCTTCCCAAAAAATCTTTTCATTTATACCCAGGGAATATGTCATTAGAAGTTTTACCAAAAATTAATCGTAAAGATATTGCAGACCTTAATTATAGGGAAGTAACAAAGAAGGTACATCAATTATATATAGAAAGGATCCGTGAAAAAGTGTGTCATCATAGGTAGCGGTCTCGGAGGGCTTTCGTGTGGCTGTATCCTAGCAAAGAACGGATACGAAGTAACCGTTCTCGAGAAGAATCCTCAGTTTGGAGGCTGCCTTCAGTGTTTTCGCCGTGGGGATGCTGTCTTTGATACTGGGATGCATTATATAGGAAGCTTGGATCCTGGTCAAGTTTTAAATATTTATTTCCGATATCTGGGTATTGATAAAGATATAAAGCTATCCAAGTTAGATCCGTTAGGATATGATGTGATATCCTACAAAGGAAAATATTATCAATTAGCAAATGGGAGAGATGCATTCATAAATACATTATCAAATCATTTTCCCTCATGTAGAGGGGAATTGATACAGTATTATGACCTAATAAAGAAGATATCATCATCATGGGTTTTGCATTCTTTAAATCGAAATGTTGACTTTAACGTCAATACTGAATATCAGATGCAGAGTGTGAATAATGTAATTGATAGCATTATTAGTGACCCTATACTTAGGCAAGTCATAGTCGGAATACTACCTTTGTATGCAGGCGTGAAAGATCATACTCCTTTTTCTACACATGCATTAATATCTGATTGTTATGAGAAAAGTGCGTACCGGATAGTTGGTGGGAGCAGTTTGGTGGCTGATTCTCTAGTAAATTCTATACGTAACATGGGAGGAAAGGTACTTTCAAAACAGAAAGTAACCAATATCGAATGTAATGATGTAAAAGCAACATCTGTAATAACAGAATCTGGCGAATGCTTCCCCACAGATATAATTATTAGTGCTATTCATCCTGCTCTTACGCTTCAACTTATAGATAGTCATTTGATTCGACCAACATATCGCCGACGGATAATGAATATCCAAAACACAACCTCTGTTTTTACTGTATATTTAAAATTCCGCAAAAACAGTGTGCGCTATATGAATAAAAATCTATACATTTATAGAGGCGATTCCATTTGGGGATGTGAGAATTACAATGATCTTACATGGCCCAAATGTCTTCTTTATATGCATTTCTGTCATGAAGAAAATCCAACTTTTGCTAGAAGTGGCGAGATTCTGACATACATGAATATCTCGGAAGTTCAGCAATGGATTGGTACACATGTAGGACAACGTGGAAGCAGCTATGAAGATTTCAAGAAAATGAAGGCAGAGGTTGTCATACAAGCGTTAGAGCAAGAAATACCAGGCGTTAGTCAAAATATTGAAGAGTATTATACATCGACACCTTTGACGTACCTTGATTATACTGGTATTCCAGATGGTGCAATGTATGGGATGTTTAAGGATGTACAGAATATAGTTTCCAGTAGTGTAACGAGCCGAACAAAGATACCTAATCTCTTTCTAGCAGGCCAGAGTATAACCTTACATGGGATGCTTGGAGTACTTGCCGGTAGCTTATCCACATGTTCTGAATTACTTACAATTGACGAAATATTTTCTCAGTTAAAGGATATATAAATGTATGAAAACAGTGACGTTTTACTATACTCAGAGCGGGCAAGCTTTTAACGTTGCCCAAAGTTTGTGTAGCCCACTGGTTTCTGCGGGTCATATTGTGATTTATAAAGAGATAATTCCAATTCAAGAATATCCATTCCCATGGACCAAATATGAATTCTTTGATTCATTTCCTGAAACTCGATTAGGAATCCCGCCTTCTGGCATTTGTCCTATTGTTCTTTCTGATGTTGAGGATGCTGATTTGGTAATTATAGTAGGACAATCATGGTTCTTATCACCTTCACTCCCCCTTCAGTCCTTTTTCGCAGATAGTGATGTTCGACGCTATTTAAAGGGGAAAAATGTGATATTTGTTAATGCATGTAGAAATATGTGGCTTATGACAAGTCGGCAGATAAAAGAATATTTGAATGACTTGCAAGCTAATTTTGTTGGACAATTAGTCCTTCAAGATAAACATCCAAATTTAATAAGCGCATTGACAATTGTAAGGTGGCTTTTGTATGGAAAGAAGGGCGAATCTTATTTTTTGCCTTATGCAGGAATCACTGATGATGATATTTATAGGTGTACCAGATTTGGCGAAATAATTCTGCAAGAATGGAAATTTGGAAGTTTCTTGCATTTACAAAACAAATTGTTGGACTCAGGCGCTATCGTTTATAAGCCCTCTATCGTGTTTATAGAAAAAGCTGGGCATAGAATGTTTGGTTATTGGGCATGTTTTATACGGAAAAAAGGCGGTTTCAGAGACAAGCATAGGAAGGGAAGAGTGGAGTGTTTTTTCTATTACCTTTTATTTGTCCTATTCCTAGTTTCACCTTTTGCGCAGCTCTTTTTTTATTTAACATATCCTCTTCACAGAGTGCAAAAACATAAAATAGAAGATACATATTTAAAATATAATTAATATAATTAAGACCATGGATGTATATATAACAAGAGGGGCAAGATTTTTGCCAAACAATCCAATTGATAATGATGATATGGAAAAGTATCTTGGGATGTTAGACGGCAAACCATCTAAGGCTCGACGTGTTATTCTAAGAAGAAATGGTATTAAACAGAGGTATTACGCATTAGACGAAAGTGGAAATGTCACACATTCAAATGTGGAGATGGCAGCAAATGCAGTGCGTGGACTCTTGGATGATAACCTTACGATCAATGATATTGATTTATTGGCATGTGGAACTGGATCACCAGAGCAGCTTATACCATCTCATGGTGTTATGGTTCATGGTGAGCTTGGAGGAAGCAAAAACATTGAAGTTGTATCATTTGCGGGATCATGCTGCACAGGGGTCGATGCTTTAAAATATGCGTATATGGCTGTAAATCTTGGTCTTTCCCAAAATGCTGCTGTAGTCGCATCAGAGCGTTTGTCAGCTTGGATGAAGGCCTCTTATTTTCAAGAAGAGTCAAAGCAGCTATTATTATTGGAAGAACAGCCGATGATTGCTTTTCAGAAGGATTTCCTTCGCTGGATGTTGTCCGATGGTGCATTTGCATTGTTGCTTCAAAAGGCTCCTGGCCAAAATAAATTGTCTCTTCGAGTGGACTGGATTGACATCACATCATATGCAAATACCAAAGAAACCTGCATGTACGCTGGTGCGGAAAAAGATCGAAATGGGGCTCTAAAAGGTTGGGCATCATTTCCCCAAAAAGAGTGGTTGTCGGAATCGCTTTTTGCAGTAAAGCAGGATACAAGGCTACTTTCAGAAAATATTGTTCCTTTAGGAGTAGAATACTTAAAACAATTAAGTAAGAAATACAATTTCCAGCCCGAAGATGTGGATTGGTTCCTTCCTCATATGTCATCTATGTTTTTTAAGGATATAATATTAGAGGAGTCTAAAAATCGGGGCTTCTTTATCCCAGAGGATAAATGGTTCTATAATCTCCCCCTAATAGGAAATATTGGATCTGCATCTGCTTTCGCAATGATAGAAGAATTGATGAATTCTGGAAAATTGGTAAAAGGCCAAAAAGTACTTGTAATGATACCAGAAAGTGCTCGCTTCTCATATTGCTATTGTATGTTGACAGTATGTTGAAATAATTAGTGCCTATGAAAATTGAAGAAGTTCCTCAAGATCTCAAATATTGTAAGGATGCCATTGTTCGTGATCAGAATTATGCTGTTGACTGTGATGGTAAATATCATATGATTAAGAGCGATGGGTGGACTCCTAAAAATGACGCCCTTGATTATGCTCTTGAGGAGGATAAAGATAAGGAGGAGAGAAAATTAATGGTGATGAATGCCACCACAGACTTTCATGGCTTTGAATTACCCATTAATCATCAGCCTGCAGCTCATTGCGAAAATGGGGCTATATCAACATTGCTGAGTTATTATGGCATAGAATTTACAGAACCAATGGTGTTTGGATTAGCCAGTGGATTATTCTTTACTCATCTTCCTTTTATCAAAATGTCTGGTATGCCAGTAACTGCTTTCAGAACATTTCCTGGCGTGTTATTTAAACGAATAACAAAATTGTTGGGTATTAAAACAGAAACCCATCGTTTCCTCAGTCAAGAAAATGCCATGAGAACTTTAGATAAAGTTTTATTAGAACAGAAAACGCCTGTGGGATGCGTTGTGGGAATGTATAATTTACCGTATTTGCCTATAGAATATCGCTCTCATTTCAATGGCCATAATATATGTATAACAGGAAAGGATGAGAACACGGGTGATTATTTAGTGTTGGATTCTAATGCGACACAAAAAGTAACATTGAGCCGTGATGATTTGATTAAGGTTCGCTTCGCTAAAGGTGGAACCTATCCATTAATGGGACAGATGTATTGGATTAAATCAGTGCCTGACAGATTGCCTGAGCTAACACCATTGATACTGAAATCTATAAACAAAACTTGTTGGTATATGGTCTCCCAGCCAGATTTTATTCCATATGCCGGGGCAAATGGAATACTTTATCTTTCTAGGAAAATACGAGTATGGGAAAAGAATATGGGTGCCCGACGTGCCAAACAGAACCTAGCTCAAGTTATTAGAATGCTTGAAGAAATTGGAACAGGTGGTGCTGGCTTTCGTTTTATTTATGGCGCATTTTTACAAGAAGCTGCTGAAAAGACTGGAATTGGGGTCTTCAATGATTTTTCTACGCGCATCACTGAAATAGGCGATATGTGGCGAGAATTTGCTTATAAAGCATCTAGAATTGTTAAACATAGGGTTGGTGAGAACTATACTTATGATGATTTGGGGGATTTGTTACAAGTCATAGGAGAGAAAGAGAAGTTATTCTTTGTTGATTTGGACATAAAAACAAAAAGCTTGCAAAAATGAAGTATATTTTAATTTTAATTTATAGTTTCTTTTTTTATCCAATAGCGACTTATGCCATAAAATTGACGGCCTATATCCCAAAAGACAATCCGCTAGGAATTAGTGTAATAATTTGCCCTGGCGGAAGTTATTTCTGGTTGAGTAAAGATGTCGAAGGTCGCCAAGTGGCTCAGTGGCTTAACGACAATGGTATAGCTGCGTTCGTATTGGAATATAGTCATGGAGGGTGGGCTTCTTTTACTTCTCATATTCATCTGAAGAGTAGAATGTACCCTGCTGGGTTTAATGATCTTTGTGCTGCTATAGATAGTGTGCGTTCTCATGCAGATGATTATGGCATTAAGGAGGATCTTATTGGCTGTATGGGCTTCTCTGCAGGAGGCCATCTGGTAATGAATGTAGCAGAGTATATGGCAGGCAAGAGACCTGGTCTCTTATTTGTTGCTCCAATTTATCCTGTTGTGAGCATGACGCATGAATGTACCCATAAGCGTTCACGAAGAGGTCTATTAGGCGAATTTCCCTCTATTAAAATGATGGAGTTATTGTCAGTTGAAAATCATGTCACGAAAGATTGCCCTCCTGTTTTCCTGGTAAATTGTGACGACGACCCAATAGTTCATCCACATAATGCAGAGCTTTTAGATTCTGCTTTAACGGTGAAACAAGTTCCACATCAATATGAACATTACAAAACTGGTGGCCATGGTTTCGGAGTGTCTGAAGAAAAAACAAGCCCAGAAGCGATTAAGTGGAAAACCCGATTCCTTGAATGGTTAGAGGGGCTGGTAAAGAATAGATAATGATGGTTAAATTCTTCTTGCATATTTTTGATTTCTTTCTGAATAGGAAATCGCTTTGCTTTGCGATACTAGCTTGTGTTATTATTGCATTGTTGGCTATGACGGCATCTCTAAGGTATAATGAAAATATTTTTGATTTCCTTCCTGTAAGTGGAAATGAACAGAAAGCAATTTCTTTATATCAGGACATTTCTGGAGGTCAAAGAATTGTTGCAATGTTCAAATTGAAAGAAGGTAACGAGGATAATGAAGACCGCCTGACTGAAGCTGTTGATACTTTTTCAAGATTAATGCAACCTGTTTATGAGAATGGGCAAATAAGTGAAATCACTACTCAAATTGATCTTGAGAAGATTTCGGGCGTTACTGATTTTGTGTATCATAACATACCGTTAATGTTGTGTGATTCTGATTATGTTCGAATGGAGCGCATATTATCAACACCAGAAAGAATCAAGGAACAGTTAGCGTACGATGTTCAAATGATAATGATGCCTGCGCCAGGCCTATTCTCATCAAATATCAGTAAAGACCCTCTTGGGCTTTTCAGTCCTGTAATGGATAGGTTACAACTTCGCCAATCTTCAGTTCCAATAGAAATCGATAATGGATATATTTTTACCTCTGGGAAAGAGTATGCTATAGCTATGATGACCTCTCCCTATGGGGCGATGGAATCTGCAAATAATAGTAATCTTGTAAACTGTATTGATAGTGTCGCTCATCAGACGATGCAGATAATGTCTGATGTTGAAGTGGCGATTACTGGCGCACCTGTAATTGCTGTAGGTAATGCTCATCAGATAAAACAAGATAGTCAGAGGGCAATATCTATATCTGTTACTCTTATTCTTTTGTTATTGGTGTATTCGTTCCGGAAAATCAAGAATTTGTTGCTGATAGGAGTAGCCATCGTGTTTGGATGGCTGTTTGCTATGGGTTTTATAGCAGTCTTACGAAGTGATGTTTCTTTGATCGTCCTAGGTATTGGATCAATAATAATTGGAATTGCAGTTAATTATCCACTTCATTTTATAGCCCATACAGATCATGGTGGAACGATCCGTGAAGTGCTAAAGGAAATGATATCTCCACTATTAATAGGTAATATCACAACAGTCGGAGCTTTTGCAAGTTTGATTCCCCTTGATGCTCCAGCTTTGCGCGATCTAGGGCTTTTTGCCGCGTTTATGCTCGTAGGTACAATATTATTTGTATTGATTTTTATACCACATCTTGTAAAAAAGAGCCTGAAAGAGACTGAAGAACATCTTACGTTCGGAAAAATCTCTTCAATGTCACCTGATCGCTATCGATGGTTATTTTGGGTTATTATAATTTTAACTGTAATATTTGGATATTACAGTCTCGGCATAACATTTGATACCAATATGCATAACATAAACTACATGACGGATAGTCAGAAAAAGCTATTGTCTGGCATGCAAGCTTCAGCAGGCTTGAATGACTCTGTTAATGTTTATGTCGTATCAGAAGGGGAAGATTGGAATACCGCACTTCAGGGACGACAATATATTGCCCCATTACTTGATTCTCTTAAAAAATCAAATCTTTTAAATAGTTATTCAGATGTAACGTCATATATTTGTTCTGAAGAAGAACAACAGAAGAGAATTGACAAGTGGATTGGTTTTTGGCAGAAATATCGAACGACGGTAAGGTCTGAAATTGAAAAGAACGCTCCTCTTTTTGGCTTCAATGCGGACGCTTTTGAAGGCTTTGATTCGATTATTGAGGAAAAATATTCTGTCCATAATTACGATTATTTCGAGCCTATACGATCTGTTTTAATGAATAATTCTTTTAGTATCAGCAACGGGAAATGCTCTGTTATTGACGTAGTTGATGCAAGGGGTAAGAATATGGAGCAACTTGAAACGATTCTGAATAAGAAACTTGGATCGATAGGGTATTCTTTCGATTTCATGAGAATGAATAGCGCTGTGGCAAGTTCTTTGTCAAATGATTTTAATTATATAGGTTTCGCTTGTGGATTTATTGTTTTCATATTTCTTTGGATCTCATTTGGAAGGTTGGAATTGAGTTTATTGGCATTCCTTCCTATGGCTTTGGGTTGGATATGGATTCTTGGCATCATGAATATGTTAGGAATGAGGTTTAATATTGTAAACGTCATTCTTGCAACATTTATTTTTGGACAGGGTGATGATTATACTATATTTATAACCGATGGGCTTATCAATGAATTTACTTATAAAAAAAAGATACTACCTTCGTATAAAAATAGTATTATTATTTCTGCCCTCATTATGTTTATAGGAATGGGCTCGCTTATTATTGCCAAACATCCGGCTCTTCATTCTTTGGCAGAAGTTACAATAGTGGGTATGTTTACTGTAGTACTGATGGCATGGGTTGTACCTCCATTAGTATTTGGGTGGTTGGTTAAAACTGATAATAAAATCCGTAGATCCCCTGTCACGATTGAACAAATTATCCGATCATTATATTGCTCTTTTGTTTACATTATTGAGTTAATTTATGGGAGTATTCTGGGCCTATTTATCTCTGTTATTCCCGACAGGAGTGGTAAAATAAGTGAATGGTTCCATCGTCTTATTCATAAGACTATGAGAGCTGATGCGAATTGTATCTGGGGGGTTAATTTTAATATTCACAATAAATATGGGGAAGATTTCAGTAGGGGAAGTATTGTGATTTGTAACCACCAATCCATGCTTGATCCTATATTTGTTTTATCATTGAGCCCCAAGATATTAGTAGTTGCAGGTAGTCATGTGTGGAAAAATCCATTAGTTAATACGATGTTTAGAGTCTCTCGTTTTTTTAATGCAGGGCAAGAAGTTGATGCTTTAAAAGAGAAAATGAGAAAAGCTGTCAATGATGGATATAGTGTTTTGTTTTTCCCAGAAGGCGCAAGGGGCGAAGAATCATTAAAACAATTTAAACAAGGTGCTTTTTATGCGGCTGGCGAAATTGGTGCTGATATATTACCGATCTATCTTCATGGCACTAATCATGTAATGCCAAAAGGCAGTGGGTTTGCTTCTCGTGGCCAAGTTGACCTTGAGATTGGTAAACGTATACCATCAAGTGAACTACATAAATATGGCCAAACATATACTAAAATAGCACGAGTTTTTCAGAAAGATTATCTAACTCAATTAAGGCGAATGAAATATAACATTGAAACAACGCATTATTATCATAACTATATTATAGATAAGTATACATACAAAGGAATCGGTGTTGAAAGAGAAACGAGAAAAATTCTAAAAAAATACGATGACTTCAGTTACTGGATAGATAATTACCATCTTCCTGATGGCCAAAAACATGAAATATGTATAATTCATGCAGGGCGAGGCCAGTTTTCATTACTGTTTGCTCTTGTCCATCCCGAATTAGATGTATACTCATATGCAGACTCTAACGATGATTATGATATAGCTAAGGCTTGCGAACCCATGCCTGATAACCTGCATATTCGTATGGCAAATAAACAAAATGATGATATAGATAACCCTTATACGATTGATTTGTCAAACATATTAGATATTTAAGTTATGATAGAAGACTTCGATGACATCCGGCCATATAGAGATAATGAAATACCTGATGCTATGCAGCGCATATCAGATAGTCCTGTATTGCCATTACTAGCTTCTTATGTATGTCCTGAGCTATCCTTGGATTATGTAAAAGAAATGATTCGGGGCTTTAGAACTGTAAGGGACTTTCAATATGGCATTATGCATAAAGTTAATGACCAAATCATTAATAATAGTATATCAAAATTCACATTCGAAGGCGCTGAGAAACTTCAAAAGCATACACCTTATTTGTTTGTTAGTAATCATCGCGATATTATGCTCGATGCTTCATTATTGCAAAATGCCTTAGTTGATTCTGGTTTGGATACTACACATATTACTTTCGGGGCTAATCTTATGATGAATCCCCTCGTGGTTGATATTGGTAAGTCCAATAAGATGTTCCGAGTAGAGCGCCCTGGTGGCGGGATAAAGGATTTCTATAAAAGCTCTTTGCATTTATCTAATTATATTCGCTACGTCATAAGAGAAGAGTCTGAGTCTGTCTGGATTGCGCAAAGAAATGGTAGAACGAAGGACGGCAACGATCAGACAGACCAAGGTATCATTAAGATGTTTTGTATGAGTAAGCCTGATAATAAAATAGAGGCTCTAAGTGAACTGAATATTGTGCCTATATCTGTATCATACGAGTGGGAGTCATGTGATATTTTAAAAGCACTAGAACTTTATGCGAGCCAAAATGTAAAATACATAAAGAAACCAGGTGAAGACTTAAATAGTATTCTCACCGGTATTCTTCAGCCCAAGGGGCGTGTCCATTTTCAAGTTTGTGATGTAATTACCGAAAAAGACCTTGTAGAATATAATAATTGTACTAATAATGAATATCACAAACAAGTTGCCCAATTGATAGATAAAAGGATCCTCAGTGCTTATAAGCTTTGGCCAAATAATTACATAGCTCATGATATGTTATATGGCCAACGGAAGTTTGTTAGCAAGTATACTTGTGATGAAGAAGAAGCTTTTAAGGCTCATCTTTCTAAATTGGATCAATATGATAGCGATTTGGATGTGTTGAAAGATATTTTTCTGGGTATATATGCAACCCCGGTTTCTAATAAACTAAGCCTATAGAGGAATTAAATCAAGGAAAAATGAGCTGTGCCCATTGCACAGCTCATTTTTGTTGTCGTACATAATTCGCGATTCTATTCCTATCGATTATTGCCCCCTTCGGTTGTCCCTCTATTTTTCACTTTTCATTCCTAGTTGAGCCCCATGCAGGACGTTGCGCCGAGGGCGGTGAGGATGGCAGACGCTACTGATGCGATGATCTGCACAACCCATTTGATAGTTTCTTTCTTAGTCATACGCTTTTTAAGATTTTAATGGTTTAAAATAAGAATCGTTCCTCCTTTCTCGTTCCTCGTTCCTCGATTTAGGCGCAGCTCCTCGGGTCTGGCGCCAAAGTGGAAGGCGCAGCCCCCGGGTCTGGCGCCAAAGTACAGTCGCGAGCGACTTTACTTTGGGGCCTGACCCCAGAGTGCACCCCTCGATTAAGGATTGGTCGGAGCTTCGTCGTCGTCGTTAGTAGGCCCGTCGCCCGAGTCATTGCCACCCTGAGAATTACCACCCGAGGTAGCCCCACCACCGATGGCCTCGGCCTTGGCAGCTGCGATCTCGGCAGCAGCCTTGTCAGTCCAGCTCAGCTTGGCCACCTTGTTCAGCTCCTCACGAGTGTACTCGCCAGTAGCCTGTGCCAGGAGCTTCAGGCTCTGCACGGCAGCACCCGTCTTGTCGGTCTTGCTGATTGTGCCGATGCTGGCAGAGATGGTCTTGTCCGTCTCAGGATCGTACAGCTTGGAGCAGCCATTGCCGATCACGCTCACCTTGAAGATAGCCAGGTCGTCGACCTTCACGGTGTTGCCCATCAGGGTCTGCTCACGGGTACACTTCACGAAGTCACGCAGGATACCCTCGATGGTACCTTCCGAGAACGGCGTGTTGTGCTCAGCCATGTGCTTGGCCATCTCGTGGATGTTGAGCGTCTGCTTGTAGCTCACGCGAGGGTAGTACTTGCCATAAGCAGCAGACCCCTCAATCATGTTTTTTGAAAGATAAAGTTCAATCATGTTTGTAAAATTTTAATGGTTTGTAATTTTAGTGGTTTATAATTTTGTTAGTTTGTTACTTTGTCTTTTGGATCCTTTTGACACTGCAAAGGTACGAAATTTATTTTCGGCTTTGCCAGTTCTTGCAAGTTATTGCAAATTGTTGCAATATTTAGTGTAATTTTCTTCGTTTTTCTCGATTATTTTTTGTACCTTTGCAGATGCTTTTGAGAAAAGCATGCGAGCCTGGAACATATTAATTAAAAACAATCATATAATGGAAAAACTTACAAGAACATTCGGGCGCTCAGAGCTTGCCCAGCAGTACTTCCCCCAGCTGTCAGCCATGTCTGCCTGGAGGAAATTCAAGGAGTGGTTGGAGTACAATCCCCAGCTGCGCCATCTTCTTGACCTCACGCGTCGCACGTTCACGCCCGCAGAGGTGCAGCTGATCTACACACAATTGGGCGAGCCGTAACGAACCCAATTCTCAGAAAATTAAGAGAATCTTATTTTTCAGTAAGCGTTGTTTGTCTGCCGATAAACAACGCTTATTCTTATTACAGTCAGATATACTGATTATCAGTAGTTTACGATACGAAATCTCGCGAAAAAGACAAAGAATTGCGACAATGCGACAATGCGACAATTCATATTTAATTTTTCAGAGATGCGACAATAAGAATTATATATATAATAAATATAATATATTATATTTATTATATATATAATTTATAATATACTCATTGTCGTTCTTTAATAATCATTTCTACAGTATCCACAGAATTCATTTTCAAGCAGTACAATTTGATTTCCAAAATGTCGCATTGTCGCATTGTCGCAATGTCGCATTTTGTCAAATGTTGACTTGCTTCGCTAATGATTGTATAATAAATCTTTATTTATTTGGCGATTCGGATAATTAGTGTTACCTTTGCCCTCAAATAAATAAACCCCAAAACGAAAATGACACAAAACTCATTATACGCTGAAGAATACACACGCGACGATCATTCTTTTTATAAAGGCGAGATAGTTAGTGGCACGTTTGTCCAGTTCGACAAATGCGGTCACTATAACAAGGTATATGCGCTATTTGACCTCGATGATGGCCGAAGGACGAGAGTAGACGTCAAGTATTTCAAGCGGATGAAAGGTCGCGAGGCAATGTTTCTGCCTGGCGATAGTGTCACGATTCAATTCTGCTCTTACTCCACCAAGCACGAGCAGCCCTCATGGTTTATCAGAAAGACGCCCATGCGTCTGAATAATAGGAAGCTGAAGATTGAGTATCCGACACCGATTCTGCGATTGCTGTCAAATGACAATTGGCTGGAGCTTGATTCTGATTTCGAACAAGGTGGCGACGGATCGGCTTTATCCGAACCTAGAACTTTACTCTGGGGTCAGGCCCCAAAGTAAAGTCGCAGGCGACTGTACTTTGGCGCCAGACCCGGGGGCTGCGCCAGACCCGATGGCTGCGCCAGAGCTGGGGGCTGACCCTAGAGGGAACAAAAATCCCCGCTCAGGAATGGGCGGGGATTTGCTTTGGTTTCTTTTGTCAGTTATTTTATGATATAGTCGGTATAGTCGCCTTTGCGGCCGTTCATGCGGATCTGCTGGATGGCAGAGGTCTTTGCATCGACGACGAGGAGGAAGGAGGTGAACATCTGGCGCTTCTTTCCATTCGGGGTGATGGTGATGCTTTTCTGCCCGCCCTTGGTGGTCACGGTTACATCGTCGGCAGAGGGGATGGGCTGACCGTTGATGATGGCTTCGAGAATGGCGTGGAAGGTGGCGAACTGGTTGTTCTTACGACTGTCGGTCACATGTTTCTTGCCTCCCATCGTCATCGTGAACTTCGTACCCTCCATGATGAGCAGTTCCTTGCCGCCATCGGTAGAGATGCTGATGTAGTCGGGCTTGTGGATGGTCATTGTACCTGTGGTAACGGCATCTTTGGCTACGGCAGCACGGTGCTGCGTGCGGGTGACGTTCTGTGCTGTTGCGCTGAGCGCTAACATGCATAAAAGAGTAAAGATAATTCGTTTCATATTATTGTCTGTTTGAATGTTTTAAGTGTCATGAATGCTGTCATTGTGACACCCTCCAATCCGTGGAGCATCAGGCTCTGGCCTGTGAGCAGCAGGTTGGGAACGGGTGTCTTGGGCGAGAGGATGGTCATCAGCGGGCTGTGATGGTCTTTTCTCACGCCGAAGGCTGAGCCGTAGGGTGAGAGTGTGTAGTCGCGCCACGTCAGTGGGGTGCTGGCGTATTGCTTTTCGACCATGTCGTGGAGACCTGGGATGACGTGCTCTGCGAGCTGGATGCACGCATCGGCGAGTCGTTGCTTCTGCTGGTTGTAATCTTCTCCGCGATGGCCTACGGTGGTGTCTGCCCATGCCTCGCACAGTGCCCATGGCAGGGGTGTGAGCAGGTCGATCTGGCGGACGTAGCGTGAGTCGTCTTCAGGTACGCGGGCACTGATCATCACGCCTCCGATGCGGCTTGCGTCTTCGTGGAATGTCCACACGTCGGCTTGCTCGTAGACGTATTTGTTGTGGTTGAAATAGGGCAGGGTATCGGGCTTGAGTACCAGCGAGACGGTGAACATGCCGTAGGTGTTTTTCAGAGCGTCGATGCGTCGGGGGAAGATGCCTTTCAGCAGGGGGGAGCCTTTCATCCAGCTGAATGTCAGCTGGGGATGGACGTCGCTGATGAAGGTGGTGCCTTCGAACGTGCGTCCGTCTTGGCATCGGGCGGCGGTGATCTGCCTGTCGCGCTCTTCCAGCTTTGTGACCTCGGCCTTGCAATAGAGCTCTCCGCCTGCGGCACGGATATCGTCGATGAGTGAGTTAATGATCAGGTTGCCACTACCTTTCAGCCGCCAGCTGCTCTGGATATAGCTGCTCAGTCCGTGGGCAAGGGTAAACAGTGGGAGTGTCTCTCGGCGCAGCTCCATCCGCATGGCCAATGCGCCTGAGATGACGTGGACGAGCAGCGGATTGTGGAAGAGTGACGTGAGATAGTCATAGGCGTTGACTTGGGCGCACTTCTCCATCGGGGGGAGCTGGCGCAGCAGGGCTACAAACTGGCTGAGCGTATCGCGATCTTCGGGGAAGCTGGCTGCCAGCGTGTCGACAAAACGGTCGAATCCTTCTGCCAGCGTGAATGTCTGATCGCCGATGGTGACGAGGTCGAAGCCGTCGGCATCGAGTCGCTGCCACGGGAGTCGCAGCAGTCCCAGGCGCTCGAAGGCGTCGTGCATAGGCTGACCTTCGGCGAGTCCGCCGACGTAGTGCAGGCCTGTGTCGAACTCCTGCTGGCCTCGGCGGTAGCTCTGCAGGCATCCGCCTGGTAGCGGCTGCTGCTCAAGGACTACCACACTGCGCCCCTCGCGTGCCAGCTGACGGGCACAGATGAGACCTCCCAGTCCGCTGCCTATGACGACCACATCGTATTTCATGACTTCTTGCTGTTGATCCAACGGAAGACGGCGGGCTGAAGGACGTAGGAGAGTATGACGGCAGACAGCAGGCCTACGAGGGTGGAGAATCCGACGCTGCGGATGGACGGATGCTGTGCCATGAGCATGCTGCTGACGGTGACGATGAGGATGATGGCCGACAGCAGGACGGCTGTCTTGTGGTATTGCAGATTGCCGTGGATGAGTCCGTTCATCACGAAGATGCTGTAGTCGACTCCGATTCCGAAGATGAAGGTGGAGATGATGATGCTGATGAGGTTGAACTGCACCCCAAACAGATTCATCACGCCCAGGACGATGAGCCAGCTGAGCAGGATGGGGGCGATGCCCAGGAGGGTATGGCGGATATTCATACGGAAGGAGAAGAGCAGCACCAGGAAGACGAACGCCATCGAGAGCCACTGGAGCACGTCGAAGTCTCTGCTCATCTGGAGCAGGGTGTCGGTGGTGTAATAATAGGTGTCGAGCACCAGCAGATGAGGCTCTGAGGCCACGGCGTCGCAGATGCGGATATAGTCGTTGTCGCTGCTGAATATGGAGTAGTTCTCACAGCGCACAGAGGTGAAGACGAGGTAATCGCCGCCATAGGACTGTTCGGTGAGTGTAGACAGATAGCCATCGGGAATGATGCCTGCCTCGTAGAGCGCATCGGGCTGATAGTCGGCATTGGCAGCCTCGAAGAAGGTGTCGAAGGCATCGGGCATGAGGCCTGCCTGCGAGGCTGTCTCATTGATGAGCCGTCTGACGAGGGCCTGTCGCTCAGGAGTCCAGTAGGCTTTCCAGGCATCTATGCGCTGCTGCTGTATCGAAAGCGGCACGAACAGCTGGTTGGTGTGGGTATAGCTCTTCACCAGTCCGATGCGCTGCAGGGAGTCGAGCTTGTGTTCGAGCAGGGCGAAGTTGTCGATGGCTTCTTCCATCGTGCGCCCTTGGCTGGCGAAGTAGTTGGTCTTGTCGCCGGTATTGGTCTTTTCGTTGAGCAATTCCTCGGAGTGCTTGACGATGTCGGCCTCATAGCCGAGGTTATGCATATTGGCATCGAAATGGGTGCCGCCAATGACATAGGCGGTGATGCTGATCACTGTAATGATTACGATAGCGGCTATCAGGGGCTTTTTTCGATCGAAGGCGTAGTTGTTGATGCGGTCGATGAAACTGGGGAAGGATCCTGTGGTCTTTGTGGATAGCAGCTGGGGCAGGTAGGTGAGCGAGAACAGGGTGGTGCCGAGAATGGCGAAGGCTGCAAACAGTCCGAAGTCGCGCAGCAGGTCGGTATTGACGAATAGCAGTCCAGCAAAGGAGCCGATGGTGGTGATGCAGCCCAGCATGACGGGCTTTACCTGGTCGCGCAGCAGCTGTTCGGTGTCGCTGACATATTGGTGGTGGGTGAGCACGTGGAGCACATAGCTCATAGCTACGCCCAGCACGATGCCTCCGATGCCGAGTGCCAGCAGGGAGAACTCGCCTTTCAGCCAGTACATCATCGACAGTCCGAAGAAGGTGCCGAAGGTGACGGGCAGCAGGAGTAGGGGGATGGTGTCCCATCGGCGGAAACAGATGATGAGGAGTGCCAGCACCAGTAGGAGTGCCCCTCCGATGGTGGTAGTCAGGTCGTGCTTGACCTGTGTGGAGTTATAGAATCCGTTGGCTGGAGTTCCATGGTAGCTGATGCGTACGTTGGGATGGAGCTGTGAAAACTGTTCGATCTGCGCATTAATCATGTGGAACATGGCTGAGCCTTGTCCCGTATTGGTAGCTGAAAAGCGGGGGGTGATGAAGGCGATGCAGACCGTAGAGTCGGGGACGAAGAAGTGGTTGTCGATCGTCAGGTAATTGCCTGTAGCGTTCAGCAACGGCGTGAGCTGCTCTGCCAGTACGCCTCGCATGCCCATCGGATCCATCTGTATGAGCTCGGGGAACAGCTCGCCGAACTCGCTCGTCAGGTCTTCACGGTTCTGCTCCATCTGGCGTATGAAATGCTCACGGGTCAGGAGCGTGTCGAAGCGTGCATAGGCCGAAGTGTCGATATAGGCGGGGAAGTGGGCCGTCATATAGTCGATGGCATTGGGCATCAGGTCTTCGTCCAAATGGTAGAAGATGTCGCTGATGGTCTGGCTGACGGAGTCGGACTTCTGTAAGCCCTCTACAAACTCGTCGCAGACCGCTGCCAAGCTATCGGCCTCTGCCCCTTCGAAGAGCAGGAACACCTTGTCCTTGATCTTCAGGTCGGCAAAGGCCAGCTTCGTCGTGCCATCCTCGTTCTTCGACGATGGCATCAGCTTGTTGATGTCCTCTTCGAGGTGAATCTGGGCTGAGTAATAGCCGAAGACGGCGAAGAGGGCCGCCATCGACAGCCAGCAGACCGCGCGATGGCTTTTGAAAAACCGGGCGAGAAGGATGAACAAGCTTGTCATTGCATGAATATTTTGAGATTGACATCGGCAATCGGCTCTTCACCGACGGATGTGTGGCCAGTGGCCAGTGTGACGTTGCCAAAGCTCATGCCGAAGGTGACGGTTGTCGTCAGTGACTCTCCGACACGAGGACGGCGGTGGCAGGTAAAGTGTTTCACCTCGCCGATAATGCCTACGGGAGGAGCTGGCAACTGCTGTGATAACACCTGACAGCCCGCGAGGGCAGAGCAGGACTGGGCCATGTGCTCGATAAGCCCTGTCTCTGCCAGCGTGTTGTCGGGCAGTATGAAGTAGTTGTCTTGTCGCACGGCCAATGTGGTGACAGCGTTTGTGCTGTCACGTTCCTCCACCGTATCCACCATCATGAAGGGATCGCGCTGGGGGATGAGCCGCTTGATGTCTTCACCGCTGTAGATCATGCTGGCTGATGCTCCAGAATATAATCGTACAGATTGTCGAAGGTCTGGATCTTCTTCAGGTCCTCAACGGGGATGGTGATCTTGTAGTTGAACTGCACCAGTGCGATGAGGTCTACCAGGTTGATGCTATCCAGGCTGAGTGTCTCCTTCAGGTTGGCATCGGGAGCAAATTCACTCTCTTCAACTTCAAACTCTTCAGCCAGCAGGCTGTTTACTTTCTCGATAATTTCTTCACGTGTCATTTTCTTAAATCTTTTTGGGTTATTATTTACTTAATGTCTTTGATGATCAGGGTTGAGTTGGTGCCACCGAAGCCGAACGAATTGCTCAGGAACATGTCGAAGTGCTGCTGAACGGTCTCAGGGAGCACATTGATGCGCTGAGTCACCTCGTCGGGGTTCTCGAAGTTGAGTGAACCTCCGATGAAGTCGTTTTTCATCATCAGAATCGAATAGACAATCTCTGAGGCACCTGCCATCCACATCTCGTGGCCGGTGAGGCTCTTCGTCGAGGTGACGGGTACGCGGTAGTCGCCGAATACCTGTGCGATAGCCTCTGCCTCACGGCTGTCGCCGATGGGGGTTGAGGTGGCATGGGCATTCACGTAGCCGATCTCGCTGGGCGATACGCCGGCACTCTCCAGACTGCGCAGCAGCGAGCGTGCAGGTCCCTCTACGTTGGGGGTAGAGATGTGGTCGCCATTGCCTGAGAATCCCCAGCCGAGAATCTCTGCCAGGATGGGGGCTCCACGGCGCACAGCATGATCATAGCTCTCGATGACCAGTGTGGCAGCACCACCGCTGGGTACCAGTCCGTCGCGATCGCGGTCGAAGGGACGGCTTGCCTTTGTGGGATCATCGATGCGGGTAGAGAAGGTCTGCAAGGCATCGAATGAGGCGATGCCGTACATGTTGTTCTCCTCTGCACCACCGCAGACGATGCAGTCCTGCAGGCCGTTCTTGATCAGCAGGAATCCTAGTCCTAACGACTGAGAGCCGCTGGCGCAGGCTGCTGAGGCCGTGAGGTTGATACCTTTCAGGTGGAACAGTGTGGCGAGGTTCATCGTCACCGTTGAGTTCATCGACTGGAAGATGGCTCCAGAGCCGCAAGCAGCAGTAGAGCCTGCCTGACGGAACTTGTCCATAGCGATCATTGTTGCCTCGGCCACGGAGTCGTTTCCGTAGATGACACCCACCTCATGGCTGTCGATGTAGTCTTGTGTCAGCTTAGCCTGTTCCAGGGCCTGTACAGTGGCCACATAGGCATATTGAGCCTCTTCGGGCATCATCTGACGAACATTGCGATTAAGAACCTTCTTCAAGTCGGGATGTGGAACATTTCCACAGATGGGCGAGCGGAAGCCGGCATCCTTGCGCTCCTGGCTGAACACAATGCCGCTGCGCCCCTCAAACAGGGACTGGCGCACCTCGTCGAGTGTCGTTCCGATACATGACCAGATGCCCATACCCGTAATTACTACTCTTCTTTCCATAATTATTTGTCAATTATCAATTGTCATTTATCTGTTATCGATTTCATATAGCATCTTCTGCGCTTCACAAATTCTGGCTTCAGTGGTTTCCACTGAGACAGTTCGCGCACATTGTCCTCCAGCTGGGGGCCTGTCTCTGCCCATTTGAACCCATACTTATTATATATAGGTATAAGGTCGTCGAAGAAGAGGGCGTTCACTCCCATGCCCTGATAATCGGGGCGCACGGCGATGAGCAGCATCTCGGCACTTTCCTCATGCTTCCACTTCAAGGCTTTCAGCAGATGCCACCAGCCGAATGGCAGCAAGCGCCCGTGGGCTTTCTGAAGGGCTCTTGACATGCAGCCCATCGTGATGGCTGCTCCAACAACCTCATCCTTCTCGTTCAACACAATGGGGAATATTTGCTTGTCGATCAGGGGGATGTATTTCTCAACAAACTCCGTAGCCTGCTTGTCTGAGAGCGGGGAGAATCCGAAGATGGGGCGGTAGGCTTCGTTCAAGAGCTTGAAGATTTTCAAGCCATAGCCATTGCGGATGGTTCTCGACGACATCTTGACTACCTTCAGCCCGATCTGCTCGCGGACGTACTGAGCAGTACGACTGTAGCGGGCTGGTACTTCCTCTGGGATGTTGATACGTATCTGCAGCCAGTCTACCTCCTTCTTGAATCCCAGAGCCTCCATGTGCTGGGGGTAGTATGGCGGATTGTAGATGGTGCTCATGGTTCCCGTCAGGTGGAAGTCCTCAACGAGCATGCCTTCCTTGTCGAAGTCGGTGGTGCCCATAGGACCCTCAATCGTGTCCATTCCGAGCGCACGGCCCCACTGGGTCACGGCATCTAACAAAGCCGCAGAAACGTCCTTGTCGTCGATGAACTCTATCATCGAGAATCTCACCTTGTTCGTCTGCCAAGCTTTGTTGGCCTTGCGATTGATGATGCCCACGATGCGCCCCACGGGAACGCTGTCCTTATAAGCCAGGAAAGGCTGGATATGTGAGAACTCGAAGGCTGGGTTCTTCGGACTCAACAGGTTGCGGGTATCGCTCTCCAGATCAGGAACGTATTGCGCACAATCCTGATAGATGCGATATGGCAGACGGATGAAATCATCCAATTCCTTTTTGCTGCTGACTTTTACGACATTAATCTTTTCCATGCCTTCTATAGAATTATTCCTTCCCAACGATCTTGGTCTTGGGCTGTTCTTTATTACGACGATTGACAACGGTAACCACTGCCTGCGCGAGATTGATGAAGGCGAGGCCTGTAGCCGTGTCGCTGGAGAGGGCTGCTGGGGTGCCGGAATCGCCGTTGTCGCAGATGCTCTGAACGAGCGGTATCTGGGCGAGCAGCGGTACCTGCATCTCCTCGGCAAGTTGCTTGCAGCCTTCCTTACCGAAGATATAATAACGGTTCTCAGGCAACTCGGCAGGGGTGAACCACGCCATATTCTCGATGAGTCCGAGGATGGGCACGTTGACCTTCTCGTTGCGGTACATATCTATTCCCTTACGGGCATCAGCGAGGGCTACCTGCTGAGGTGTTGAGACGATGATGGCTCCCGTGATGGGGAGCGTCTGTAACAACGTGAGATGGATATCGCTGGTGCCTGGAGGGGTGTCGAGGATAAAATAGTCGAGCTCGCCCCAGTCTGCATCGGCAATCAGCTGCTTCAGGGCACTGGTGGCCATACCACCACGCCAGAGGGTAGCGGTATCGGGCGACACGAAGAAACCGATGGAAAGGAGCTTGACACCGTACTGCTCTATCGGACAGATGAGGTCGCGGCCGTCTTTCTTCACGGCATAGGGGCGCTCTTCCTCTACATTGAACATCTTGGGCATAGACGGTCCGAAGATGTCGGTATCCAGAAGTCCTACCTTGTAGCCAAGACGTGCCAGGGCGATGGCGAGATTGGCAGAGACCGTACTCTTGCCGACGCCACCCTTGCCAGAGCTCACGGCGATGATGTTCTTGACACCAGGCAACAACTGGCCTACTTCAGGACGGGGAGCCGTCTTGAACTCTGTCTCGATGGTCACATCGATGTCCTGACCACAGTGGTACTTGATGGCTGCTTCGGCAGCCTTGACTGTGGATTTCAAAAACGGGTCGGTGTCGCGTGGGAACACGAGCACAACCTTCACTTTCCAGTGGTCTCCCTCCTGAGAAGGAGCGGCTACCGACGGGGTGTCGGCAACCATCTCGCTCTCTACGAGGTTTTTCTTCGTGCCGGCATACGTCACCGTTGCCAGCGCATCCATTATCAGTTGTGGATAGAGGGTCATTGATGTTCTGTAACTTATGCTTATTGATTCTCTTGTACCCCTTTCTGCTTACTCCACTTCTTGTCGATTGCATAGACCTGAAGGGTGCCTTTCGGAACGAGGATGATGGGGTTAGAGCCCTTGAAGGTGTCGCCGCTTACCTTTGGAGGATTGGGCGAATGGATGGTCACTGTGGCCAGTGTCTTACACTCCTGGAAGGCAGAACCGCCAAGCTCCTTGATGGTGACAGGCAGTTCGACATTCTTGAGCTGGAGACAGCCCTTGAAAGCATCGCCTTCGATGGTCTGAAGACCATTGGGGAAAATAGCTGAGGGCAGAGAAGTACACTTCTCGAAAGCAGCGTCCTCGATCTTTACCAAGGCAGCGGGCCAGTTGATCTCAGAGAGCATGCTGCATTCCAGGAAAGCATTGTCGCCAATACGCTTCACGGTGTTAGGCAGCTGTACCTTGCGCAGACTCTTGCAGCCCTTGAAGACATTGGTCTCAATCTCGTCGATGATACCATTGATGGTTACTGTCTCCAGACTGATACAGTTCTGGAAAGCATGGTCGCCAAGATCTTTCAGCGCACTGCCGATTTCGATGCTGCGCAGACTCTTGCAATCAGCAAAAGCCCAGTCGTTGATCTTCTTCAGGCCAGCGGGGAGTACGATGGATGTGAGAGATTTGCAGTCCTCGAAAGCGTGGCTGCTGACAATCTCCAAAGAGGCAGGCAGCGTGATGCTGGCGAGGTTTTCGCAATTACTGAAAGCGGCGGTGTTGATATCTGAGAGTTTTCCCTGAAGTTCTACAGTCTTAAGGGCAGTGCAGTTCTGGAAGGCTGCCTGTCCTAACTTTGAAATGTTGCTGATCTTAATAGCCGTCAGACTCTTGCAGCTCTTGAAGGCATTGGGACCCACCTCTGATACTGAGGCCATCTCGATGGCCTGCAGGCTCTTGCAGTCATTGAAAGCATTGCTCTCAATCTCGTCGACGGAATTGGGAAGAACCAATGAGGTCAGGCTTTCGCAGTTGTTGAAAGCGCTGCCACCAATCTTCTTGACGCCGTTGGGGATAGTGATGCTCTTCAGGTTCTTGCACTTGCTGAATGCCTGGGGCGCAATTTCGGTAAGGCCATTGGGGAGTACGATGGTTGTAAGACTCTTGCAGCCTTCGAATGCCTCATTAGCCAGCGTCTTCAGACCTGCAGGTAAAGTGATGGCGGAAAGATTCTCGCAATCCTGGAAGGCCTCGACATCGATAACGGTAACAGATGCGGGTATCGTGACATCCGTCAGATAAGTGCATCCGCTGAAACAGCCCTTGCTGATGGCATTGATGCTGTTGGGAAGCACGGCCTTGGTCAGATTCTTGGCACCTGAGAAGAGTTCCTTAGGCAGTTCGTTGGCCTGTGTCTTGAGACCGTTCTTGGCATTGCTACTGACGATGGTGATACCAGAGATGTCGATGGCGCTTACGAGGCACTCATCGGCATTCTTCGTCTTTTTGCGGGTTACAATCTCCTGAAGCAGTTTGAGGTCGTTACCATTGAGGGTACCGCTGATGGTAAGGTCGGAAACCTTGAATTTCTGGTCGCCGAGCTGTGTGGCCAACTTGCCTACAGAGTCGACCTTTACATTCATTTTACCTTGTGCGATGGCTAGCAACGGGAGTGCAGCCAAAAGGATGATAGTTAGTTTTTTCATAATCGTTCGTTTTTTACTTTGCTTTATCGAGTGAACTTCTTTTTGAACGGTGATAGGAACGGTAGTCGTCGAGCTCAATCTCTACATCGGGTTCTTCGAGCGTTCCTTCACGGGGCAGTTGCCACTTCATGTATTTGATATTCAGACCTCGGGCAATCCACATCGACTCGTAATAGGTCTGGATGGCGAGGATGTCGCGTGTCACTTCGTCGAGACGATCATCGTGGTAGAGGTCATCTGTCTGGAGAACGACGGGCAACTGATTGTGCTCCACCATATAGCGGGTATAGGTAAAGAGAAAGTTGGAGTCGGTCTTCAGATGGATCAGGCCGTCATCGACGAGGAAACGGCGATAGCGCTCCATGAAATAGGTCGACGTGAGACGCTTGCGAGGGTTCTTCATCTGGGGGTCGGAGAAGGTGAGCCATATTTCCTGCACCTCATCTCCAGAGAAGAATCGGTCGATAATCTCAATGTTGGTGCGAAGGAAAGCGACATTTTCCAGTCCCTCGTTGAGGGCCTGGGTGGCTCCTGTCCACATGCGGGCACCTTTAATGTCGACACCAATAAAGTTGATGTCGGGATAGCGCTTGGCAAGTCCCACGGTGTATTCACCCTTGCCGCATCCGAGTTCGAGCACGATGGGGTGATCGTTGTGGAAATACTGCTCGTGCCAGTGTCCCTGCATTTCAGAGGGAACGTGTTCCATTACCGAGTAAGGGTACTGGAACACGTTCTTATAAGTGGCCATCTCGGCGAACTTCTCTAACTTTCCTTTGCCCATGAATTTTACTCAATAACAACGGTAGTCCAACCGTGCTTGTCTTCGATTTCTCCGTACTGGATACCACGCAGGGTATCGAAGAGTTTTTTTGACTGAGGACCGGGCTTGTCTCCAAAAGAGTAGCGCTTGCCGGTATCGAGATCGTCGATATATGAGATCGGGCTGATGACAGCAGCAGTGCCGCATGCGCCAGCCTCCTCGAAGGTCTCAAGTTCTTCCTCAGGGATTGGACGGCGCTCAACCTTCATACCCAGATCCTCGGCTACCTGCATCAGCGACTTGTTGGTGATAGAGGGTAGGATAGAGGTCGACTTTGGGGTGATGTAAGTATTGTTCTTGATTCCGAAGAAGTTGGCAGCACCGCACTCGTCGATGTATTTCTTCTCCTTGGCGTCGAGATAGAACTCGCAGGCATAACCCTTTTCGTGAGCCAGATTGTTGGCAAAGAGCGAAGCTGCGTAGTTTCCCCCCACCTTGTATTTACCTGTACCCAGAGGTGCAGAGCGGTCATAATCGCGAACGATGACGTAAGGATTGCTTGAGAATCCGCCCTTGAAGTATGGGCCTACAGGGGTTACGAAGATGAGGAAGCAGTATTCCTTAGCGGGGTGAACACCTACCTGGGCGCTGGTACCGATGAGCAGCGGGCGGATGTAGAGCGTGGCACCACTCTCGTATGTGGGGATCCACTCCTGATTGAGACGAACCACTTTCTTCACCATCTCGGTGAACAACTCGGTGCTGACTTCTGGCATCATGATACCGCGACAAGTGCTCTGCAGACGGGCTGCATTCTCATCGACACGGAAGATGCGCACCTTGCCATCAGGACAGCGATAAGCCTTCAAACCCTCGAAAGCCTCCTGGCCATAGTGCAGACAGGTGGCAGCCATGTGCAGATTCAGATATTCGTCGGAGCAAACCTCGATTTCACCCCATTTCCCGTCGCGATAATAGCAGCGGACATTGTAGTCGGTCTTCATGTAGCCAAATGACAGGCTACCCCAATCTAAATTCTTCATGTTATATACTTTTTAACGTTAAAATTCCAATTTTGCATGCAAAAGTACACATTTTGTGCCAAATTAACAACTATTTCGGCATAAAACTTACTTTTCAGCAAGGATTTTCTTGATTTCCTCATCTGTTTTGGTCAGTTTATCCTTGCAAAACTTGATTAATTCTTGTGCACGTTTCAGTTGTACTGACATCTGATCGACATCGAGTTCGTCGTTCTCCATCTTGCTGACGATGGACTGAATTTCGGCTAATGCAGCCTCGTATTTGATTTCTGACATAATGAACGTATTTTTTTAAGACAGAATAGCAGATTTAGCATATTTCGGAGTGGATGATACCGTGAGCGAGGCGGGTTTCTATGGTGTCGCCTTTCTGGAGCGTCTTGGGGTCTTTGACGGCTTTGCCGTTGTGAAGAGTGATGCTGTAGCCTCGCTTTAGCAGGAGGGTGGGATCGAGCGAATGCACTTTCTCTTCTAAGATTTCCAGACGGTGATGCTCTGAGGTGAGGCGGCGCTCGAGTGTGGCCAGAAGGTGTTGCTCAAGCTGGGTGATCTCAGCCTGTGAGACGACTGATCTTTGCTGAATTCTCGAGAGAATCCGTTGGTAAAGAGCGTCTAATCTCGCTTCCTGACGCGTCTTGACGATGGAGAAGAGGCGAGGGATAGCCTCAGAGATGTTTGAGAGTTGGGCTTGAAGCGTAGAGAGCTTTTGCTGTGCGTAGTGGACGATGGTGCCCTGGGCTTCCTCGAGTGTGTCGAATATATGTTTTAAGTGGTCAACCAGCAGGGCTGCAGCGGCTGTAGGGGTTTTGACACGGATGTGGCTCACCATGTCGAGGATACTTTCATCGCGATCGTGTCCGATGCCTGTAATAATAGGCAAGGGGAAATTAGCAACGTTCTCAGCCAGAGCGAGTGTATCAAAACCGCTCATGTCGCTTGTTGCACCGCCTCCTCTTATAATCACAACGCAGTCGAATTTGTCGCACGTCTCATTGATGCGGTTGAGTGCTGCGATGATACTTCGTTCCACCTCTTCACCCTGCATCGTGGCAGGAAAGAGCCAGGTACGGAACTGAAAACCATAGGGATTTTCTGAGAGTTGATTACAGAAGTCGCCATAGCCTGCTGCCGTCTCGCTGGAAATGACGGCAATGCGCTGGCAGAATATGGGTAGTGACAACTCCTTCTGCAAGTCGAACACTCCCTCTTCCTTCAGCTGGCGGATAATCTCCTGACGCTTGCGAGCCATATCGCCTAAAGTATAGGTGGGGTCGATATCGGTGACAATCCATGAGAACCCGAAGGCTTCGTGGAATTGCGCATATACTTTCAACAGCACTTTCATGCCAGGATGCAGCCGTTGACCTGTGGTGCGCTCGAAATAGGGGCGGATCATCATCCATTTCGAGGCCCAGCACTTGGCGTCGGCTTTTGCGATAGGGGTTGCACCCTTTTCGTCTTTCTGGATGAGCGACATGTAGCAGTGGCCTCTCGACTCGCGACATTCCGACAACTCTGCCTCTACCCAATATTCATTGGGCATCTCGCTCTCGATGACCTCGCGCACCAGGCAGTTGAGCTCGTACAGCGTTAGTCTCTTCTCACTTCTCACTCCCTAACTTTCCTATCATATAGGCCCGCCAGAAATTGGGCAGGCCATAGCCGTAGATATTATCGGGCTTTTCGTAATTATTGCTCGTCTGACGCACCAGGTTGATAATGTCGATGGCCGTCTTTTGGGGGAAAGCCTGCCAGAGACACGCCACGAGTCCTGCTACGATAGGGGTAGAGAACGAGGTTCCCATATCCCTGACAATCGTTCCTCGGCCAGAGATGAGCGAAGTCGGGCTACCCAAAGCCATCACGTCAGGTTTGACGCGACCATCCTGCGTGGGCCCCACACCACTGAAAGGCGCATTCATCAAATTGGTGTTCACTGCACCAACCGTGAGAATATTGTTGGCATCAGAAGGGAAGACGATCTTCTTCCAAGGTCCCATGCCACTATTGCCTGCCGAATTGACGAGTATGATACCCTTGCGCGCCAGCATCGAGGCAGAACGGCTGATGAATGCTGTCTCACCGTCAAGGTCGCGCTGGTGATAATAGCTGGGGTGGTTATCGAAATCGTTATAGCCAAGACTGCTGCTGATGATGTCGACCCCTACAGAGTCGGCAAACTCAGCTGCCATTGCCCAATAGTCTTCTTCTACAGGTTGCTCAGTCTGCTGATCCTCGCAGCGTAAAAGCCAGTAGCGTGCTTCTGGGGCAGTGCCTACAAGTACCTCAGACTCGCGCGAAGCCATTGCCGAGAGTACTTTCGTGCCGTGATCAGTCTCTTGATAGAAGTGCAGACTGTTAGGATAGACAAAATCGTGGGCACCCACGATGTTGGCGCGAATGATAGCTGGAATCACGTCGCAGTTTTGGAAACCACCATCGAGAACGGCAATCGTCATGCCCTTGCCCAGCAGCCCGATGTTATGCAGACGGTGGCCTGCCAGCATCTCGATCTGTTCTTTTCCATTGCCATAGGGTGAGGTCTTGACGCTGTCCCATGGATTGAAGCCGTCGTGGGCATTGGTCTTGATGAAGCGGTTGATGCTGTCGGGGGAAATCCAAACCATCTCAGACTTCCTGACGCACTCGAGCGAGTCGAGTCGTTGGAGAAGGATGGTGTCGTTAGATCGTACGAGTACCGTATTGTTCCATCGGCTAGTGCCAATGATGGCCCACTCCACAGAACTGCGCTTGCGTTTACGCGCCACTTCATCGGAGGTGCGCTGGAAAGTTCTGAGATACTTCTGACTTACAGGCAAGTCGGTAGAGTCGATGGGCAGTCCCTGTTTGCGACGACGCTCGATGGACTTATGGGTCAGCCAGCGGCTTGGGTGGTCAATCGAGTAGGGGGTACCTTGCTTGTCTTTCAAGGTATAGCGCCAGATATAGAATCTGCCTCCAGGATATTTGATCTTGGGGCTGCTTCCTGCTGTCATCGCCAGCGGACAGATGAGCAGAAGGAGAGTCAGTAAACAATGCTTAATACGATTGTTTGTTTGCATAACGGGTGCAAAGGTACAAAGTTTTTTTGAAATAGTCGAATATCTCGAAAAATATTCGTACCTTTGCACCGTTTTAATAATGTGTGCGTAATGACAGACAACAGACAAGCCGCCTTGGAATTAGGTCAAAAGCCTGTAGGACAACTGCTTTGGCAGTATGCCCTGCCAGCTATCGTGGCTATGACGGCGTCGAGTCTCTATAATATCATCGACCGTGCCATGATCGGACAGATTGTGGGTCCTGAAGCCATTGCGGGTCTTGGCATCACGTTCCCCTTTATGAACCTGAGCGCTGCCTTTGGTGCCGCTATCGGTGTAGGCGCTTCCACCTGTATCAGTGTGAAGCTGGGACGGAAAGACTATCAGACGGCAGAGAACCTATTGGGTAATACCGTCACCCTGAATCTGATTGTCGGATTCCTTTTCATGGCGGTGAGTCTCGTATTCCTTGATCCTATCCTGCGTTTCTTTGGTGCCTCTGACGTGACACTGCCCTATGCCAGAGAGTTTATGGAGGTGATCCTGCTGGGTAATATGATTACCCACATGTACTTTGGCATGAACGCCGTGTTGCGAGCCTCTGGGAAACCTCGTCACGCGATGTATGCTGTGCTCTTCACCGTGGCGATGAACATCCTGCTGGTGGTCTCTTTCGTGTGGTGGTTCAGATGGGGTATCCGTGGGGCAGCACTGGCAACCATCACCTCACAGACGATGGCACTCTGCTGGCAGATGAGGATATTCTCGGACAAGAAGGAACTCTTGCATTTGAAACGTGGCATCTATAAGTTGAGAGGCGATCTGGTGCGCAATATTATCTCTATCGGTGTCTCGCCCTTCCTGATGAATGCCATGAGCTGTGTTATTGTGATCTTTATGAATAATCAGTTTGTGCGCTATGGCGGAGATATGGCTGTAGGTGCCTACTCGATAGCCAACTCGGTAGTGATGGTGTTCTTCATGTTCGTGATGGGTATGAATCAAGGTATGCAGCCAATTGTAGGCTATAATTATGGCGCAGAGAAGTATGACCGTATGTTCCGTTGTCTGTGGCTGACTATTGCCTGCGCTACGGCCTTGCTTTTCGTGGGCTGGGCACTCTCGATGTTCTTCCCACGGCAGATAGCCCGTGTTTTTACGACAGATGAGACACTCATCAATCTGTCAGCGCGAGGTATCCGACTCGACATGTTGGTGTTCTTCGTTGTGGGCTCGCAGGCTACTATCACTCACTTGTTCCAAAGCATTGGAAAGGTGAAGGTAAGCATCTTCCTTTCTTTATCGCGTCAGTTGTTCCTTCTGCTGCCGATGGCGTATGTGTTTCCGTTGTTCTGGGGGCTTGATGGTGTCTGGTATTCGATGCCAGCGAGTGATTTCGGCTCGTTTGCTATGACGTTGCCCATGTTGTGGTGGTATATGAAGACCTTGAAGAGCCCCGTTGCATCAGTCAAAACGATTTGAGATATGAAAAGAATAGGTATATTGAGTGATACGCACAGCTATTGGGACGATAAGTATCTGTATTACTTCGAGCCTTGTGACGAGATATGGCATGCAGGCGATATCGGCAGTATGGAAGTGGCTGAGAAGCTCGCTGCCTTCCGTCCGCTCAGGGCTGTTTGTGGCAATTGTGACGGAGGTGACCTTAGGCTGATGTATCGGGAACTTAATCGTTTCAAGGTCGAGGATGTGGATGTGCTCATCAAGCATATCGGCGGCTATCCGGGCAACTACGACTACTCTGTCAGAAGTACCCTCTTTGCTAATCCGCCACAGTTGTTTGTGGCTGGTCACTCACATATATTAAAGGTGAAATATGATAAGACGCTTGGACTGCTGCATATCAATCCCGGTGCTGCAGGCATTCAGGGCTGGCACAAGGAGCGAACGCTCGTCCGCCTCACCATCGACGGTAAGGATTTCAAGGATTGCGAAGTGATAACATTAAATGATAATAAATAGTAACATTATAGATATATGAAACGAACGATTGTCATTACTGGCGGCGCAGGCTTCATCGGGAGCCACGTGGTGCGCCTTTTTGTGAACAAGTATCCCGACTACCACATCATCAACCTCGACAAACTGACGTATGCTGGTAACTTGGCTAATCTCAAAGACATCGAGCAGAAGCCCAACTACGAGTTTGTGAAGATGGACATCTGCGACTTCGATGCTTTCTACAAGCTGATGCAGGACAAGAAGGTGGATGGTATCATCCATCTGGCTGCAGAGAGCCACGTAGACCGATCCATCAAGGATCCCTTCACCTTCGCTAAGACCAATGTGATGGGTACGCTCTCTCTGCTTCAGGCTGCCAAGCTCTATTGGGAATCATTGCCTGAGAAGTATGAGGGCAAGCGATTCTATCACATCTCTACCGATGAGGTATATGGCGCATTGGAACTGACTCACCCAGAGGGTATCGAACCTCCATTCACCACCACCGCATCGAGTGCAGAGCATCATCTGGCCTACGGCGATAAGTTCTTCCTGGAGACCACGAAGTATCAGCCCCATTCGCCCTATTCGGCCTCGAAGGCATCGAGCGACCACTTCGTCCGCGCCTTCCACGATACTTACGGCATGCCCGTCATCGTGACCAACTGCTCGAACAACTATGGCCCCTATCAGTTCCCTGAGAAACTGATTCCGCTATTTATCAACAACATCCGTCATCGCAAGCCGTTGCCCGTCTATGGCAAGGGTGAGAACGTGCGCGACTGGCTCTATGTAGAGGATCATGCCCGTGCGATTGATGTGATTTTCCATGAGGGTAAGATTGCCGATACCTATAACATCGGTGGTTTCAACGAGTGGAAGAACATCGATATCATCAAGGTGGTGATTAAGACCGTTGACCGTCTGCTGGGCAGAAAGGAAGGCGAGGATATGGATCTGATTACCTTCGTGACTGACCGTGCAGGACACGATCTGCGCTATGCGATAGATTCTACTAAGCTACAGAAAGAACTCGGCTGGGAACCCTCACTCCAGTTCGAGGAGGGCATCGAGAAGACCGTGCGCTGGTATCTTGACAATCAGGAGTGGCTTGACAATGTGACCTCGGGCGACTATCAGAAGTATTACGATAATATGTATGCCAACAGATAATCTCTCACGTGAGCTTCACTCCTTTCTGGTGCGTATCGGCATGAATCCCACCAGCATCAGTCCTCAGATGGAGCACTATTTGGAGCACCTGCTCTATCTGCTCCCACCAGAGGAAGAAGAGGCTGTGACGCACTATTACGGACTCTTTGGCTGTCAGCGTAAGTCGCTTCAGGAGATTGCTCAGGGGTTGAAGCTGAGTCAAGAAGACGCGATGGAACGCATAGACCAGTGCGTACGTAAGCTCGCCGTCACCCCAGAATGGCAAATGTTGAAACAATCCTTAGAAAGGTAAAACGGTAAAAAAGTAAAAGGTAAAAAAAGTAAAAAGGTGAAAATATGAAGAAGATTCTGTTATTAGGTTCCGGTGAACTCGGTAAGGAGTTCGTGATTGCCGCTATGCGTGCTGGTCAGTATGTGATTGCCTGCGATCGTTACGACAATGCGCCTGCGATGCAGGTGGCCGATGAGCGTGAAGTCTTTTCTATGCTCGATGGCGATGCTCTCGAAGCTGTAGTTAACAAACATAAGCCCGACATCATCGTGCCTGAGATTGAGGCCATCCGAACTGAGCGCCTTTTTAAGTTCGAGGAGCAGGGCATTCAGGTGGTGCCTTCGGCTCGTGCCGTGAATTTCACGATGAACCGCCGTGCCATCCGCGATCTGGCTGCCAAGGAGCTGGGGCTGCGTACCGCCAAGTATTTCTACGCCAAGACCTTTGAGGAGTTCAAGGCTGCTGCCGATGAGATTGGTTTCCCCTGTGTGGTGAAGCCGCTGATGTCGTCATCAGGTCACGGTCAGAGTTATGTTCACAACAATGGTGAACTGGAGCAGGCTTTCCGCGAGGCGATGGAAGGTTCACGTGGTGATGTGAAGGAGGTGATCATCGAGGAGTTTATCGACTTCGATTCAGAATTTACATTGCTCACCGTTACTCAGCAGCATGGATGGCCAACCCTGTTCTGTCCGCCTATCGGACACGTGCAGAAGTCGGGCGACTATCGTGAGTCTTGGCAGCCTTACAAAATTTCCGACGAGGCACTGAAGCAGGCTCAGATGATGGCCGACAAGGTGACGAAGGCACTTACGGGTGCTGGCATCTGGGGTGTGGAGTTCTTCCTGACGAAGCAGGGCGAGGTGATCTTCTCTGAGCTCTCTCCACGTCCGCATGATACTGGTATGGTGACGCTGGGTCACACCACCAACCTCTCTGAGTTTGAGCTCCATTTCCGTGCAGTGATGGGTCTGCCCATTGCCGGCATCCATCTGGAGCATGCTGGTGCTTCGGCTGTGATTCTCTCTCCGAAGGAGGCTTCCACGCCTGTAGACCGTTCGCTGCTCGATTATAACTTCGTGGATGCACTCAACGAAGACCGTACCCGCGTCCGCATCTTCGGCAAGCCCGAGGCTCACAAAGGCCGTCGTATGGGTGTGGTTCTCTGCTATGGTGAGGTGGGCGATGATGTCAACGCCTTGCGCGACAAGGCTAAGCGCCTGGCAAAGACCGTCTTAGGTACTGACCCTTATGAGAAGTTCCACTAAGCTGATAGAGCTTCCGAAGATTGTAGACCCACGAGGCAATCTGACGGTGGCGGAGCAATTGAAGAACGTACCGTTTGACATTGCTCGCGTCTATTGGACTTATGATATACCCTCGGGGGAGCGCCGTGGAGGTCATGCTCATCGCACTTGTGAAGAAGTCGTTGTGGCAGTCAGCGGTTCGTTCGATGTGGAGGTATTCGATGGCAAGGAGCATCATACGTTCCACCTGAACCATCCCTATCAGGGGCTCTATATCGGTACAGGCGTGTGGCGCACGTTGGAGGATTTCTCAAGCGGCGCCGTCTGTCTGGTATTGGCTTCTGAGCTCTTCGATGAAGACGAGTATATCTATGATTACGATGAGTTCTTGCGGTTGATGGCATAATGTTCGAAATCAGGCGATACACGGCAGAACGGGCTGACGAATGGAACGCATTCGTGGCGGCATCGAAGAACGGCACCTTCCTCTTCGATCGTCGTTATATGGACTATCATGGTGACCGTTTCGAGGATTGTTCGCTGATGGTGTATTTTAAGAGTCGGCTTTATGCCCTGCTGCCTGCAAATCGTTTGGATGACACGTTGTATTCCCATCAGGGACTGACTTATGGTGGTCTGGTGATGAGTGACAGCTCTACAACAGCACTTGTGCGTGAACTCTTCCGCGAGATGAATGATTGGCTGCGTGAAGCAGGTGTCAGGAAGGTTGTCTACAAGCATGTTCCGTGGATTTATGCTTCATTGCCCGCCGAGGAAGATCTCTTTGCCTTGGCTAATGTGTGCCGAGCCAGTCTCTCGTCGCGTGACGTAGGTTCTGTGGTTATGCTAAATCGCAGGCTGAAATTCTCCACGCTGCGTTCGCGCTGTGTGAAGAAAGCCTTGAAGGCAGGTGTGGAAATCAGGGAGTCTCAGGATTGCAGTGAGTTCTGGCCTCTGCTGGAGGCTAATCTGAAGGCAAAATACGATGCCCGCCCCGTGCATTCGTTAGGGGAGATAGCCTTGCTTCGCTCGCGATTCCCTCGGCAAATCCGTTTGTTCGTGGCCTGCAAGGAAGGTCGCGTGATTGGCGGTACCTTATTATATATATGCGCGCGCACGGTGAAGACACAGTATATATCTGCCAATGAGGAAGGCCGTCGGGTGGGAGCCTTGGATCTGCTGTTCACCACGTTGATGGATCAATGCAGTGAGGATGGTGCGGAATATTTCGATTTCGGAACGTCAAACCTTCCTGACAATAATGATCTGAACGACTCGCTGATCTTCCAGAAGGAAGGCTTTGGCGGTAGAGCCGTTTGTTACGACATTTACGAGTACAGCCTATGATCAAGTATCTCGACCTGAAAGCCGTCAACAGTCTGTATGATGAGGAAATCCGAAGTGCAGTCAGCCAAGTTCTCGATAGCGGCTGGTATCTGAAAGGCGAGGCCACGCGGAGGTTCGAGCAGCATTATGCCGAGTATATCGGCACCCGCTATTGCATCGGCTGTGGTAACGGACTCGATGCACTCACGCTGATATTCCGAGCCTACATGGAAATGGGTGTCATGCAGCAGGGCGATGAAGTCATCGTGCCTGCCAACACCTATCTCGCTTCTATCCTCGCCATCACGGAGTGCGGCCTGAAGCCTGTTCTCGTAGAGCCTTCTTGGGAGACATTGCAGATTGACGATACGCTGATAGAGCAGGCCATCACAGAGCGTACGAAAGCCGTCATGATTGTCCATCTCTACGGCTGCTGTGCCTATACCGATAGGATAGGGGAGATTTGCCGCGAGCATGGCCTCAAACTCATCGAGGACAACGCTCAAGCCCACGGCTGTACATATCTCACTCCTCACTCCTCACTCCACACTCCTCGAAAAACTGGCTCCCTTGGCGATGCAGCCGGACATAGCTTCTACCCCACGAAAAACCTCGGAGCACTTGGCGATGCAGGTGCCGTCACCACCAACGATGAAGCCTTGGCCCGCGTGGTTGAGGCTTTAGGCAATTACGGCTCTTCTAAGAAATACATTTTTGACTATCTGGGTCGCAACAGCCGGATGGATGAAATTCAGGCAGCTGTGCTCGATGTGAAGCTGAAGCATCTCGATGCTGACAACCAGCGCCGCAGGGAGATTGCTGCCCGATATCAACGAGAAGTAACTAACGACCGCACGATATTACGTTTCGAGGGCAACGATCAGTATTCTCGTTCTTCGCTCACCCCTCGCGACTCTGTCTGTCATATTCTGCCCGTGCTCTGCGAGCATCGCGACGAGCTGCAGAAATACCTCTCCGCCAACGGCATCGAGACGCAAATCCACTATCCCATACCGCCCCACAAGCAGCACTGCTACCCTGACAGGAACCACCTGTCACTGCCCGTCACCGAGCGAATCCACGCCCAAGAACTCTCCATCCCCTGCAATCAAGCCCTGACAGAAGCAGAGACAGAGCGAGTTGTCACACTTCTCAACGCATTCAAATAGGCTGCCTTGCTTGCATAAACAGACACATTTAGCGATGACGATGACAGCGGGGCATTTATTCTGGCATGAGCAGAATCGTGGCACTTCTTGCTGCCTGGGCACCCATGACTAGCACTTGGGCAATGTCGGCAGTCTTTGAAGGACCGCTGATGAAGGTGCCGTAGCCGTCGTAAGTCTCATCGAACTCGATGCGTTTGTAGGCCTCGTGCATGTTGTTCACGATCTGGTTCTTCGGCAAGAGGATGATCAGGTTCTCGGATATAAAGCAGACGGCCTTCTCCTTCATCGTCTGGGGCACCCACACGCAGGCATTCTCGGCCACACCGAACTTTCCACGGATAATACCAACATCGGTGCCGTTCAGGTCACGGGCGCGCCCCACGGTGTCAGGATTCCTCGTGGCAATCGTAATCTCAGGCAGGTTCGAGGCAATCTCCTTGGCATCAGGGAACAGGCCTTTGATGATGTCGTTGACATTCTGCCCTTCCTTTACTTCAATCACATGACCTCCCACACTCTCTGTCATCGTGATAAACTGTACCAAAGGGTCAGGGTAGGTGATGGCCTTGATGTCGTCGAGCGAAGGCATGTCGTATTTCTGCTGTATATTCTTTCTGTACTTTGACAGGATATCTTCTTTACTACTCATAACTTCTCACTTTTACTTTTCACTCCTATTTCACTTTTCCTTTTTTCCACATAGAGTGGAATGATTCCTTCGGGAAGCTCATCATCTTGTGACCTTCTGCCCACGGGTTCAGCTTCAGGTTCATCAGGGGTGCAGGAATCAGGTTCGCCAGTGGGGCCAGGGCGGTAGCTGTGTTGTAAATGCTGCTGCTGCCATAGAGGGTGCTCATACCTTTGCACATCAGCTTCTTCTCAGGATTGGCCGTGCCGATGTCATCGAGCTGCTGGCGCCATAGGTAGATCTGGTCGCCGAGATTCACCTTCGCCGGACAGAGTGTCTGACAGCTGTTGCAGAGCGTGCAGGCGCTCACGTTGCCCGAATGCTTCTCAGGGTCGCGCAGCATACCGAGGTTGATGCCGATGGGGCCAGGGATGAAATAGCTGTAGCTATAGCCCCCGCTCCGGCGATATACGGGGCAGGTGTTCATACACGAGCCGCAGCGGATGCACTTCAGTGCCTCCCAGTGCTCAGGATTACCGATCCATTCCGAACGGCCATTATCCACAAGGATGATATGCATTGGATCTGCCGTAGGGCGAGCCTTGCGGAAGTGGGAGGTGTAGGTGGTCGTAGGCTGGCCTGTGCCCGCCCGGCAGAGCATGCGCTGGAAGACAGCCAGGCAGTCGTAGTTCGGAATAATCTTCTCGAGGCCAATGGCTGCGATGTGCAGTTTCGGGCATGAGGTTGACATGTCGGCATTTCCCTCGTTGGTACATACCACGATGTCGCCCGTAGCAGCGATGCCGAAGTTGGCGCCTGTCATACCTGCATCGGCGGTCAGAAATTCATTGCGCAGGCTCAGTCGGGCACGATATGTCAGATAAGTGGGGTCATGATTCCCTTTCTCCGTAGAAATTCCCTTCTCTTCGAACAGTTCGCCCACATCATCGTGGTTCAGATGGATGGCAGGCATCACGATGTGGCTCGGTTTCTGACCTTTCAATTGAATGATACGCTCACCAAGGTCGGTCTCAACTACCTCGATACCATGAGCCTCCAGATAGGGGTTCATCTCACACTCCTCCGTCAGCATCGACTTCGATTTCACCATCTTCTTCACGTTGTGCTGCTTCAGGATGCCGTAGACAATATCGTTGAACTCCGCTGCGTCCTTTGCCCAGTGAACAATACAACCATTCTTCTCTGCATTTGTAGAGAACTGGTCGAGATACTCGTCAAGATGGGTAATCGTGTGTCGCTTGATCTGTGAAGCTTTCTCTCTCAACTGCTCCCATTCCTCAAGACCGTATGCCATTTTGTCACGTTTGGTTCGTACTGACCAGAAAGTGGCATCATGCCATTTGGCGTATGTCTGGTTCTTTAAGAACTCTTTTGCTGCATTACTATGTGCTGTACTCATAACTCTTCAATATTTATCACTTTTCGCTTCTCACTTCTCACATCTCAGAGTCCTGCGGCCAATATTTCTACCACATGTTTGAACTCGATTTTCAGTCCCTGCTTCTTTGCAACACCAGCCATGTGCATCAGGCAAGAACAGTCTGGGCCTGTCACATATTCTGCGCCTGTCTGTATGTGGCGCTCAACCTTATCCTTGCCCATCTGGGCACTGATAGCGGTCTCTTCGATGGAGAACATACCTCCGAAGCCACAACACTCATCAGAACGTTCGGGCTCTACCACTTGAATGCCGTCCACCAGTTCGAGAAGATCTTTGATCTTGTTAAACTTCGGCACATTTTCTTCGCTTGGTGAGCTGAGGCCTAACTCGCGCACACCGTGACATGAATTGTGCAGGCTTACCTTATGTGGGAAAGTTCCAAGACGCTTCTCCACCTTTACGACATCGTGCAGGAACTCCACAACATCCATCGCCTTCTTGGCTGTCTCGCATTCGTGGTTCAGCAGTCGTGGATAATTCAGCTTAATAAAGGCTGTACAACTGACGGATGGTGATACGACGTAATCGAAGCCCTTGAATTTCTCCTCAAACTTCTCTGCCAGAGGAATTGCCTGTTTCTCGAATCCCGCATTCGCCATGGGCTGTCCGCAGCAGGTCTGGTTCAAAGGATAGTCTACGTCAAGCCCCAGGTGTTTCAATAATTTGTATGTAGCAACTCCTACCTCAGGGTAGACCACATCTACATAACAAGGGATAAATAGTCCGATTTTCATATTTGATATAGTGTATTATTTATAGTTCATTGAGGCTACAAATATAGTGAAAAAGTTTCAAAAATACTAATTATTCAGCAAAATATGCTTTTAATTTATGTTTTATTAAAAGTAAATGCTTACCTTTGTGGCATTATTTTTGCAATTTACGTTTTGAATCACGAATATAAAATTATGAGTATGAATTATAGTGAATTGAATTTTGACAGCATGACTCGTGAGCGGGAGCTCTCGATGTCTGCAGCCTTTCCTGCTCTGATGCGGAAAGTGTATGTGTGGATGACGCTGGCATTGGTGTTGACTGGTGTAACGGCGTATGGTGTAGCAACAAGTCCGGGAGTGATTACGGCTATCTATTCTAACCAGATTCTTTTCTGGGGACTGGTGATTGCTGAGTTTGCACTTGTATTGGGTATTACAGCAGCCATCAATAAGTTGTCTCTGACAACGGCTACATTGATGTTTGTGCTTTATTCGGTTATCAATGGTGCTGTGCTCTCCTCAATATTCTTGATTTACACGATGTCGAGTATCGCCAGTGTGTTCTTCATTACGGCAGGCACCTTTGCCGTGATGGCATTCATCGGTTATACTACGAAGACTGATCTCACCTCGATGGGAAAGATTCTGTTTATGGCTCTGATTGGTATTATCATCGCCACGATTGTGAATATCTTCCTGAAGAGTTCTGGTCTTGAGATGATTGTGAGCTATCTGGGTGTGCTTATTTTCGTAGGTCTGACAGCTTATGACTCACAGAAAATTAAGAATATGTTGCAGATGGCGCCTGATGCAGGTGAAGGTGCACAGAAACTGGCATTGTTGGGAGCCTTGACACTTTATCTCGACTTCATCAACCTCTTTATCTATCTGCTTCGTATCTTTGGCCGTCGCGAGTAATCGCGCGTACCTTATATAATATTATATGGAGGGCAACTACTTCTTGGAGAGTGTTGCCCTCCATGTTTGTAGTATGACACTAATCAGAATCAAGGCGATACCTATGTAGAATGAGAAATTCAGTTCTCTGGCCTCGTGAAATACGATAAAGGCGATGATGATGGTATAGCAAGGTTCCAGATTGTATGTCAGATTGACGGTGAAGGCAGAAAGGGTCCTTAGTGCTTGAATTTGTAGAATATACATCGCTACCGTACAGAACAGTGCATGGCAGAGCATCCACCATAAGTTACTACCTTCAGGAATAACGAGTACATCTTGATGCGCAGGGAACATCATTAAATAAAACGGTATAATCATACTGACGACCACTAATCCTGCACTCATTTGGTAGAATAATACTGTACGTGTCTTCACTCCTACACTGACCTTCTTGTTGCATACGCCATATAAGGCAGCAACAAAAGAGGACAAGACGCCGATGGAGATGCCATAACGATATCGGGCATCGAAAGAGAAGATGCAGAGCAAACCAAATACTGTGATTAAAGAGAATAGAATTTCTATTGTGGAAATCTTTTTGCGGTAGATGATGGGCTCGATAATGGCGGTAAAGAAACCCACAAGCGAATAGCAGATAACACCGATGGATACATTCGAAGCCTTAATACTGCCATAGAACAACATCCAATGGAGCCCCAACAAGGCACCGCATCCACCGAGTTGAAGTAACTTTTTCCTCTCTATTTGTGGCAGGCCGGTGAATACAAACAATATAATAGAGGTGAAAAGCATGCGATACCATACGATATCCACCTCGTTGAGTGTGATCAGTTTCCCGAACAAACCTGTAAAACCTGCCAACATCACTGAAAGATGTAGTTGTATGAAGGCCTTTTGTATGCCTGAAATCTGTGCCATTTCTGCTAAATCTTCTCTTTTCTGCTGCAAAAATACAAATTAAAAATGTACTTCTGTCAATAAACCCGAAAAATTTCGTGTTTTGGAGGAAATTTTTCCCTAAAAGTTTGGAGGGTATCGAAATTTGTTGTACCTTTGCACTCGCTTTCGCG
>CAMHAM010000003.1 GCA_946183415.1 uncultured Prevotella sp.
GTCCTGATTGACGATGCAAAGGTAAGACGAATTTCGGCACATTCCAAGTTTTTTTCTTAATTTCTTCTTGGGTAGTAGCGACAGAGAAACGATATTGCGACAAACTTGGCGCATGGGCTCCAAATCTGTCGCATCTGATGGCGTCACTGGTCACACAAATCCTTCAGCAACTGGGTGCAACCCTCGATGACATCGCGCCAAGTGGCTTCGAAATCCCCTGTGTACCACGGGTCTGCCACATCGCCAGGACGATTGGTGTAGTCCATCAGCAAACGGATCTTCCCTTCAGGATCGCTGCCGCAGATGCGGTTCATGTTTCGCAGATTCCAAGTGTCCATACCTATCAGCAGGTCGAAACGCTGATAGTCGCTACGTGTCATCTGGCGAGCCGTCTTTCCCTTGCAAGAGATGCCGTGATCGGCTAGTTTCCGCTTGGCTGGGGGATAGACCTCATTGCCGACTTCCTCTGTCGATGTGGCAGCTGACTCGATATAGAACTGGTCGTTGAGACCAGCCTTGCCTACCAGATCTTTCATCACAAACTCTGCCATCGGACTGCGGCAGATGTTGCCGTGACACACGAAGAGTATTCTATGTTTCATCTCCTCACTGGGCTTCGAGGTAGAGCACACGGCTGCTCCAATCGCTTTTGAGCGACCACTCGGGGTTGAGATTGTTGGGGATATCGAGGCCGTTGTTCATCAGATACTCGCCACTGAAGACCTTACCCTCGATACTCATCGGCTTCACATCGATGCTGTTCAGCTCGTGTACCTTATATAATTTATTGGCATCGAGACCAGCCATCTTCACCTTTGGCAGATGCTCGTTCTGGAACGACTCCGTCTTCCACCAGTAAAAGACAGACTTGGTCTTCTGCTCGTTGACGTACATCATCGAGGCAAGGCCCTTCTTATCGTAAGGCGAAACGAGGCGGTAGATGTCGCCAAACTGTACGATAGGACGAATCTCCTTATACTCCTTGATGGCCTTACGACAGAGTTCCTTCTCGGCTTCGCTCATGTTCTTGGGCTGAATCTCCATACCAAGACGTCCGCTCATAGCTACATCGATGCGATACTTCAGTGAGGTGGTGCGATAGACGGTATGGTTAGGTGTTGCTGAGATGTGACAGGCCTGAGCGATGGCTGGGAAGAAGTAAGAGGTGCCCCACTGCATATAGATGCGCTGCAGAGCATCTGTATTATCAGAGACCCAGAACTCATCGAAGTAAGGCAGCACACCCCAGTTGGCACGTCCGCCACCCGAGGCACAGGCCTGGATGGTCAGGTCGGGATACTTGGCACGGATGCGCTCACAAGTCTTCTGGAAACCACGATGATACTCGATATAGAGGTGACTCTGGTCGTTCATCGTCAGATACTGCGAACCATGATTCATAATCGACATGTTGGCATCCCACTTGATATAATCGATCTCAGGATACTTCGTCATCAGGTTGTCGACAATCGAGAACACAAAGTCCTGTACCTTAGGATTCGACATATCGAGCACCAACTGAGTGCCGCCACGACCCAGTACTGGCTCACGCTTAGGAGCCTTCACGATCCAGTCGGGATGCTGCTCGTAAAGCTCGCTGACGCTGTTGGTCATCTCCGGCTCGATCCAGATACCGAACTTGATACCGTGCTTCTTGGCATCGCGCAACAGACCCTCGATGCCCTCAGGCAGCTTGTTCTTGTCGACCTCCCAATCTCCAAGGGCGCAGTTGTCGGTCTTACGCGGATATTTCACGCCAAACCAGCCGTCATCCATCACGAAGAGCTCGCCACCCATCGAGGCAATGTCGCCCATCATCTGGTCCATTCCCTTCTGGTTGATATCGAAATAGACGCCTTCCCATGAGTTGAGCAGAATCTTGCGCTCCTTGTTGCCATGAGCCAACTTGTAGTTGCGGCCCCATTTGTGGAAGTTACGACTCACACCTGAGAGCCCCTGCTTCGAGAAACTCAGGGCTACTGCCGGCGTGACGAATGTCTCGCCTTTCTTCAGATGATAGGCAGAATTGTCAGGATTGATGCCCGCAAAGAAATAGTGGAAATCGGTATCATCGGTCTCCACCTTCAGCTGGTAGTTACCGCTATAGACGATGGCTGCACCGATCACGTCGCCAGCATTCTCCTGTCCCTTGCCATCGAGCGAGAACATCACTTCGCCGTGGGCAGTATGGGCATTGCGCACACCATCCTTATTCTTGATAATCTTCTCGCCAGGCGTCAGAGGTTCCTCACAGAGGATAGCCTCATTACCCCAAGAGCCATAGAAGGAGCTCAGCCAGACATTGCCACGACGGATGGGCAGCGAGCAGGAAGCAAACTGCGTCAGCGTGACAGGCTTAGCCTCACTATTGGTAATCTCTGCCCAGGTCTCGATCATGTCTTCATCCTGATAGACTTTGAAGCAGAGGTCGAGAGTCACGGGATAGACACGATCCTTCATACTGATACGAGTGGTCTGGCCATCTTTCTTGATGGATCCTGTAGCCACCATATCCGACGAGAGATTGCCGTCGGCATGCGTCATGGCGAGGGCTGCCTCGGCAGGACAGTTCATACCATAGACGGGATAGGCATCCATACGACCCCCATGAGGGCGCTGCAGGTTCTGCAGGTCATAGTCGCTCAGTTTAGCACCATAATAAACATACTGGGGTTGTTTGTCTCCCTCCACATTCAGAACCATCGTGGTGTTCTTGGTCTGGAGAACCACCGACTCTGCCTTAGCCATCTGAGCTGAGGCGAGGAGTAATGCAAAAAACAAAAATTTCTTCATACGAAAATATGTTAGTTATTGATGATATGTTTCTGTGTGCAAAGATACAAAAAAATAACCAACCACTATACATATTATCTAACTTTTTCGTACCTTTGCAGCAGAAAGTGTAATCATCAGACAAACAAATACTATATGAACCTTCTGGATATCATCTTCTTGGCCATCGCGCTGGCAATGGACTGCTTTACGGTTTCGATCATCAGTGGCGTGATATTGAAATCACGTCCTCAAGAACAAGGAGAAACGGCAGCCATCGTCCGCATGGCTTTCTTCTTTGGCTTCTTTCAGGCAGCAATGCCGCTGCTCGGATGGTTAGGTATCAGTCATTTCCAGGCGATGATAGAGGCCTACGACCACTGGATAGCTTTCTCACTGTTACTGTTGATAGGTGGCAACATGATTCGTGAGGCGCTTGGACCAGAGGAAGAGCAGCATTTCAACCCTCGAAAGCTCCGTACCCAGCTGATTCTGGCCGTTGCCACGAGCATCGACGCCCTGGCTATCGGCATCTCGTTTGCCTGTACGGGCTATGAGCATCTTTCCCAACTCACACTCCCTTTATCGATCATCGGCATGGTTTCTTTCCTTTTTAGCATCATTGGTTACCGGCTTGGTTCGCGCTTCGGCAAAGCCATTGCCCGTCGCCTGAAGCCAGAGTTGTTGGGAGGCATTTTGCTCATTCTGATTGGCGTGAAGATTCTCGTTTCCCACCTGTTCGCATAGATTTTTGTAAAAAAATGGTGCCAGATAGACAACAAAAGGAAAAAAATGACTATCTTTGCAATCGAAAACGTGTAAACGTTAAATATTAAACATTAAACATTAAAGATACGTGAACAATTCGCAATCTGCAATCTGCCAGTTCGTCAATAAGTATACTTATCCCATTTTATTGACCCTGTTCGTTGTTTGGACGTGCATCGGCATTTTCCCTCTTCAGAGCTACGAGACCGATGGTTATGAAATCATCCTTGGTTGCGACGTGATGTATCGTGAGGGATGGTCATTTCCCCCCATCTACTCCTACGAGTACCGCATGCAGCCACTGATCACCATCCTGATAGTAAGTCTGAAACACCTGATGCCCTTCTTGACCTGCGAACAGATCTACAGTATCATGACAGTGGTGTCGAGCCTCGTCTTCCTGATAGGCTGCATCCGTTTCGCTGAATACGTCACAGGTGCCAGCAAAACGAAGATTCTCATCGCTGCGATGCTCCTGCCAGAGATGTATGCCATCGCCATGTATCCCAACTCGGCCATCCCCTCGGCAGCCTGTTTCCTCTGGGGCCTGATACTCATGAGCCGCGAGCGCTATTGGTATGCCGGTGCGCTCTTTGCCTTGGCCATCATCCTGCGCCTTGATATCACCATCGTCCTGCCAACGGTCCTGGCCATGTTTATCTTCATGGGGAAATCCATCAAGCGTGCCTTCACACTCTCTATTATCATGGGTGTAGGCTTTGTGGCTGCTGCCATATTCATGTTCTGGATGACGGGAGCAGAGTTCCTGCCCACCTATAACAGCTATCAGAAGTGGAACTTCATCATCACCACTCAGGAGCGCGTGCTCTGCATCTTAGGCTTCTACTCGCTGGCCTATGTCGTGCTGGCACCTCTCGGACTCTATGTGGTCATCAAGAAAAAGAACTGGCGCGAATTGTTCCTCATCATGCTGCCCATCATCCTGCTACATAGCATCTACGTGCTCTTCGGCAATGCTTCGAAGCATTTTCTCTATAATGCACCCTTCGTCATCATCTTAGGTATCCATGCTTTGACCTGGCTGAAGGAGCAGCTGAGCACACGCCCAGTACTAAAGTGGGCTGTCTATGTGCTGGTACTGCTCTTCATGACCGTCTCCGTGCGTAAGCGTAACCTCGATATGCCTTGGCTACAGGAGAATCCGCTCCATCAGATAGGTATGGTAACACCTTTCTTCTCGATTCAGAACGGTCACTCTGAATACACCGTCGGTCTGGGAGCCGGCTATCAGCTGATTACCAACGACGAGTGCATGCTCCTGACGGGCCACATCTTCTATCCCTGGTATATCCACTCACTGAAACAGGTCATCCGCAACTGGCGCGAACAACAGAAGGCTGTGCTCGACAAGGTTCCCACTTCCAATATCCTGACTTTCGAGTGGGGTGCATCGGCTCCCGTCTCATTCATGCTGATGACAGAGGACAACCATTTCCGCATCGAAGAGAATATGCCTGAGGAATACCGGTTCACCATCTCCAACCCTCAGCACGAGCTGCGCTTCTGGCGCGTGGTTCTGCCCGCTGGTGTCAGAGACCGTGACGAGATTGCCTCCTATATCGAAAGTGTTCCTGCCAACTATCCAGAAGGCGAACAATATATCATCGCTGCCTCTAACCACTATGGTACCTCACATTTCCTCGATGAGATTGCTCAGACAGGCAAGCTGAAGAAAAAGGCAGAAAGATTATACCAAATCATCAAATAAACGTGATGCTATGCAGTCAGTAATTACTCCACCCCGACTGGCCATCGTCGTACCTTGCTATAATGAAGAAGCAGTACTGACAGAGACCAACAACCGTCTGACCACTCTGCTGAATGAACTCATCAGCAGGAAGAAGATTACGGCTGAAAGTTTCATCGTCTATGTCAACGACGGTTCGAAGGATCAGACGTGGCAGTTGATCTGCCAACTACAGCAGGGCAACACGCACGTCAGAGGCATCAAACTGGCCCACAATGCCGGACACCAGAATGCCCTGATGGCAGGACTTGAGTCCTTTAAAGGTGAAGCTGACGCGATGGTCACTATCGATGCTGACCTGCAGGACGATGTGAATGCCATCACCGCTATGGTCGACGAATACCTTCATGGCTCTGACATCATCTATGGCGTCAGGAAGGAACGTACGACTGATACCTTCTTCAAGCGCTCTACAGCGCAGCTATTCTATAAGCTCATGGCCCTTATGGGGGCTGACACCATCTACAACCATGCCGACTACCGACTGATGAGCCGACGGGCCGTAGAGGCACTCTGTCAGTATCCAGAGCGTAACCTGTTCCTGCGCGGACTGGTACCGCTGTTGGGCTTTACCACGAAGAATGTCTATTACGACCGTGCTGAGCGGTTTGCAGGCGAGAGCAAGTACCCGCTGACCAAGATGCTTGCCTTTGCCATCGACGGCATCACCTCGTTCAGCATCAAGCCCATCACTATCATCTTCATGACTGGCATCGGTTGCTTCGTCATCGGTCTCGGGTTGCTCATCTGGGGTCTCTACTCTTACATCAACGATATGGTTGTGCCAGGCTGGACCTCACTGCTGCTCTCGCTCTGGCTCATAGGTGGTGTGATGATCACATCATTAGGCGTCATCGGACAATACATCGGCAAGATCTATATAGAGGTGAAACACCGTCCGCGCTACCACATCGAGGAAATTGTATGACGATACAAATCCGACAGCTCAGCATCGGCTATCCCTCACGACGCGGTGTGAGGGTAGTGGCAGAAGGCATCAGCGGTGCCATCCGTAGCGGTGAACTCACCTGCCTGCTGGGTGCTAACGGTGTGGGCAAGTCCACCTTGCTGCGTACCCTCTCGGCCTTCCAGCCTAAAATAGGGGGCGAAGTGATCATCCAGGGGCGCGACCTCTCGGGCTATACTGATAAGGAGCTGAGCCGGCTGATCGGAGTAGTGCTCACTGAGAAGCCCGACATCCGCAACATGACGGTACGCGAACTCGTTAGCTTGGGGCGCTCACCTTATACAGACTTCTGGGGGAACTACTCAAAGGATGATCTGCAGATTGTCGATGAATCCATCCGTCAGGTAGGCATCGTGAACCTGAGTCGACGACCCATTCAGACGCTGAGTGATGGCGAACGCCAGAAGGTGATGATTGCCAAAGCCCTGGCACAGCAGACGCCCGTCATCTATCTCGACGAGCCAACGGCCTTCCTCGACTATCCCAGCAAGGTGGAAGTGCTGCAACTGCTCAGGCGCATCTGCTCAGAGGCCGGCAAGACCGTCTTCCTCTCCACCCACGATGTGGAGCTGGCCCTACAGTTGGCTGATACCGTCTGGCTGATGACCCGTGAGCAGGGCGTCACAATAGGCTCTCCGCAGCAACTGGCCCGCGAGGGAGCTCTCGCCAGGTTCATTGAGCGCGAGGGTATCACCTTCAATCCCGAGACACTGGCCATCAGTGTGAGAAAAGATAATTAACGATAACTATCAACGAAGACTATGATATACGGACACGGAGACGATATCTTTCGCTACGGCGACAAGATCAAGATGAACTTCAGCTCGAACGTCTACAGCCGGGCTGACCTTACAGAACTCAAGGCACACCTGATGAATCACTTTGAGGTCATCAGCCACTACCCTGAGCCTGATGCACACTCATTGGAGAGCATGATTGCCGAAAAGCTTGAAGTGCCGGAAAACTCAGTGATGGTGACCAGCGGCGCCAATGAGGCCATCTACCTAATTGCACAACTTTACAAGGGTTGGGCTTCCATTATCCCGCAACCGACATTCACCGAGTACGAGGATGCCTGCAAGGCCTTCGGACATCTCATCTCATACGAGACGACCGACGAACTCGAAGTGCTGCCTCAAGACCGCATCTACTGGCTCTGCAACCCCAACAACCCCACTGGCAACGTGCTCGTGAAAAGCCTCATCACTCATATCGTCCGTAAAAATCCCCGCTATCTCTACGTTGTCGATCAGTCGTATGCCGACTATACTCTATGCCCGATGATCAACCCCAAGGAGATGAGCGACTGTTTCAACCTCATGCTACTCTTCTCACTCTCGAAGAAGTACTGCATCCCTGGATTGCGACTGGGCTATGTCGTGGCCTCACCCATCATCATCGACCGACTGAAGCACATCCGCCAGCCTTGGACGATCAATGCCTTGGCCATCGAAGCCGGCAAGTTCTTCATCAGGCACGACCAAAAGATGATCCCCGACCTACAGGCCTATCTGGCAGAAGCACAGCGGCTCCACGATGCCATCTCGGCTATCGAAGGACTGATGGTGATGAAGACTGACACCAACTTCATGCTCGTCAATATCGACACAGGCAATGCCTTGGAGCTGAAGAAATGGCTCATCGACAACTATGGCATCCTCATCCGCGACGCCTCCAACTTCCGAGGACTCGACAACCACTGCTTCCGCATCACCTCGCAGACACCTGAGGAGAACGACATACTCATCGAAGCACTCAACGAATACCTGACATGGAAGAAAGAACAATCATAAGTATCTTACATGGAAATCAATATCGACCGCACTCACTGGTATGACCGCATCTGGGCATCTCTGATCTTCTTCACCCGCCTGCCCCTCTGGCGCATCCACCAGCCCCCAAAGGAGTGCTACGCCACTGTAGTAGAGCACTGGCCGCTGGCAGGCTGGGTTACAGGGGGTGTCATGGCTGCCGTGCTATGGCTGGGCAGCATGGTAATGCCCTGGACGATAACCGTCGGTGCGGCTATCGCTGCACGGCTCCTGCTCACGGGAGCACTCCACGAAGACGGACTGGCCGATTTCTTCGACGGGTTCGGAGGAGGGGGCAGTAACCGCCAGCGAATCCTTGACATCATGAAGGACTCTCATATTGGCACTTATGGTGTGCTTGGACTTATCCTCTATATGTTATTACTTTGGGGCTGTCTATGTTCACTAACTCCATGGATGGCTGCCCTGGCTGTCTTGGCTGCCGATCCTTATGCGAAGATGGTCACCAGCCAGCTCATCGTGATGATGCCCTATGCCCGCCGCGAGGAAGAGGCGAAGGCGAAGGTGGTCTACCGCAAGATCTCAGCCCTCAAGGGAGTCAGCCTCGCTGTTCAGGGACTGCTGCCGCTGACTCTCTTCATCTGGCTCTCCGGTTCGTCGTGGCAGACGCTTGTCTTTATTCCTGCACTCACGATGTATTTCCTCTATCTTCTCATCTGGCACAGGCTGCACGGCTATACTGGCGATTGCTGCGGAGCCGTCTGCCTGCTTGTTGAACTCACTTTCTATCTCACGCTCGTCACAGGATGGTAAAGGCCCTGACTCTTCTCGTCGGGTGGTTGCTCGACATCGTTTTTGGCGACCCTGCACGACTGCCTCACCCCGTGGTATGGTTCGGTCGACTCATCTCAGTTGGCGAGCACCAACTGAACCGTGGGCAGCATCGCCGGCTGAAGGGTGGTCTGCTCGCCGTGGGCCTCATCCTCCTCATCTTTGCCACGACCTGGCTGCTCAGGACCCTGCTGGGCGTCTTTGCCTTGCTGATCTATGACGGCTCGGAGCTTCATCAGATTCCCCTGCTGCTGTATCTCTTCGATGTGATAGCCATCTTCTATTGTCTGGCTGGCACAACGCTCATCCGTGAGGTGCGCCAGGTGTTTCTCGCCTTAGACCGCTCTCTCGAAGAAGGCCGTCAACAGGTGGCCCGCATCGTTGGGCGCGACACCTCAGAGCTGTCAGCCCAGGAAGTGCGCACGGCAGCCCTCGAAACGCTCGCCGAGAACCTCAGCGATGGTGTCATCGCCCCACTCTTCTGGCTGATGCTGCTCGGCACCCCAGGCATGCTAGCCTATAAGATGGTGAATACGCTCGACTCGATGATTGGTTATCATACGGAGCGCTATCTGGAGTTTGGATGCGTAGCAGCCCGTATCGACGATGTAGCCAACTACCTCCCTGCCCGCCTCACGGCCCTGCTGATGATTCTGCCATCTCTGCTGGCAGGCCACTTCTCACTCTTCCGCTTCGTCTGCACCAACGGCCGCAACCATGCCTCGCCCAACAGCGGCTACCCCGAGGCTGCCCTCGCCGGCATCCTGGACTGTCGTTTTGGAGGCCCCCACTACTACTTTGGCGAACGGTTCGACAAGCCCTACATCGGCACCAACCCCCGAGAGCTGACCACTGACGACATGAAAACAGCCATCCGCGTCAACCGGACAGCTGAAATTATCATGGTCATGATCATCTGCATCGCCGCATCACTTGGGCTGTAGAATGAGAATCCGTAAAAGTGGTTGATTTATCAGTAACTCGTTTAGGTGAACAATGCAGATTTCGCCGTACCTTTGCAGTCGAAATCAAACTAATTATTGAGACATATGACAAAGATTGCATTAGGCACCTGGGCCTGGGGCGCAGGAGCATTTGGAGGAGACAAAGTGTTCGGCAGCAAGACCGATGTGGAGAACCTAAAGCCCGTATTCGATACGGCAATGAAAGCAGGGCTGAACCTCTGGGATACAGCCACTGCCTACGGTATGGGCGAATCTGAGAAGATTCTCGGCAAACTGGCACAGGCATACCATCGCGCAGATGTGCAGATTTCCACGAAGTTCACCCCGCAGATTGCGGAGGTGTTCGAGAATTCTGTGGAAAAGATGGCATTGGCCTCTATTGAGCGGATGGGCTGCGACTACATAGACATCTACTGGATTCACAACCCGATGGACGTGGAGCGCTGGACGCCCGGACTGATTCCCCTGCTCCAGTCGGGCAAGGTGAAGCGCGTGGGCGTGTCGAACCACAACATCAAGGAAATCCGTCGGGCCAATGAGATACTGGGCGAGGCAGGCTTTAAGGTCTCAGCCGTACAGAACCACTTCTCGCTGCTCTATCGTTCAAGCGAGAAGGGGGGCGTGCTCGACTACTGCCACGAGCAGGGTATTGAGTTCTGGGCCTACATGGTGCTGGAGCAGGGTGCACTCTCCGGCAAATATAATAAGGAGAACCCGCTGCCCGCTGAGAGCGATCGCGGCCAGAAGTACAACCCAGTACTGCCACAGTTGGAGGCGCTGACGAATGAGATGACGGCCATTGGCAAGAAGTATGGTGCCTCGTGCTCTCAAATAGGCATTGCCTGGGCCATTGCCAAGGGCACGCTGCCCATCATCGGAGCCACGAAGGAGCGTCACGTCGTCGAGGCCGCTGAAGCCGCTAAGATTCAGTTGACTGCCGAGGAGGTGGCCCGACTGGAACAGCTCGCTGATGCCACCGGCATTGACACCCGTGGCGGCTGGGAACATTCGATGGAGTAGTTAGGAGTTTATAGTTTAGAGTTGAGAGTGAAAATTAAGACTTTATTGTTATCCATGATGATAACAGCAAATGGTTTTGCTCAGGGCGTGATAGATGTGCACAGCCACATCATCACACCTGAGTTCCTGTCAGCTCTCGAAAGCGAGGGCAGATCGATGGACGAGGGATTCCCTCTGCCAAAATATGATGCTGAGACGCATCTGAGGTGGATGGACGAAGCGGGCGTACAGACTTCGGTACTGACGCTGGCGGCTCCGCAACCGACATCAGTAAAGGTCGTGAGGCAGACTAACGAGGCTGCGGCCAAACTGAAGCAGGAGTACCCGGGGCGTTTTCTCTTCTGTGCTGCCCTACCGCTGCCCAACGTGGATGCGGCTGTCCGCGAGGCCATTTATGCGCTCGACACACTGAAGGCTGACGGCATCAAGTTGGCTACAAATGTGCAGGGACAGTATCTTGGCGCTCCTGAACTTGACACACTCTTCTCTGTGCTGAACGAGCGTCAGGCAGTGGTGATACTGCATCCCCACCGCCCTGAGCCAGTAAACCGTCAGGTGATGCAGCAGACGCCGCTCGCCATGCAGGAGTACCTCTCAGAGACCACCCGTGCCGTCTCGAACATGATTAGCCGTAATGTGCTGGCCCGTTATAATCATATAAAGGTGGTGGTGCCCCATTGCGGTGCCTATCTGCCATTGGCCATCCCACGTATGAAGTCGCTGACACCTGTGATGCAGAAGAACAAGATGGTAGGGTCGATAGACTACGAGGCGAACCTCGGCACGCTGTACTACGACCTGGCGGGGGCACACAGCCCTGAAGTCATCCGCATGCTGCTCACCATCACTACGCCCGACCATCTGCTCTATGGCTCCGACTATCCCTACGTGGCACCGCAGGTGCTTACCCAAAGCCTACAGCGGATGCAGCAGTACCTGGCCACAGAGCCTGACCTCGCGCCGTTCCGGGAAATGATTCTCCATAAGAATGCAGAGCGTCTGTTTGGTCCCAAATAGGTTCGTCTTATTTCCTGATAAACTCAGAAGGAGTCACTCCGTAGTACTTCTTGAACTGGCGAGTGAAGTGCTGAGGATAGGCGAAGCCCAGTTGCTCAGCGGCCTCGGTGATAGTAGCCCCGCCTGCCAAGTGTGTCTGGGCACGCTGCATGATGAAACGGCGAATGTAGGAGGTGGCCGAGTCGCCCGTCAACTCACGAATAAGGTCGCCAAAGTAGTTGGGCGAAAGAAACGACTCTTGGGCGCAGTATTTCACCGAGGGAAGCCCTTGACTGCGCTGGAGTCCGTTGTCATAGTACTTCTGCAACAGATGCTCGAAACGCGACAAGAGGTCAGAGTTCGTTGATGTGGCTGATGTGGAAAGTTGAAGCGCATAGTAGCGGCTGACGAGTTCCAGAACCTGCTCTATCTGCGAGGTCACGATGCGCAGGGTGTGAGTGTCCTCTTCCTGCTGAAGTTCTGTGCGCATCTGTTCCAACAGCGTAACGATGCTTTGTCGCTGCTCTGGTGTCATCAGCAGGGCTTCGCTTGTGCTGTAGGAAAAGAAGTGATAGTCGGTCATGCGCCGTCCGAGTTCGGAATTATGCAGCAGTTCAGTGTCGAAGAGCAGTGCCCAGCCCTTGGTATGGATTTCTTCGCCCGTGTCAGCCTTGCCGCCAATCTGTCCGGGAGCCACGCACATCAGCGCATGACGGTGAAGGTCGTATTGCAGTTGTCCGTATGACAAATCCTCCAGTTCCTCATCACCGATGAACATCGCATAGACGTCATAGTTGTTCAACGAGTGCCTGCAATGCTCCAGCTCGTCGTAGTGAATCACCGAGACGAGCGAATGTAACTCCGGTGCCCCGATATAGCGGGCATAGTCGTTGACGTGATGTACCTTCAATATTTTCTCCATCTTTACCGATAAATTGGAATTAGTAACTTTAACTTATGTTGATAGGAATCACCTCTGTTGTTCCACCCGATATGCTTTAGGCTTAATGCCTTTCATGCGGGTGAAGAAACGCCCGAAACTGCTTTGGTCAGCGAAATGCAGACGTTCGGCAATAGCAGCGATACTGAGGTCGGTAGTCTGTAGCAGCCATGTGGCTTCCATCAGCAGCATCCGATTGATATAATCGACCACCGTACGCCCCGTAACCTGACGGACGATGCGCGACAGGTGGATGGGAGTGATATGAAGCCCTTCTGCATAGAAACCTATGTCATGATGCTCGATGAAGTGCTTGGTCAGCAGACGCATAAAGGCGATGAACTGTTCCGTGGTGCGCTCGCTGACCTGCCTGGGGCCGATGTTCTGGGCCATGGCATCCATCAGGTCAAGGACGAACTGAGTGAAGAGCGTACGCAGTACCTCGCGCAGATAGCGATGGCCAGAGTGCTGATACTGAATCATCTCGTGCATGTGCTGCCAGAAATGGGCCGTCTGCTGCTCATTGAGATGGATGATAGGGCGCCCGAGTTCTGCTATCGGCTGATAGGCGGTATGGACAACATTGCGCACGGCCGGTATCTCGAGTGCCGCCTGTTCGTCGATCATCAGGCAAACAGAATGGTAATCTGTCGAACCATTGATGATTCTGATTTTCACCCCAGGGGAATAAATCATCAGGTCGCCTTTTTGTAGAGTCAGCATACGGTCATTGTAAAGCAGTTCTAACCAGCCGCCGTTCACCAGCGTATAAGAATAGCCCGACAGCGTCTCCTGCATCTGGTTAGTGCGAAACGTCAAACGGGTGTTACTCTCTGAGCAATACAACTCGTCGGATACCACTTCGTCCTGCGGCATACCGATGACCGATATCAGAAAATCCATCAACTTATACATATCGGTGGCGAAGATACGATAAATAATGTGAAAAACCAAGGGAAAATGCAAAAATGTTTGCTTGGGTAGAATTTTTGTTTGTTTAGGACAGCTGTCGTATATTGGATAATTCGTATCTTTGCACCCACATTATTTTTAACTTAAAAGAAAAAAACTATTATGACTAAAGAAGAAGCATTGAAACAGTTTGCCAATCTTGGCGCTGTATGGTTTGGAAACAGTAAGCAACATTTCGCATTCTCAGCCTACTGCCGTCTGCAGGGCTGGAACAAGCTGGCCGACAAGTGGAAGGAAGAGGCTGAGGAAGAGTGGGACGAGGCAGAGGAAGTGCTGAACCGACTGGTAGAGTTGGGCTGCAAGCCCGCTGACCTGCAGGAGGCCATGAAGACCATCGAGTTCCCCTTCACCGACGATCCCAAGAAGCAGATTGAGGGCGACTATGAGCCTACCGCCATCCAGCAGCTGAGCGAGCTGGCCGAGGCCTTCAACGACGACTATCCCACCAAGAAGCTCATCCTGAAGTGGATTGACGACGAAAAGGACCACATGGCTTGGGAGGCTCAGTACCTGAACTACATCGAGAAGCTCGGCTACGAGAACTTCCTCACCGCTATGATGTAAGAGACCAATACATTCTGAGATGGCAGTAATCATAGGACTGCTCATCCCATTGCTGGGAACTATGCTCGGGGCGGCATTCGTCTTTCTGATGAAGGACGAAATGTCGCCCCGTCTGCAAAAATCGCTGCTGGGGTTTGCCTCCGGCGTGATGGTTGCCGCATCCGTATGGTCGTTGCTCATACCCGCCATGGAGATGCGAGAAGCAGAAGGAGCATGGTCGGTATTTCCTGCCGCTGTAGGCTTTCTGCTGGGCATGGGCTTCTTGTTGCTGATAGACGAGTTGACGCCCCACCTGCACATAGGCACCGACAAGCCCGAGGGTCCCCGCTCGCATCTGTCGCGCACGGCAATGCTGGCTCTGGCCGTCACCATCCACAACTTGCCTGAGGGCATGGCCGTGGGTGTGGTGTTCGCCGGAGCAGAGAATGGTGCGGCAGGGCTGTCTGTAGCCAGTGCCTTAGCCGTCTCTATCGGTATTGCCATTCAGAACGTGCCCGAGGGAGCGATTATCTCCATGCCGATGCGGGCAGCAGGCAATTCGAAGTGGCGCTCGTTCGTCATCGGCAGCTTGAGCGGGGCCGTTGAACCTATTGGTGGTTTGGCTGTCGTATTGTTAGCCTCGTTGATGACACCAGTACTGCCCTATATGCTGGCATTCGCTGCCGGAGCTATGTTCTATGTCGTCGTAGAAGAACTGATTCCTGAAGCCTCAGAAGGCCAGCACTCCAACCTCAGCACCATCGGCTTTGCCATCGGTTTCGTACTGATGATGGTACTCGACGTGGTGATGGGATAATAGTTTAAGTTGAAAAATCTAATAAACAAATAAACAATGGAAATCAAAGCCGTAAAATTCAGACGTGACGGGTACTATACCCAGCCCTTCGCCTTTGGTGGCGAGGAAGGACCGGATAAATTTGACCACAACATCCGCTATCGCGGCAGCCTGCAGAATTATCTGATCGACACAGGTTCAGAGATAATCCTCGTAGACACTGGTCTGCCCGCAGGCTTCCCTGAAGAAGTCATCGACGAGAAGGCGATGGTCTATACTGGCAAGGACATCTGCAGCTATATGGATGCGCTGGCAGCCTTGGGCTACAAGCCGGAGCAGGTGACGAAAATCCTGCTAACCCATCGGCACAGCGACCACTCTGGCGAAATCCGCTCGTTCCCCAACGCAAAGATTTATGTGGGTGCCGACGAGGTGCAGGCTGATGAACTGAAAGGCCTGTCCAACCTGGTGCCAGTCACCTACACGGACGGCCCCTATCACAACTTCCCTGAGGCGCAGAAGATTTGCGACGGCGTGTGGTTCATCAAGGCCAAGGGACACACCAACGGCAACAGCCTCGTGATTGCCGAGAGCGACGGACTCTACTATATGTTCCAGGCCGACATCACCTATGCCGATGAGGCGCTGTATGAGAACAAGCTGTCGGTGGTCTATGACGACCTGCCCGCTGCCCGTGAGACTTTGGACAGAGTGCGTGAGTTCGTCCGTAACAATCCCACCGTCTATATGGGCACGCACACCCCACAGGGCTACGAGAACCTGGAGGCCAAGCGCGTGATGGATCTGGACAACCCCGTTCCCACCGTCTTTGCCGAGGTGGACTTCTCGCAGCAGGAGGCTTCGGGCAAATATGTCTGCAGCATCTGCGGCTATGTCTATGACCCGGCTGAGCATGATGGCGTGGCCTTCGAAGACCTGCCCGACGACTGGCGTTGTCCGCGTTGCAAGCAACCAAAGGAAAAGTTCAACAAGGCATAATCACATATAGAATATTTATTAAAAGACAACTAAGTTATGGAAGGAATACAGAAAGTTTACGATTTCCTGGAGAAAGCAGGAACGTTTTATCTCGCAACAGTAGAGGGCGACCAGCCTCGCGTACGTCCTTATGGAGCAATGCTGTTTTTTGAGGGCAAAATCTACATCATGGCCTTTGGTAAGACCAATGCCACCCGTCAGATTGCTGCCAACCAGAAAGCTGAGATCTGCGCCTTCAAGGGTCAGACGCTGCGCATCGAGTGCAAGCTGGTAGAGGACAACCGTCAGGAGGTTGGCCGCGCACTGGTTGACAAGATGCCTGTGCTGAAGCCCGCCCTTGGCGAGAACTGCGAGAATGGCGTGATGTACTATCTGAAGGATGCCAAGGCCGACTTCTTCAAGATGATGGAGCTGGTGGAAACAATCACATTCTAAATGACAAGCGATATGAAAGAACAAGTATTACAGGCCATGCGTGAGGCTGGCAAGCCCGTTTCTGCAGGTGACGTGACCAAGGCTCTGGGAGCCGATCGTAAGGAAGTAGACAAAGCATTCGCTGAACTGAAGAAAGAGGGTGCGATTGTCTCGCCCGTCCGTTGCAAGTGGGAGCCTGCCGCAAAGTAGCTATCCGTGTACCACAATCTACAAAAGGAGCAGCATCCACAGTTTAGGATGCTGCTCTTTTGCTATAACGACAACAGAATGGATGATGAAACTACTTCTGAAAGTTGTATTAATAGTAGCACTTTTTAGTATTAATAGTAAATAGTTCTGGAATTAATAGTAAAAAATCGGCCTATTCGAGCCCTGCGAGCCCTCGCGGCAAGGTACGTGAAGTCCGATAATGACAAGATTCTTCGACGTTGGAACTCATCCAGAAGTGCCTTGCCATGATAGGCTCTTATGGATGCTTTCGGGTCAAATTTCTGCCTGAAAATTTTGTGGTTTCGGAAATAAAACTTATCTTTGTAGCTGAAAATGGAAAGACTGTGAACTGTAACATGAGAAGACTATTAATCATTATGGCATTGTGCTGCTGGTACGTGAATGCTGCCAGTCAGGAGTATTTAGTGCCGGTATCGGAGGCACACGAGAAGATGCAGACGGGCAAGTATAAGCCCACGTGGGAATCGCTGAAACAGCACAAAACGCCGGAATGGTTCAGGAATGCGAAGTTCGGCATCTGGGCACACTGGGGTCCGCAGTGTGTGGAAGGCTCGGGTGACTGGATGGCCCGGGAGATGTATATGGAGGGCAGGAAGGCCTACCAGTATCACCTGGAGCACTACGGCCATCCTTCAGAAGTAGGATTCAAGGATATCCTGCCGCTGTTCAAGGCAGAGAAGTGGAATCCGGAAAAGCTCGTGGAGAGGTATAAGCGCTGCGGAGCACAGTATTTCTTCGTGCTGGGCAATCACCATGACAACTTCGACCTATGGGACTCGAAATACCAACGCTGGAACTCCGTGAACATCGGCCCGAAGAAGGATATCCTCGACGGCTGGGCCAAGGCAGCGAAGAAGGCAGGACTGCCTCTGGGCATCTCGTTCCATGCCGATCACGCCTGGACATGGTACGAGCCATCGCAGCGATACGACCAAAACGGCCCTAAGGCTGGAATATACTACGACGGCAAACTGACGAAAGAGGACGGCAAAGGCAAATGGTGGGAAGGCTACGACCCGCAAGAGCTGTATGCTCAGGACCACGAGCCAAGCGAGCTATCATGGTCGAACGTACAGATCCACAAGCAATGGGACTGGACAAACGGGGCAACACTCCCCACACAAGCATTCGTTACCAACTTCTATGACCGCACACTGGATGCCATCAACCGCTATGAGCCAGACCTGATCTACTTCGACGTGACGGTGCTGCCATTCTATGGCATCAGCGACGCTGGCATGAAGATCACAACACATCTCTACAACAAGAACCCACGATCGGTCGTGTTTGGCAAGATTCTCAGCGAAGAGCAGCGTAAGTGCATCACCTGGGATGTGGAGCGCGGTGCTCCTAACGAAATCATCGACGAGCCGTGGCAGACATGCAACTGTATCGGTGGCTGGCACTATAACACGGAGATCTATGAAAAAGGATGGTACAAGAGTGCCGAGACGGTAGTGAAACAGCTGGTGGACATCGTATCGAAGAACGGATGCCTGCTGCTGAGCATACCCTTAAGAGCCGACGGCACCTACGACGAGAAAGAAGCACAGATACTCGACGACCTGGAGGCCTGGATGACTGTAAACGGTGAGAGTATCTTCGGCACCCGCCCATGGAAGATCTTTGGAGAAGGGCCGATAGCTGAAAAGACTGTGGACATGAACGGCCCTGGCTTCAACGACGGACAATACGCAGGCATGAGCCATCGGGACATACGCTTCAACCAAACTCAGAAGCATCTGTATGCAACGGCTATGGGATGGCCTGAGGACGGCAAGATCGTCATCAAAAGTCTGGCCAAAGGCAATTCTTATTTCAAGAAGGCAATCTCGGGTGCCTGGCTGTTAGGCTACGGCAAGGTAAAAGCGAAGCAGACAGGAGAGGGACTGGTCGTGGAACTGCCTGCTCCTACCAACAAGATTGCACCAGTTATAAGGATTACGAAATAAGATGCTCAGGGCTTGCCCTTCCTGTAGGCTAAGGGGGTGATGCCCGCCTTTGTACGGAAGAAATTGGTGAGAGCAGACTGGTCGCTGAAATTCAGTTCGTCTGCTATCTCGCTGATGGTTTTGTCGGTGGTCTTCAACTGGATACAGATTTCGTTGTAGAGGAAGTTCGAGAGATAGCTGAGCACCGTATTGCCTGTCAGTTCCTTGATAGTACGTGAAAGATAAGTTGCAGATACATTCAGGCGATCGGCATAGAACTGCACCTGCCGCTCTCTCTTGAAGTTCCTCGAAGCCAGATGGAGGAAAATCTTCAGGATATTATCCTTGTATTTCAGGTCGTGCGTATTGATCTCGTTGCCGGAAATCAGCTCAGCCAACATGAACAGACAGATGTTCAACTGATACTTGATCATCTCATTCTTATAGAGGTGAGGGGTCACGATCGTCCTTTGGATGTTAGTCATCATCTGATAAAACGACGCAGCCTGCATCTCACCTAGATGAACCACTGGCATGGAACTGAACACTTCTATCGGATTCTGCCCTTTGAAATGTTCATGATTAACAATCAAACTGTCGAAGTAATTCTTTTCCACCAGCAGATGAATCGACGACACCTCCTCAGAACAGTCCTCAACGGCGAAATTGTCGTACGACTGCTTCACAAACAGGTCGTGCATCTCCAGATGCACTTGGTTGTTGTTGATTTGATAGTTTTCCCATCCATCTACGATGAGATTGACGGAATAGAAACTGCCAAGCCCAGGATGAACCACGCGCCGCAGAATATCGCGATCGGCAGTAAAGCATACCAAAGCCGAACCGAATAGTCCGTCGATATAGTTTTGCTCGGTGAATTCTTCCAAGTTATAAATACCGCTTTGATTCATTCCTTTAGGTTTCAGACTTGATTGTGCAAAGATACAACAAAAAAACGATGTTTGCAAATTTTAGAATGTTTTATCTGGGCTTGTGTCGTTTTTTACAAAAAATAGTTCGTTTTTTATAATACAGGGTAAGAAAAATCTCCCTACCTTTGCAGCCGAGAACAAACTCAAAACAATTATTCATAACAAACAAAACAATCTATGGTGACGTTCTTGGTTCTTTTCCAATTGTGTATTGTCCTCGCACTGATTTTCATCGGTGCCAGAGTCGGAGGCATCGGACTGGGTATCTACGGAATGGTAGGTGTCTTCATCCTTGTCTTCATCTTCGGCATGCATCCAGGCAAAGTGCCCATCGATGTAATGCTGATTATTGCTTCGGTGATTACGGCAACTGCTGCGCTTCAGGCTGCTGGTGGTCTGGATTACCTGGTAGGCTTGGCAGCAAAATTCCTGCGTAAACACCCCACTCACATTACTTATTATGGTCCACTGACCACCTGGCTCTTCTGTCTCGTGGCTGGTACGGCCCATACCTCTTATTCGCTGTTGCCGATTATCTCAGAGATCGCCAAGAACTCTAAGATCCGTCCTGAGCGCCCCATGACAGTGGCCACGATCGCTGCCTCGTTGGGTATTACAGGTTCGCCTATGTCGGCTGCCACCGCCGCTGTAATCTCTACTGACCTGCTGGGTGGACAAGGTATTGAGTTGAAGGACATCCTGCTCATTTGCATCCCAGCCTCACTAATCGCTATCCTCGTGGCTGCATTCGTTCAGAACCGTGTAGGTAAGGAGCTGGAAGATGATCCTGAATACCAGCGCAGAGTGCGTGAAGGTCTGATTGATCCTGAGGCTGAGGCCAAGGCCATGCAACAGATGGAGCAGAGTCCGAATCCGCGTGCGAAATGGAGTGTGCTGGCATTCCTCCTAGGCGTTGTCTTGGTCATCATTTTCGGTAGTGTACCCTCCCTGCGCCCCTCTTACGAGGTGGATGGTGTCATCGAGCGACTCTCTATGCCTGAGACCATTGAGATCCTGATGATGTCGATTGCAGCCCTCATCCTGATTGTGGGTAAGGCGAGCGTAAAGAAAGCCGTCAGTGGCAACATCTTTGGTGCCGGTATGAATGCCATGATCTCTATCTTTGGTATCGCATGGATGGGTGACACCTTCTTCAATGGCAACATTGAATTCTTCAAGAGTCACATCGCTGACATCGTGACACAGTATCCGTTCCTCTTCTCTGTGGCCCTGTTTATCATGAGTATCATGCTCTTCTCACAAGCCGCCACTGTGCGTACCCTCTTCCCTTTGGGTATGGGTCTGGGTATCTCACCCTTGGCACTCGTAGCTATGTTCCCTGCCGTGAACGGTTACTTCTTCATCCCCAACTATCCGACTGAGGTGGCTGCTATCAACTTCGACACTACTGGAACGACGCGTATCGGCAAGTATGTGCTCAACCACTCGTTCCAACTCTCTGGCTTTATCACAACCTTTGTCAGCATTGGCATCGGCTATCTCATCATAACATTCTTATATTAATATTTACTAACAATTTCAAACTTCAAACAATTATGAAAACAATGCGTAATGTATTAATGCTTTTGGCACTGTTGGTATCAGTTAACATCGTTGCTAAACCTAAAATCCGCATCATTGCCACTGGCGGTACTATCGCTGGCGTAAGTGAATCTGCCACTTCGTCTGCTTACAGTGCAGGACAGGTAGGTGTAAAGACCCTTATCGACGCTGTTCCACAAATGCTCTATCTCGCTGATGTTACAGGCGAACAGCTCGTGAACATAGGTTCGCAGGATATGAACGACCAGGTATGGCTGAAGCTGGCCAAGCGCATCAATCAGCTGCTAAACGAAGAAGACTATGACGGCGTAGTCATCACTCACGGAACCGACACGATGGAAGAGACAGCCTACTTCCTAAACTTGACGGTGAAGAGCGACAAGCCCGTAGTGCTGGTAGGCTCAATGCGCCCTTCAACAGGTATCAGTGCCGACGGTCCCGGTAATCTCTATGCCGGTGTAGCTGCTGCTGCCAGTCCCAACTCAAAGGGCCGTGGCGTACTTGTCTGCATGAACAACCTGCTGCTCGATGCCAAGGATGTCATCAAGTTGCATACCACTGATGTAGCTACCTTCCAAAGCGCCAATTACGGTAAGGTGGGCTATGTATATAATGGTGAGGCCATCTACAACCGCAACATCGACAACCTGCACACCACAAAGAGCGAGTTTGATGTGACTAACCTCGAGAAACTCCCACAGGTAGGTATCGTCTATGGCTATGCCAACTGCTCTCCCCTGCCCTTCCAGGCTTTTATAGACGCTAAGTTCGACGGCATCGTACTGGCTGGTGTAGGTGACGGCAACTTCTATACCGATGTGTTCGATGTAGCCTTGAAGGCTCGTCAGAAGGGTATCAACGTAGTTCGCTCAAGCCGCTGCCCAACAGGACCTACCTGTCTGAATGGTGAGGTTGACGACGAGAAGTATGAATTCGTAGCAGCCCTGACCCTCAATCCCCAGAAGGCTCGCGTACTGCTGATGCTTGCCTTGACTAAGACCCGTGACTGGAAGGAGATTCAGGAGTATTTCAAGAAGTACTAAAAAAGTGAAAAGTCTATGAAAAAAAAGTTATTATTTGGAATGATGCTTTGCGTGGCACTGGGTGCCAATGCACAGCAGGATAAGGATGCATCGACTGGTGAGCAGTCTCTGTTCGAGAAAATCACCAAGATAGAGAAGAAGCAGGACAACTTCCACTTCCTGCTAAACCTCAACAATAGTTTCGACTTGAACCAGGGCAACGGAGAGTTTCAAGATGCCAAGTTCAACATGCGCCAGATCCGTATTGAGGCAAAAGGAAATATCAACAAAACGTTCTCTTTCCGCTATCGTCATCGCCTAAACCGCAGTAACTCCCCTACTCCAGACGGTCTTGACAATATGCCATCATCATCTATCGACGTGGCAGGTATCGGTGTCAAGGCAAGCGACTTGTTCTCCATGTTCCTTGGTAAGCAATGCGCTGCATACGGTGGTATGGAGTTTGACCTCAATCCTATTGAGATTTATGAATATTCAGATATGGTCGACTACATGAGCAACTTCCTAACGGGTGCCAACTTTCAGTTCCAGCTTCACCCCAACCACCAGTTGCAACTGCAAGTGCTCGACAGCCGTAGTGGCAGCATGAGCGACATGTATGGCGAGGGCTACGAGAAGTCGAAGGTACCCCTGGTTTACACCGTGAACTGGAATGGTAATTTCGGTGGTGTATTCAGCACACGCTGGAGCTACTCACTGATGAGTCAGGCCAAGGGCTATCAGAGCCATTATGTAGCCCTGGGTAACGAGCTGACCATTAATAATTTTGACGCTTTCTTCGACGTGATGTATATGCGTGAGGGTATCGATCGCGAGGGTATCGTATCAAGTATCGTAGGCAACAATAAACTGGGTGGCCATCAGAACGATGCCGAGTATCTGTCGTTGGTTTTAAAGGCACAGTACCGTTTTTCTCCGAAGTGGAACATCTTCGTCAAGGGCATGCTGGAGAACGAAGGTTTCTCCAAGGCCAACGGTGTCATCGAGAAGGGCAAGTATCGCACGGCTTACGGCTATCTCGCAGGTTTGGAATTCTACCCGCTGAAGAGCAGTAATCTGCACTTCTTCCTCACCTATGTAGGGCGTCACTACAGCTATACTGACAGAGCAAAGGCATACGGTGCAGACAACTACAGCACTAACCGCATCTCACTGGGCTATATCTGGCAGGTGCCAATGTTCTAAAGGTAAAAGAGTAAAAAGGTAAAAAGGTAAAACTTAAAATATTATTATTATGTCAGATCAGAAATTCAGAGTAGAGTCCGACCTCTTAGGCGAACTCAAAGTTCCAGCAGACGCCCTCTATGGCGTGCAGACACAGCGTGGTATCAACAACTATCACATCTCGCGCAAGACGATGTCGATGTATCACGACTTTATCATTGCCATCGCTTATGTGAAGCTGGCAGCAGTAGAAACCAACCACACTCTCGGTGTTATCAACGACGAGATTGCTGGAGCCATCGCTCAGGCGTGTCGTGAGCTCATCGATGGCAAGTGGCATGAGAACTTCCCCATCGACATGATGCAGGGTGGTGCTGGTACTTCCGTCAACATGAATGCCAACGAGGTGATTGCCAACCGCGCCCTTGAGATCATGGGCCACGAGAAAGGCGACTATCAGTACTGCTATCCTAACGACCACTGTAACTGTGGACAGTCTACCAACGATGTTTATCCTACTACCATCCGCCTGGCCCTCGTTCGTATGAACAAGAGTCTGATTGCTGCCCTCACAGGTCTTATCAGTGCCTTCCGCTACAAAGGTGATGAGTTTAAGGACTGTATCAAGATGGGGCGTACCCAGCTGCAGGATGCCGTACCTATGACCTCTGGACAGGAGTTCAATGCATACGCTAACAACCTTGAAGAGGAAATTCTGAACCTAGAGCGCAATGTGAAATTGCTCCATGAGATTAACATGGGTGGTACAGCTATCGGCACAGGTCTGAATGCCGTTCCTGGTTTTGCCAAACTCTGCGCTGCCAACCTGTCGAAGCTTACAGGTGAGGCCTTTGTATCTGCTGCCGACCTTGTAGAGGCAACTCCTGATACTGGTGCTTATGTCAGCTATTCTTCAGCCTTGAAGCGCCTGGCAGTCAAACTGTCGAAGATCTGTAACGACCTCCGACTGATGGCCTCAGGTCCTCGCTGCGGTCTCAACGAGATTAACCTGCCTCCAAAGGCTCCTGGTTCTTCAATTATGCCTGGAAAGGTGAACCCCGTTATTCCCGAGGTTGTGAACCAGGTTTGCTTCAAGGTGATCGGTAACGACACAACAATATCTTTTGCTGCTGAGGCAGGTCAGTTGCAGCTCAACGTGATGGAGCCTGTGATTACTGAGTCGCTCTTCGAAAGTCTCATTTGGCTAAAGAATGCTATCGAGACCCTCACAGAGGAGTGTGTACTCGGCATCACCGTCAACAAGGAGCGCTGTCTCGAGATGGTAAAGAACTCTATTGGTATTGTTACAGCCTTGAACCCCTACATTGGCTATAAGACCTCTACAAAGGTAGCTAAAGAGGCTCTGGAGACCAACCGCAGTGTTTATGACATCGTGCTTGAGAAGGGTCTGATGACACAGGAGAAACTTGACGAAGCCCTCGATCCGAAGAACATGCTCGTTTCTCATAAATTCATCAAGTAGTTTTGAGAACCAGCAATCAACAAGAAACCCCGATGATTTTAACGTCATCGGGGTTTCCTTTTTATGCTTTATCAATTATCCTTCAGCGAAAGCAGCAGCTTCTGCCTCAGCAATGATTTCCTCCTTGGATTTCTCTTTATGGGAAATATCAGAGAGATCGAACTCGTTGTCAACAGATGATTCTACAGGAGCAACAGCTTTTGATGCCTTTGAACGACGGCGTGAAGACTCTTGAGACTCTCCCTGTACAATGATGAAGTTCTGTTCCTGATCAGTGTCAGGAACGGCCATAGTAGGCTCTTCCTCCATCTTTGTACGATTGGTCTTGGCCGCAAAAATAGTATCTACAAACTGTGGCTCACGCTTCAGACGCTTCAGAGTAGCTTCTGAGGCTAATTGCTGCGACTCCTTCTTAGAGTAACCTGTACCACGTTCACCTGTAATACCTTCGAGTACAACCTGGAAACAGAAAACAGGACTACCATTTTCATCTTTCTGTTGCTTCAACATGCGAAATTCGAGACGCACACGATTCTTCTGACTCCATTCCAAAAGCTTGGACTTGAAATTGACCTCCTTGAAAGCCACTTTATCGATATCCACATATTTGCCCAAGATTTGCTTCTCAAAGAACTCAAGACAGGCCTCATAGCCACGATCAAGATAGATAGCACCCACTAAAGCCTCGAAGGCATTACCTTCCACATAACTATTATGCGAGGTGGAATGTCCAGAGGAAAGCAGCAGACTGCCCAGTCCCATCTCGTTGGCAATCTTGCCTAACGTCTCGCGCGACACCAGTTTAGAACGTGTATTGGTGAGGAATCCTTCACGTTTACCCTCGTAATGGCGGTAAACTATATAACCCACCGCAGCATCGAGTATAGCATCACCCAAGAACTCCAGTCGCTCATTATTCAGTGGCTTGCCCTTGTCATTGCGCTTACGGATGCTCTTATGCATCAGCGCCATCTTGTAATACTCGATGTTGCGGGGATAGAATCCCATTATCGCGTAAAGAGAAGAAAAAAGCTCCTTCTCCTCGCGGAAAGGGAGCTTGATAATATCAATAATATCCTTAAGCCTCATACTTCTTGAATACCACACAAGCATTGTGACCACCAAAGCCGAAGGTATTGCTAAGACCAACACGTACCTGACGCTTCTGAGCCTTGTTGAAGGTGAAATTCAGATTATAATCAATCTCAGGATCCTCATCACCTTCCTCGTGATTGATGGTGGGAGGAACAATATCGTTCTGAACAGCCAGTATTGTAGCCATAGCTTCAACGGCTCCAGCGGCTCCCAGCAGGTGACCCGTCATAGACTTCGTAGAAGAGATGTTCAGCTTGTAGGCAGCCTCACCGAAGACCTCCTTGATAGCCTTGGCCTCAGAGATATCACCTACGTGGGTAGAAGTACCGTGAACATTGATATAGTCGATGTCTTCGGGCTTCAAACCAGCATCCTCAAGCGCATTCTTCATAACGAGTTTAGCACCCAGTCCCTCTGGATGAGAAGCAGTGATATGATGAGCATCAGCACTCATACCTGCACCCACCATCTCGGCATAGATCTTGGCACCACGGGCCTTGGCATGCTCTAATTCCTCAAGGATCAGGCAGCCTGCACCCTCACCCATGATGAAGCCATCACGACTGGCACTGAAGGGACGACTTGCCTTCTCAGGCTCATCGTTACGAGTAGAGAGAGCCTTCATGGCATTGAAGCCACCCACACCAGTAGCACAGATAGCAGCCTCAGCACCACCTGCTACGATAACGTTAGCCTTACCCAGACGAATAAGATTGAACGCATCGGCCAGTGCATTAGAAGAAGAAGCACAAGCTGAAGCAGTGATATAGTTGGGACCATGGAATCCGTACATGATGGAGATCTGTCCAGCAGCAATGTCAGCAATCATCTTCGGGATGAAGAAAGGATTGAACTTAGGACCATCGGCCTCATGCTGGGCATAGTAGCCCACTTCTTCCTCGAAGGTCTTAATTCCACCGATACCGACGCCATAGACTACACCAATACGGTCTTTGTCCTCGGTTTCCAAATCCATCTTACTATCCTCGACAGCCTGCTTGGCAGCAATCAAGGCCAGCTGGGTGTAGCGGTCCATCTTGCGGGCCTCTTTACGGTCGAGATAATCATTAATATTGAGGTTCTTTACCTCGCAAGCAAACTGTGTCTTGAATTTACTTGCATCAAAAAGCGTAATAGGTGCTGCGCCACTGACTCCTGCAAGAAGGTTCTTCCATGTTTCCTCAGGAGTGTTGCCCACTGGCGTTACTGCGCCAAGACCTGTTACAACTACTCTTTTTAATTCCATAAGTTACAATTAAAGCATAATGGTTGCTTCTGATTTGAAGCAACCATTATGTTATGATCAAAATTTATTTTGCGTTCTCCTCGATGTAAGCGATAGCATCACCTACAGTACCGATCTTCTCAGCCTTGTCATCGGGAATAGAAATACCAAACTCTTTCTCGAACTCCATAATCAGTTCGACAGTATCCAAAGAATCTGCGCCCAGATCATTTGTGAAGCTTGCCTCTGCCTTTACTTCAGCCTCATCTACACCAAGTTTGTCTACAATAATTGCCTTTACTTTGCTTTCAATTTCTGACATAATTTTAATACTTTAAAATGTTAATAATGAATTTGCTATCTTGAAAAATATCAGCCTCTTGCTGAAATCGGGTGCAAAGTAACACATTTTCTTTCACTTACGCAAATTTTTTTAAGAAAAACTGACTATCTTTTGCACAAAAGGGGTGTATCTGTGCATATTTTTGCCCTATTTCTGCATCTGCTATTAAATAAAATACCAAAAATTAAATAAATTCTCCGATTTAGTTTGGCTAATTAAAAAAGTTTCAGTAGTTTTGCGGAATAAAACAATTAAAGATGTCATTTACAGAAAAAGCAAACCAGATTTTCAATCGTGCCATCAGCGACTATCATCTGACGGATGATATCAATACGCCGATTCAGAATCCATATAAGAAAGACAGTATCGAATCTAAGCTTTACCTGAAATGCTGGATTGATACTGTTCAGTGGCATTTTGAGGATATCATCCGCGATCCTCATATTGATCCTGTGGAGGCTCTTTCCCTGAAGCGCCGCATCGATCATAGTAATCAGGATCGTACTGATCTGGTGGAAGAGATAGATTCCTATTTCCGTCAGTACTATAGCGAGGTGAAACCTATGGATGATGCGCGTCTGAATACGGAGAGTCCTGCCTGGGCAGTAGACCGCCTGAGCATCCTTGCCTTGAAGATCTACCACATGCAGGAACAGGTTGATCGTCAGGATGCTGAGCCTGCACATATTGAAAAGTGTAAGGCAAAGCTTGGTGTACTGCTGGAGCAACAAAAGGACTTGGCGCTGGCCATCGATCAGCTGTTGGAAGATATCGAGGCAGGTCGTAAGTATATGAAGGTATATCGCCAGATGAAGATGTATAACGATCCTGCTACCAATCCTATATTATATATGAACAAATAAGAGAGGAATAGTGAAGAAAGAGCATATCCTCGTCATACGATTCTCTGCACTGGGCGATGTGGCAATGACTGTTCCAGTGATTTGGGCTTTGGCTAACCAGTATCCTGATATCCGTATCACAGTACTGAGCAAGAAATTTGCCCGTCCACTCTTCTACGACCTGGCACCTAATGTGAACTTCATGGAAGCAGATCTCTCGAATGAATATCACGGGGTGAAGGGTCTGAATGCGCTCTATCGCAGACTTGTTGCCAAGCAGTTTACAAAGGTAGCTGACCTCCATAATGTGTTGCGCTCAGAATATCTGAGAATGCGCTTCAATCTGGGTCGCTATCGTGTGGAGCATATAGACAAACACCGTCAGCAGCGCAAGAAACTTATCTCATATAAGAATAAGGTGAAGAAGCAGCTGCCCAGTTCGTTTGAAAACTATGCTGAGGTGTTTGAGCGCTTGGGGTATCCTGTTGATATCCGCCAGTTCCATTCCATTTTCCCTGAAGATGGTGGTAACCTGAATCTGCTTCCTAAAGAGATAGGTCCGAAAAAGAGTTTTGAACAGTGGATAGGTATTGCGCCCTTTGCAGCCCATGAGGGTAAAGTCTATCCTCCAAGACTGATGGAGCAGGTAATCTTTAACTTGATACAGAAATACCCCCAAGGACGCATCTTCCTTTTCGGAAAAGGTGAACTGGAGGATAAATACCTACAGTTATGGTGTGCTCAATATCGACAGTGCCTGATGGTAAGCAAATATTGTGAGGATAATATCTATCAGGAACTGATTCTGATGAGTCACCTCGATGTGATGCTCTCGATGGATTCTGCCAATATGCATCTGGCCTCACTCACAGGAATCCCTGTTGTCAGTGTCTGGGGAGCTACTCATCCTATGGGTGGATTCCTGGGATTCAATCAGAATGCTGATAATGTGATACAACTTGACCTGGAATGCAGACCCTGCAGCATCTATGGTAATAAGCCTTGCCAGCGAGGCGACTATGCTTGTCTACAAAACATTCCGCCAGAGCGGATTGTTGAGAGAATAACAACCCTAATTAATAACTAAACACTTACAATTATGAAGTACGTTTGCGAAGTTTGCGGTTATGTCTATGACCCCGCAGAAGGTGATCCCGACAATGGTATTCAGCCAGGAACAGCTTTTGAAGACATTCCTGATGACTGGGTATGCCCCGTTTGTGGAGTAGGCAAGGAAGAATTCAAGCCTGAGTAAAATTAAATAAGGTGGCAACGACTGATTGCCACCTTATTTTTTATTTACTTATCCTGTTTTTCAATTTTCAGGAGATCCATACAGTAATATTCCATTCCAGCTACTTGCTCTGACTGATAGTCACCCCAGTTAATATCCATATGATAGGCATCGCCTGAGAAGACAACTTTCAGATCCTCCTGCAGAAAGTCTATATCAGGAAATGATTCTGGATAATACCTGATGATGGTAACATTGCTTCCAGGATAATTATAGGCAATATACCACTTACGAAGATATTTATCCTTATGGATAGTACCCTGCTCATCTTTAACAGTCATGACGATATTCTGATCACAGTTACAGCTGGGCTTTATATTATTTGTAAACTGATTGGTAAAAAGGAAATAGTCATTATCCGAAAAATAGATTTTCAGTTTGTTACCAATAAGTTCATATCGATTCATATTGACTATATTCTTATCAAAAAATATAGATTCGTCGTCGATAACAAAGACTTGAGTCTGAATAGCACTTTCCTTTATCAAAGTATTATTCTTGCTTCTTACTTTTCCAAAGTCTGTGACGTTGCCTAAAGAATAGGCTTTCACGTTATTACCCGAGAACTCAATGGAGAACTTATGATACTCTACCTTGAAAGAATCAACTTCATGGAAATAGCCATCAACGTCCCAACCTAATAGTCTCCATTCACCTTGCAAATCATTACTGATATTATCCTTCAGACAACCCGTCAGCGAGATACCAAGAACAAACAATAAACAGATAGCAACAATCTTTTTCATGACAATGAACAATTATAGATTAAAATAATAATGCTTTTGCGAAATGCCAGATGATGATGCCTGCTGTGACAGAAACATTCATTGAGTGCTTCGTACCAAACTGGGGAATCTCAATACAACCGTCTGAGGCATCGACTACTTCCTGATGAACACCTTTCACTTCGTTACCTAAGACAACAGCATATTTATCCTGACCAGCAGGCGTAAAATCCTGAAGTTTCGTAGAGCCATGAGCCTGTTCGATGGAAAGGACTGTATATCCTTCTGCCTTCAAAGCCTCAAGTGCCTCAAGTGCCGTACTATAATATCGCCAGCTGACGCTGTCTTCTGCGCCTAAAGCTGTCTTATGAATCTCAGCCATAGGAGGCGTTGAGGTAATACCACATAAATAGATGGCCTCAATGCGGAAGGCGTCGCCAGTACGGAATACGCTGCCAACATTATGCATCGAGCGAACATCATCGAGAACCACTATCAATGGCAATTTCTCAGCCTTACGGAATTCCTCTACCGTGAGGCGCTGCATCTCTATCGTACGAAGCTTTTCCAACGAAAATACATTAATTGAATTTATAGCCGAGAGTTAAGACAAACACCTTGTTGTGAATATCCTCACCCTTTATCAACTTAGTAAGGCCGATATTGTAGCGGGCATCAAATGTGATACGATTGAATTCATAGGATAAACCTACGGGGATAGACAAGTCGAATTTATTCATATCCTCTGTTTTTTCACCAAACCAGTTTTTCCAAAGATCCATCATCCTGTCATAGTCATAGGTATTATCGCCCATCTTTGCCTTGGCCTTTACACGAAAAGCAGGCTGGATACCAGCTTTCAAGGCAAGTCCTGGAAGCACATAGAAATTGGCTGTGATGGGAATAGTAGCATAATAGATATTCAATGTCAAGTCGCTCTTTTTATTTGTTTCATCATATATATCGGTATATTTGCCACCCTGATTGGTGAATAACAAACCAGCTGCCCAACTAAACTGATCAGCAAAGAAATGCTCGAACTCTACACCATAAGCAAAATTCACCTTTGACTTGTCAGCATCCGTAAATTTAGAAATAGTAATACCTACTCGTGGCTGAATAGTAAAATCTCCCTGCTCATGCTGGGCCTGAACAGTTACCGTAAATGCCATAACGGCAATTAATGTTAATAGCTTTTTCATACCTTATTAATTAATAATTTTGTGCAAAGATACAATTTAGAAAGCAAATAACAAAGCATTTACTCATTTATTTATAAGAAAAAAGCACTACCCGATGCTGGCGGATAGTGCTGAAAACCTTCCTGTGTCGATTCATGGAACTCTACTAATTCTATGCTTACAGATTCATTATTACTCTCAAATTGTCAGATATGGAGCTATATGTATTAAAACAACATTGTCATCAGACGTTTCTATCTATATAACTGGAAAAAGCAAAAACCTTGCAAAGATTTGCCAGAATTTATAATTCATTAACTTTTCTCTATATTTGTTCAGAAAAGAAAATGTTGATAAACCTGTGGAAAACTATGTGGATAACTTGTGGATTTTTGCACAAAAAGAAGTTGAAAACCTGAAATATGTGGATATTAACAGACTTATTAAGGGGAAATACAGCACTTTTCAACAGATTTTTGCTGAAAAAAGATATAAACTTATTAAATTTGCACCGAAAATGGAAATTGTGGATAAAGTGCGTGAAGTCTTCATTATCAGAGAATAAGAATCCACAGAGAGTGTGAATAAGGCATCTTTGTACGTGGATAACTGATTGTGCAAGAAAAACGTGGAAAAGTTATCAAGATTTCAACGGCATATCATCCTATTCATTTCATTTTTAAAGAAAAGAAAAAAAGAAAAATAAGAATAATGAGATGTTGAAAACTGAAGATCTGAAAGCGGAAATCCGCAGAATGTGTGAAGAGAAGGATGCAATCATTCTCGCACACTATTATACGATTGGCGATATTCAAGATATTGCTGATTTCGTAGGTGATTCATTGGCTTTAGCTCGTAAGGCTGCAGAGACTGATGCGAAAATCATGGTGATGTGTGGTGTTCACTTTATGGCTGAGACGTGTAAACTGCTCTCACCAGACAAGATGGTGCTTTGTCCAGATTTGGAAGCAGGCTGTTCTTTGGCTGACTCATGCAAAGCTGAGGACTTGAAGAAATTCAAGGCTGAGCATCCTGGTTATCAGGTTATCTCTTATGTCAATACGACAGCTGCTGTGAAGGCTCTGACGGATGTAGTCGTTACAAGTGGTAATGCCAAGAAGGTAGTAGATCAGCTACCAAAGGATGCCAAACTTATTTTTGGTCCTGATTATAACTTAGGTAACTATATCAATGAGGTGACGGGTAGAGAGATGTTACTCTGGAATGGTGGTTGTCATGTGCATGAGCGTTTCTCTGTAGAGAAGATCATAGAACTGAAGAAACAATATCCAGAAGCTGTGGTGATGGCTCACTTGGAGTGTAAGGCTCCTGTTCTGGCTGTTGCTGATGTCAAGGGCTCTACGGCAACGATGCTGAATTATGCTCAGCAGAGTGATAAGAAGCAGTTTATTGTGGCTACAGAGGCTGGAATCCTCCACGAGATGCAGCGAACTTGTCCTGACAAGGAATTTATCCCTGTGCCTCCTGAAATCAGCGAGAGCGGGCTGGAATGCAGCTGTAACGAGTGCCAGTATATGAAGATGAATACACTGGAGAAGGTCTATAACTGTCTGAAAAATGAAAATCCTCAAATAGAGATTGATCCTGAGATAGCAAAAGAGGCTGTCAAGCCGATAGAGAGAATGCTTGAACTCTCATGAAAGTGCTTTTCCCTTCCTATTTATGAGGGGCCTTTATCAACGGATAATGGCTATTTTGCAACAAGTGCCACTTCTGCCTTCTGAAGTGGCACTTATTACATAATAAATGCCACTTATTACGCGACGCCCGTTTTTGTCGCAACCATCCCAAGTAAACAGGCCTCCGTTACTGCGTCCTTCAGCTATCAGAGCACCATTAGAGGTAGTGATTTTTACGTCTGCATCGTAGCTGAGACCAGTAATGGTGATCAGTCCCGTATAGTCAGGTGTCACAGGGTTAGGATAAGCCCAGACATTATCTTTTGTCATCTCCTCAGCAGGCTCGATAGCGTTGCTCATATAGGAGCAAAGTCCATCATCAGAAAGGAAGAACACCTCGCCTGACTTCTGATTGATGACAACGGATGTAATCTGATTGGTAATCAGTTTCGAATTGTCAGTCGTGAAGTTATGTATCTGGTTCATGTTATCAGCACTGATCAGGAAGGCTCCTGCGCCATTCGTACCAAACCACTTACGATTGCCACCATCAATGGCAATACTGCTGATGCTGACGCCTGAAAGCAGATAGTCAGCATAATCAGTACCATCGTTACGAGGCACTTTCACCTGCTGGAAAGTCACACGCTCCTGCCCTACTTCCTTTTTCTGTATCATAAAAGGTCCTGAGTCTGTGCCTACCCAGATATTGCCCTCTCTGTCTTCTGCTACGCAATAGGTCCATACCACGTCGTATTTTACGCCATCCTGATTCGTAAAGTTATTGTATTTGATAAGATTATCGTTCTCCATATCATAGCAGAAGAGCGACGGATCCTGCCAGTTATTGTTCACGAACCAGAGCAGCCCACGACTGTCGATCATCATTCCTCTGAGACCTGCCAACGTATTGCCAGCATCGTCAGTAAGTAATGTCTGATGATGGTCTGTCCACTGATGGTCTGATGAGAGCTTCAGAAGACTGGCACCTTTGGCCATACTGTTCAGAACCCAGAGATTTCCCTGAGCGTCGAACTTGATACCAAGGATCAGCACAAAGTCGTTGCCTAACTCTGTACCTCTGTCGTTAGCTCCCTTCAGCGGACTGTTATCCTTATTATAATAGGTTGTCAGTTTACCATTCAGAAACTCGTAGAGTCCGCATTTGCCTCCAGCATAAACGTGGTCTGCATTCGTTGGATCTACATCGATGCAACAGATATCCTCATATTTATAGCCAGTCTTTTGGCTTATTTCCTCTTCATAGAGCGTCCAGTCGTTGCCATTGTAGGTCTGAATGATACCAGGCAGCTGTTTATCAGGAATACTTGGCAGGAAATAGCCTCCTGTGGTATAGAGTCTGCCATTTATTAATTTGGCCTCGTAAAAGTGGTTATAGGCTGGTCCTCCAGGATTCAGCGTGATGACGGTAGCGATATATTCATCATAGTCATCCTGATATTCAGGCAGATTTGTAGGATAATCAGGCATGTTAGGCGTATAGGTGTCAGAGATCTCAGCCTTCTGTAGATTAACCTTCACGATACCAAATCCACAATGCAGATAAGCATAGATGCCATCGATTGAAATCTTATAAACCGTTTTGTCGTCTGTCATCGATTTATTGTAGAGAGCAGAGATATTGATGATGTCGCCATCTGTCTCCACCAGATCGATATTAGAGTTCTGATAAACTGCTATCAGGCGCTTGGCTTGCTGGCTCCAAGCGATATGAGTGATGTGGGTATCGCTGAGTCCATTGATCTTATCGTAGGTGATGATACTCTGATCGTTCAGGTGATACTGATAGAGATCGTTTGAAGCCAGCACGAAGAGTTCATCGCCAGCCTTACAGATGCTCTGCACTTGGTGATAAGCCAGATGATGATGCCAAGTGCCCACTTGAGCATGTAAAGGTAAAAAAGTAAAAAGGTAAAAAGGTAATAGCCATTTTACCAGATGTCTGATAGCAAATACGTTTATTCTCACATTCTTTTACTTTTTACTTTTTTACCCTTTTACTTATTTACCTTTTCACTTCTTCAGCAGGTAGTCAGCGAGTTTCTGAGCAGCTCTTGCCCTATGGCTGATGCTGTTTTTGATGTTTACGCCCAGCTCAGCGAATGTCTTGTTGTAGCCTTCAGGCTGGAAGATGGGATCGTAGCCAAAGCCCTCTCCTCCCCTACGCTCTTCAATGATTTCACCATTGACGATGCCTTCGAAACACATTTCCTTTCCATTGATTATTAACGCAATGACAGTACGGAATCTTGCCTTACGATTGTTATTATTCTCTAATTCGCCCAACAATTTCTTCATGTTGGCATTCGAGTCGTGGCCTTCTCCGCCTGCATAACGGGCACTATACACACCTGGGGCACCTCCGAGGGCATCTACTTCAAGACCCGTATCGTCAGCAAAGCAGTCGATATGGTATTTCTCATACACATAGCGGGCTTTGATGAGGGCATTGTCCTTCAATGTCTGTCCCTTCTCAGGAATATCTTCATGGCAGCCGATGTCAGCAAGTGATACCACTTCAAACTGGTTGCCCAGAATCTTTCTGATCTCTGTCAGTTTGTTCAGGTTGTTGGTGGCAAAAACGATTTTCATTTTCTTCTTATGTTCTTTGATTTTTACTTTCATCTCCTCGAATCCCTCGCCATAGACACCGATAACGGCACTCTGAGATACAAACGCATTAGGGTCGATCATTTTTATCAGACGGAACATGTTGACACTCTCGTTCTTCTTTGCCAGAATACAGAGCACCTTCATCTGCTTACCAGTGTACCACCCGTGTCCGTCGAGAATGGTCACTCCGTGATTCATCTGCGTGCCGATGGCGTTGGCTATCTCCTGCCATTTGCGCGAGAAGATAAAGAACTGCACAGACTGTCGACGGGCATTCATCACGTAGTCGAGCGTATAGTTCTCCATCGCCATCACGCAGAAGCCGAACATCACCTTGTGAGCACGTTCGAGATAAGTGCCGAACTGAGGGAAGAACATACAGGAGCCGATGATACAGAAGTCGGCAGCTATCAGCACGTTGCCCAGCGACAGGCTGGGATGATACTTGTTGACAGAGGCAGCAATGATGTCAGTACCTCCTGTGGAACCATTGTGCGTGAAGACTGTGGCCAGCGCGATACCAGTGATGGCACAACCAATAATCATTGACATGAAGTCCTGTCCCTCGCCCATCAACTTAAAGGGCAGTCCGTTATCCTGTTTGGGGATAATCTCCTGGGCGAACATCAGCATGAAGTAGAGTGAGAAGATGGCGAAGATGGTCTTCATCAGAAACTTCACACCCAGAATCTTCAGTGCCACTACCAGCAGGATGCCATTGATGATGATATATGTATTCTCCAAGTGGAAGCCTGTGGCATAATAGATGATGGCTGAGAGACCTGTCACGCCTCCCGCTACAATCTGGTAGGGCATCAGGAAGACGGTGAAGGCGATTGTATACAGCAGGAGGCCAAGGCTTATAAAGAGATAATCCTTGACCTCACTCCATATCATTTGATGGCGTTCTGTCATTTACTTCTTCAGCACAATGTTCACCATACGCTTAGGGACGATGATAACCTTTGCTACCTGGAAACCTTCGAGATACTTCTTGGCGCGCTCATCTGCAAGTACTGACTCTTCGATAGTCTTATTGTCAGCATCAGCGGCAAACTGCATCTCGAAACGGGTCTTACCGTTGAAGGCAATACCCAGCTTCATCTGGTTCTCTACGAGATACTCCTCATTCCATGTAGGCCACTTCGAGTCGCATACACTACCCTGCTCGCCCAGCATCTCCCAGAGCTCTTCAGCGATGTGAGGCGCAAATGGAGCGATGAGGATCACGAGCGTCTTCAGCATCTCCTTGTTCTTGCACTTCTGCTGTGAGAGTTCGTTCACGCAGATCATGAAGGCAGAGATAGAGGTATTGTAAGAGAAGGTCTCGATGTCTTGAGACACCTTCTTGATGAGCTTGTGGACGCTCTTCAGATTGTCAGCTGTTGCCTCACCCTCATCGAAACCATTCTGGAAGAGGTTCCAGAACTTACGCAGGAATCGGTGGCAACCATCGATACCATTCGTATCCCAAGGCTTCGACTGTTCAACAGGACCTAAGAACATTTCATAGAGACGCAGGGTATCAGCACCATACTTCTCAACAATCATGTCCGGATTCACCACATTGAACATCGACTTAGACATTTTCTCAATAGCCCAGCCACATTTGTACTGACCGTTTTCAAGGATGAACTCAGCATTCTCATATTCAGGGCGCCAAGCCTTGAAGGCATCGATGTCGAGCACATCAGCTGATACGATGTTCACATCTACGTGGATAGGAGTCGTGGTGTACTTATCCTTCAGACCAAAGCTGACGAACTTACCCTTATCTGCTCCTTCGTCTTCGATACGATACACGAAGTTAGAGCGACCCTGAATCATTCCCTGATTGACGAGCTTCTTGAAGGGCTCATCCTCGCAAGAGTAGCCAGAGTCATAGAGGAACTTATTCCAGAAACGAGAGTAGATCAGGTGACCAGTAGCGTGCTCCGTACCTCCTACATAGAGGTCTACATTACGCCAATATTCATCGGCATCACGACTCACAAGAGCCTTCTCGTTCTTTGGGTCCATATAGCGCAGATAGTAAGCTGAACTTCCTGCGAAACCAGGCATCGTGTTCAGCTCCAAGGGGAAGACGGTCTTATTGTCAATCTCGTCCTTGCTCACCACCTTGTCGAACTTCGTATCCCAAGCCCACATCTTGGCACGTCCCAATGGGGGCTCGCCAGTCTCTGTTGGCTTGTACTCATCAATTTCAGGCAGTTCCAGAGGCAGGCACTCCTTTGGAATCATGTAAGGCATGTCGTCCTTGTAGTAAACAGGGAACGGCTCGCCCCAATAACGCTGACGAGAGAAGATGGCATCGCGCAGGCGATAGTTCACCTTCACACGTCCCAAGCCCTGTTCTGTCACAAATTTCTTCGTAGCGGCGATAGCTTCCTTAACTGTCAGACCATTCAGTGAGAACTTATCTGAAGCAGAGTTGCACATGATACCATCCTTGGCATCGAAGCTCTCCTCGCTCACATCAGCACCCTCAATCACTGGGATAATCGGCAGGTTGAAATGCTTGGCAAAAGCATAGTCACGAGAGTCGTGGGCAGGCACAGCCATGATGGCACCTGTACCATAACCAGCCAACACGTATTCTGCAATCCAGATGGGAATCTTCTCATCCGTAAACGGATTGATGGCATACGAACCTGAGAAGACACCCGTCACCTTATGATCCATCTGACGATCGCGCTCTGTGCGCTTTTTCACGTAGTCGAGATATTTTTCTACCTCTGCCTTCTGCTCAGGTGTGGTGAGTTCTGCAACAAGGTCGCTCTCAGGAGCCAGCACCATGAAGGTTACACCAAACATCGTATCGGCACGAGTGGTGAAGATGGTGAAGTGCTTGTCAGAATCAGCCACTTTGAACTCCACTTCCGTTCCTTCGCTGCGTCCAATCCAGTTGCGCTGGGTTTCCTTCAGCGAGTCAGTCCAATCAATCTCCTCCAGACCATCGAGCAAGCGCTGAGCGTAGGCCGATACACGCAGGCACCACTGGCGCATCTTCTTCTGAACCACGGGATAGCCGCCACGAACAGAGACACCGTCCACTACCTCATCGTTGGCGAGCACCGTGCCAAGCTTCGGACACCAGTTCACCATCGTATCGGCGAGGTAGGCGATACGGTAATTCATCAGCACCTCTTGCTTCTTCTTCTCCGAGAATCTGGCCCAGTCGGAGGCTGTGAAGTGCAGCTCTTCGGTACCCAAGGCGTTGCAGTTATCCGTACCCATCAGTTCGAAGTGCTCGATAAGCTTGATGGTAGGCTGAGCCTTGTGCGACGATGTGCTGTAGTAGCTCTTGAACATGCGCTGGAAGGCCCACTGGGTCCACTTGTAGTAGATAGGATCGCAGGTACGCACCTCGCGCTCCCAGTCGAACGAGAAGCCTATCTTGTCGAGCTGACTTCTGTATCTGTCGATATTCTCGAAGGTAGTCTTCTCTGGGTGCTGACCAGTCTGGATGGCATACTGCTCAGCAGGCAGTCCGTAGGCATCGTAGCCCATGGGGTTGAGCACGTTGAAGCCCTGCTGACGCTTGTAGCGGGCATAGATATCACTGGCGATATAGCCAAGGGGATGACCTACATGAAGTCCTGCCCCTGAGGGATAAGGAAACATGTTCAGCACATAGAACTTTTTCTTCGTCTTGTCCTCTACTACGCGATAAGTGCCATTCTCTACCCATCGCTTCTGCCATTTCTGTTCGATTTCTCTGAAATTGTAATCCATTGTATTTATGTTTTTATTGATTTTTCGAATTGTGGTTGCAAAGATACGAATATTTTCTGAATATCCAATGATTTTGCAAGGTTTTTACGTTATTACGTAAATTAAGTGCCCGTTGCTGGTGTGCTTAATAGTTGATAAAGATGTAGGCGTAAATGATAATGATAACGAGTATCAGCAATAAAACAACGATACAGAAGGGAATGAATGACACGATCAGTCGCCAGATGGTGCTCCAGTAGCTATAGCCGGAAAACTGCTTGATGGGGATGATGACCAGTGGTGCACCAAGTGCGTAGAATATGTAGTCGCCCGTATCGCTGGGTATCAGCATTGTGATGAATGTGCTGTAGATAAGGAGCATATTGGTGATATATACCATTGCCACGAAGCACTCCGAGAAGCGTAAGTCAGGTATGTCAGGACTTTTGCGGAACAGCAGGAAGAGCGGTACTGAGAAGAGCAGCAGACATGCGAGACTCACCAGCGAAATATTCTTATTGACCCACTGATAGGCTTTTAGATAGAGTTCCCCTGAGTCCATTTGATGGAAAAGTTCCTTTTTCTTGTTTTGCTTTTCTATTTCTGCTTTAGTGAGATTCTTCTTAGTATGGTCGGTCTTTTTTTCATCTTTTTTCACTTCTGCGGGCGTTAATAATTCCGTCTCGTTCTGCTTGATGAGATTCACGCCCTGGATGTTCAGGCCTGAATCCACCAGGAATGCCAGAGTGCAGAGCAGGAAGAGCATCTTGAACGGAGGGAAATAAGCCATCTGCATGCCTCTGAGGTAGTCGCGGATCATGTAGCCAGGTCGTAGTATCAGGTCGCGAAGGGAACGGAACATACCGCGGTTGCCTACGCCCCAGACATCGAGAAACAGCAGGAATGCCTTCTTGAAGGAGTAGCGCCCTATACTGGCCGACTGTCCGCAACGTGGGCAGTAGTTGCCCTCGAAGCGAGTGCCGCAGGTAGCGCATTCGTGCTGCTCCTCAGAGAGCGGGGCCACCTGATGAGGCTGATGCTGCCATTTCTTGAATTTCCTGTATTTCTCCTTTTGTTTATTCATTTGTGTATCTTTAATCGCTGCAAAGTTACCTCATTTTGTCCTAATAGCCAAATATTCAGGCAAAAAGTTCCAGAAAAGTATCCTTTCTATTATTCCCAGCCTGGGATGAAATAAAAAAGTAGTTAAATCCATACATAAAAACGCTGAAGTTCGAGATTTATTAGCTATAATTGGTTAACTTTGCAGCCAGGAATCGTAAGAAGGATGAAGATGATAAGAAAGATTTTGCCTTTGGCTATTCTGGCTGGTATATGTATTTCAATAGGTTGTGTTGTCAATCTGAGGGTTGGCGGTGTGGCAGGTGCCGTACTTTTTGCCTTTGGCCTGACAACGGTAGTGTATTATGGGCTGAAGCTTTATACGGGCACAGCTGGATTTATCCGTATGAAGGGTGACTGGCTGATGCTCTGTGTGGTGCTTTTGGGCAATATCATTGGCTGTCTGCTTACGGCGTGGATGATTGCATACGCTCAGCCCGACTGTGTTGAACCAGCCTCTAAGATTCTCGCAGGTCGCTTGGCTAAAGGTCCTTTGGCTTGTTTTCTGTTAGCCATCGGTTGCGGTTTCATCATGACTACTGCAGTCGAGTTTGCCCGCAAGGGTAAGATGCTCACGTTACTGCTGGGTGTGCCTGTATTTATTCTCTGCGGCTTTGCCCACTCTATCGCTGATGCTTTCTATTTTCTGGTTTCGCCCTCTGAGCAAGTGCTGCAGGCGAGTGTTCTTATCGTCTATGTCAGCGAGGTACTGGGCAATTTCGTAGGTTGCAACCTTTATCGTTGGATGCTCGTCTTCGAGCCAAAAGAATAAACCGTATATGAGTATGAAGAAACCCAAGTGGCTTGAGAAAGAAGCTCTCTATAAAATCATGTTCGAGTCGGAGCATCCCGTAGGACGCATCTTCGATCTCACGCTGATAACAGCCATCTCGCTGAGTATCATTATCTCGTTTATCGAGACCATTCCCTCGCTGGCACATACCTTCAAGCTGGTGCTGGAGATACTGGAGTATCTGCTCACCTTCTTCTTTACCGTCGAGTATATTGCCCGTGTCTACTGTTCGCCCCGTCCTCGCGATTATGTGTTGAGTTTCTTTGGCATCATCGACTTGTTGTCCACCTTGCCGCCTTATCTCTCCTACTTCCTGCCCAACGCACGATACATGATCCTCTTGCGTTCATTCCGATTTATCCGTATCTTCCGCATTTTCAAGCTGTTCAGCTTCATCAACGAGGGCTACATGCTGATGCGCTCGCTTCATAAGAGCCTTACCAAGATTTCAGTTTACTTCTTGTTTGTGCTGATACTCGACATCTGCTTGGGTACGCTGATGTATATGGTGGAGAGTGGCCAGCCTGGCACGCAGTTCACCGATCTGGCCACATCCGTCTATTGGGCCATCGTCACGATGACCACAGTGGGCTATGGCGACATCACGCCTGTTACTGCAATCGGACGTCTGCTTTCTGCCTTCGTCATGCTGCTTGGTTACACCATCATCGCTGTTCCCACAGGCATCGTGACAGCCAATATCATCGATGAGACGAAAGAGAAGCCCAAGGACGGACATTGTCCTCGCTGTGATGCCCCCGTCCGCGACAAGGACCACTATTGCTCCCGTTGCGGCGAGAAGTTGTAGAAGATGTGTTACAAAAGAATTATTCTAAGAAAATTATCCCTGCCAAGTAGTGTATATTAAAACAAATCTTCTATTCGCATACGGAAAAATTCTTCGAAGGGAATACCATCTGTTCCGATAACAAGAGAGTGCTTGGGATGAAACAAATCATTGAATTTTGAAATACCACTATTCATTCCTCTACGCCCACTCTTAACTTCTAATGCCATAACTTCTCCTTGACGAACGATAATAAAATCAACCTCGTCTGAACGTTCACGCCAGTAATAAACGCTATATCCGCCTTCTTCAGCTCCACCAAGCAAATATGCTCCTACTGCAGATTCTATCCATCGCCCCCATATCTGAGGGTCTATACGATCTTTTTCGTATGATGTGCCTTTAAAAGCTGTTAGTAATGCATTGTTATAGACCTGATATTTGGGTATAGACTGATAGCGTCGAGCCTCATCGTTAGCATATTTCTGAAGTCCAGCTAAGAGGTTACACTGATTGAGAATTTCCAGATAAGATGATAAGGTTGTTACGTTTCCTGCATCTTGAAGCTGCCCTAATGCCTTAGTTAGTGATAACAATTCTGCAGAATAAGTACAGCCCAACTCGAACAGTTGTTTCATCAGTGCTGGCTTATAGATATTGGAAGTAAGAATAATATCTTTCTCAATAGCAGGAGCCACAAGAGATTCTTTGATATATTTTTTCCAACGGCGCATATCTTTGATGAGGCTGGCACTACCAGGATAACCTCCGTAATAGATCCAGTTATCAAGTGTCCATCCGAAGGCATCTTCCATTTCCTGTAATGTCCAATGCCCTAAGCGTATTAGTTCAAAACGACCAGCCAATGATTCTGTTAGTCCTTTGCGGAACATTAATCGTGATGATCCAAGTATGAAGAGTTTCAGTTGTCGTTTGCTACGAGTGTCAGCATCCCATTCTCGTTTCACGATTTCGCTCCATCGCTTGATTTTATGAATCTCATCAATGACAAGTACAGCTTCTGTTTGTTGTCTAGTATCCATGAGAGTACGTGTAGTTTCCCATATTCGGCGTATCCAGTCTGTGTCGTTCTCATCAACACCATCTGCGTTATATAAATAATGTGGTATCTGACATTCTGCCAATACCTGATCTATCAATGTTGATTTACCAACCTGACGAGGGCCTGCTAATACCTGAATGAATGTGCGTGGTTCATTCATTCTGTCAAGCACTTCTGCAAATTGTGGTCTTTTATACTCCATAATGTTCAAATCTCAGATACAAAATGTTCAAATCTTGGCTGCAAAATGTTCAAATCTTGGCTGCAAAGATAAGTATTATTTTTGAAACTGAAAAGAAAAAGGAAGGAAATCTTGTGGATTTTATTCTTTCGTTGTATGAATAATCACTAAATAGTTTGAAAACTTTTGGAGGGTATGGGATGAATGATTATTTTTGCAGGCGATGAGTTATTGGCGAATCCAATGTATGAGGAAGATTTGGATATTGATGTTGCTGATGCCAGTGATGCTGATGGCACAGGAGGTGACTGTAATGAAACAGCGCAAATTCCCTAAGACTGTTTCAGCTGGAAACTATAGTGGGATTACTTGGTTGGGAGGTTCTCGTTATGCAGTGGCTAACGATAAATCGCCTACTGCCGGATTCTATCTGATGACGATCGATATCGATAGTATCACAGGTGAATTATCGTCTGTTCGTGAAGATACTTTTCTTACCAGCGGCCTACCAAATCGCGATGAGGAAGGCATTTGTTATATGCCTCATACTCAGACGGTTTTCGTGAGTGGAGAGAAAGATCAGGAGATTCTGGAGTATAACCTGCAAGGTCAGTTGACGGGTAGAAAACTAAACATTCCAGAAATCTTCAAGTCTTGCTATTCCAATGGTGGTTTCGAGGCTCTTACTTATCAGGAGCAGACCCATCTCTTTTGGACCACAACTGAGTATACGCTGAAGACGGATGGTGAGAAGCCTACAATAAAAAGAAAGATCAAGAATCGCTTGCGCCTTCAGTCTTTTGGTGATGACTTACAGCCCAAAGAGCAATATTGGTATGAGACGGACTCTACGATGATTCACAAGGAAAAGGGTCGCAGCATCTTGGGAGTCAGTGGGTTAGCGGCTCTTGAGGATGGGCGGATTGTGGTTCTCGAACGCGAGATGTATTTCCCCAAGAAGCAGATAGGTTCGTTTTGTATAGTCAGATTATACTTAGTGGATACCTCTCAGCACCAACCAGGCGAAGTGCTGAGTAAAACCCTTCTGACTGAATTCAAGACAAAATTCAATCTCACTCGCAGAAACTTTGCCAATTATGAAGGCATTTGCCTGGGTCCCAAACTCTCAGATGGTCGCCGACTCCTCATCCTTATCTGCGATTCCCAGAATCAGCATCGAGGTGTTATGAGAGATTGGTTCAAAACCGTTATTCTTCATTAATTGTTTTTACAAACCGATGTCTGAGAATCGCGCGTCAGTCACCAATCCTAAAGAGGACTCATACACGCGAAATATGGCTCGTTTTGTAAGCGATTGATATTCTGAGGCTTACAAATTCGACGATTTCTGGACGCACGAAAAATCTCCTGAAAAGTGCCATTTTACTATTAATTTTGGCACTTTTTACTATTAAATCTAGCACTTTTTCCCACTGGAGGGAATACTTTTTCCCTAGTTATCCCGCAAGTTTGCAGTAAGCAAGCACCTTGTTCCCTTGCTGGGAACGCCTCGTTTGCTTACTTCTTCTTCATTTCCCTCCCCTCGCCTCTCCTAGAACACTCAGTTCCGAAGTGTTAATTTTCAGCACAATTCCTTTACAGAAGAAAGAATTGCCTTGTGTCTTTCATTGTATGAATATTCACTAAATAGTTTGAAAACTTTTGGAGGATATGGAATGAATGATTATTTTTGCAGGCGATGAGTTATTGGCGAATGATATGGTTGGCGTTGATGGTGTGGGCGATTCAGGCTCATGCACAAAGGCGACTTGTGGTTGTCGATGTGGAGACGCTGCAGCCTGTGGTTGGTGCTAATGTCATCAGTAAAGATGGTTCTGCTACGACAGACTCTTTGGGATATATTAGCGTGAGTGACAGTTGTAAGTCGCTCTCATTCTCGCACGTCAACTATGAGAGTCGCCTTATCAATCTCAAGGAGCTGAACGATACTGTGTTCTTGATATCCAAGTTGTTGAATATCAAGGAGGTTGTCGTCTTTGGGCATGATCAGCGTGATAAACTGCCTGAAGCCTTGAAGCGACAGTTGGAAATCGATAAAAAAGAAGCTCAACTGGCTGCTATCGACCCCAGTAGTGGTAATCTACTGACTCTTTTGAGCTATATCATTCCCAAAAAGTGGCGCAAGAGTAAAAAAGAGAAGCAGCGCCAACGTCTGAAGAAGATATTAGACGCATACTGAGCCCCATGCGCAAATTGTAGTGAGAAAAATCAGAAAAAGTTTTGAGTTTTGCGAAAAAGTTCCTACCTTTGCAACGCTCGAAAAGCTTATTACCAATCTAATCAACAACTGTGTATGAGGAAATTATTAGTTTCACTGCTTTTAGCATTCGTCATTCCTGCAGCAGCGCAAGATGAGAACAACGGGTTGTACACCCTGAAGAGTGGCAACGTGACCATGACTATCGATGCTGCCAAAGGTGGAAAGATCCTGTCTTTCAAGTATGGTGATCAGGAAGTCATTTCACAACTGAAGTGGCCTGAGTCTTTTGGTAGTACCTTTTGGACTAGTCCTCAGAAAGAATGGTATTGGCCACCAGTACCTGAATACGACAAGAAGCCTTATACCGTAGAGGAAAAGGACGGGGTGCTGACGATGACAAGCGAGGTGAATGATAAACTGAAATACAGAATCCGCAAGGCTTTTGCTGTCGATGAGCAGAATCAGGCCATCACCATCACCTACTCTATCATCAACGAGAGCGATGAGACGCGTAAAGTGGCTCCTTGGGAGATTACCCGTGTGCAGAACGAGGGAGGTCTGATATTCTTTGAAGCCCCTGTTGACAGCATCTGGCCAGCAGGACTGATGGCCTTCAAGGATGCCAACGGCATAGCCTGCTATGAGCCTGATGAGGCCAATGAGAACCGTAAGGTGAATGCTGACGGAAAAGGATGGCTGGCTTATCTGAATAAGGAAAAAGGTCTGCTGTTGGTGAAGCAGTTTGAGGATCTTGCTGCAGGACAGCCAGCACCTGACGAGGCTGAGATTCAAGTGTATGTGAATAGAGGCAAGACCTATATCGAGCTTGAGAGTCAGGGAGCCTATACGACACTGAAGCCCAAGGAGCAAGTCTGCTGGACAGTGCGCTGGAATCTGCTGCCCTGCGAGGCTACCCCTACCCTATCAGACGCTTTGTTGCAGCAAATAAGAAATCTGAAATCATCAAACTGAGGATATGAAACTGAGTGAACAATTTGTAATAACCATCAATCGCGAGCTTGGCTCTGGCGGCAGAACCATTGGTGAGAAACTGGCAGGAAAACTGGGTGTGCCCTTCTATGACAAGGTACTCATCCAAGGTCTGCAGGAGAAGTACGAACTGACAACGGAAGAGATAGAGCGCCTGAAAGGTCAGCAGCACAACTGGTGGGCAGATTTCAAGCGCAGTCTGAAAATTATGCCCAGTTATGCAGCCCCACAGTTGATTTCTGGAAAGACGTCAATTCCTGACTTCCTGATAACAGACGATATTTTCCAGTCAGAGACAGAGATCCTGAAAGGTATCGCAGCTGATGAATCATGCGTGATAGCAGGCCGTAGCGGCTTTTTCGTACTGCGCGATCATCCCAATCATCTGAGTATCCTCATTCAGGCTCGTAAGGAGCATCGTATCAATCGTTTGGTAGAAAAGCGTGGCATCTCGCCTAAAGAGGCTCAGAAGATTATCGAGGAGGTGGATACGGGTCGTGAGAACTATGTGAAGAAATATACAGGCACCTCGCGCTACGACACCAGAAACTATGACCTGGTCTTCAACGTAGATAATCATAATGAAGACGAGATCGTAGACCTTATCTTGAGATATCTAAAGAAATAGGTAGCAGGCAATGGCAAAGAAGGACGGGGAGCTGACCCCGATGATGAAACAGTTCTTCGATCTAAAGGCGAAACATCCTGACGCAGTGATGCTATTCAGGTGTGGCGACTTCTATGAGACTTATTGCGAAGACGCCATCACTGCCTCGAAGATTTTGGGCATCACGCTCACCCATCGCAACAACGGTGCAGGCGTAAAGGGCGACGAGATGGCTGGCTTTCCCCATCATGCCCTTGATACTTATCTTCCCAAGTTGATCCGTGCTGGCAAGCGCGTGGCTATCTGTGACCAGCTTGAAGACCCCAAACTTACCAAGAAACTCGTCAAGCGAGGCATCACGGAGTTGGTGACTCCTGGTGTCGCCTTATCAGATAATGTGCTGAACTACAAGGAGAACAACTTCCTGGCAGCTGTCCATTTTGGTAAGTCTTCGTTTGGAGTAGCCTTCCTGGATATCTCTACAGGTGAGTTCCTGACAGGCGAGGGAACAGCTGACTACGTGGAGAAGCTCTTGGGCAACTTCTCGCCAAAGGAAATCCTGCACGACAGAACGAAGAAACAGGAGTTTGAGCGTCATTTTGGCTCGAAATACTTCACCTTCCAACTCGATGATTGGGTGTTTACAGAGCAGACTTCGAAACAGAAGTTGCTGCGCCACTTCAACGTGAAGAACCTGAAAGGCTTTGGTGTGGATCATCTACAGGCTGGTGTGATAGCTGCTGGAGCCATTTTGCAATATCTCGAACAGACACAGCACACACAGATTGGTCATATCACCAGCATCTCGCGCATCGAGGAAGATAAGTATGTGCGACTCGATAAGTTCACCATTCGCAGTCTGGAGCTGGTTCATCCCATGCAGGATGATGGCAAGTCGCTGCTCGATGTGATTGACAAGACGGTAAGTCCGATGGGGGGGCGTCTGCTGCGTCGCTGGCTCGTATTCCCTCTGAAGGACGAAAAGCCCATCAACTCCCGTCTCGACATCGTGGAGTATTACTATCGCGAGCCAGAGTTCCGTGAGTGTATCGATGACCAGTTGCATCGCATAGGCGACTTAGAGCGTATCATCTCGAAAGCAGCAGTAGGGCGCGTAACACCTCGTGAGGTAGTACAGCTGAAAATCGCCCTGCAAGCCATACAACCCATCAAGACAGCCTGTCTCTACGCCAAGAACGAAGCACTGAATCGAGTGGGGGAGCAGCTGAATCTCTGCGAATCGCTAAGAGACAGGATAGAGAAAGAAATCCAAAACGACCCTCCCCAATTGGTAGCGAAAGGAGGCGTCATCAAAGACGGTGTGAATGCAGAACTAGACGAACTGCGCAGCATCGCCTATTCAGGCAAAGACTATCTGCTGAAGATACAGGAGCGTGAGGCTGCAGAGACAGGCATCAGCTCACTGAAAATCGGCTATAACAATGTGTTTGGCTATTATCTCGAAGTGCGTAATACCTATAAGGACTTGGTGCCGCCAGAGTGGGTGCGTAAGCAGACGCTGGCTCAGGCCGAGCGCTATATCACGCAGGAGCTGAAGGAGTATGAGGAGAAGATACTTGGCGCTGAGGATAAGATTCTCTCGCTCGAAGCCAAGCTCTTCAACGATCTCGTGCTATCGATGCAGGAGTTTATCCCACAGATACAGATCAATGCCAATATCGTGGCACGTCTCGACTGTCTGCTGAGTTTCGCGAAGACTGCCGAGGAGAATAAGTACATCCGTCCTGTGATAGATACTTCAGAAGTGATAGATATCAAACAAGGGCGCCACCCTGTTATCGAGCAGGAACTGCCACTTGGCGAGCGATATATCCCTAATGATATCCTGCTCGACAATGAGCGTCAGCAGATTATCATCATTACAGGTCCGAATATGGCTGGTAAATCAGCGCTGCTGCGACAAACGGCGCTGATAGTACTGTTGGCGCAGATAGGTTGTTTCGTGCCCGCAGAGGCCGCGAGAATAGGCTTGGTTGACAAGATATTCACAAGGGTAGGGGCCTCGGATAACATTTCGCTGGGAGAATCCACGTTTATGGTAGAGATGACAGAGGCATCGAATATCCTGAACAACGTGTCTTCGCGCTCCTTAGTGCTCTTCGATGAGTTAGGTCGTGGCACGAGTACTTACGATGGCATCTCAATCGCGTGGGCCATCGTGGAGTACCTGCATGAGAATGCCAAGGGACATCCCAGAACGCTCTTCGCTACACACTATCATGAGCTCAATGAGATGGAGAAGAACTTCTCGCGCATCAAGAATTATAACGTCTCTGTGAAGGAGGTCGATGGCAAAGTGATCTTCCTGCGAAAACTTGAAAAGGGTGGGAGTGAGCACTCCTTTGGTATCCATGTGGCAGAGATTGCGGGTATGCCGCGATCGATCGTGAAGCGCGCCAACGTGATTCTGAAGCAGCTGGAGGCAGATAACTCTCAGGTAGGAACCGTTGGCAAGCCCACAGCAGAGATTGCGGCTTCGCGCGAGGGTATGCAGCTGAGTTTCTTCCAGTTAGATGATCCCGTATTATGTCAGGTTCGCGATGAGATCTTAGGTATTGACGTGAATAATCTCACGCCTCTCGAGGCCCTGAACAAGCTTAACGACATCAAGAAAATCGTATCAGGCAAATAAGTGCCGAGGATTGAATAATAAGAGCCGCTTATCAAACGAGAAGCGGCTCTTATTTATGCTTTCTTGGCTCTTATCATGCAATAGGTGCCAAGTATGACAAACGGGATTGATAGTATCTGTCCCATATCGATTGGGAGAGTGGCCTCGAAAGCCTCCTGAATCTCCTTTGTATACTCGATGAAGAAGCGGAAAGTAAAGATATACGTCAGGCAGAAGCCGAAGTACCAGCCAGTGCCGATCTTCTCAGGCATCTTCTTGTGGAGTGCCCACATAATAAAGAAGAGTAGGGCATAGGCGATGGCTTCGTAGAGCTGTCCAGGGTGGCGAGGCATCGTATCTACCTTCTCGAAGATAAACGCCCAGGGTACGTCAGTAATCTTGCCGATAATCTCAGAGTTCATCAGGTTTCCCAAGCGGATGAAACAGGCTGTGGTACCTGTGGCGATGGCGATGTTATCCAATACTGTCCAGATGCTCAGTTTGGTATGCTTGACGTACAGCCAGAGCGCTATCATCAGTCCTAAGGTGCCACCGTGTGAGGCCAGTCCTGCGTAGCCTGTTACTTTCCAGTCTCCATCAGGCAGTAAATGGATAGGCAGCAGCATCTCTACGAAGCCCTTCCAGGAGGTGAGAAAATAGTCGGGCTGGTAGAAGATACAATGGCCTAAGCGGGCTCCTAACAGGATACCTATGAAACAGTAGAAGAAGAGCGGATCGAAGAGTTCGTCCTTGATTTTCTGCTCCTTATACAGTCGCTGCACTACGAAATAGGCCAGCGCCAGTCCGATAATCCACATCAGCCCATACCATCTTACGGTTATCGGCCCCAGATGGAATGCCTCCAAGTCAGGATTCCAAACGATATAGCTAATCAGATCTATCATGGCTTATACATTAAAGCGGAAGTGCATGATATCACCATCCTGTACCACGTAGTCCTTGCCCTCTACAGCCAGCTTGCCGGCCTCTCTTACAGCAGCCTCAGAACCGTACTGCAGATAGTCGTCATACTTGATGACCTCTGCACGGATGAATCCCTTCTCGAAGTCGGTGTGGATGACACCTGCACACTGCGGAGCCTTCCAGCCCTTCTTATAGGTCCAGGCCTTCACCTCCATCTCGCCTGCGGTGATGAACGTCTCAAGGTTCAGCAGGGCGTATGCCTTCTTGATGAGGCGGTTTACGCCGCTCTCCTCCAAGCCCAGTTCTTCGAGGAACATCTGCTTGTCCTCATAGCTCTCCAGCTCGGCGATATCCTCCTCGGTCTTTGCAGCGATGATCATCGTCTCTGCGCCTTCTTCTTTGGCGAGAGCCTCGACTTTCTTAGTGAAGTCATTGCCGTTCTTCGCATCGGCCTCGCCTACATTGCAGACGTAGAGCACAGGCTTCGAGGTCAACAGGAAGAGATTCTTGGCGCAGTCCTGCTCCTCCTTGCTCTCAAACTCCACCACACGGGCGTTCTTGCCCTGATCGAGCACCTCTTTATAGGCATGAAGTACAGCAACTTCCACCTTGGCGTCCTTATTGCCAGCGGCAGCGGCTTTCTCCGTTTTTGCCAGACGGCCCTCGATGGTCTCAAGGTCCTTCAGCTGCAGCTCAGTGTCGATGATCTCCTTGTCGCGGATAGGATCGATGGTGCCATCCACGTGGGTGATATTCTCATCCTCGAAACAACGGAGTACATGGATAATCGCGTCCGTCTCACGGATGTTTCCCAGGAACTTATTACCTAATCCCTCGCCCTTAGAGGCACCCTTTACAAGGCCAGCGATATCTACAATCTCACAAGTAGCAGGCACGATACGGCCTGGGTGCACGATCTCTGCCAACTTCGTCAGTCGCTCATCAGGAACGGTGATGACACCCACATTGGGCTCGATCGTACAGAAAGGAAAGTTTGCTGCCTGAGCCTTGGCGCTCGACAGACAATTAAACAATGTGGACTTGCCCACATTCGGCAGTCCCACAATACCACATTTTAATGCCATTTTCTTCTATAAACGTTTATTTCGGCTGCAAAATTAAGAAACATTTTCCGAGAAACAAAGGTTTTCTCAGAAAATGTTCCTTTTTCACCTTATTATTTAAGCTATTAATGCTTTTTTTCAGCCTTACGTAGGTGATTAATGCGCTTCGAGCCAGTTTTGGCCAAATCCGGAATCAGCTACGAGGGGGACACTGAGTGGGAAGGCTGCCTGCATTTCCTCTATCACGATGCGCTCCACCTTTTCTTTCTCCTCTGGGAAGACTGAGAAGTTGAGTTCGTCGTGTACTTGGAGAATCATTTTGCTCTTGATGCCCTCTTTCTTGAAACGCTCATGGATATGAATCATCGCCACCTTGATGATATCGGCAGCAGTGCCCTGAATGGGAGCATTGATGGCATTGCGCTCAGCAAAACCTCGAACTGTCGCATTGTGGGAATTGATATCTGGCAGATAGCGGCGACGCCCGAATAGGGTAGTGACATAACCTTTCTGGCGAGCCACTTCCTTGGATTTCTCCATGTAGTCGTGTACTTGTGGGAAGGTAGCGAAGTAGCCGTCTATCAGCATCTTAGCTTCATCGCGGGGGATGTCAAGACGCTCAGCTAAACCAAAGACGGTGATGCCGTAGATGATACCGAAGTTGGCACGTTTCGACTTGGTGCGTTCATCGCGAGTGACCTCTTCGATAGGTTTCTTATAGATATTCGCAGCTGTAGCCGCATGGAGGTCCTTGCCTTCACGGAACACCTCTATCATCGCTTCGTCCTTCGAAAGATGGGCCATCACGCGCAGTTCTATCTGGCTATAGTCTGCTGAAAAGAACAGACAGCCAGGCTCTGGGATAAAGGCTTTGCGAATCTCCTTACCGTCTTCACCACGAATGGGAATATTTTGAAGGTTTGGATCAGAGGAACTTAGGCGCCCTGTTGCTGTTATCGTCTGATTGAAGGATGTGTGAATGTGTCCTGTGCGAGGATTAATCAGCTTGGGTAGTGCGTCGATATAGGTTCCTATCAGTTTCTTCAAACCTCTGTGTTCCAAGATGTCTGCCACAATTTCGTGCTTGTTTCGGAGTTGCTGTAGCACTTCTTCTGATGTAACGTATTGGCCTGTTTTGGTCTTCTTGGCCTTCTCAACGATTTTTAGTTTGTCGAACAAGATTTCACCAACTTGTTTGGGCGATGCGATATTGAATTGTTCGCCAGCGAGTTCGTAGATACGGTGTTCAAGCTCGTTCATGCGATCCGTCAAAACCTTTGACGTTTCTTTAAGTGATTCCGTATCGAGACAGACACCATTCATCTCCATTTCTGCGAGTACAGGCATCAGTGGCATCTCGATATTATAGAATAGGTCTTCGCATTCGAACTTTTTCAATTCTGGCTCCAACTTGTTCTTCAGCCGGAGGGTGATATCAGCATCCTCTGCGGCATATTCATAGACCTGAGAGGGTAGGAGGTCGCGCATCGATTTCTGTCCTTTGCCTCGAGGACCTATCAGTTCATCGATGTGGATGGTCTGATAGTTGAGATAGATCTCGGCCATGTAGTCCATATTGTGATGCAGCTCTGGTTGGATGAGGTAGTGGGCAATCATCGTGTCCCACATCTTGCCTTTGAGTTCGATGCCATAGTTGCGCAACACCTCGAGGTCGTACTTCATGTTTTGTCCGATTTTCAAAATATTCTCATTCTCGTAGACCTCTTTAAAGATATTAACAATTCGCAACGCTTCTTCACGATTGGCAGGAATTGGGACATAAAATGCCTCGAATTCCTTCACGGCGAAGCTCAATCCTACCAATTCTGCCTCAATCGCAGAGGTTGATGTGGTTTCTGTATCTAGACTGAGAATTTCGTTTGTTAAGAAATAATCACGTAATTTCAACAAATCTTCCTCATTTTCAACGAGTTTGTAATCGTGAGAGGTCGTTTTAAGGCTCTCAAAACTTGAATTTTCGCTTACATTCGCCCCGTCGATTGGAAATTCTGCAAAGAGATCGAGTTGTCCATTAACGGGAATTTGGGGTTTTTGGCTTTTTTTAAGAACTCTGTCTGCGAACGACTTCATCTCAAGTTCGAGCAACAATTTGCCAAGTTCTTCCTCATTGGGGTCCACGAGTTTCAGATTTTCCATATCGAGTTCGATGGGCACATCTGTTTTGATGGTTGCCAGGAAGTAACTCATCTTGATATCATCGACATGCTCTTCCACTTTTTCGCGCAGTTTACCCTTGATCTCAGATGACCTTTCAATCAGACTATTGATATTACCAAACTCATTGATCAGTTTCACAGCTGTTTTCTCACCCACACCAGGACAGCCAGGGAAATTATCAGCAGAATCACCCATCAGTGCCAGGAGATCGATGACAGCATTTGTCGATGGAATGCCATATTTTTCACAGACTTCCTTCGGACCCATTGTTTCATAGCCACCTCCATGACGAGGGCGGAAGATGAAAACATTATCTCGCACCAGCTGGCCATAGTCTTTATCTGGTGTCAGCATAAAGGTCTCTATACCTTGAGCGCCTGCTTTTGTTGCCAGTGTTCCGATGACGTCATCTGCCTCAAAACCATCAACTTGCAGTATAGGAATGCGATAAGCCTTTAACAGGTCCTTGATGATAGGCACTGCCTTACGGATATCCTCTGGCGTCTCTTCGCGCTGGGCCTTATATTCAGGAAAAGCCTCACTACGGAATGTAGGCCCATGAGGATCGAAGGCTACGCCAATATGGGTGGGATGCTCTTTTGTTAGCACTTCATTCAGCGTGTTCAGAAAGCCCATGATGGCACTGGTATTTAGACCTTTCGAGTTGATTCGAGGGTTTTTAATGAACGCGTAATAACTGCGATAAATGAGCGCATAAGCGTCTAAAAGAAATAATTTCTGCATAACTTTCTTAATTTTCGGTGTAAAATTACTTAAAATTCTTTGAAATCCGTCCTTTTTTACTATTTTTGTATCGAAAATTTTGTTTCGAATGGATTTTTTAGCAACGATACGAAGGCCAATAGCGACGGAAATGAACGATTTCGTCGTACTATTTAATGAAAGTCTGACTCACGGTGATGGATTGCTCGAGCACGTTCTTTCGCATATCCGTAAACGTGGAGGAAAGCGCATGCGCCCTATGCTCTTCCTCTTGTCTGCCAAGAACTATGGCGAGGTTTCAGATATGACGCAAAATGCTGCTTTGGCTTTGGAACTGATTCATACGGCAAGTCTTGTTCACGATGATGTTGTCGATGAGAGTAGTGAGCGTCGTGGGCAGGCATCTGTAAATGCTTCTTATAATAATAAGGTGGCTGTGTTAGTGGGTGATTATATTGTTTCTACAGCGTTATTGCGCATTGCTCTTTCAGATAATCCACAAATCGTACAGCATCTTGCTGAATTAGGAAGAACATTAGCTGCTGGTGAGATTCTCCAACTCTCGAATATTTCGAATCAAGAGATTTCAGAAGATACTTATTATCAAGTAATTGAAAAGAAAACGGCCGTTCTTTTTGAAGCATGTGCAGGTTTGGGTGCTATTTCTGTAGGTGTCGCTGAAGATGATGTTGTGAAAGCCAAAAAGTTTGGACATAATATCGGTATGATCTTTCAGATTCGAGATGATATTTTCGATTATTATGATTCCAAGGAAATTGGTAAGCCTACAGGTAATGATATGACAGAAGGCAAGCTGACGCTTCCTGTCATCTATGCCTTGACTCATTCAGATTCTCAGGCAATGCTTACTCTTGCTAAGAAGGTGAAAGCTGGGACGATTAATGCTGATGAAATCGCTGTTCTTGTTGAGTTTACAAAGCAGAATGGAGGTATTGAATACGCAGAACAGAAGATGAATGAGTTTGCCAAAGAAGCTCAGAAATATATCGATGAATCCGTGAAACCAGAATTGAAACAAGCCTATACTGCCTATCTTGATTATGTGATACAGCGCAAGCTATAATGAAAAAACCCTCGCCATCGCGAGGGCTTTTTGTTTGAGGAGTATTGTTTTAATGATTCGTCAATCAGAAGAATTTTGTTTCTTCTCCAATGACTTCGCTGAGCAATAAGTTTGCCAGGCGTGAGGTACCCATGCGGAACCACTGATTCGTGAGCCATTTCTCGCCCAGGACCTCTTTTACAATCGTGTAGTATATCAGTGCATCCATCACCGAGTTAAGGCCTCCAGCGGGCTTAAAACCAATCTGTATGCCCGTTTCATCGTAGTATTCCTTAATTGCCTGACACATGACGTAGGCAGCCTCGGGTGTAGCTGCAGGCTCAAGCTTACCAGTAGAGGTCTTGATGTAATCTGCTCCTGCATACATGGATAGGATAGAGGCAGTCTTGATATTGGCTGCTGTCTTCAGGCAACCTGTCTCGAGGATTACCTTCATTTTCTTATCGCCGCAAGCCTCTTTCATCTGCTGAATCTCGTCTATTACTGTCTCGTAATCACCTGAGAGGAATGCACCTACGGAGAGAACCATGTCAATCTCTGTAGCACCGTCTTTTATCGCCAGTCCTGTCTCTATCGTCTTGACTTCAATCAGTGCCTGAGAAGACGGGAAAGAGCCTGATACACATGCTATTTCAACGCCATCGACCTCAAGTGTCTCTGAAACGATCTTTGCAAAACGTGGATACACACAGATGGTCGCTACGTGGGGGAGGTTAGGATATTGCTCATCGAACTGATTGACGCGCTCCGTAAAGGCCATCACGCTCTCGTCTGAATCCGTTGTTTTCAGTGTGGTTAGTTCTACACTTCCCATCAGGAATTTCTTGGTTTCCAGATTGTCGTTCTCATGTACTTTCTCAGTGATGATCTTCTTCACTGCCTCACGTACTTCCTCGTCGCTGATTTCGAGGTTATACTTACTCAGAGCTTCTTCTATACGGCTCTTTTGTGGCATCTCGTGGTGGTGATGCTCATGCTCATGATTGTGTTCTGCCATAATCGTTTTATGCTAAAAGTTTCTTATTGTGTATATGTCTTAATGAATCTCTCTCAGTCTTCTTTTCGATGGACTTCTGAAGCTCTTCGGTGAGGTCTACGCCAGTCTGATTGGCCAGACAGAGTAGTACCCAAAGAACATCTGCCATTTCTTCGCCCAGATTGTCTTTCTCGCCCTCCTTGAAACTCTGGTCACCATATTTGCGGGCTATCACACGTGCCAGTTCGCCCACTTCTTCCGTTAAAACCGCCATATTCGTTAGTTCCGAAAAGTATCTCACGCCGTATTTCTTGATCCAGCGATCCACTGCTTCTTGTGCTTCTTTGATGGTCATCTTGCTCTTAACATTTGAATGAATAATAGGGCTATCGTCAGTAGGATAATCCAGATATATTGCTTATTTTCACGGGCATATTCGTTCCAGTGAAAGGCTTTATAGAGGAATACGATCAGCATCAGCAGGATACCGATTCCGCAGATCCATCCGCCATAAATCGAACCCCAAATCAGTGAGTTGACGATTCCAGTAGACGCCAGAATCACCCCTGCCATTTCTATTTCCCGTAGATATTTCTTCATGCTATTAGAGACCGAAGAGTGAGAGTCCGACGAGTACTAGGAAGGCTACAGAAATATAGTTCGACATCTTGTCGTTCTCCTTCCAATGGATGATAGTCCATATGCTCAGTACGGCCATGATGGTCAGGCCGAAAGCGATGAGGAAATTCGAGTGGAGAATGCGCCCCAAGATATAGCTCACTAGGGCGGCAAGGTTCACGTAATTGGTAATTTGTCTCTTGTCCATAATCTTAATGGTTTTGTTTGTTTCTATTCTTTGTTCTTGGTGTCCATACATATTGTGACTGGGCCGTCATTCAGTAGCTCTACCTTCATGTCTGCCCCAAATTCTCCTGTTCCCACTGGCTTCCCTATGGCCTCTGAAAGTTGGGTGCAGAAGGCCTCGTAGAGTGGGATAGAGTGTTCATGTGAGCCTGCTTTGAACCAGCTGGGGCGATTACCTTTCTTATAGCTGGCATAGAGTGTGAACTGGCTCACTACGAGGGCCTCGCCGCTGATGTCGATGACGGAACGATTCATGACTCCATCCTCATCATCAAACACCCTCAGGTTGGCTATCTTTTTAACCAGCCACTCTACGTCTTCGTTTGTATCCTCGTCACAGATGCCCACCAGAATCAGGAATCCTGCTCCTATCTGGCTTTTGACTGCGCCCTCTATGGTGACGCTGGCACGGCTGACTCTCTGTACGACTGCTCTCATTGTTGCTCTAATTTTTCTGCAAAGATATGAAATTATTCGGAGAATACTCTATATATGCCGTTAAATTTCTTAGTTTTTTCTTAATTGGTACGAACTATAATGTCGTGTTGTCCTCTTTTTTCGCTTTTCCCCTTTCTTTATTTAGAATTCTTTATGCCTTCCATAGTGTTCCTCCTTTTTCTCTCTAACCAAGAAAATTTTTTGTAGTTAGGAAAATTTTTTTTTGTGCTTTTGTCTCTAGAACCTGTTTGTTGGCCGAATTTTCAAATGTAACAATATTTCATCTATGCGACAGGCGTATCTGCGCAGCAGCGTGTTACCGCGTCATTTCGAATTGCGATGCGCCTATTTGTCGCTGGGGTGGAAGTGCGAATAGACAATTTGTGCTTTCGCTGGTCCAATGGCTGTCTGTAGTGTTTCCAGGTTGGCCTCCCTAATCCGTTTAACCGATTTGAGGGCATTTAGAAGCCCGTCACGTGTCTTAGGACCGATGCCCGGGATGTTGTCAAGCTCAGAGTGCAAAGCGCGCTTAGAACGCTTGTTTCGGTGGAATTCGATGGCGAAGCGGTGTACCTCGTCTTGAATGTGCGTGAGCACGTGGAAGAGTTCTGAGTCGGTCTTCAGCGCTACGTGGATTGGCGGGAATCCGTAGAGCAGTTCGTTGGTGCGGTGACGGTCGTCTTTGGCTAATCCTGCGATAGGAATGTCGAGGTTCAGCTCGTCCTGGATGACTTCTCTGATCACCTCCATCTGGCCCTTGCCGCCGTCGGCGATGATGAGGTCGGGTAGGGGCTGTTCTTCATTCGTCAGACGAGTATATCTGCGGTGTACTACCTCCTTCATCGAAGCATAGTCATCGGGACCTACTACGGTCTTGATGTTGAAGTGCTTGTATTCCTTTTTGCTGGGCTTCATGGCCTTGAATACCACGCATGAGGCTACTGCGTCAGTGCCTGATATGTTCGAGTTGTCGAAGCATTCGATGTGGTAGGGCAGGGTAGGCAGGTGCAGCTTCTCTTGCAGTTCTTTCATCAGGCGTGTCTGTTTCTGCTCCGGATTCAGTTTCTCGGCCTGCTTCAGGCGGTCGAACTTGTATTGTTTTCCGTTCATGATTGAGAGGTCGAGCAGGGTCTTCTTGTCACCTCGTTGGGGTATGGTGAAAGTGACGTTTTCCAACTCTATATCCACCTCCGTTGGTATGATGATCTCCTTGGCGTCGCTCTTGAATCTTTGGCGCAGTTCGATGATGCCGAGTTGCAGCAGCTCCTCATTGCTCTCGTTCAGCTTCTTTTTGTACTCGATGGTGAAGCTCTGGTTGATGCTGCCGTTCGAGACGTGTATGTAATTGATGAAGGCCATTTTCTCGTCCGAGGTGATAGAGAATACGTCTACGTTGTTGATTGTGTTGCTTACCACTTCGCTCTTGCTTACGAATCCGTCCAGCGCTATGTATTTCCTCTTGATTTCTTCTGCCTCCTCGAAGCGCAGTTCTTCTGAGAGTCTGAGCATTTCTTCTTTCATGTCTCGTAGCACCTGACGTGTGTTCCCTTTCAGGATCTCTCGGGCCTGCATGATGTTCTTCTGGTAGTCCTCGTAGGCTTGCTTTCCCGTGCAAGGTCCCAGACACTTCTTGATGTGATAGTCCAGGCATACCTTGTATTTTCCTGTGTCAACGCCTTCCTTCGTGAGTGGGGTGTTGCAGGTGCGAGGGTGGTAGAGTTCCTTGATGATGTCGAGGACGGCGTACATCGACCCGATGTGGGAGTATGGCCCGTAGTAGGTACCCCATTTCCTGTTGATGTTACGAGTCTTGAAGATACGTGGGAAGAATTCGTTGGTGACGCAAATGCTGGGGTATGTCTTGCCGTCTTTCAGCAGCACATTGTAGCGAGGATTGTATTTCTTGATGAGAGCGTTTTCCAGCAAGAGTGCATCCTCTTCCGTATTCACGACGGTGTAGCTGATATCGTGGATCTTGCTGACCAGCACTTTGGTCTTGAAGCGGTCTACCTCCGTGTGGAAGTACGAAGATACTCTCGATTTCAGGTTCTTCGCCTTCCCCACGTAGATGATAGTGTGGTTCTCGTCGTAATACTGGTAGCTGCCCGGCTTCTCCGGCAGTCGGCTGACGATACTCTTCAGATAGCTCAGTCGCTTCTCGTTTTCTTCTTTCGTCATCTTCAATCCCTATGCTAAAATCCCTTTGCTGAAGGGTTTTTCCAAATAAGTTGTTTCACGTGGAACGTTCCTCGCCCTCAATGTGAGACATGTTTTGTGCTACCTCTTTTGTCTTTATACGATCATGAGGGTGGTGTATTCAATGTCCTTAAAGAGGTCACGGCCATGCAGTCCTTCGTCTCTGATTTCCACGATGAAGTTCATGTAGATGTGCTTTGGCTTGAAATATTTGACGAGCTTATAGGCGGCCTTTGCCGTACCACCAGTTGCGAGCAAGTCATCATGGATTAGTACTACGTCGTTCTCATCGATAGAATCAAGGTGCATCTCAATGGTGTCCACACCATATTCTTTCGTGAACGATTCCTTGATGACGGTAGAGGGCAGTTTACCAGGTTTGCGTGCCAACACGATTCCGCAACCGAGTCTTGCTGCCAAAGCGGATGCCATGACGAAGCCACGGCTCTCGATGCCAACGATCTTGGTGATGCCTTTGTCTTTGTAAAGTTCCTCCAGTTCGTCGAGCATGATCTTCATACACTCGGCACTCTTGTAGAGCGTGGTCACGTCACGGAAGTTGATGCCCTTCCTTGGAAAATCTGGTATGCTACGCAGATTGTCAATCAATGTCTTGTTGTTCATAATCAGTGAGTTATAAATGTTGTTTAATGTTGTTTGTTTCACGTGGAACATTGCCCCATGTCCTGCGTCGTCGGCCTTGCATGCCTACCGGCCCATAAGGACGAGCAGCACATTGATATCGCTTGGCGACACCCCTGGGATACGGCTTGCCTGGGCAAGTGTTTCTGGCTGAATCTTCATTAGCTTCTGGCGGCACTCTGTGGAGAGCCCTTGCAGTTCTTCGTAGTTGAAATGGCCACGGATCTTGATGTTCTCCAGTCGGTGCATTTTCTCAGCTACGACACGTTCACGCTCGATGTATCCGCTGTATTTCATTCTAATCTCTGCTGCTTCAGCAATTTCTTCTTTTCGATTATTCGGGCGATTTAATACCTCTTTCAATTGAGGAATGATTTCCGAGAGATTTGACAGATTCAACTGAGGACGGTTTACCAGATCGACCAACTTACATCCAAACTGGAGTGGGGTAGTGCCAAGGGCTTCTAAGGCAGAATTAATGAGTCGCGGTTTGATCGCAAAGTTCTGACAGAAACTTTCGATTTCTTCGATATGCTCTTTCTTTTCTTTCCACCAATCAAATCGGTCACTTTTGGCTAAACCAAGATTGTATGCCTTTTCTGTCAGACGGGCGTCAGCATCGTCTTGTCTGAGAAGGATGCGATACTCAGCGCGAGAGGTAAACATACGATAGGGTTCGTCTACACCCTTTGTTACCAAGTCGTCGATTAAAACGCCAATATATGCTTCGTCGCGATGGAGGATGAAGGGCGTGAACTGGCTCTCACTCTCTGCTCCAGCTTTCAGGGCTGCATTGATACCGGCCATCGTTCCCTGCCCGCCTGCTTCCTCATAGCCAGTCGTGCCGTTCACCTGTCCTGCCATAAACAGATTCTTGATAATCTTCGATTCCAACGAATGGTTGAGTTGGGTAGGGTCGAAGAAATCGTATTCTATCGCATAACCTGGCCGATATACTTTTATATCTCTGAATGCTGGCATTTTCTTCAAAGCCTCTATCTGTACATCCATTGGGAGAGATGACGAGAATCCATTCAGATACATTTCGTTGGTGTCTTCGCCCTCAGGCTCGAGGAATAGTGGATGCTTGTCTCGATCTGGGAAGGTCACCAGTTTGGTTTCTATAGACGGGCAATATCGAGGACCTATCGATAGAATCTGTCCATTGTAGAGTGGGGAGTCTGCCAAACCGCTACGAAGTACCTCATGAACTTCAGCATTCGTGTTGACTGTCCAACAAGGCAGTTGTTTCAGTGCTCTTGCTTTGTTCATGTAACTAAACTGATAGGGTTTGCTCTCTCCTGGCTGAATCTCCATATCCTCGAAATGAACCGAACGCTTGTCGATACGTACTGGCGTACCAGTCTTCATTCGCGCTGAGGTGACCCCAAGTCGAGTGATGCTTTCGGTGAAATGAGCTACAGCAGGTTCAGCAATTCGTCCGCCAGGCACCATCTTGCGTCCGATATGCATCAGTCCGTTAAGGAAAGTGCCAGCCGTGACGATGACGCATTTGGCATATAGCTCTGCTCCCCAGATAGTGCGCACACCAATGGCTTGCTTTGTCTGTTCTTCAACTAACAACTCGTCTGCCTGATCCTGCCAGACATCGAGACGCTCTGTCTCATCAAGATGTCGGCGCCACTCCCAGATAAACTTCCCTCTGTCGCACTGAGCGCGCGGACTCCACATTGCAGGCCCTTTACCAACGTTCAGCATACGGAATTGTATCGAGGTGGCGTCAGTCACCAGTCCCATCTGCCCTCCGAGGGCATCAATCTCGCGGACGATCTGCCCCTTTGCAATGCCGCCAACGGCAGGGTTGCACGACATCTGCGCAATCTTGTTCATGTCCATCGTCACGAGGCAGGTTTTGGCACCCATATTGGCACTGGCGCAGGCTGCTTCGCACCCCGCATGACCACCTCCGATGACCAGAACATCATAATTGAATTTCATTCTCTTTTGATAATTTTCCGCAAAAGTAAGAAAAAAAATTGAGATAAAGTTGAATTTTTATCTCAAAAAGGTTTGTTTTATCATTATTTTTTATTAACTTTGCACTCTAAAGCAATCCTCCAATCCTAAATAGTGAGTACGCAATATTTTTTAAATAACTTAAATTCAACAACTTATGTGGTTAATCAATTCATCAATTGGTAGAAAAGTTGTAATGTCTGTAACGGGTATTGCGCTGATTCTGTTCCTGACCTTTCATGGTTGCATGAACATGGTGGCGCTTTTCTCGGAAGAGGGTTACAACATGATTTGCGAATTCCTGGGTGCCAACTGGTATGCTGTTGTAGCAACACTCGGTCTGGCTGCCCTGGCAGTGCTTCACATCGTCTTCGCGTTCATTCTGACTGCGCAGAACCGTACAGCTCGTGGCGATAATCGTTACGAGGTGGCTACGGAGGTCAAGGCCGGAAAGGTAGAGTGGGCTTCCAAGAACATGCTCGTTCTGGGTATCATCATCTGCATCGGTCTGCTGATTCACCTCTGGAACTTCTGGTACAACATGATGTTCGCAGAGCTCGTCGGTGCTATGCCCAAGATCAGCCCCACTGATGGTTTCGGATGGATCAAGGAGACATTCTCTAACCCTGTGTTCGTGGTGATTTACGTCGTATGGCTCGCAGCCATCTGGTTCCATCTCACTCATGGTTTCTGGTCAGCTATGCAGACGCTTGGTGTGAGCGGCAAGGTATGGCTGAAGCGCTGGCAGTGCATCGGCATGATCTATGTAACACTGCTCATGCTCTGCTTCCTGATCGTTGTTCTGGCTTTCGCATTCGGTTGCGCTCCTTCGCTCTGTAGCGGTAGCTGCTAATTATCCACCTTTTAATTAGAAAAAGATTATGGCAAAAGTATTAGATTCTAAGATTCCCGCAGGTCCAGTGCCTGAGAAATGGAAGGAATATAAGGCTCATCAGCGACTGGTTAACCCCAAGAACAAGCTGAAGTTGGATGTCATTGTGGTTGGTACTGGTTTGGCTGGTGCTTCTGCAGCTGCTTCACTCGGTGAGATGGGCTTCAATGTGATCAACTTGTGTATTCAGGACTCTCCACGCCGTGCGCACTCTATCGCCGCCCAGGGTGGTATCAATGCCGCTAAGTGCTATCAGAACGATGGTGACTCTGTTTACCGTCTGTTCTATGATACTGTAAAGGGTGGTGACTATCGTGCTCGCGAGGCTAACGTTTATCGTCTGGCTGAGGTATCAAACAATATTATCGACCAGTGCGTAGCTCAGGGCGTTCCTTTCGCTCGTGAGTATGGTGGTATGCTGGCCAACCGTTCGTTCGGTGGTGCTCAGGTAAGCCGTACATTCTATGCCAAGGGTCAGACGGGTCAGCAGCTGTTGCTGGGTGCCTACTCTTCACTGAGCTGTCAGGTTCAGGCTGGTAAGGTGAAGCTCTATACGCGCTACGAGATGGAGGATGTGGTGATCGTCGACGGACGTGCCCGCGGTATCATCGCCAAGAACCTCGTAACGGGCGAGCTCGTACGCTTCAGCGCCAATGCGGTCGTCATCGCTACTGGTGGTTACGGAAACGCTTACTTCCTCTCTACCAACGCTATGGGTTGTAACTGTACTGCTGCTATCCAGTGCTACCGTAAGGGTGCCTTCATGGCTAACCCCTCTTACGTTCAGATTCACCCGACTTGTATCCCCGTTCATGGCGACAAGCAGTCTAAGCTGACGCTGATGTCAGAGTCGCTGCGTAACGATGGCCGTATCTGGGTTCCCAAGAAGATTGAGGATGCCAAGGCTCTGCAGGCTGGAACCAAGCAGGGCTGGGAGATTCCTGAGGAGGATCGCGACTACTATCTGGAGCGCCGCTATCCGGCATTCGGTAACCTCGTGCCGCGTGACGTTGCCAGCCGTGCCGCCAAGGAGCGTTGCGACAAGGGCTATGGTGTGAACAATACCGGTCTGGCTGTGTTCCTCGACTTCTCTGAGTCTATCAACCGCCTCGGCCTCGATGTCATCATGCAGCGTTACGGCAACCTCTTCGAGATGTACGAGGAGATTACGGATGTATTCCCTGGCGACGTAGCCAACGAGATCAATGGCGTGAAGTACTACAAGCCGATGATGATCTATCCCGCTATCCACTACACGATGGGTGGTATCTGGGTTGACTACGAGCTGCAGACCACTATCCCTGGCCTCTTTGCTATCGGTGAGTGTAACTTCTCTGACCACGGTGCCAACCGTCTGGGTGCTTCGGCTCTGATGCAGGGCTTGGCCGATGGTTACTTCGTGCTGCCTTACACCATCCAGAACTATCTCGCAGATCAGGCTGTATGGCCAAAGGTTTCTACCGATTTGCCTGAGTTCGAGGCTGCAGAGAAGGGTGTTGCTGCCGAGATCGATCGCCTGATGAACATTAAGGGCAAGCGTTCTGTTGACTCTATCCATAAGGAGCTGGGTCATATTATGTGGGAGTATGTCGGCATGGGCCGCACCGCTGAGGGCCTGAAGGAAGGTCTGAAGAAGATGCACGAGCTCGAGAAGGAGTTCGATACCAACCTCTTCGTGCCTGGCTCTAAGGAGGGTCTGAACGTGGAGCTTGACAAGGCAATCCACCTGCGCGACTTCTTCACGATGGGTCAGCTCGTAGCTTTCGATGCTCTCTCTCGTAACGAGTCCTGCGGAGGTCACTTCCGCGAGGAGTACCAGACCGAGGAAGGCGAGGCCAAGCGCGACGACGAGAACTACTTCTATGTAGGCTGCTGGGAGTACAAAGGCAAGGGCAACGAGCCCGAGCTCATCAAGGAGCCGCTGGAGTACGAGGCTATCAAGGTACAGACACGTAACTATAAGAATTAATGTTAAGTATGGTGCTGTATCTCAGCACCCCCAAAGCACTTAAATTATGGCAAAGAATATTTCATTTACAATAAAGTTCTGGCGCCAGAATGGCCCCAAGGACGCAGGTCATTTCGATACCCACGAAATGCACGACATCCCCGATGACACCTCGTTCCTCGAGATGCTCGACATCCTGAACGAGGAGCTCATCAACGAGGGCAAGGAGCCCTTCGTGTTCGATCACGACTGCCGCGAGGGTATCTGCGGTATGTGCTCACTCTACATCAACGGTACACCTCACGGACTCACTGAGCGTGGTGCCACCACCTGTCAGCTCTATATGCGCCGCTTCAACGATGGTGACGTCATCACCGTCGAGCCCTGGCGCTCTGCTGCCTTCCCCGTGATCAAGGACTGTATGGTAGACCGCAACGCCTTCGATAAGATCATCCAGGCTGGCGGCTATACCACCATCCGCACAGGTCAGGCTCAGGATGCCAACGCTATCCTTATTCCTAAGGAGGATGCCGACGAGGCTATGGACTGCGCCAGCTGCATCGGCTGCGGTGCTTGCGTAGCTGCTTGTAAGAACGGCTCTGCCATGCTCTTCGTATCGTCGAAGGTATCTCAGCTCGCCCTGCTCCCACAGGGACGCGTAGAGGCTGCCCGTCGTGTGAAGAACATGATTGCCAAGATGGACGAGCTCGGCTTCGGTAACTGCACCAACACTCGCGCCTGCGAGGCTGTCTGCCCGAAGAACGAGACCATTGCCAACATCGCCCGCCTGAACCGCGAGATGATCAAGGCCAAGATGGCCGATTAATAACTCTTTATAGGTAGTGGAGACTACATGTCTCCACTACCTCTTTTTATTATTATGGAATAACTAAAAATTTAGCTATAATGAAAAAAAACGAAAGATTTGTCATCACCATTAATCGCGAGTTGGGTAGCGGTGGTCGTACCGTCGGTCGTGTTTTAGCCGAGAAACTGGGCGTGCCCTATTACGACAAGATGCTTTCTAAAGCTTTGGAAGAGAAGTTCGACCTTTCACATCGTCAGATTGAGGAACTGAAAAGCAAGAACCGTAGCTGGTGGGAAGAGATTAAGCGTGTGTTGGTTCTGGGAGAAGGAGCAGCCAATTCTTCTGAGTATTACGACGAGGATAATAACAGGTATGTGACCTCCGAGGCTGTCCTGAAGGCAGAAAGAGAAATCTTGCAAAACATTGCCAGCGAGGAGTCGTGTGTCATCGCCGGTCGTTCGGCCTTCTTTGCTATGAACGATAATCCCAACCATCTGAGCGTTTTCATTCAGGCTTCTATGGATCATCGTTTTAAGCGCGTGATGGCTAAGCAGGGACTTACCGAGAAAGAGGCCAAGAAAGTTATTAAGATGGTGGATGAAACCCGCGAGGAGTATATGAAGAACAATGCCCATACTTCGCGTTACGACACCCGTAACTACGATCTGGTTATCAGAATGGATGGTAAAACCGAGGAAGAGGCAGCCAATGTGATATTAGCGTATATTGGTTGATAGTGGGTCATGGGGACAGGCACTTGACCCTTGTTGAATAATAAGGGAGCTTCGGGTAAGTTAAATTGCCCGAAGTTTCTTTTTTCTTTAAATCATTTGGTGGTTTCAGAAATTCAATGGAGGCCCTCAAGGGCCTGGTGGAAACGCCATTGCCTGAAAGATATGGTTGTATAGATATAGAGGACAAGGCGGTTGTTTCGGATAAAGAGGTGAGATGTTACCTCTTGAGTAAGAGTGGGGCAAAGAGTATCACCTCATTTTTGTCTTTGGATAAATGTATGCAAAAGACCTTTATATCTGAGACGATGCGATGTTATCGTGTCGGTCCTCGCCAGATGTCCAGGGTCACAGGGATAAGTTATAGCGTCATTCAGCGTATTCCAAAATGAACTCTTTTAAAGAGGGTCAAGTGCCTGTCTTTGACCCCCGGAATAATATGTTCCCACGGTGGGACTATGACGTTCCCAGTATGGGACTGTTTACTGAGATTGTGAGTATGTCTGGCTTTTGGAGTCATGGGCGTTTACGCCTCACGATAAATGGAGATTTTTCCGCAATAAGCAGTATGAAATTTTGTTTAAGTGCTATTTATGCCAAGACCTAACATGCAAATTCCTGAACCTCCTTTATTTAAAGGGAGTTTGGGTGATTTTAAGGTGTACAAGACCTAACTAAGAGGTAACATTAACCTAACACAGACCTAACATGTCATGTTAGGTCTGTGTTACCTCTTTGTTAGGTTTATGTTAGGTCTTGAAAGATAGTATTTGTGTACAATCTTCTGATTGTCAGACGGTTGCAATTTCTGGACGTTAGGTGTTGCCATAATTGACTATAGTAACACAGAAATTCGCCGTAAAAGTTTGGCTATGTAAGTAGATATTTGTATCTTTGCACTATGAATCAAACTCATTGACATGTACGATCAGGCTCGAGGTGATATTCTCTTTGTTATATTGTATTCAGTAGTGATGGCTATGGCCCTGCTGTCAGGTTGCTATCTGCTTTTCAATAAGGCTAATGCCTTTGTCACTGGTATCACGCCACCACTGCGCCTGCGCCGCTGGACGGGAGTGTTCTTAGTCTCCTTGGCTTTGAACCAGGTATGGTGCATGCAACTGTTTTTCTTTTCATCAAGCGAGGATATTGAGATGGTAGACCTTATAGGCGGGCTGATTCAGAGCGTGACGCTTCTTCCTCTTGCGATAGTCGTATTGCTTGCCATGCTGCAAGACCGCAGGCGCCCGTTATGGCCCTTTGCTTTGATGATAGCACCTGCTGTGGCAGGTATGGCAGCCTGTGTCGTCAGTCGTAGCGAGGCTCTCTTCCCAATGATCTATGCATACGACCTGCCTTTGATCATTGGCATTATTACATATATGGTGCGCGCATTAAGACAGTATGGACGCTGGCTGCGCGATAACTATGCTGACTTGGAACACAAGGAGATATGGCACAGCTTTATAGTATTGGCCATCATACTGTCGGCGTTCACCGTCAATGAGTTTTGCGACAAAGCCCCGGTTTATGAATATGCCATGCTGGTTGTCACCGCCACACTTATCTGCTACCTCCTGTGGCGTGTAGAGACGCTAAGCGACTTGAGCATTCAGAAAGTCTCAGGTCCTGACAGCTTTAAAACCTCACAACCTAAAGACCTTACCTCACTGCTTCAACGCCATTGCATAGACACGCGACTTTACCTGCAGTACGACCTGAGCATTACCCAGCTTGCCAAAGCTATCGGAACCAACCGTTTCTATCTCAGCCAGTATTTCTCTTCCCTGGGCATCACCTACAATACCTATATCAACGATCTGCGCATCAATTATTTCATCAGACTTTATCGTAAGGCTGTTGCCGAAGGCCGTTCCTTCACCGCCCAGCAGCTGGCAGGCGAAAGCGGATACCGGAGTTACAGCACCTTCAGGCTCGCCTTCCAGCAGCGTATGGGGCAGAACGTGAGAGCGTGGATGAACGACATGGCCCAAAACTCTCAAGATTAACAAAAATAGTGTCAAAATCAGCAAAACCCTTTGCGACAAGCATTTGCAGTAAAGCTGTTATGGGGAATTTGTCTTATCTTTGCAAGCGACAATGACAATCGAATTTCCTAATAATATGTTTTATAAATTATCAATTTTAATTATGAATAGTGGATTAAATTGGATGCTTGCCGCCATCCTGACTTGCGGCACGACAATGGTAATCACATCATGCAGCAGCAAGGACGACAACTCGGTTCCTGCGAATCCAGAAGGTGAGACAGTGAAGACTGTCGACTACAGCGACGAAGACAACTGGATGTACCTGTCCGAAGCGACAAAAGACGTCGATTGCTTCTATGTCTATCCGACGGAGTATGTCGATGACTCCGAGGGCGCACCCATACATGCCGCCATCGATGAGCCGGCCATGCGTATTCCAGCCATGCGGACTTCTCTCGTGCAGGCAACGGCTTTTGAGGATGTCGCCAATGTCTATGCTCCTTTCTACAGGCAGTGCAACATGGCGGCTCTGGCCAAGATGTCTATGGAAGATCGTGAAGCAGCCTTCAACTCTGTTCCAAAGACAGATGTGTTTGCTGCCCTCGACTACTATTTTGAACACTTCAATGGCGGACGACCCTTTATCCTTGCAGGACACTCGCAGGGCTCCATCATGCAGAGCTTTGTACTTGCAGAGTACATGAAGGCGCACCCTGAGTATCTGAAGCGTATGATCGCTGCCTACGTGATCGGTTTTTCCATCACCGAGGATTATCTTAAAGACAACCCGCATCTCAAGTTTGCAGAGGGAGCCGACGATACCGGTGTGATCATATCGTATAACACCGAGGCTGCAGGAAATACGAACAATATCGTTGTTATGCCAGGTGCCATCAGCATCAATCCCATCAACTGGAAGCGCGACGAGACATACGCCTCAGCGGAGGAAAGCCTGGGCGGCTACATCTTCAACGAAGAGACAGGACTGCCTGAGGACTATCCTCACGCAGCAGATGCCAAGATCGACCTGAAGAGGGGCGTAGTCATTACAACGACCAAGGCCGTAGCACCTGAGACTTTTCCACTCTTTGGCCCTGCCAGTTTCCACGAGAACGACTATCCGCTCTACTACTATAATATCAAGGCCAATGCAGCCACGAGGGTTGCAGCTTATAAGAATAAGGCCAAGCAATGAGATCAAACAGATAGCGTCGGGCGCTCCTCCTTATTTCCTCACGACCTTTCTGTTGTTCTCGATGACGATGCCTCTGGTTCCGCTGGTGGCTGACTGGCCGCTGAGGGTGTAGACCTGGGCACGGCTTGTAGAGGGCTGCGTGTTGTCGGGAGTGCTTATCCTCGTTGAGGAACCGGTCTTCTCCTTGAACTCCTGGCGCGCTTTGGCCATTTGCTGCTGGAATCGCTCGTTGCCCTGCAGCTTGATGTAGAGCATCGAGGCGGCGATACGTGCTGCATCCACGTCGCTCTGCCAGTGATAGCCTGCGATGACGCGGCTCTGTCCGTGTTCGTAGGCGCGAGCCATAATCCCGTCGGTGGCAGCAGGGTTGATGTCTGTAAGCAGTAGCGCTGCCGTCCATCCCAGTGCTGTGTGGCCAGAGGGCCATGAGCCCTCGCCGGCATGCTTCTCCTCCTTTTCTGGCACGAGGGTCCCCTCATTATAATATACGTATGGGCGCAGGCGCATGTGGTGTTTCTTGGCTCTCACGGTGACGCTGTCGCAGGTGCACGACACGTCTTGTAGCAGCTTGTAGATTTCAGGCGTGTCTTCCTTTGTGATGTCGAGTCCGAACATGGGACCGTAGATGTCGATCATCGTCTGCATGCCGTAGACGGCATCGTTGATGGCCATCTGTGCGCGCTCTTCGTTGAGGCGCTGCAGCTTTCCCCAGAGGTGCCGTGTCTGGTCGTACACAAATTCAGCCGACTCGAATTCTGGCGGGGCAGGCAGGAAGTTTGCGATATTGGGAAGTTCGTCGGAGGTGAAGAAAGGCGTGCCGTTTTTCTCGTCTTGTGCAGCCTGTGCTGCTATGTTTCCGCATACGATAAGGATGGCGGAAAGCATCCATTTCATGTTCTTGATCATATTCTTGAGTGTTTTTAAATGTTATCTGGTTCATGCCGACAGAGTTCCTGCATGCGGCCTTTCAGGTCGCGATGGTCAGAGAGCAGGTTCCATACGGCATCTTCAGAGAGCACGCCTCGCTTGAGGCCTGTGGGCAGCAGTCCGGCTTCGTCGTCGGCAAAGTCTTGTCGCCACTCGCTGCTGTTGTAGTATTCCTCGAGCTTGGCGACGTCTTCCAATGTGGCTTCATACTTGTCGATGGCAGCCGAAAGTTCCATCACTGCTGCGGAAGCGCGATTCAGTCTCTGCTCCATTTCCTCGATACGTTCTGTCTGTTTCATGAGCGGTTTATCAATTGTTTTCTGCAAATTTAGGCATTAAAATTGAATGGTACAAGAATTCCCCTGCGTACCATTATTCTTTTTGAATTAATTAACTTGTAGCTTTCCTGAGTTACAGAAATTACAAATTATGTTTCAAAATCTGCAAAAATCTACCCTTTTGCCTTTCTATGTATTGCAAGTTTCGGTTTTTTTTGTAATTTTGCACAGCCTTTCTCCACATATTCGACGGGAAAGACAGTTGTCATGATAAAATAAGAGCAAGATTTTAGAGTATGATTTTGAGAAAATATTTTTTGTTTGCAGCTATGCTTGTCATAAGCATAACGGTTGGTGCCCAGGAGCAGCCATCGGCTAAGGAGCAGGCTTTGATTCAGCGCGTTTATGAGACTCAGACGAACGGCAGTGACTCCGACTTCTACGATGCCCATAAGGCATTTATGGACTATCTGGAGCAGCGACAGGATTGGGAGAAGTATTACCGCATGTGGATGGGCCGCGTGATCTATGAGGTGAACCACAAGCGTTTCCACCGTGCCTTTATCGAGATTCACCTTCTGACCGATGACATCAAGGAGCGCCATCAGGAGCAATATCTTTACATATCCAATATGAGTATGGGATTCTTCTTTAACGGTCGCAACCAGCCGGAGATGGGAGAGAAACACTTTCGGCGTGCACTCCGGAATATCGATGCCGAGAAGAATCCCGTAGCGGTCTTCAACGCTTACCTCTCGCTGGCGCAGACGCTCAGCTTTAAGCGTCCTGCCGAGGCAATGGCGTGTCTCGACAGCCTGCCAAGGCAGATGCTGCAGAACCCGATGTATGAGAGCGGCGTGTTGGGCTACCGCTGCATTATCGCCAACAAGTTGGGCGACCGTCAGGCTTTCAACCGCTATTTCACCAAGTATGACAGCATCCGCCTGCATCAGCCCGAGCAGTTCAATGCTGCCAACCTTGAGCAGGTGATGGTGTGCTGGAGCCTGATGCAGAAAGACTACCGTCAAGCCCTCGCCTGGTGTGACTCCATCGATGTGCCCCTGATGGCCACGGAGCTGCGCATCAACGTCTACGAGCAGATGGGCGACTGGCAGCGCGCCTTCCGTGCCTCAGAACTCAAAGACAGTCTTCAGCAGATAGGCAATCGCGAAGCCTTGGAGATGCACATGATGGATATGTCTAGCGAGATCGATCAGATCCAGATTGAGCAAAAGAAGGCTGAGACGAGGCGCATTCAGTTGATAATCGTCGGTCTGATGGCACTGGCTATCATTGCCTTGCTCGTAGGTATGCTTGTCTATCGCCATAAGAAGAACCGCCGCTTGCAGGAGCAGTTCCTCCAGCTGCAGGAGGCACGTCGCAGCACGGAGGTAGGACAGGCCATCCGTCGTGCCTTCGTCACTACGATACAGGAAAAGCTGAAGTCGCCTATCAACGTGTTGAGGGGCTATGCACGCATTTTCAATAACCCCGATTTCCTCCTGAAACCTGAGGAGCGCGCCAAGCGATACAACGACATTCTTTCAGCCGCTCGCAGCATCGAGTCGCTGATGGATCCTGTGCTCGAATCCTATGCGAGAGGGGCGGCTGGTATCACAGACGAGGAGAAGGACATCTGTCGCGATGCCCTGCGCGGTCCTCTGCTCACGCTGATCAGCACGTCGGAAGTTATCATCGACGGACAAGGGCAGATTCCGCATGAAGAATATATTCAGCTGCGTGCAGGCGTATGCCGTGACGCCTACCATGTGGCTACCTCTACTCATCAGCTCCTGCTGTTCAGCCTCTATGGTGACGATTTCCCGACAACCAAGCCCGACTGCATCGGGTTGAACGAATTGGCTCACTCTGTCCTGAACAGTTACGACCTGCAACCCTCAGCGATAGACAAGAACCGTATTCTGGCTATGGAATTTGCGACTGAGGTAGCCGACGACGTGACGGTCAATGTCAGCCCGCTATTGCAAGAGCTGCTGAACTGCCTGCTCGACAATGCCAACAAGTATGCCACCGGCGGCGCTGTGCTGATGAGTTGTCATGCTGATGCCAATGGCACTTATGCCATATCCGTCAGCAACGAGGGTCCTGTCATTCCTGCTGAGGATGCCGAGCGCATTTTCGAGCCCTTCGTCCGTCTGTCGGCCTCTGAGCAGAGTCTGGGTATCGGCTTGTCTTTGGCTCGCCGCCTCGCCATCTCAATGGGCTATACTGTCACCCTCGACACAGAATACACAGAGGGGGCGCGTTTTGTAGTCTCAGGAATTTAGGAAAGGCCCGCACAAAAACCAGCAATGACTTATATAGGTGAACTGATATCGATAGGAGTAGCTTTTTCGTGGACAGCAACAGCCCTGCTGAGTGAGTTTGGCTCAAAGCGGCTGGGCAATCTCACGCTGAATGTGCTACGTATGGCATTGGCACTGGTGTTCTCGCTGGTGCTGTTTGGCGTTGTTACAGGCAGCATTCTGCCTCCAGGCGCTTCGGCTGAGGCTGCAGGGTGGATGCTGTTGTCAGGACTTGTAGGCTACGTGATAGGTGATTTCTGCCTGTTTCAGTGTTATATAATAATAGGTTCGCGATACGGACAGCTTTTCATGACGCTTGCGCCTCTGACTGCAGCCCTGATGGCTTGGATGACGCTGGGACAGCAGATGGGGGCGATGAGCATTCTGGCCATGCTGGTGACGCTCTTCGGTATCGGTATCTCTGTGCTTGGGCGAGGCGAGCATCATAAGGTGTCGCTGAAACTGCCTCTCAATGGTGTCCTTTTCGCTATAGGGGCCGCAGTGTGCCAAGGAGTAGGACTGGTGCTCAGCAAGATAGGTATGGATCACTACGAACCCGTTGCAGATATGCCTGGATGGCTGGTGCCCTTCAGTGCCAATTTCTACCGTTGTGTTGCTGGCATTATCGGTTTCTCCGTATTGCTTTATTTTCGCGATGGAATGGCTCCTTTACGTGAGGCGATGCACGATAGAACGGGACTTTCTGTAGCTACCGCTACTACCATCTTTGGGCCCTTCGTGGGAGTGGGTTTCTCGCTGATGGCTGTGCAATATACGGCAGCGGGCATCGCCTCTACGCTGATGGCGATGACGCCGATAATCATTCTACTGCCGTCCTACTGGCTATTCCATGAACGGATAACCTGGAAGGCCGTACTGGGTGCTTTGATCTCTGTGATAGGTGTCAGCCTTTTCTTTCTCTCATAGAATGCTTTAGTTAAGACTACTTTTGTATCACTTTCTCGATCGTCAATATATTCTTATTGTCTACGTATTCATAGTGTATATCATCCATTTTACGGCGAAGGAGATAGATGCCAAGGCCGCCAATGGGGCGTTGTTTCCACGGCAGCGTGACGTCGGGGCTCTTATGCTCCAGGGGATTGAAAGGCACTCCTCCATCTTCGAAACGGATAACGATACGGTCGGTTTTCTGGATTATCACATCCAGATAACCGTCTGAACCTTCAGGATAGGCATACGACGTTATATTCACGACAATTTCTTCGCATGCCAGCTGGAGAGTCAGGAATTCCTTCATGCGGCAAGAAGAAATTTCTGGCGTATTCAGGATGGCTTTAAGTATCTGGCGTGCCTGTCCTTTGATGGGTTGGAAATGCAGTTCACTCATAGTCAATTCTTCTCTGTCATGTATTTCCAGTAGCGGCGGGGCATGTCTTGCAGTTGCTTGCGAGGATTCATGCGCTCCTTGATGCAGATGGCTTTGAAATAGGTACGCCAAAGGTCCTGCAGCAGCTGGTCGTCATGGCTGATGACGTCGTCGTTGAGTTTGCCGTTCTTTAAGTCGAAGGGCACAGCAGCTTCGTTTTCAAAGGTGATGTGGATGGCATCAGCTTTGCCATCGTAGTAGTATCCGTAGTGCCGTTTGGCGTCATAGATGAGCCAGGGCTGATCATTGAATCGGTCTTGGAAATGTTCGATAATGATGGGCAGCACGTTGTGATCAGGTGCAACAACTGCGAGGTAAGTGCCATCCTTCGCTTTCTGAAAGCGGATAAACTGTTTCATCCGTAGTTGCTCATGCAGCACACGGCGGGCGATATTCGTTACTGCCAGTACATCTGGATCGGCGAAATTCTTGGAGATGTCCCCTTGCTTGAATACCTTATACACATATTGGAACAACGGATTGTTCAATTCTCTCTGCTCTGATAACCAACTGACGGATATCAGTTTCATCGCTTCCTGTGACAGATGTTTCTCCAATCCTGTCCATACGCGCCGAGCTTTTCCTTCGTTGGTATTTACTTGATAAGTATGGTCGCAGAATAGTGGCAGTGCGTCCCCTTCAGCCAATAGTTGCTCAGGCTGTTCTTTCAAGCTGAAGGCATCGAAAACTGCTGTCAGCAGACCATCCATCGTTCCGTCAAATGTATATATTGTCATTCGCTAAAGTTCAGTTTTAGTTGCATTTCTTCTGCAGCCCGTTTCTGTTGTGCCTTTGAGATGAGCAATGGGCGCAGTCGTTCTGGATGTAATTCATTGATACCAATGATGGGCTGCGAGAATAGGGAAGTTAGTTCGTTGCAGGTAATAAAGTATTTCGCCTTCTTCATCACCACCCCCATTTTCTTTAAGTCGTAGGATGTCAGACGGTTAAATCGTCTGGAGTTCACAATGAGCCAAGCCGACTTAGTGCCGAGGCCTGGTACTCTCAACAGCTGTGTATAATCGGCAGTATTGATATCCACGGGGAAAGCCTCTGGATGGCGTAGTGCCCAAGCCAGTTTCGGATCTACTTCAAGGTCGAGATTTGTGTGCAGATCGTCTACGATTTCCTCTACTTTGAAATGATAGAAGCGTAGTAGCCAGTCAGCTTGATAAAGTCGGTTCTCGCGGACAAGCGGTGGCTGTTTCAATATCGGCAGTCGAGGGTCGTAGGTGTTTACGCTGACGTAACCAGAGTAATAGACACGCCGCATCGTGGGCTGTCCATAGAGCATCGATGACATCGTGAGGATATCGCGGTCAGTCTCTTTCGTGGCTCCTACAATCATTTGTGTTGACTGACCTGCTGGCACGAAACGAGGGGCATGCCGATATTTCTTGCGGTCCTCCTTGTTTTCCAGCACACCCTGCTGTATCATCTTCATTGGCTGGAACACACTCTTGTGGTCCTTTTCGGGAGCCAAAAGTTTCAGCGACTCCTCTTTGGGTATTTCAATGTTCACGCTCATGCGGTCTGCATAGCGTCCAGCTTCGTTCAATAGTTCCTGCGAACAGCCAGGGATACTTTTCAGATGAATATATCCGTTGAAACGGTGTACTGTTCGCAAATCGCGCGCTATAGCTGCCAATCGCTCCATTGTGTAGTCTGGATTGCGAACCACACCGCTCGACAGGAAGAGTCCCTCGATGTAGTTGCGGCGATAAAACTCCATGGTGATTTCCTCCAGTTCAGAAACGCTTAATGTAGCCCGTTTGATATCATTAGAGCGGCGGTTAATACAGTAGGCGCAGTCGTACATACAATGGTTGGTCAGCATCACTTTCAACAATGAGATACAACGCCCGTCATCAGCAAACGAGTGGCAGATGCCCACACCACCAACGGTAGAGCCTACCATACCCTGCTTTCCCTTGCGCACAGTACCGCTCGACGAGCACGACACATCGTACTTCGCCGACTCTGCGAGGATTCGCAGTTTTTCCATTGTTTTCTCAGTCAACATTATTTTTAGCTGATTTGGTTGCAAAGATACAAAATTTTTCGTAACTTTGCGGCAAAAAATAAAAAAAGGACACAGATTGTGAAAAATATTCGAAAGGCAGGAATTGGAGACCTACCCCGCATTCAAGAGTTGATAGAGTGTGGGCGTCAGAAGATGCGTGCCATGGGGAATTTGGAGCAATGGACTAACGGCCAGCCCAGTCAGGAAATTATAGAAGAGGATATTCGGCGAGGTGATAGCTATGTGATGATAGAGAATGACGAAGTGGTGGCCACCTTTGCTTTCAAGCCTGGACCCGATGTGACCTATACAAAGATATACGAAGGGAAATGGATCGACGACGTCAAACCTTATTATGTCGTTCATCGTCTTGCCAGCGCCCCTGGGGTCCGTGGCGTACTGAAAGAAGTTCTTCGCTTCTGTTTCTCCCATACTGATAATATCCGTATCGATACCCACCGTCAGAATACGGTGATGCGTCATGCACTGGAGAAGAACGGATTCCGCTATTGTGGTATCATCTATCTGTTGGATGGAGCTGAGCGCCTCGCTTTTCAGTCATGCAAGTCAGTAGCGATTACAGAGCAGCCTTCAAACTATGATCATCTGGAACAGATGTCTGTTGTTGAACTGCTACATCATATTAATGAAGAGGATTACCGTGTTGCAGAAGCTGTGAAACTGGCTATTCCTCAGATACAGGCTTTTGTTGAGGCTGTAGAGGAGCGGATGAAGCTAGGAGGTCGACTTTTCTATATCGGTGCAGGCACCAGCGGGCGACTGGGTGTGCTCGATGCCAGTGAGTTGCCTCCCACATTTGGTGTGTCTGATACGAAAGTCATAGGTCTTATTGCTGGAGGTGATCGGGCCTTGCGCCATGCTGTGGAGAAGGCAGAGGACATGCCAGAACAAGGCTGGCTAGATCTGCAGCCCTATCACCCTACAGCCAATGATACTGTACTGGGAATAGCTGCGTCAGGCACTACACCGTATGTTGTAGGTGTCGTCAGGTTGGCGCGACTGAATGGACTGCTGACGGGTTGTATCACCAGTAATCCCCATACACCATTAGCTCAGACATCCGATTTCCCCATTGAGACCATTGTGGGACCTGAGTTCGTAACGGGTTCTAGTCGTATGAAGAGTGGAACGGCTCAGAAGATGGTGTTGAACATGATTTCAACCACACTGATGGTACGTATGGGCCGTGTGCAGGGAAACCGGATGGTGAATATGCAGCTGACGAATGCAAAGCTTGTGGATCGTGGCACACGTATGGTACAAGATATGCTGGGCCTCAGTTACGAAGAGGCCCAGCAGCGCTTGCTTGAGGCTGGCAGCGTGGATGAAGCCTGCCATTGACTAATCCATTGCCGTGAGGTCTTCTATTTGGTCGATAATTTCCTGATATTGTCGCTGGGTCTTGAAGTGCAGGCTGAATCCCAAGATAGCTCCAATAGTGCCTCCAATTACACCGCCCCAGAAGAAGCCGTTGGCATAGTCATGATTCTGTTGATATGTTTCGTAGAAGAACCAGCAAAGCCATAGTATAATCATGGGAATACCAACCAGCAGCCAGTTGCTATCGAATTTTTTGGCACTTGCCACCCTTTTACTTGCTTCCAGAAGGCTATGGTTCATCAGTCCTGGGTCGCTGATCTTGCGAGTATTGTAGAAGGTTGCGCTTGCACAAACTAGCATGATGATGCTCGTGGCAATCCAGAAGGGTATAGAGAGGTGACTCAGTACCACAAACGACCAATAGCCGTAAGGTACCATTAAGACGCACAGTCCCATGATGATGTAGTAGCGACGTGTAATGTTGTTCACTTCCTTCGTCATTGAGCGGCGCATGAGGCGGTCGTTTACAATCTCCTGCTTGTTAAGCTTATTCTTCAGCGTCTGCATCTGCTGGCGCATATTCTCTAACTCAAAATCGTTGTTCATAATCGTCTAATGTTTAATCGTTTGACATTTGTTTTAACTGTTCTCTGATCCTAAACAGACGGACACTGACGTTCTTGGCAGTGATGCCGACAATCTGTCCGATTTCCTCGTATGGGAGGTTCTCGAGCCAGAGTAGTACGATGGCACGGTCGAAAGGTTGGAGTTTGGATATACGCTTGTGGAGCATGTCCACCTGACGGGTATCCTCGTCGCGGTCTTCAAACAGGTTGATGTCCATCGTTAGCTTGACTTCAGATGAGCGTCGCTTCTTTTTCCTGTTGATAGAAATACAGGTGTTGAGGGCGACGCGATAAATCCACGTCTTGATGTCACTGCGATGCTCGAAGCTGTCGAATCCCTTCCACAGATTCACTAGTACCTCTTGGAAAAGATCGTTCACCTCATCGGCATCTTGCGAGAACATGTAGCACACGGTATAGATGGTGCTCTTGTGCTCTGCTACGGTTTGCGCAAACTGTTGTTCTAATGTCGTCATTGTCATTCTGTTTTTTGATCTTTTACCCATTAGACGCAGCAAAGTTACGAAAAACTACACGAAAACTAAAAAAATTGTTCCTAAATTGGATTTGCTATTAGATTAATAATGTACGCGCGATGCTATTTCCTTTAGCTCTTATTTGACCTTCCAGACATTGAGCACGATGCCCTTGAACTCTTGGTTCCACTCTGGAGCGCAGATAAAGAGGGCATTGTTCAGCCAGCCGTATTTGCTGTCGGCAGGTGCCTCGAACTGTGGAGCTGCCTTGAAGTAGAAAGAGGGCTTGCCGTCGGCATCTTTTCCATTGGCAATGATGCCTCTGTTACGTACGTGGATATAGATACCATCATCGGTCTTGATGCTGTAGATGGCTTCCAACTCTGTACGTGAGCCGTTCGACAACTGATAATCGGCACCGCCATTGATAATGGTACCTTTCAGAAGTGGTCCCTCGAACGTGCCGCCTGTAATAGGGATGACGATACGCTTACCATGCTGGGTGTTGTCGATAGTGTAGGTTTCGCCAAGTGTCACTTTTAATTGTAGGGCGAACTCCAGTTCTGGTGCCTCTTTGGGTTGAAAACTCTGTGAATGGGCATTCAGGGCGATGGCTGCCAAAAGAATAGTGATAATCTTCTTCATAATGATAGAAACGTTTTTTGGTGATTTTGGTGCAAAGGTATAACAAAAATCTGAATAATTTGCTAACTTTGCACACGGAATAGCGAAATTAAGATGATAGAGGTTAATCAGGCAACTCTCGACTTTATCCGTCAGCATGCAGATGAAGATGTGCGTCAGCTGGCACTTCGGGGCCATAAATGCCCTGATGTGGATTTGCAGTATGCCCTCGAACTGATTGCTGGCAGGCAGAAGGCTCGTACTAAATTACCCTCATGGGCTGCTATAGATGGAATCGTCTATCCGCCTCATCTCTCGATGGAGCAGTGTTCCAGTGAGGTGACAGCCAGATATAAGGCGAGTATCGCTGGAAAAGGGGCTCTTTTCGTCGATTTAACGGCTGGTTTTGGCGTGGATATGGCTTTTATCTCTCAAGGCTTCCAGAAGGCCGTCCATGTGGAGCAGCAACCTCAACTCTGTGCGATTTCATCGGAGAATTTCCGATTGTTGGGACTGAATCATATCGAGGTGGTCTGTGGTGATGGTGTGGCGTATTTGCATACGATGAGACATGCCGATCTGTTATTCATCGATCCTGCCAGAAGGGATGTGCATGGCGGACGTACCTATGATATCAGCGATTGTACTCCAAATGTGTTGGAAATACTCGATGAAATGTTGGTAAAAGCTGATCGTGTGATGATCAAACTCTCGCCGATGTTAGACTGGCGCAAAGCGGTAGCTGATCTTGGCAAGGTCAATGAGGTGCATATCATCTCTGTGGATAATGAATGCAAGGAACTGCTGCTGATCTTATCGAAGACGATGAAGCCCTTGCGGGTTTTCTGTGTGAATAATGATGAGTGTTTTGAGGCCCTAGAGGATCTCTTGCCTCAGCCACGTCCTCTTCCACAAGATATGCGATATCTCTACGAGCCGAATGCTTCGGTTATGAAGGCAGGCTGTTTTGCCTTGATAGAGCAACGCTTCGGAGTCGTACAGTTGGAGCGGAACAGCCATCTGTTTGTCTCTGATAAGGAGATATCAAGATTCCCAGGCCGTCAGTTCCTGATAGAGAAGCGCACATCGATGAACAAGCGTGAACTGAAGGCAGCACTGGCAGATGTAGATCAGGCAAATATCACGGTCAGAAACTTCCCGATGTCAGTGGCAGAACTCCGCAAACGGTTAAAATTGAAAGAGGGTGGGGATGTCTATATTTTCGCCACGACAATCTCGGATGAAGGTCATCAGTTGTTAGTTTGCCGAAAAAAAACTTAATTATTTTGTTATTTGGCTCTTTTTTCTGTATCTTTGCAACGAATTATGTCTTAATGGCAACAGAATATGTCATCAGTAGAAATAAGAAAAGTTACGGACAAGAGGAGTCTGAGAGCCTTTATAGACTTCCATTATGAGTTGTATCAAGGTAGTCCCTATGATGCGCCAACCTTGTATAGCGACGAGCTTCACACCTTCAGTAAGGACAAGAATGCAGCCTTCGAGTTTTGCGAGGCAGAGTATTTCCTGGCTTACAAAGATGGTAAGCTGGTAGGTCGCATAGCAGGCATCATTAACCATAGGGCGAATGAGAAGTGGAATCGTGAGTCTGTCCGTTTCGGATGGATCGACTTTGTTGACGATATCGAGGTGTCTAAAGCTCTACTGGATGCTGTCGCCGATTGGGGGCGCCAGAAAGGCATGAAGGAGATTGTAGGTCCCTTAGGCTTTACTGATATGGATCCTGAGGGTATGCTTATTTTCGGCTTCGATCAGTTGGGCACGATGTCCACCATCTATAATTATTCCTATTATCCACAGCACATGGAGCAGATGGGAGGCTGGGAGAAGGATAATGATTATGTGGAGTTTAAGCTGAAAGTGCCAAAGGGCGGCGTTCCTGAGAAATATAAGCGGGTGGCTGATCTGACGATGCATCGCTACAACCTGCATATCCCTCATCTGAAGCGCAGTCAGGTCTTTGGTCCTGAGCAGTATGGGCAGAAGGTGCTTGATGTGGTTAATAAGACTTTTGCCGATCTGTACGGCTTCTCGCAGATGACTCCACGCCAGAGAGAGGAGTATGTCAAGATGTATTTTAAGTTCTTTGATATGGAGATGCTTTGTGTGATAGAAGATTGGAACCTGCCTAACCACGATGTGATAGGTGTAGGTATCTCTATCCCCTCATTGAGTAGGGCTTTACAGAAATGCCGCAAAGGCAGGCTCTTCCCCTTCGGCTGGTGGCATATCCTCCGTGCCTTGAAGTTCCATAAGACTGATACCGTCGATCTGTTGCTTGTCGGCATTCTGCCCGAGTATCGGGCCAAAGGCGCTAATGCTTTGTTGTTCAACCGCCTGATTCCTGTTTATCAGAAGTATGGCTTCAAGTGGGGAGAGACGAATGTTGAGATGGAGACCAACGAGAAAGTCCAGGGGCAATGGGCCTATCTCGAGAACGAATTACATAAGCGCAGAAGATGCTTTAAAAAGTCACTATAAATCAAATGGAAGACAATCAAATAACTGAACCGCAGAACGAACAAGTAAGATATGATGACGAAAACATTCGCCATCTGAGTGATATGGAACATGTACGTACCCGTCCTGGTATGTACATTGGGCGTCTGGGCGACGGTTCCCTGCCTGAAGATGGAATCTATGTGCTGCTCAAGGAAGTCATCGACAACTCTATCGACGAGTTTAAGATGCATGCAGGCGATCGTATTGAGGTGAATATCGATGAGAATCTGCGTGTCTCTGTTCGCGACTATGGACGAGGCATTCCTCAGGGAAAGCTGATCGAGGCCGTATCTGTGCTGAATACTGGAGGAAAGTATGACTCGAAAGCATTCAAGAAGTCTGTTGGTCTGAATGGAGTCGGTGTGAAAGCCGTCAACGCGCTGAGCTCGCATTTCGAGGTCAGAAGCTATCGCGACGGCAAGATGCGCAAGGCTACCTTTGAGAAAGGTGTGATGACGAGCGATGTGACTGAGAACTCTCAGGATGAGAACGGCACTTTCATCTTTTTCGAACCCGATGATACGCTCTTCCTCAACTATAAGTTCCAGGATGATATCGTGGAGAATATGCTCCGCAACTATACTTATCTGAATACGGGTCTCGCCATCATGTACAACGACAGGCGTATTCTCTCACGTCATGGACTCGAAGACCTGTTGAACGACCGCATGACCAACGATGGCCTCTATCCAATCATCCACCTCAAGGGTGAGGATATTGAGATTGCCTTTACCCACTCTAATCAGTATGGTGAGGAGTATTATTCCTTTGTCAACGGACAGCATACCACGCAGGGCGGCACTCATCAGAGTGCTTTCAAGGAGCATATTGCCCGAACAATCCGCGATTTCTTCGGAAAATACGAGTATGGTGATATCCGTACAGGTATTGTCGCTGCCATCGCGATCAATGTGGAGGAACCTATGTTCGAGAGCCAGACGAAGATCAAGCTGGGTTCGCTGACGATGTCTCCCGATGGTGTAAGTATCAACAAGTATATTGGTGATTTCATCAAACAGGAGGTCGACAACTATCTGCATATTCATGCTGATGTGGCTGAAGTGCTTGAGAACAAGATCAAGGAGAGCGAGCGTGAGCGTAAGGCGATGGCTGGTGTTACCAAGCTGGCCCGTGAGCGTGCCAAGAAGGCTAACCTCCATAACCGCAAGCTCCGTGACTGCCGCATCCATTTCAGCGATGCTAAGAACGACCGGAAGGAGGATACCTGCATCTTTATCACAGAGGGCGACTCTGCCAGCGGAAGCATCACCAAGAGCCGTGATGTGAACACTCAGGCTGTGTTCTCCTTGCGAGGCAAGCCTCTGAACTCCTTTGGCCTTACCAAGAAGGTGGTCTATGAGAACGAGGAGTTTAATCTTCTGCAGGCAGCACTTGATATAGAGGAAGGTATTGATACCCTTAGATATAATAAGGTGATTGTGGCTACCGATGCCGATGTGGATGGCATGCATATCCGTCTGCTCATCATCACCTTCTTCCTGCAGTTCTTCCCAGAACTGATCAAGAAAGGTCATGTCTATGTGCTTCAGACCCCATTGTTCCGTGTGCGTAACCGTCGTACGAAGATCAAGAACAAGAAGGTGATTGCCGAGGCTGATGCCAAGAGCGATAAAAAGGGCGATTTCATCACACGTTACTGTTATAGCGACGAAGAGCGACAGACTGCCATCAACGAACTGGGACCTGATCCAGAAATAACACGTTTCAAAGGTCTTGGTGAGATTTCACCCGATGAATTCGCTGGTTTTATCGGTCCTGACATCCGTCTGGAACAGGTGACGCTCCATAAGACCGACCAGGTGCAGAAACTCTTAGAATATTATATGGGCAAAAACACGATGGAACGCCAGAATTTTATCATTGATAATCTGGTAGTCGAGGAAGACCGCCCTGAAGAAGACATTTATGAATAGGAATAAGGTTGTTTTGACAGCGTTGTTGTCGCTGTTCACCATTACTGCTTGGGCGCAGTTCAGAATTGCCCATAACGACGATACGCCTCTGCGTAAGCTCCAGTATGCTGAGATAGCCATCTCTAACCTCTATGTCGACAGTGTCGATGAGAGTAAATTGGTGGAGGATGCCATTCGAGGCATGCTGAACAAGCTCGATCCTCACTCCAGCTACTCCACTCCGAAAGAGGTCAAGGAATTGAATGAGCCGCTGAATGGCAATTTTGAGGGCATTGGTGTGCAGTTCAACATGATAGAAGACACGCTACTCGTCATCCAGCCTGTGACTAACGGCCCTTCTGAGAAGGTTGGTATCATTGCAGGCGATCGTATCGTCTCTGTCAATGATACGGCGATAGCAGGTGTGAAGATGTCGAAAGAGGAGATTATGAAGCGCTTGCGTGGTCCCAAGGGCACCAAGGTGAATCTTGGCATTGTACGTCATGGTATTCAGGATCGCCTGGTGTTCACCGTGGTTCGCGATAAGATTCCTGTTAAGTCGGTGGATGCCAGCTATATGATTCGCCCGGGAATTGGATATATCCGTATCGGCAACTTCGGTGCTACGACTTACCATGAGTTCGTGGAGCGCCTCAATATGTTGAGGGAGGCAGGTATGGAGCATCTCATTCTCGATTTGCAGGAGAATGGTGGCGGCTATCTGAAGGCTGCCGTCGATATTGCCAACGAATTTCTGCAGAAAGGCGACTTGATTGTTTATACTGAGGGACGAAAGACGCCTCGAACGGAGTACACGGCCAATGGCAGCGGCAAATTCCAGAAAGGTAAGGTTGTTGTGCTCGTTGATGGCTATACGGCCTCTGCTGCAGAGATTGTCACGGGTGCCATTCAGGATCAGGACAGAGGAGTGGTCGTAGGACGTCGCACGTTTGGCAAGGGACTTGTACAGCGGCCAATCGATATGCCTGACGGATCAATGATCCGTCTCACGATTGCACATTATTATACTCCCTCAGGCCGCTGCATACAGAAACCTTATAAGAAAGGTGACAACAAGGACTATGCGATGGATATGGTGAATCGCCTGAAGAGTGGCGAGCTGACCAATGCTGACAGCATACACTTTGCTGACTCCTTGAAGTATGAGACGCTTCGTCAGCATCGTACCGTCTATGGCGGTGGTGGAATCATGCCTGATGAGTTCGTGCCGCTCGACACCACGCTTTACACCAAGTTCCATCGCGAGCTGGCAGCCAAGAGTATCGTTATCCAGCAGAATCTCCGTTATGTCGATAACAATCGTAAAAATCTGACAGCCCGTTGGACAGACTTTGCCGACTTCAAGCAGCACTTCGAAGTGCCTCAGTCTTTGGTGGATGCCATCATTGCCGAAGGCGAGAAACAGCACATTAAACCTAAGGATGAGGCTGAGCTCCAGAAGACCATTCCATACCTCTCTTTGCAGTTAAAAGCCTTGATAGCGCGTGATATCTGGGATATGAGCGAATACTTCTCCGTCTTCAACGAGCGTAGCGAGATTGTGAAGAAAGCACTCGAAGTCATTCAGCGACCTTGAGCAAATATAAAAATGATGGATCATCTTCAGAATCGCATTCCGAAGTTAACTTGCGCATCAGCCTCCCTGTTGTTTATCTCTGTGTCAGCATTGTTTCTGTATAGATACTGACGATAGTTAAGCAGGAAATTGAGCAGATAACGGTCGAAGCTGTAGCTGACAGCAAAACGCCCAAAAAAGTTGAATACAAAGCGGCTCTTGCCATTATCCACCGCGTCGTAATAGTGGGCATCATAATCGCTCCAGCGCAGGCGCTCTTCCTCTATTTGCTGAGCTCTGATAGCAGGGTCTGAGGATGTTCCAGCGTATTCGTATGAAGGGCTGTAGTCCTCGTACTTGTGTACCAGACTGTTCCAGATGGAAATCATAGGAATCACAGACAAGTGTATACACATTTTTCCGCCATTGATAGACCAGTTATATCCGTATCCTGGTCCGAAAGAGAGTTTCCAGTTGCGGAATATGTCTCGCTCGTGGTTGAACAGGTCATTGGCTCCGAACCGACTCTGGTAATAGTTACCCATCACAAACAGGCTACCAGCACTGCGTTTCTGGATCATGTCTCCGTAAGCACCTGCCGCAAGACTGAACCTCTTATTGTTGAATACATAATATCCTTCCACATAGAAAATCTTAAGATCCATTTTGCCAGCAGGAATAGTGGTTTCCTCTGTTACAGCTGGGGCATTCGTCTGGCTCTTCTCATTTTTTATCCATTGAAGCATTCCTTGGTTGTATGCGTCATCCAGAACGCCATCCATATTCTTGAGCGACTTGTAGCGAATACGTGCGCCCCATACAGAGCCGTTCTTTGCAAGTCCGAAAGACATACTGTAGCGGTTACGGATAGGAATCGGAATTTCCAGACTTAAACCGCGCCAGTCTATACCCAACTCAATCTCTGTCTGGTAAGTGTGCATATCGGTCGCCATGTATTTCTTCTCAGCTATATTTGGTGGCATATACCGCGTGTCCAAAGGTATATACGCATTATCGATAGATACAGGAAAAGTCATATCATGTTGTTGGAAGTAACCGTAATATCCAAGATATACCATGCGACTCAACTTTGGTTTGCGAATGTAATTAGTATCAACACCTTCCTCCTGCCAACGGTCAAGCGTCTCATCTGCGGATTTCAGGAACTTTCCTAATCCATGATCCCAAAAACTTCTTTTCTCCTGTGCAGAAGCGCACAGGAAGTTTGAAAACGCTAATATCAAAAATATAACAAGACGGATCATCATATCATTTTCCTTTCAGCCACAAAAGTAGTTTTTTTTATCGAAACCACCAAACTTTAAGGCATAAAATTCCTATTTCGCCATCTGTCTGACTGGGAAGGTGAAGTAGGTATCAGGGAAGGGCTCGTCTTTCAGCGTGAAGTGCCACCACTCAGAGTCGAGAGCCTTGAAGCCGTGACGGAGCATCGCTTGGCGCAGAATCATGCGGTTGGCAAACTGCTCTGGCGTGATGCTGCGACCCGTAGGCGACTTGTGGTTGTCGCCTGTATATTCGCCCGTTTCTGGATTCCCACAGAAATCTGGATGACTCTCAGGACCGAACCAGTCGAAAGTGCCTCCCATGTCGAGCTCTTTCTCCGTATCCATATCGAAAAGCGTCAGGTCGACAGTAGAGCCTCGTGTATGTCCGCTCTTCTCCATAATATAGTCCTGGTCGAAGAGCACAGACTTGTCGAGATCGGGATAGAAGTAGGTCTTCATCTTCGTGTTAGGGATGTCCTTCGACCAGCGGACAAAGTGGTCGACGCCCTTCTGAGGACGATAGGCGTCATAAATCTTCAGGCGATAACCCTGAGCCATCACATCGTCGCTCACAGCACGAAGGGCTTCAGCAGCCTTCTTCGTGAGGAGAGCCGTAGGTTCCTCATAGCCGTCGATACGTGTGCCCACGAAATTATAGGTGCCAAAATAACGGATTTCCAGGATGGCATCAGGCACTGCGTCCGTAAGGGTCACGAATTCAGAGGTTTCTATGGCAGCCTCCTTGAAGGCATCCATGATGGCCGTAGGCCGGTGGTTGCGGAAGGCTCCCAAGCGATAGTGGCCCTCAGCCTCTGGTGCCCAGTAGAACACACCCTCGCAATGTCCGTTTGTCTGCGTACGGGCAGCCTCGATAAAACGCTTCATCCACGCCTTCCCGTCGTCAGGACGATCGGCATCGTAGCCTGTCTCGACAATCATAAGGGGAGTCTGATAGGTTGCGTAAAGGGCATTGATGTTGTCGATGGCCTTCACGAGCGTCTCGTCTTCATCTTTCGTCAGTCCTGCATCGATATCCCAATAAGGATAGACACTCAGGCCGATCATGTCCCACTTCGCCCCATATTTCTTCAATCCATCGAAGATGAAGTGATAACGGGCAGGATCGCATCCGCCGTCAAGATGAACGATACAGGCGGCGTCGGGATATACCGCCTTCACGGCATCATAGCCAGCCTGTGTCAGTCCGGCATACTGCTGCATATTCTCCTCAGCACGCCCCATGGGCCAGAGGAATCCGTGAGTCGTCTCATTGCCCACCTGCACCCACTTCACGTTGATCTGGTGGTCCTTCAAGAGTTGGAGGGTCTCACTCGTATGCTTTGCCAACGCCTGACACATCTGTTCGTAGCCCATCTGCTCCCAGGCCTTTGGTATGTTCTGCTTGCCAGGATCAGCCCACCAGTCGCTGTAATGGAAATCGATCATGATGGCCATTCCCTGTTCTTTAGCCCGAAGTGCCAGCTTCAGCACGTCCTCCTTGCTGCTGAAACCGCCCTTGGGATTCACCCAGACACGGAATCGGGCAGCATTCAGACCATATTCACGCATCAGAACAGTGTTCTCACGCGGTTCGTCCTGTGCGTTGTAGAGTTGCACACCATGGGCTTCAAGGCCAGAAGTGCCGCTGATATCAGCTCCCAGCCAGAACGTACCATTGGCCGACATCGGCCATGCTGTTACCAATATGGTAATCGCTAACAAAAATTTCTTCATATCTAAAATTTATTTTTCTTGAGTCGTCCTGTCCAATCCTCGATGAATGAAAGTATGATATAGGTAGCAAGACCGAAGATAATACCGTCGGTGATGCTGCCCGTGATGGGCATGAGCAGGATGCAGAGGAAGGCCGGCATGGCCTCCTTGGGCTGCGAGAGGCTGATGTGGCGCACGGAGCCAAAGAGCCGGAAACCGGCCACAACCAGCACGGGGGCTGTGGCGACGGCAGGAATGGCCAGGAACAGCGGGGCGAAAAATATGCTCAGGGCAAAGCAGATGGCAATGACCAATGCTGTCAAGCCTGTGCGCCCACCTTCTGCCACACCTGTGGCACTCTCAACGTATGTGGTCACCGTGCTGCATCCCAGACAAGCACCTCCCATGGTTCCGAATGCGTCACTGAGCATGATGCGCTGCATGTGGGGGATACGCCCGTTCTTACGGATATTGCCTGATGTTGCCATGATGCCGACAATGGTGCCAAGGCTGTCGAAGATGTCGAAGAAAAGCATTGTCAGCACACAGACCCAGAGGTCGGGCGAAAGCAAGTCGGCCCAAGAAAACTGACAGAGCAGCGGGGCCGGCGAGTCGGGGAGCGAGAACAGCCTGTCGGGCAATGTGGTTACGCCTAAAGGAATGCCCACCAACGTGACGATAATGATGCTGAGCAGAAGTCCTCCCCGTAGCCGCATGGTAGCGAATGCCCCCGTGAGCACCAAACCCAGCAAAAAAAGCAGCGAGGAGGGACTGGTCAAGGTATTGATATGGTTGAATACAGTTCCTGTGTCAAGTATTCCACTGTTCTTCATACCTATCATTGCGATAAAGAAACCGATGCCGACAGCGATGGCATACTTCAGCGAGGCTGGCACCATGTCGAAGATGATATGTCGCATGTTGCTCACGCAAAGCAGGGCAAATAAAACCCCTTCGATGAACACGGCGGTAAGAGCGAACTGCCACGGGTAGCCCATCGAGAGGCAGACGGTCTCGATGAAGAACACGTTGAGCGAAAGACCTGGTGCCTGGCCAAATGGCTTGCGGGCTAGAAAGGCCATGAGCAGAGTGCCGACGATGGTGGCGAGGGCGGTGGCGGTGAATACGTTGTCGACGGGAAAACCAAGTTTGGCCATCGGGGAGAACATGGCGGGCAACAGGGCCAGGATATACGACATGGTGGCAAAGGTGGTGAGGCCTGCCAGCACTTCAGTCTTGAGATTGTCGCGCAGTGGCGAGAAACCTACGAGGGAGAGAAGTCTTGTCTTCATTTACGATTTTACGATTTTAATGATATGGGAATGATGAAGTCGAACTTGGAGCCGCCAGTATAGTCTGGGTCAAGTGTGAGCGTGCCGCCAAGGCGCTCGGCTATCATACGGGCTACGGAGAGGCCGAGACCGGTGCCCTGAGCGAAGCTGTCGAGTTTGGCAAAGCGCTCAAAGATGAAGTCGCGCTTGTCTTCTGGGATGCCCGGACCGGTGTCAGCAACAGAGAAATGCAGTTTGTCGCCTTCCTGGGCCAGCGAGAGGGTGATGCTGCCAAGGTGAGTGAACTTGGCAGCATTGTCGAGCAGACGGGCAAGGACGGTCTGTATCAGGTGTGGATATGTGCCGACCATCAGTTCGTCGGACACCTGGCAATGATTTTCGAGCGATACGTCGGCCACTACCGACGGGCGGACAGTCTCCAGGGCCTGCGCCACAATGAGGGCGGGATAATAGTCCTCTGCCGGAGGCAGTTCAGTGCTGCTCTCCAGGTCGGAAATCTGGATAAGGTCGTCGAGGATGTTGGTCAGATGGAGCGTGCCTTCCTGGATATGCTGGCTGATTTCAAGCCGCTCTGCAGCAGGCAGTTCGATGTCGGGCATGGCGAGCACCTGCGTAAAGCCGCTGATATGGTTGAGGGGCGTGCGTATCTCGTGCGTCATGCTCTGGATGAAGGCTGTCTTTGCCTTCGATGCTGCCTCGGCACGGTCACGCTCTACGGAGAGTTGCTTGTTCTGTGCCACCACCACGTTGCGCTCGCGCTGCAACTGCTGGTTCTTGATTTCCAGCTGTCGGCTCCAGCGGCTGTTATAGACCAGGAAGACGAGTATGGCACAGATGCCCATAATCATGGCGATGCTGCCCGTGGTGAATCGCGACCGCTGTTCGAGCTGAGCGTTGGCAGCCTGCAACTCGCTGACGGCGTACTGCTTGTTCAGATGGTTCAGCTGGTCGTGCTGGTCGATGGCTGAGAGTGAGTCTTTCAGCTCGTCGAGCCGGTGATACATTTTCAGAGCCTCCTCAAAACGGCCCGCCTTCTCCAGCACATTGGCACGTTCCTCAAGGGCTACAACCAAATTGCTGCTATCTGTGTTTTTACTGGCCAACTCCAACAAATGGGCACTGTGTTTCAGAGCTTCGTCAGTACGTCCTTGGAACCTCGCCAGCTGACTGCGCTGCTGCGCTATGGTGATGAGGTTCAAGTCATTGTTGCCTGCAATGTTCTCATGGTAGGCTGCCGAGTCGATAGCCACCTCTGCCTGTTGATAGTTGCCTGTGGCCAGCAGATAGTCGGCAAGAACCGAATGGAAGGTGAAATGGAAATTGGCGTGGACTGTAGCCTCCGAATCACTAACGACGACTGGATAGCGATTCACATCTGTCTGCCAGACTCTCAGCGTACTGTCTACAGCCGTATAGCGCTTTATCTTCAGCTGTTCCTGGCAGAGTGAATTATAGCAGTAGAACAGTTCGCCAGGCGTAGTCCCTTTAGGGAAGTAGCTGATGGCCTTCTTCAGGTTAGACACTGCATCTTGGCTGTTGCCGGCATGGGCATAGCCCACTCCCAGTGTCTTATATGCCAGGAACTGCCCGAATCCCTCTTTTCGTTTCTCTGCCTCCTCCTGCATGCGGTGGGCTTCGTTTGTGGCCTTGTCAAACTGGTTGTCCCAGACGTAAGCCTCTGCCAGTACTGCCCAGATGTTGTAATACCACTGGCGCTGGTCGTGCTCGGCACAGACCTCCATGCTCCATGCCGCAAACCGTTCGAGCGAGTCGGTCTCGTTATTATTATAATAAGTAAGGGCCTGCTTCAGGAGGGCATAGCAGGAGTCGTTCCAGTTGGTGGAGGCATCTGAAGAGGCAGACTTGTTGCCTGTCCCATGCTGGCAGGACAAGAGCAGCGTCCCTGAGAGGGCTGCGAGAATCACGAAGAATGAGCGGATGCGCCTTTGAGTCATAACAGTCAGACAATACCTATTGTGATATATTGGGTTTAAAATGCTCGCTATACTAAGTATATGCGTGCAAAGATACAACATTTTTGCAAATTACGGATGAATCTGGCAATTTTTTAGCAATTCTTATTTATAAATTAAAGCTGCTAAAATTTGTCCCATGCCCTGGGACGGAATATCCCATGCCTTGGGACAAAGCGTCCCATGCCCTGGGACAAATAGTATGCAACGAGATAAATACTCAATGTTTGCAGTGTATGCAAATTCTAAAAATAAAATTTCCCATACGACGGGCTTAATATCTCGGAAATTTTATCTAAATTTGCAGCAAAAATGATGGCGAAACACTATACTGACCTGTTCATCGACTTCGATGACACGCTTTACGACACGCATGGCAATGCCGTGATTGCGCTGAAGGAACTCTTCGAGGCTCTTCAGCTCGGCAGGTATTTCCCAGAGCCCGAACTTTTCTACGACGAATACTGGAAAACCAATATCGACCTCTGGACACGTTACTCGAAAGGAGAGATTACGCGCGACTACCTGATTGTAGAGCGATTCCGTCGTCCATTGAGCTTTGGAAAGGGGTTGGACCCTACTGAGGCATACTGTCTGAAGGCCAGCGATCTGTTCCTGGATTTCTGCGCTTCCAAACCAGGATTAGTGGAAGGAGCCCAAGAACTGGTAGACTATCTGAAGACAAAAGGCTATCGGATGCACATCTGCAGCAATGGTTTTCACGAGGTGCAGTATAAGAAACTGCGGGCTTGTGGACTTTACGGCCATTTCGACACCATCATCCTCAGCGAGGACGCTGGTGCCAACAAGCCTTCACAGCTATTCTTTGATTATGCCTTCCTGAAATCTGGGGCTAAGAAAGAGACAACCCTGATGATTGGCGATAACTTCAATACGGATATCCTTGGTGCCAAGCGGGCAGGTCTTGATACTGCCTACTTCAACCGCTTCCCAGAATACCCAGCCACAGAACCCATCACTCTCGAAGTGACTGCCCTCAACCAGCTGATGGATATCCTCTAAATCTCACACACGAGAAAAGTCAGATTTCACTATACATCTCTACATTTTCTTTGTAAGCTGCCCGAGAGCGTTTGGAGGCTCAAAACGTGGTGAATGGAGGCTCCAAACATAGTGAATGGAGCCTCAAAACATAGTGAATGGAGTATCAAAATGAATACTTTGAACCTTCACCTTTTCACATTATGAAGTAAACAACTAAATACCAGCTATTTAACTTGTATTTGTTTCGTATAAAACCTTCACCATCATTCACCTTCATTCACACTGAAGAGACAACAAATTGAACAGAAAGCTGGGGGCGCAGTGGGGACTGGAACCTTTGCGTCCAATAAGTTACATTCCTTTTCATATTGTATATGACATTACAAGATATTCAGGAAGACGGAGATGATGCCTGTATTAATAAGGTCGGCGAACATGGCGCCGATGATGGGAATGATGAGGAAGGGCTTGACGGTATAGTGGTATTTATAGCATACGGCACTCATGTTGGCCATCGCATTGGGGGTTGCACCAAGGCCGAAGCCGCATATTCCTGCACACAGAACAGCAGCATCATAATTGCGGCCTAACAGGGGGAATGCCACAATATAAACAAATAGGGCCATCATCAGTACCTGAGACACCAAGATGACAATCAATGGTAGGGCTAAGCTTTGCAGATCCCAAAGCTTGAGGGATATCATGGCCATACCGAGAAACATAGACAGACTGATGTTGCCTACGCTGATGATTCGCTCCATATCGAGCATCTTATCAGCTCTCACACGTTTTCCGTTTACCTTGTAACTGGAGGCTCCTAATATGTTACGAATGATGGCAGCCAGGATCAAGGCACCAAAATAGGTGGGGAACGTGATGCCTGTCTTTTCCAGCAACCAACTCAATATGGTGCCGCCACCCATGACCAATGTGATGACATAGACAGCCTTGGCATACTGTTGGAACTCTTGTTCGTTCGTACTGATACGCTTGGCACGACCTGTTGGCGAAGCCTCGTCACTCTCGATACCAGCCATTGCAGGGTCAATATCTTCGTCTTGTATCTGAATCTGCTCATGTGTCAGTTTCGTGCGGATAATCTTCTCTGCCAACGGACCGCCAATCATCGAACCAGCTATCAGACCAAAGGTAGCTGCTGCCATACCTATGGTTGCTGCGCCTTGCAGTCCCATTTCTTCGAGAACTTTCGCAAATCCGCCTGCCGTACCGTGCCCTCCAGTCATGGAGATACTACCAGAAGCCATTCCAATCAAAGGATCGACACCCATCAGGCGGGTAATTCCTATTGGCATTAAATTCTGCATCGTGATAATAACAACTAGCAGGGCAAGCATGATGAACAAGAGCTTACCGCCCTTCTTGATGACTTTAAGATTGCTTTGGAAACCTACGCTGGTAAAGAATGCCAGCATGAATACATCTTTCAATGTGGCATCGAACGACACCTCGATATCAAACCAGCTATACAGAGTCAGAGTAATCAAAGAAAAAATGATTCCACCGCTTACTGGCGAGGGCACACAGAATTTCTGGAGAAAGGCTGCCTTTCGTGTTAAAGTCATACCGACGATGAGGGCCAAAGCACCTAAGCCGGCTGTCTGTATCATATCTAGTTCAATAGTTGTCATAAGCCCCACAAAGATACAAAGAATAATGAGAAATGCGAAGAATTCGCAGATTTCTTATGTTTTTTTATGACTCGGAGGACTCTTTATGATAGATTTGAGCGCAAAAGTTTGACAATGATGGGAGATATTTTTGGCAGTGTGAATATTTTGTATTATCTTTGCAGCATAAATCCTAACAACGATAGCCTGGCCTATAATATATAATAAGGTATGCGACGAACGTGGATCATGTTACTGGCCTTATGGTGGACAGCTCTCGGTATGGCACAAACTACCATGCTGACCGAGCGCTATAACCTGTCGTTTCTCGATTTGAGCAACGGACTTCCACATAACAATGTGAGAGATATCTTCAAGGATTCTAACGGATTCCTTTGGATTTCTACTTATGGCGGTGGCTTGGTGCGCTATGACGGCTATAGCATGATGGTGCCCCGGCTTGGCCTGAACAGCAAGTCGTGCAGAAGTGTAACGGAGGATCCGTACCATAGGCTTTGGGTGGCCTTTGATGAGGGCATCGACATTGTGGATCTGAGGACGATGAAATCGGTGATTCCTGATCATCCTGAGCTGAAGAAGCTGCTCATGCAGTCGTCTATCTGCTGCTATCGCGATGGCATCGGACGTATATGGATTATTAACGACCGTCAGATAAGTCTTGTGACATTTACCCGAGAAGGCGAGATTGACAAGATCTATGACTATCCCCATCCCTGGAGGATGCTCGATATAGCTATCTGCGACGTTGAAGGCAATGGGAAACCCTGGGTGGGTATAGAGGGTGGTGTCTTTCGGCTGGTGGTGAAAAACGGTCAATTGGTGCGTGAGGAGATTTCCGCCGTATTGAGATCTTTGCAGGACCGTTATGTCACGGCTATATTGAAGCGGAACCATGTGGTGTGGATTGCAACGAACCTGGGACTCTTTCGTTTTGATCCTTATCAGCAGAAACTCGTCGAGTACCGTCATTCCAGTGAGCCAGGTTCTCTTTCTCATGTCTTTCTCTCCAGTTTGGCGATCACTTCCGACAACCATCTGCTGGTTGGTTCGTTAGGCGGAGTTAACATTTATGACGATGAAACCGATAGTTTTTCGGCGTGGACTGCAGCAGACAACCCTCCATTGAAGAGTGAATTTGTCCATTGCATCAAGGTGTTCGAAGGTCAGATATGGATATGTACTGAGTCCGGTGGTATTGTCTGCCTGTCTCCCCGTCGCTTGCTGTTACGTAACTCCGTACATACGACAGATCCTCGTTCGCTTTCGCCCAATCCTGTCAATGCCATGTATGTCGAGCAGAACGGCCGTCTCTGGGTAGGAACAGTCGAGGGTGGGCTCAATCTCCGTGAACCAGGGTCTACAGACTTCATCCATTATACGACATCCAATTCTGGCCTGTCGCATAACAGTGTGTCAGCGCTTGCAGCGGATAGGCATGGGAGACTTTGGATAGGCACGTGGGGTGGAGGCCTGTGTGTGACAGACAGGCAAGGGGCGCATCAGATTTCACGTCTGGAATTTCCTGGAGATTTCCGTTGGCTGACCAATTTTGTCGGTGCACTTGCCACAGACTCTATCAACGACGGTTTGTGGATTGGAAGCAATGCCGGTTTGTTCTTCTATGACTTTAAGAGCGGCCAGATTGAAGAGCCCTTTAATGGTTGTCGCAGTGTGACAGGTAGTATAGGTGCTATTGTCGATCGTGATGGTATCTTGTGGATGGGTTGCATGCAGGGCCTGCGATTGGTGGACCTTAACTCTGGTCGCAATGGGCACAGGCCATTTAAAACTGACAGCATATCACATAAGCTGGATGAGCCCGATTCACGTATCGTCGATAAGATATCCTCTTTTTATCAGGCAAGGGATGGTACATTATGGTTGGGCAGTAACGGTTACGGCCTCTATCGACTGGTCAAGGATCCAAAAGATAAAGACAGTCGTGGACATTTTGTGGCTTTGACGACTGAAGATGGTCTGGCCTTTGGAGGTGTCAAGGGAATTGTTGAGGATTTGAATGGCCACTTATGGATAACGACTCAGAATGGTCTGTCGGTATATGATCCTAAGACTCAGTTATTTTCTAATTATTTCGAGAACGAAGGTCTGGTGAACCAGCATTTTTATTGGAATTCAGCGGTCAGGGATGATTCAGGCGTCATCTATCTGGGCAGCGAGGGCGGCTTAATCGAGGTGTTAGGAGAGAATGCCGAACCCAGACCGAAAGGAAAACTAGTGTTTACGCACTTGATTGTGGATAATCAGGATGTGACAGCTGATGGCGAATACCTGTCAGAAGATATCTCGATTGCCTCTTCCATTCAGTTGCGCGAGAGTAACCGTTCTTTCTCTATCGCATTCTCTGCCCTGGACTACGGTAACGAGGCTCAGACGATGTTCAGTTATAGGATGAAGGGCCTTGATAACGACTGGACGCCGCTGATGCTGGGCGAGCATTCCGTCCGTTACAGTGCGCTTCCTGCTGGTCATTACACTTTTGAAGTGAGGTGCTTGTCGGCTACTTCAGCTGATCATTATGATACAGCCTCAATCGAGATTGAGGTACTTCCTGCTTTCTGGAACAGTTGGTGGTTCCGTCTGTTGTTAGGGCTGGCATTGGTGGGTATCATTATTTATGGCTATAACAGGCGTGTAGCAGAATTGAAGCGTCGTGAGGCAGAGCAGTTGCTCAGCCCGATCCGTGAAGTGCTCGAAGAGTCGGATGATCCTCGAAAGCTTCAGACCCGTATCCGCAATATCCTCGACAATCAAGAGCGTTACATGAAGAGCGTATCGAAAAGTGTAGAGGCAGATCGCGAAGAGGTGCAGAAGAACACCAAGCCCTTTATGGAGCGTGTGATGGAGATTATGGAGCAGAACTATATGGACTCTGAGTTTGGTGTCCAGGAGTTTTGCGAAGCGCTCGGCATGAGTCGTAGCGTTGCCAGCAGGCATCTCAATGCTGAGGCTGGTTTGCCTGTAGGACAGTTCATTCGTAACTACCGCCTTAACATGGCCAAGGAGATGCTCTCGTCCAAGACAGGCAATCGTAACATAACCGAGGTGGCTTACGCTGTAGGTTTCAACGATCCCAAGTATTTCACTCGTTGCTTCACGAAAATGTTTGGTGTGAGTCCAAGTTCCTGGTCTTGATATAGGTCAATATGCACTCTTGATATAGCTCAAGAGGTGGAAAAAGCGCACTTACGGGCAAACAAATCATTTTGTCCACCATATAAAACGTTTTGTCCACCATTTCATTATAAATAAATAATAATTTTGCGGCAGATTTTTTACTAATCATATTAATTTCTAAACTAAAATCAATTTTGCAATGAGAAAAGAACTTTTATTCTCTGCGATGCTATTCTCAAGTGCTCTGGCAGGATTCACTCTCTGCCCGGCGACAGCTATGGCATCGGTACAGCAAGACCAGACCATCAAGGTCAGTGGTCAGGTTGTCGATCAAGATGGAGAACCCCTCATTGGTGCAACCATTAAGATTAAGGGTGCACAGACGGGTGTGATTACTGATTTTGACGGTAATTTCTCTATCGACGCTTCAGCCAAGGCTACCCTCGTGGTAAGCTATGTGGGTTACAAGGATCGTGAGATCGCAGTGCGCGGACGCGCTATCCTTGAGCCTATCCAGATGGAATCAGATGCCATGATGCTTGAGCAGGTGGTTGTCGTAGGTTATGGTGTTCAGAAGAAAGCCGACCTGACTGGTTCTGTATCTATCGTCAATGCTGACGAGCTGAAGCGTACTTCCAACTCGAATATCTCTACGATGCTCGAGGGTAAGGTAGCCGGTGTGCAGATTACTTCTGACGGACAGCCTGGTGCTGACCCATCAGTACGTATCCGTGGTATCGGTTCATTCGGTAGCACCGCTCCTCTCTATGTGATTGACGGTGTGCCCGTAGGTACTTCGATCCGTGACTTCTCTCCTAATGATATTGAGACCATCCAGGTGCTGAAGGATGCATCAGCAGGTGCCATCTACGGTTCTCGTGCTGCCAACGGTGTGGTAATCATCACGACTAAGGGCGGAAAGAAGGATCAGCCCCTGAAACTTGACTATAAGGGTTACTTCGGTGTCGACCTGATCTCCAAGGGAGTATACGACGTGATGGATGCCGACCAGTACAGCTCTTACCTCGGACAGGCATGTGTCAACTCTGGTACTCCTCTTCCTGGTGGCTACAGTGGCAGTGGTACTTCTTATAAGTTCCGTGACAATACTAATACCGACTGGTTCAAGGAGGTGTTCAAGACTGGTATCCGCCAGAACCATAACATCAACCTGAGTGGTGGTGGCGCGCACAATACTTATAATATTGGTCTTGACTACTACAATCAGAAGGGTACCATCCAGGGAGCTGGTCCTAATTACCAGCGTTTCACAGCCCGCGTGAACAACACGATGGATACCAAGTTCATCAAGTTCCACACAAGCTTGGTATACTCTCACTCTAATCAGGACGGTATGGGTCTTTCTAATGCCTCTGAGTATGTGCAGGGTCTTTATGGTGACGTGACCAACGTACTGCGCGGTACTTTGCTGATGCAGCCGACCATCAAGGCTTACGACGAATCTACTTGGGTACTTGATGATCAGGTAGGTTCTGCCAGCAGTTTCAACTATGATGCCTACGGCTATGGCGTTTACTACGACACCGTACATGGTGATATCTCAGCTTCTAACCCCTTGCTGGTAAACAACATGCTGACTCGTAAAACGATTGTTGACCGTGTCCTGGCTACAGGTTCCGCTGATTTCGATCTGTTGAAGATGATTGGCGTTGAGAGCAAGAACCACAAGTTGAATTACAAGCTTAACCTTTCATATAGCAAGACAGTTGTTCAGGGAAAGACCTGGGTTTCAGCCTGGATTCAGAGCAACCGTGTATATCTGGACAAGAGTAACGAGCGTCTGGACAAGAATAAGCGCACCGACACTGACTTCCTTGTTGAGAACACGCTGACTTACGATGGTACCTTCGGTCTGAACCACGTAAACCTCGTGGTCGGTCAGACATACGAGGAGGAAAACTGGGATCATCTGAATGCTTGGGGTGTGAACTTTTCCGAGCCCTACTTCCTGCAGCTTCAGAATGCTGTAGGCAGCCGTGATGCATCATCTTACGAGTACAAGCACGGTCTGGCTTCCTATCTCGCTCGTCTGAACTATGACTTTGATGGCAAGTACCTCATTTCTGCAATTGTACGTCGTGACGGTAGCTCTCGCTTGACAAAGAATATCCGCTGGGAGACTTTCCCGTCAGTTTCTATTGGTTGGCGTTTTGACAAGGAAAAGTTCTTCCCCATCAATCATAACATCGTCAACATGTTCAAGGTTCGTGGTAGCTATGGTGTACTCGGTAACGAGAACATCGGTGAATATCAGTATCTGGCTACACTGGCCCGTAACAACATGACCTATAGCTTCGGCAACCAGCCTATTACAGGTTCTGCTGTTTCCACCTTCGTCAATGAGAACATTGCCTGGGAGAAGAAGAAGACCATGAACGTTGGTATCGATATGGCTTTCTTCAATAACCGCATCGAGTTTACGGCAGAGTGGTTTAAGAACACCTCAACAGACCTGCTGTACAACGTTCCTGTTCCTGCCAGTGCAGGTGTGGCTAACACAACTGTTACGATGAACGCAGCCGAAATGCAGAACAGCGGTTTCGAGTTCTCTGTAACTTATCGTAACAATGATCATCCTCTGAAGCACCAGATTAGTGCCAACCTGAGCACCCTGAAGAACAAGGTAACCTCGCTCGGTTTCGGAACGGAGTCTTACATCACTGGTGCCTATAAGACAGAAGTAGGCCAGGAGGTTGGTAAGTTCTACGGTTGGGTATATGAGGGTATTGCCCGTACTCAGGCCGATCTGGACAAGCATGCCGCTCAGCCTGGTGCAAACGTTGGTGACTGCCTCTATAAGGATTTGAATGGCGACGGTATCATCGATGCACAGGACCAGACAGTTCTCGGCAGCGGTCTGCCAAAGGTTAGCTTCGGTCTGAGCGCTCACTTGGAGTACAAGAACTTCGACTTGAGTATCTCTACTTTCGGAGCCTTGAACTATCACGTGGCTGATGACATTTACAACAGTCTGAACTCTTGCTATGGCTACGGAAACAAGGATGTAGCTATGCTGGATGCCAATCAGTGGGACGGTTCTACCTATATTTCTGGTGTTCCCCGTACATACGCAGCCAACAATGCTACGCTGGCATGGAACGACCTCTTCAGCGAGCGTAAGATTCAGAACGCAGCTTACTGGAAGATCGCCAACGTTGAAATTGGTTACAACTTCAAGGATAACTGGTTCAAGGGTGTAGTCTCTGGTGTACGTGTTTACGTATCTGCCCAGAACCTCCATACTTTCACAGGTTACAAGGGTTACAACGTGGACTATGCAGGTGGTACCTTCACGCCGGGTTACAACTTCTGTTCTTTCCCGACACCACGCACATTCATGGGTGGTATCCTCTTCTCATTCTAATGCATAATTCATATTACACAATATATAATGAATATAAAGATGAAACTATATAAAATTTCACTTGCCCTGTTCCTGGGCCTTGGCACACTGACATCGTGCGAAGATAAACTGGAACTGACAAACCCTAACCAGCAGACAACAGGTACATTTGGTAAAACTGTCTCTGAGCTGGAAGAAGGTGTGATTGCAGCCTACAACCATACACGTATGGAGGGTACCTATGCCCGTGTAGGCTATATGATCGATGTTTGCCGTGGTGATGAGGTTTGGAACTCCTCTCAGGTATGGTACATGCCTTTCGATGACCTCAACGAGCCTATCACTGATGAGATCGGCCAGTGGTCATACCGTGACTGGTATTATACCATCAACGTTTGCAATTATGTACTTTCGCGCTGTGGAGAAGACAATACTTCTATGTCTGAACAGATGAAGTATATCAAGGGTCAGGCTCTCTTTATCCGCGGCTTGGCTTACTATAATCTGGCAGGCTATTACCAGAATCCACCGCTGATTACAGACTACAGCCAGTACTCTTCTCTTGACGGACTCTATATCGCCAATGGTTCTAAGGAAAATCCTAATGCCCAGTATGATTTGGTATGGGACCAGGTGGAGTCGGACTTCACTCAGGCTCTGGAGTTGCTTCCGACAAAGGCTTTAGGCGGAGAGTGGGCCAAGGGTCGTGCTACCAAGGGTTCCGCTGCAGGTTTCCTGGCACGTGCGCTGATGATGCGCCACAAGTATAGTGATGCACTGACCTATCTGAAGAATATCATCAGCGGTCAGTATGGCACTTACGAACTGATGAAGAACTACGGTGATAACTTCCGTGAGGGTTCTTCATACGAGAACAACAACGAGAGCATCTATGAAGTTCAGTTCCTGGACTATGGCTCTCAGGGTACTGACGACGAGTGGACACCGGTTAATACCAGTGCTAACGCCACACAGGGTTCTGCTATCGAGAGTAACTTCGGTCCCGGCAGATTTGGTGGTTGGGCAGACCTTTCCGCTTCTCCCTGGCTGTATAACCTCTTCAAGGCTGAGAAGACCACGAGTGGAAAACTGGATCCGCGCCTTTACTGGACTATTGGTACCTACGAGGCCGACTGGGAAGGTTTCGAATTTGGCAATAAGGCTTACACCACAACCATATCGGATGATGACTTTGTCGTAACCAATAACAATTATGGCGGTCTGCCAGTTGCTAAGAATACCAACATGCGTACAGGTCTCTACGACAAGGTGGTGACAGGTCTGCATGATGGTATCAATCTCCGACTGATGCGCTATTCTGACGTTCTGCTCCGTGCTGCTGAGTGCGAGAACGAATTGAACGGACCTACACAGCAGGCCATCGACTGGATCAACCAGGTGCGTAACCGTGCAGAACTGCCTTCCCTCAGTCTTTCAGACTTCGATTCTAAAGACAAGCTATTTGAGCAAATTGCCAATGTAGAGCGTCCAAAGGAGTTCGGTTGTGAGACCGGTCGTGGCTTCGACCTCATCCGTTGGGGATTCTACTACAGCGCTGACCGTCTGCAGCAGATTAAGGAGCATGCAGCTGTTAATTTCTGGACACAAGCAAGCTACAATGACGGATCTATCGACTATACGCCCAAAGATCCCGTTGACTACAGCTCTTGCAGCAAGAGTTCATACGATACATGGCTTGCTGGTCATGAGTTCCTCCCCATCTATCAGGGTACTTTGAACGACAATCCGAATCTCGTTGGAAACTCTGCCAACTATGGTACGAGCAATGCCAGCTACTTCTCTGAAAAAGGTTGGACGGTTCACCCCGTTGTTAATCTGGGCAAGTAAGATTAAACATTAATAAAAAAGGTTAGAAGATTATGAAATATCTAAATAAAATAGCATCAGCCTTCTGTGTTGCAGCCCTGGGCGTAATGGCTCTGACAAGCTGTGAAGGAGGCGATCTGTACAATGTGAGCTCCCCCGACTGGCGCCAGGCTAAGATTGATTCCATCAAGGCTGCCAATCAAGGTGGAAGCGAAGTGATCGAAGGTTTGGAGGAGGATGTATATACCGTTGGTGCTACAGACTACTCTACAGGCTGGTGGGCAGTATTCTCAAAGTATTATCAGGTACCCGATGGTGAGAAGTGGGTGGCTCAGTTCAACCTGAACATTAATCCCGCTGCTACTAACACCTATAAGAACTACGCCATGATTATCACTAATGATGAGGATCGAGGTGCAGGTAATTATAAGGAGTATGGAGCAATCCGTTTCGATAACCAACCCAGCGGAAACTCTGAATGGGGTGACTATATCGACCGTAGCCTCGTGTCCAGTACGCTTACTTTTGAGACCGATACTGATGCTGGAGTGGATAAACTCGGTGGTAAGGTGACACTGACTGTTGACCGTACAAGTGGTGGACTGATAGTAACCATGACCAACGGTACGGTGACGAAGACCTACAAGCAGACATCTCCTCTGCCAAACCTCAATGAGGATGAGGCAAATACAAACATCCGTTTCTTCCTCGTTCCTGAGGGTTCTTACATTAACTGGTTGGGCTCAACCATTGAGCCTATCGGTGGATTCACTACTGCCGAGGACAAGCAGCCCGAGAGCATCGTTCTGGCTGGTGTTCCTGAGGAGGTAGACCTTGGCACTCCTATCGAGGATGTGGTTGCAAATATTACTGGTACTGTATTCTTCACAGGCTCTCCCGACGGAAAGGCCGTTACTGCTGCCGACCTGAGCTTCACGGTTGTTCCTGACTTGACCACCTTAGGTGAGAAGACCCTTGTTGCTGTCTATAATAAGACCTTTAAGGGCGAGGGTGCCGTTAATCCTGTTGTTGCAGTTACCAAGTTCAACGTCGTGCCCGTGATTGAGTCGATCGCTATCACCAAGGCTCAAACATTCAGCACTTACTATCTGTTCAAGAACGAGTACACCGCCGGTATCGACCGCCTGTTGTTCTTCAATCCTGCCGGTCTTCAGGTAACCGCTACCTATGCCGACGGTTCGAAGGCTGTAATCGACAATAATAAGCTGAGCTTCTCTACTGTTCCTGGCGCAGAGGGTACTTACTCTGTTGAGGTGAAGACTATGAACGGCTGTACGGCTACCATTGATGGCATCAAGGTCGTAGAGACCAGCGATGCTTCGACAGTTCATCCGAAGCCCACAGTTCTTGGTCTGGAAGACAACACTGGCGCATGGTGGACCTACTTCTCTGATGATATGAAGGTCGCTGCAGGCAAGACAGTGAAGGTAGACTTCACCAACTACGGTGGTGGTGCCAACTGGAACAACTGGAACATTGTGCTCCGCAAGGCCGATATGACAGAGTATGGCGTAGTACGTGCCGATAACTTCGGCTGGGGTGCTGGCTATGATGGCAACCCGCTGTTGGTTACCTCTGGCGGTCAGAGCGACTGGGGCGCATGGCTCGCTGCTATGTCCGCAGCAGAAGTGACTGTGTATATTACCAACATCGGCAACGGCATGGTAGACATCGTGGCTGTCATGAACGGTAGCGATGGCAACACCTACTTCCAGTACTACCTCGGTATCGCAGTCAGTGACGTTAACGACATGAACTTCTCGTTCGTCATCGATGGTGACCACTTGGTATTCAAGTAAAAGCCTGTTTTATACATAATTTAATTAATGAGTTAGAATTCTTTCAGAGGGGGCGGACTGTCTGAAGCCCGTCCCCTTTATCATTTCCCTTTTTTAAAAAACAATCCGATGAAAGCGAAAACAACCATGTGGTCGCTGTTAGCCCTCTTTGTGTCTGTTACAGCCGCAGGACAGCAGCGTCGCCACTTCCCGACAGAACCATTTCAAACTGATACCCCGATGGTACACGATCCCGTGATGGCTTACGAGGACAGCACGTACCATATCTTTGCCACTGGCATGGGCATCCAGCAGATGACCTCAAAGGACCGTAAGACTTGGACAGTATCCCCTAATCCCGTCATGTCGGTCATTCCCAAGTGGACTCGCGACTCCGTGCCTGGTTTCACTCATCATGTATGGGCACCCGACGTTATCAAATGGCACAACCGCTGGTGGATGGCCTATAGCTGTTCTACCTTTGGCAGAAACGGCTCAACCATCGGCTTGCTTTCCAGTCGTTCGCTCACTTTCCCTGTCTGGAACGACGAAGGCAGTATAGTAACCTCACGTGAGGGTCGTGATAACTGGAATGCTATTGATCCTAACTTTATCATCGACGAGAAGGATCAGCCCTGGCTTGTCTGGGGGTCATTCTGGGACGGCATTCAGCTTGCCCGTCTCGATACAACCATGCATATCGCTGCTGGCGAAAAGCCTCGTACCATTGCCCGTCGCTATAACCTGAACAGTCCTGACGGCAAGAAGTCGCTTTCTGTTAATCCTAATCCTCCAAAGAATCCTACGTCCGATTATGCCGGACCAAATGCGATCGAAGCTCCATTTATCTTCAAACACAACAATTATTATTACCTTTTTGTATCATGGGATTACTGCTGTCAAGGCTCGAAGAGTAATTATCGAGTGGCTGTTGGACGCAGCAAGACGGTAGACGGCCCCTATCTCGACCCAGAGGGCAAGGATATGCGCGATGGTGGCGGTATGCTTTTCCTTGAAGGCGATAAGACGAACTACGAGGCTGCCGGGCATTGTGCAGCATATACCGTCAACGGTGAGGATATCTTTATCTGTCACGGCTACAGTGTCGCTCATGGAGGTGCTTCAATACTGATTCAGAGACCCATTCACTGGACTTCTGATGGATGGCCCAAGTTATAATAAACAGAAAAACGAAAAGTGATAAAGTGAAAAGTTATGAGTTGTAAAGTTAGTAAAAATAGATTCAGAGTTAGTTTTAAAATCAATATGATAGCGATTATTAGTCTTTTCGCTTTTCACTTTTCGTTGCCAGCGGCTTTCGCCCAGTCGTGGACTGCCGACAACGGAAATGGAACATATACTAATCCGCTATTCTACGACGAGTTTTCCGACCCGGATATCCTCCGCGTTGGCGATGACTACTATCTTGCAGGTACTACGATGCACACCGTGCCTGGTCTGGTCATCCTGCACTCAAAGGATCTCGTGAACTGGGAGAACATCTCGTACTGTTTCGACCGTTTCGATTTTGACGACGATGCTTTTTCCCTGAAAAACCACAAGGAGATATACGGTCAGGGGGTTTGGGCACCTGCCATCCGCTATGCTAACGGGCAGTTCTATGTGTTTACCAACATCAATGGCAAAGGTTTGCAGTGCTATACTTCCAAGGACATTCGCGGACCTTGGAAGCACCACAATATGCAGGGCCGTATCTACGATCTCTCTGTGCTCTTCGATGACGATGGGAAGATTTATGCCATTCACGGCTATGGAGAAGTGAAATGTACGGAGCTGAAAGCCGATATGAGCGGTCCCATCGAAGAAACAGAACGCACCATCATTCCAGAGGGCAATGCAGTTGGCGAGGGGCACCACATGTATAAGATCAATGGCATGTACTACCTTATATCTACTGACTACAAACCTAATGGTCGCACACTTTGCAGTCGATCAAAGAGCATTTGGGGACCCTATGAAACGATTACCATCACAGCCGATGAGACCTTCGGCTATCATGCTGCCTCGCTGACCCAGGTGCCTCACGACGAGCAATACCGCATAGGTCGTGATGGGACGAAGTTCGGTATTCCCGAGGTCGACAAGGATGCTACAGCCTGTACGAATATTCATCAGGGCGGTATCGTTGAGGACCAGAGTGGACAGTGGTGGGCATTGCTGATGATGGATTTCCACAGCATAGGCCGCACGGTGACATTGGCACCAATTACGTGGAAAGACGGCTGGCCTATGCTCGGTCTGGAAGGTAACTTGGGACGTGCTCCTCGCACATGGTTCAAGCCTGCCGTTAATAGTACGGTGGTGAATCCTCATGCTCCTTACGAGCGTAATGAAGATTTTAACGGCAAGGCCCTTGGGCGTGTCTGGCAGTGGAACCATAACCCTGATGACAGCAAGTGGAGCCTGAAGAATGGCCGCTTGCGCCTGCAGGCGATGCCTGCCGAACAGCTGATGTGGGCCCGTAATACCCTGACGCAGCGTGTCATCGGCCCTTCAAGTATCGCAACTGTCGAGCTCTATGCCAAGGGCATGAAGGATGGCGACGTGGCAGGCTTGGGCAATATTAATGTTCCCTGCTCGTGGATAGGTGTCGTAAAGGAAGGCAAGACGTTGACGCTGAGGTGCTTTGAGCAGGCAGTGAATGATACCACCGACTGTCCTGTGGCAGTTGAAAAGCTGTGGCTGCGTATGGTGGGCGACTACGACAACGATTGCGCCCATTACGAATATTCCCTTGACGGCAGGCAGTATCGTCAAGTGGGGCGCGAAATGCCGCTCAGTTATCAGCTGATCTCATTCCAGGGGTCGCGCCATGCACTCTTCGCCTTTAACTATAAGGGTAAGCAAGGCGGCTGCGCAGAGTTTGACAACTTCACCGTAGAGGAACCCCAGGCAGACCGCAGTGGCAATATACCCTATGGTAAGACGTTCCGCATTGTCAACCTCGCCACTGGTAAGCCGATGTTAGCACTGTCCCATGGCCTGGTTTATGACACAGATGCTGACGATCATAGCATACAGACGCGTTTCCGACTCGTAGACAAGGGGCGGGGACAAGTCATCCTTCAGTGTGAAGACGGACGATATGTTTTCTGTTCCGGCTATGGCTTGGCTGGCGATGTACGCCTGACTGCCGACGAGTCGAAGGCCGAGGTATTCCTGTGGCAGGATTATCTGAATCATGAGTTTATGCTTATGTCAATGCGCACACACCGATACATAGGAAAAAGCCCGACAACAGGCAGTCCTTATTCGATGGATTTTACGGGGGCAGACCCTGCGCGTCGTAACGGAGCCGTATTTCGCTGGGAAGAATAAAGCCAAAGAATTTGCATAATTGAAAAAGAATTTGTATTTTTGCGGAGTCAATAAAACTATTGGATGATGAAAAAATACCTATTTTGCCTATTTTCGGCCCTATTTGCGGTCTCTGCTACCGCCTATGAACTGAAGCGTGTTAGTGTGCATGACCCCAGTATCGTCTGGGATCCAAGTTCCTCGACGTATTACATCTTTGGCTCGCATCGTGCAGCTGCCAAGACGACTGACCTGATGAGCTGGACGGCCTTTACGGCTCCTTGGAAGACTGCTACAAGCGATAATGCGGCTAATAGTGCAGCCTTTGAAACGCCAGCGGTAAAAAAGGTGAAGAAAGGTGGCGTCGACGTTGACCTCCCGGCTTTCAGTGCCACCAAGTGGTCTGCCAAGGGGGGGAGTGGCTACAGCGTTGACGGTAATATGTGGGCACCAGATGTTATTTACAATAAGGCCATGAAGAAGTGGTGTATGTATCTCAGCATCAATGGCAGTGGATGGTATTCCAGCATTATACTTCTCACTGCCGATGACATCGAAGGCCCTTACCTTTATCAGGCTCCTGTCATTATCAGTGGCTTTAAGAACGGCACAGAATACAAGGAGACAGACCTTGAGCTGGTGCTTGGCTCACAGAGTTCCTTACCGGAGCGTTATGCAATAGGTGGCAAGTGGGGAGATCGTTATCCCAATAATATCGATGCCTGCGTGTTTTACGACGAGGAGGGCAAGCTATGGATGTCATACGGTTCTTGGAGCGGTGGTATCTGGATGATCGAACTCGATGAGAACACTGGTCTTCGCGATTACGATGTCACATACGAGCTTACGGGTTCTGGAAATGGCATCACTGTCGATCCCTACTTCGGCAAGAAAATAGCAGGCGGCTATTATGTCTCAGGTGAGGCTTCTTATATCGAGTACATAGGAGGTTATTATTTCCTTTTCGTCACCTATGGCGGGTTGGCTGCCGGAGGTGATGCCAAGGATTATAACAATGGCGGCTATCAGATGCGTGTGTTCCGTTCCGAGAAGCCTGACGGCCCCTATCAAGACGTACGGGGGACTAATGCCGTATTCCCCAACTTCAGGGTAGACTTCGGGCCCGATGCCAACGATAGTCGCGGTGTGAACATCTTTGGAGCCTATGGCGACTGGGGTAATCAGGCCAAGGGCAGGAACAGCGAGCGTTCGCAGGGACATAACTCCATCATCGCTGCCGAGGATGGACGTACCTATCTGGTTTACCATACCCGGTTCCAAAATCGCGGCGAAGAGCACGAAGTACGCGTTCACCAAGTGTTCCAGAATGAAGATGGCTGGCTGGTGGCTGCGCCGTTCGAATACACAGGCGAGACGGTGAAAAGTGCCGACATTGCAACCTCTCAGCAGGTTCCAACCGCCCAGGTAGCAGGCAGCTACAAGCTGCTCACCCATCCTTATAAGTTGGATCACAGGGTAAAAGAGCTGGCCAAGCCCGTAGATATCGAGCTGAATGCCGACGGCACTATCACGGGTAGCACTTCAGGCACATGGGCCATTAAGGAAGGTACTTCTTATATAACCATCAATCTCGACAAGGAATATAAAGGGGTTATCGTAGAACAGACCTTGGAGCCTACTGACGATAAGACTATCGCCTTTACAGCCCTTAATGGCAATGGAGTTACCATCTGGGGTTATTGTACCAACCCTTCAACAGGCATAGAAAGCTTACGTACCTCTCCGAAGACAGCCGACGCCGTCTACGACCTTCAGGGCCGTCGTGTTTCCAACTCACTCCGTCCTGGTATCTACATCCGTAACGGAAAGAAGTTTGTCGTCAAGTGAACGCTGGGGCCAGGCCCCAAGTTGCAAAAAGATAGAGGCGCACCCATTCGGATGTTCCCAGCAAGCAATCAGCATCTACCCATACTCTAAGCATACTCATGAGTAAGCCTAGAAGCAGCCTAGAGTATGGCTAGAGTATGGGGCTGGCCCGGGATTTAATTCCACAACTTTTTACTATTAATTCCAGAACTTTCTACTATTAATTCTAAAAAGTTCTACTATTAATACAATTTTCTGAAATAAAGAAAAGCCTCACTGCCCGTCGTTTGGGCAGTGAGGCTGTAAAGTTTCATCTTGGTAACAGGGTCCCGACCGGATAACAAAAGAACCATCTCGCTGTTAGCTCGGAACCCGCAGGCCCCGGGTCAGGCGCCAGCAAGCAACAGAAATCGATCAAAGACCTGTCCCCATGATTTAGTCCAAAAACCGGTCAGAAGCACACCATGAAATAAGACTGTCAACTAAGGAAAATCTGAAAATAATTGGTGAATTCTTAGGTAGAAAGAAAAAGAATGTCTACCTTTGCGGATGATTTTAAAATAGAACCACATTGAGCAGATGCCCACCATCGAGGCTCGCCGCCAGGCCATGTCGCAGGTGGCGGTCGTCTCCCGGCAGTATGGCTCTACGACGCTTAGCAATGTGGGGCGGGCCAACATGGGTGGTGCTGAACGGTACGTGCGCGAACTGCGCACCGAGAGTTGCACGCCCTATCTCATCGCGCTACAGGTGGCAGCCGTCAGCGGGAAGTTCTGCCTCACCTTCATGCAGCAGTTTTCCACCGATGCCTATCTCGATGCCTTCCTCGGCGAACTGCGGGAGCAGGGCATCACCTGGGAGATAACCGGGCGGCACCCGATGGAGATAGCGTCGATAGCCGAGGTACGCAGGTGTCTCACCTGCGAGGCCCTGAAACAAGTGTAATAACATGAAATAATAGAAGATATGAAGGAATTGTATTTTTTTGATGAGACATTCTACTGGGGCCGCTCCGGCAGGTGGGCCACGGTGGCAGAGGCCGAATGCGAGCTGACGCAGAGCGTGCGGCCCGATGAACTGCGGGCGGCGGTGGTGAGCGCCCTGAGGGTACACCGCAATTTCAGGGCACGCCCCGTCATCGTGGGGCGGCGATTCCTCGTGGAGGACTCCGAGGCGGAGCAGGTCATGGTGGTAAGTGAAGCCGACGGACTGCCGCGGAACGTTGGCACCAAGGAGACCGGGGGCCTGATGCTCTATGTCAGTTACGGCGAGCGGCGCTTCACGCTCCATGTGTTCCACGGACTTGGCGACATGCGGTCTATGAGTGCCTTCCTCCATACCGTGCTGAAGTTCTATTGCCACGTGGATGATGACAGCCTGCCTGCTGCCGACAGCATCGACACCTTCCCCTGCCACGAGCACATCCTCGGGGGAGGCGCACCGGGAGAGCCTGAGGGTAAGTTCATCCCCCAGGAGCACGACATCTTCCATCTGCCCGAAAGGCTGTTCAGCACGAGGACCACGCGGCAGCACATCATCGACATCGACGTGCCGCTGGCACCGCTGCTGGCCTTCGCCCGCGAGAGCGGCAGTTCGGTGGTGCCGGCCATGAATGCCGTCATAGGGCGGGCCATCCGCCAGCGCTACGACGTGGGACAGAAAGAGATAGTATGCTACACGCCCAAGGACCTGCGCCCGGTGTTCCACTTCGAGACTGGCGGCAATGGCGCCATTCCCTTCTCGCTCCCCTATACGGCAGAGACCGACCGCCTGTCGGCAGGCGAGAGGGCCAGGCGGCTGCGCGAGGAGATGATGGTGCAGACCCGTCCGGAGAACCTCTACTCGACGGTGGCCCAGCTGCGGGCAGACTTCGACCAGATATTCGCCGCGCCGATGCCCGTCGGGAAGGTGTCGCCTATGGTCGTCAAGAGCGGCAGGCAGAAAGACTCCGCCTTCTGCACCTACGGTATATCCTACGCAGGACATCTCGACTTCTCTGAACATCAGGGTGGCGATGCCATCGCTTCGCAGGTGCAGGCCGTGGGCTTCAGTGCCGGCTCCTATTCCTATCCGCTGTGGATCATAGCCTGCGAGTACAAGGGCATCCTCCGCATGAGGCTCGTGCAGTCGTTTGAGAGCGACCGCCTGGCCACCGTCATCCACCAGGAACTCGCCGCCCTCTTCCCCGGCACGGCCTACACCGACCGCGGACATCACGACTTCGACTCGTTCCCCCTGGGCAGCATTCCCCGCAAAAGCAATACACAAGTATAACCATTCAAACAAAAAACATACATGAAAAAGATGATGCATTGGGTGCTCGCCGCCATCTTCTGTATCCACTGCATAACTATATCCGCCGCATACAGCAACAACGACAACCCGTCGGACAGCAGCAAGAAGGAGTTGCGTATTGCCATAGCCTGGCGGGCCGACACCGACAACGAGTTCTGCACAAACATTGTCGAGGCTTTCCGTGAGGCGGGAGTCGAGGTAACAGTGCTGCCACAGGTGAAGGCCGGGTATCTGGACTACGACGGCAGTGTCCTATCAACGGCGTGCACCGACGCTGAGGGTATCGGCTATCTGAACAATGCCAGCGGGACGCTGGTACGCTCGCAACTTTATGACGGCTCGAATGCAGCCGATGTGCTGAAAGACGTAGACGGCGTAGTGTTTACCGGTGGCGAGGACATCTCCCCCACACTGCTGACAGAACCGCAGGACTGGCATCACATCGAGGCCGAGATAGACTACAACGCCGCGCGCGACGTGTCGGACTTCCTGACCATGGCCTACTGCCTCGACCACGACATCCCCCTCATCGGATTCTGCCGTGGAGCGCAGCTGCTAGGCGTGGTGTCGGGAGCCACCATCATTCAGGACATACCCACGTGGTTCGCCGCACAGAGTCTGCCCTATCACTATGAGCACCGCCGCGAGAAAGCCGAAGGAGAAACCTACCGCGACTACACGCCGCACAATGTCACGCTGACCGACGGCTCGCTGCTGGCCCGCTACTTTGGCACGACGACGCTCACCGGCTGCGCCTCGTGGCACCACCAGGCCCTGCTCGGCACCGATGGAACGCCCCTGCGCGTCACCGCGACGACCACCGTGTCGGGCATTGACATGATAGAGGGCATTGAGCGCACCGACAAGGCGTGTGCCATCGGCATACAGTTCCATCCCGAGGCTGCCATCGTGAAGCACATCGGCAAGGGCCTGAACAACGCCAATGCTTCGCTGTTCATGACCTACGACGCAGCCATGCCTATCTTCCGTGCCTTCATCGGCGAGTGCGCGGCTAACAAATAATCGAAAAAAGGAGACAGAGACAAATGAGATTTAAAGAACTGAGCGGCAACGCGCTGAAGGTCATCGCCATCGTCGCCATGACAATCGACCATCTGGCATGGGTGGGCATCGAGACCTACGAGCAGGCGGAGACGCCGTTGCAAATATTCCTGCACTGTATCGGACGGCTGACGGCACCGATGATGATATTCTTCGTGGCCGAGGGCTATCACCACACGCACGACTTCCGCTGCTATCTGCGCCGTCTGCTCATGCTGGCCGTAGTGAGCCACTTTGCCTTCTGCTATTTCAATATGTCGGGCTTCAACCCGCTCAGCAACCTGCTCTTCAATGCCACGAGCATCGCCTGGCCGCTGCTCTGGGGGCTGATACTGCTGAAAGTATGGGACATGGAGCGACTTGCCCGATGGCAGAAGGTCGGTGTTACGTTGGTGGCCTGCCTGCTCACCTGCACCTCCGACTGGAGTTGTGCCGCCCCGCTGGCCATACTCATGATTGGCCGGAACCGGGACAGCTTCTACAAGCAGATGCTCTGGATGATGGCCATTATCTCGCTCTACGCCGTCGCCTTCTTCATCTTCCACAGCCCCACCTACGGAATGGTTCACCTGGCCTGCTGGCTGGCAGTGCCGCTGCTGGCGATGTACAACGGGCAGCGAGGACGGTTGAAGTGGCTCGGCAAGTTCTTTTATTATTACTATCCCGCCCACATGGCGCTCATCGGCCTCCTTGCCAGATGGCTTCAATAAAAATAACAACGTGCCAGATCAGGGGGACAGGTCTTTGATCTTTTTTATGAAAGGGATAAGGGAATCGGGAGTCAGAGCGACTTCCGATTTTTCGTCTGGCTGAGGCGAATCACAGATAAATAACAACGTGCCTGCCACCCTGTTAACCCCAAAATTCATCTGCCGTCAACAATGTCAATGTTCTTTTGTCTATCATCGCTATCTATGTTTTATGGGGGCAAAGATACGAAAATATTTCCTAGAATGCGATATTTTACGATTTTCGGGTCAACTCTATGGTACCTCTATGGTAGGTCTATGGTACCTCTTTGTTAGGTCTTGAAAGCACGAAAAACGCCTGAGAGCCCTTTATACAAAGGCAATTCGTCGAAACTAACGGTAGGTCTGGCCAAAAGTGGCACTTATTCCTCAATAAGGAACGCTTATCGGCTGATACTGGTTCCTTATCAGGGAAGGAAAATATTCCCACACTGGGACTAAAGTGTTCCCACCTTGGGACCAAAGCAGTCCCACGGTGGGAACGTATGCCTTTCTGCCAGGGGCGCAAAGGGGAAAAGGGGCTTACCTCACGGCAAGCCCCCTTACTAAAACTAAACAAATACTTTATGAATTTTATACCTGTGATTATCAGTCGGGGTTGCATCCTGTAGCTTGCCAGTAACCCGGGCTGAGGTGCTGAGGATGGCACTTTCCCTGACTCTTACGCTTGCAATAGCGTTCGCATTGCACGCAGATGTCGTAGCCCAGCATGGCGCCAAGGATAAAGTCTTCTTCAGGTGTGAGCTGATTCAGAGGACGGGTGACGATGAGCCGTATGGCCTCCAGGCATTCGCGGCGCCCGAAATAGACGTTCAGGTTCTGCTGCCCTGCGGGTTGTAGCACGTAGGGTATGCCTTGACTCTCCAGTCTCTTTACAGCCAATTGACCATATTTCTTGTTACAGGTGAACAGTGCCATTTGCCTTATGCCCTTGTTCAGTTCATAGATATGGTTCATCAGCACCTTCATTTCTGTAGGGATTGTTGCTTTTGTCGTTGCCATTGTTGATTCAATTTTTCGGCTGCAAAGGTACGATGAATAATTGAAGTGCGCAATACCTAAAACAGAGTGTTTGGGCATTGCGCACTTGCGATAAGATGTAAAAGTAGATTAATCAGAAGTAGGTATTCCCGGAGGGTGGCAGTAGCCTGTAATACCCTATAGTTTAACGCTTGATATGTCCACGAGTCCGTTGACGATGGCGTAAATGGTAAGGCCTGCGGGAGAGTGGATCTGTAGTTTGCGGGCAATATTGCGTCGATGGGTGATGACGGTATTGACTGAGATACACAGGTGGTCGGCTATCTCCTTGTTTGACATACCTTGTACTAAGGAGATGATGACATCCTTCTCACGGTCAGAGAGGGTATCAGGATTTTGGCTGGCTCCGGCTTTAAACACCATTCCTGAGATATTTCGTGTCACGTCGCTCTGCTTTGCCTGCTGTTCCAGATGGCGGATGGCAGGTACAAAGATGTGATCTTCGACCTCGGCATGCTGGCGCAGCCATACCTCATTTTCGTAGATATCGTGTAACGTGGCGGTAAGCTGGTTGTTGTGCAGGCCGTCCTGAGGCAGATACTTGATGATCAGCAGTTTCAGCTCGCGCAATTTCTTGTCGGCAGCCCCATGATGCTTCGAAAAGGTCTCCACATTGTAGTCGTTGGCAGGGCGCCCTTCAATTAGCGACTGCACATAAGGGAAGAGTGTCTTTTGTTCGTATTTCATGTGGCGGCGTATCTCGTGGGCATATTCATCGTAGAACCGGAGGATAAGTTTGGCGAGGGATTCACTTTCGTCCAGCGACTCCTGTAGCTCCCGACGAATATAGGGCAACTGAAAATCAAGGAAATAGGCATGACTGGCCTCAAGATAATGCAATAGGGTAGGAACGAAGAGCTGCTCGTCTGCATCGAACTCCCCATAGCCATTAATAGTAAAGTTGACAACCGCTAAGAATGTGTATGTATCCACATTGTTGTCATCACAGGTCTCTTTCACCGTCTTATCGCCAAAACCAAGACTGATGCCAAAACTCCCCAACATCTGCAATAGGTCATAATTGTCACGAATGAGGGATATCATCTTATCATCGGCCTCATACATTTTTTGATTTCTCATCTTGTTTTACCTATTTTTGATTACTGGGTGCAAAGGTAGGCATTATTTTCCACATTCACAATAGTCACAATTAGGTATTTTTCCTTTCTGATAACCCTCAAAAAGCCCTATTTTTGATGATTTCACTAATTTTAGGTATAGGTTAACAACCAGAAACCTTGTACCTTTGCAGCCGATTTTACAGCCGATTTGATTTTATAAAGATGAAAAAAGTATTTGGTATAATGGTAATGGCGGCTATATTCAGCACAGCTCGTGCTGCAGAGCCAGACACACTGGGATATAGCAAGTTCCGCTTTGGAGGGTATGGTGAAGTAGTGGCAAACTTCAAGGACTACGGCATCAATCGTTTCTATGGACACAAGGAAGGAAATGCCAAGCAGAGCCACAATGAGATCAGTATCCCTCGTTTTGTGTTGGCATTTGACTACAAGTTCACTCCCAAATGGATTCTTGGGGCTGAGATTGAGTTTGAATACGGAGGAACAGGAACTGCCTATGAGCTGGAGAATACTGAGAACGGTGAGTACGAGACAGAAGTAGAAAAGGGTGGAGAAGTGGCTCTTGAGCAGCTTCACATCACTCGTATGATTGTTCCTGAGTTCAATATCCGTGCAGGTCATCTGATTGTGCCCGTTGGTCTGACGAATGAGCACCATGAGCCCATCAACTTCTTTGGATCTTTGCGTCCTGAAGGCGAGTCAACGATTATCCCCTGCACTTGGCACGAGACGGGTATAGAGTTCCTCGGCAAGTTTGGCAAGGGCTATGGTACATTCGACTATGAAGCCATGATCGTAACAGGTCTGAACGCCAATGGATTCGATCGTAATAACTGGGTAAAGAATGGTAAGCAGGGCTTGTTCGAAGGTGATAACTTTACGAGTCCTGCCTATGTGGCACGCTTGAACTACACAGGTGTGCCAGGCCTGCGCATTGGTGGTTCTATCTACTACTGTGCCAATGCCGGTGCCAATGCCGACAAGCTGATTACCTATGATGAAATCGGTAAGATACCAGTGACCATCTATTCCGTAGATGCCCAGTATACTAATAAATATGTAACAGCGCGTGCTAACTATCTTTCCGGCAATATTGCCCATGCCGATCAGGTGGGAGCCAAGAATGGCAAGCTGTCCAACAAGTCTGGGTACAGCCGTCTGACCCCGATAGCCAAGAGGGCCGTGTCTTATAATGCTGAGGTTGGTTTCAACCTGAAGAATATCTTCGGTGGGCATCCTGGTTTTCCTGTCATCTATCCCTTTGCACAATATGAATATTATAACTCTCAGGAGAAGGGCGAGGGTATGGATGTGATGGATGCCCGCTGCCAGGTGAGCAAATGGAACTTCGGCCTGAACTGGAAGGCCCTGCCCAACTTGGTGGTCAAAGCCGACTACACGACACGCCAGATAGGCACCAGCAAGGTGTTTGGCAAGGGGGCATACAACAGTGAGAACGAGTTTGGTATTGGCATAGCCTATATCGGCTGGTTCTTCAGCAAATAGGAACTGCAATTTATTATTAACAGTATTAACAATATGTAATCATGAAGAAAAATTTATTTTTGCTGAGTCTCGCCATGATGGGACTCACGTCGTTCACCGCCTGTAGCAGTAGCGACGATGACAACAAGAAGGAGGATGAGACATCTGAGATTACCATCCAGGACAGTGAGTATGATGCCATTATCAACCAGTATGTCGACAATGTGGTGCTTCCTACCTACAACGACCTGAAAACCAAGAACAGTGCTCTCTATCAGGCAGTGGTTGCCTTTGGCGATGCTCCTTCGAATGCCAATTTCCAGGCCATCTGTGATGCCTGGCTGGCAGCGCGTGAACCATGGGAGTCGAGCGAGGCATTCCTCTTCGGTCCTGTTGCCGATTATGGACTGGATCCCAATATGGACTCTTGGCCTCTTGATCAGGAGGCAATCGTCAACATGCTGACCTCTCAGCAGTGGAACGATATGAAATGGACAGGCGACTATAATGAGGATGACGAGGCTATTGCAGCAGCCCAGAACGTGCGTGGTTTCCACACACTTGAGTTCCTCGCCTTCCGCGACGGCAAGGCCCGCACCCTGAATGATGCCGCTACCGACGGTGAAGCTGCCAACGCTGTCTACAATGAGAGCAATGCGACAGCCTGGGCACAGTATATGAGAAACACCGCCCAGCTTCTGGTCGATGATGTCACACTGTTGTGCGATGCTTGGAACAACGGCTATGCTACTACTTTCAAGAACCACAATGGCGGTGACTTCACCAGCGGCCTGAGCTGTATCGAGCAGTTGATTGATGGCTGTATAGACATTGCCGGTGAGGTTGGCGATGCTAAGATTGGTGATCCCTACGATCTCTATGTCTCTGGTAAAACCAATGAGGCCCTCTATGCTGTTGAGTCTTGGTACAGCTGGCACTCACGTGACGACTATACCAACAATATCTACTCCATCCGCAATGCCTACTATGGTTCGCTCGACGGAAGCATCAATACAAACTCACTCTCCAAACTCGTGGCTAAGTACAACCCGGCCCTCGACACTGATGTGAAGAATGCCATCGATGCTGCTGCCAAGGCTATCCAGGCCATTCCACAACCGTTCCGTAACAACATCAACTCCAAGGAGGCTGCCGCCGCCATGGATGCCTGTGCTGAACTGAGCGATATCCTGGAGAACGAGCTGAAGCCTTTCCTGCAGAATCATACCAAGTAAGGTAGCTTACAAATTCTATGCCGCTAAGCGGAGGCGAGACCAAAATCTCGTCTTCGCTATTGTGGTTAAAAGAACAAAACAGATTTTCCATCACTTTTTATGAACAAATACTTTAGTGTTTCATTACTACTTACAGGTATTCTAAGTCTCACAGCCTGTAATGAAAGCGAGCAGCTTGATGTGGAAGATGTCAGCATCCCGCGAGGCTATGCACTTTCAGCGGGTACCTCGACAGGGTTTTATAACTCCTCCGTAGCCTATGATCAGGCGGCACGCTGGCTCTCAGGTACATACGCCTCAAGATTCAATGTGGGAGACCGGCTATATGACAATGTCAAGACCTCAAACGAGAACGGGCACGGCGGTGGCCTCGGACCCGTCTATGCCGGTTATAGCTGTGGTAGCTGTCACAGAAACGCCGGACGTACGGAACCTACTTATTGGACGAGCTTCAAACAAGGCAGTGACGACGGCTCTGGTCCTTACGGCTTCACTGCCTCACTGATATATATCACCCGTAAGAACGGCACATTCTTTCCTAACTATGGCCGCGTCATCCATGACCAGGCCATCTATGGTGTTCGTCCTGAAGGCAAGCTGAAGGTGAAGATCGACTCCATGACCTATAGTTTTCCTGATGGCGAGAAATACACTCTCTGCGTACCCAAGTGGTCGATCACTGAGTGGTATGCCGACTCCATCAGTCCCGATGACCTCTTCTGTACCGTCCGTGTACCGCTGCGACATGTCGGTATGGGACAGATGATGGCTCTCGACCCCAATGAGATCGAGGCACTTGCCCGCAAGAGCAACTATCCAGAGTGGGGTATCAGCGGACGGTGCAACTACATCAACGAACGTGGCAAGCTACAGCTTGGACTCTCTGGCAACAAAGCCCAGCATGCCGACTTGACAGTGGAACTCGGTTTCTCCAGTGACATGGGTATGACCAACAGCCGCTATCCAGAGGAAATCTGCGAGGGACAGCGGCAGATGGAGGAAGGCTCCATGATGGGGTTGGCCTACGATATGCTTGATGTGTCGGCTGAAGACATGGAGGATGTTGATCTCTATATGCAGAGCCTCTCTGTGCCAGGTCGGCGAAATGTCAACAATGCTGATGTTCAGGCTGGTGAGCAGCTTTTCTATCAGGCTGGCTGCCATCTCTGCCATGTGACGACCTTGCACACCAAGCCCCGTGGCACCACCTTGTTGATGGGGACAGAACTCCCCTGGCTGGGCAGCCAGACCATTCATCCCTATTCAGATTTTCTGCTTCATGATATGGGCTCTGAGATTATGGGCGTTGGATTGAACGATAACTTTGTCAGCGGTCTGGCGCGTGGCAATGAGTGGCGCACGACCCCGCTTTGGGGTGTGGGACTGCAGAAGAAGGTCAACGGACACACCTACTTCCTTCACGACGGACGTGCCCGCAACTTCATCGAGGCCATCATGTGGCATGGCGGTGAGGGCGAGGCTTCCAAGAATAAGTTCAAGAACATGAGTAAGAAGGAGCGCGACCAGCTCGTACAGTTCCTCAATTCGTTATAAAAAGTAAAAAGGAAAAAACAATATAGCAATGAGATACAACAAACTATTCGCCATACTGATGGCAAGCACCCTCTCCGTTGGTGCCTTTGCAGAGACGGAGACAAATGAGACCTTGGCAACGGTTCCTGCCGCTGAAGAGCAGACAGAGGCCGATAAGTTGAATATGGATAACGGTGTGATCCCTATTGCCGACGACCGTGGCTTTACCCTCCAGTCGAACAACGGCAACTTTGTGTTTAAGCCGTACCTCTTCCTACAGACGACAGCCAACTTCAGGTACTACGATGATGAAGGACTCGACAAGGCTTATAACCAGGACAACATTGCCAACTCTGGCTTCGCCATGCCTTATGCCATCATCGGCTTTACAGGTAGAGCCTTTGGCAAGATCGACTATAATGTCTGTGTCAACGCTGCCGCCTCGGGTGGCAATATCCTCCAGCAGGCGTGGATCGACTATGCCGTCAGTCCTGCTCTCCGTTTCCGTGTCGGCAAGTTCAAGACACCATTCACCCATGCTTACCTCACTACTCTCGGTGAGACTCTGTTCCCCAGTCTGCCTACATCCCTGACAGCTGTTGCCATCCTCCCTTACTCACTCAATGCAGTTACTCCAGGCATCGGCACGGGCTTTGACCTCGGGGTGGAGGTTCATGGACTTATTGCCAACAAGGTCGGCTATGAGGTTGGTCTCTGGAACGGTACAGGCTCTGCCCAGAATGGAGCCACCAAGACCGTTAGCGACGACCTCCATATCCCCTCACTGCTCTATGCAGGCCGCGTCACCTTTCAGCCCAAGGGTGCCATGCCGATGACGCAGGGAAACCCGAAACTTCTCCATGAGGACAAGATGCTTTTCGGCCTCAGTGCCAATTACAATGTGGAGTCGGAGAACGAGTCGACCAACGACTTCCGCGCCGGCTTCGAGTTCGCCATGCTCAAGAACAGGTGGTATGTCGCTGCCGAAGCCTATTATATGCGTATCGGATTTACCAACCGCCAGAAGATCAGCGACTCCTATAATTACTGGGGCGGTTATGCCCAGGTGGGCTATTTCGTACACCCAAGATGGCAACTGGGCCTGCGCTACGATTTCTATGATCGCAACGGCACCAGCAAGGATGGAATCCTGAACATGCCTGCTGCCAGCATCAATTTCTTTATTCCGAAGACCAGCATCAAGCTCTCTGCCATGTACCAGTACATTGGACGCACGGGACATGAGACCCAACTCGACCGGGATATGGACGACCTCGGCATCTGTACTCACATGGCCCAGCTGATGCTTCAGTACGCCTTCTAACAGGTTGAGAAATAGTGATTACGATGAAAAAGTATATCATAACGGCTTTTGTATGCTTTGCCATACTAAGCCTTGATTCCTGCGACGACGGGCGCATCTACCCTGAGACAGCCTCTTTGTCGGAAGGAAAGACTGTCGTCTTAGAGGGAACGCTTCAGGGACTGGAGAACTGGCCAGGCACCTATCGTGTATCTGTGGCTGGTTTCGAGAATGCAGATGACGAATATGCCGATGTCTCCAAGGTCATCACCTCCAGCGATGTGGTCGATGGCAAGGTGAGGGTAGAGTTGTCGGGTATCAAGGAGAATGTTACACTGGTCAGGCTCTGTATACTCGACCGTCTGAGACGTCATATAGTCACTTTCAAGGAGGTGGAGGTTGCTTCGGCCAAGGAGACGGTGAAGATGGATGTAGGGACAATGGATATCAGTATGTTCAATGCCATCCAGCAGAGTTATTTCAATACCACATGTGCTAACTGCCACGGTGCCTCTAACCGTGCTGCCGCAGGTCTTTATCTGACGGAAGGCAAAAGCTATGATGCTCTGGTTGGCAAACCCTCCACGAAGGTGGAAGGCATCAATATGGTGGAGCCAAACGATGCCCAGCACAGCCTGCTGCACATGATTCTCAATCGGGAGGTTGTGGAAGGCATCTCGATGACTCATCGGGATTTGGTTTCTGAAAAGAATGAGCAGAGCATTCTGCCGCTCATCGACAGTTGGATTAATAATGGAGCGAAAGAGAAGTGAAAAGTGAGAAGTGAAAAATGAAAAGTGAAAAGTTGAGAAATGAATAATAATATGAAATACGAATTTGAGAATGCGTTTGCCGACGTTTTCCAGTTTGACAATGGCACAGAAGTATGCGAGTATCATGCCATGATTCATGCAGGTTCGTCGCGTTTGTCCTATATTCAGCAGCTGGAGGCCGTCATGGGTGCGTACAGTCAGTTGATAGAAGGCCCGCTCAGTGGAGCACAGGCCGTTTTTAAGCGTTATTTCCTCAGTGATGCAGCTAATCAGGCCGACGATGTCATCGCCACAGATGTCACAGACTGTGCCAAGAGTATTATCCAGCAGGCACCCCTCGATGGAACCAAGGTAGCACTTTGGGTATACCTGATGACCAATGTCCAGACAGGTATTGGCAAGAGCGGACTTTATGAGGTTTGTCATGGCGGATTCCGTCATCTTTGGAACGGCTCGGCCCACAATATGGCTGCCAATTCGGAATATCAGACACGTCTGCTCTTCAACGAGTATAACATGCAGCTGATTCAGGAGGGATGTACGCTGGAGGCTAACTGTATCCGCACCTGGTTCTTCGTGAATGATGTAGACCTGAACTATGGTGGTGTAGTACGTGCACGGAACCAGTTCTTCTTCACGCAGGGGCTGACAGTGAACACCCATTTCATCGCCTCTACAGGTATTGGAGGCCGTCAGCAGGATCCCAACGTACTCTCGCAGATGGATAACTATGCCATCGCCGGCATCAAGAAAGAACAGATTCACTATCTGTATGCTTCCACACACCTGAATCGCACCAGTGATTACGGTGTTAGCTTCGAACGAGGAACACAGGTGAACTATGCCGATCGTCGCCATGTTTTCATTTCTGGCACAGCCTCTATCAATAATAAAGGTGAGGTGGTGTATCCTAAGGATATCGTCAAGCAGACACACCGTATGTGGGAGAATGTTGAGGCTCTTTTAGCTGAGGCTGACTGCAACTTCAATGATGTGGCAGAGATGGTGGTCTATCTTCGTGACACTGCCGACTATGACTTGGTACGAGAACTCTACGAGGAGCGATTCTCGGGCAAGCCTTATGTGATTGTCCATGCGCCCGTCTGCCGTCCAGGCTGGCTTATCGAGATGGAGTGTATAGCAGTCAAGGCCGTTGACCTGCCCACCATGCCTAAGTTCTGAGCAAATGAGAAGTGTACTCCTGCTGTTTTTCACTTTTCACTTTTCACTTCTCACTTCTTCTGCGCGTAGCGTCCAGACCATCAATGCAGAGAAGGCTCGGGAAGTGGCTCGGGAGCAAGTCATCTGGCAAGACCAGCTTTGTCCTTTCTCTACCTTCGCGCTTGATTTCCTGAAATCCGTCTATGGTAAGAGCAACTACAAAGGTCTCTCTCCTGAGCAGGTGGTTTATGGCTGGCTTCTTCGCCCTGAAGTTTGGAAGGATGAACCTATGATCCATATTCCTGAGACCGATCTTCAGCGCCAACTGCATATCGAAGGCGAATATGCCAAGTTCTCAGAACTCTTCGACGACACCCTCGGTTACAAGCTGAATACGTTGGGCTCAGACCTTCCTGAACGGATGCGGCAGATGGCTCGTGAGTCATCTGCCGCCATCAGTCTTGACGAGAAAGTGGGTGAGATCATTCTACTGACAAGAGGCCAACTATTTAAGCCGCGTCCTGCTGATATGAAGCCTTTACCCTCATGGCGGGTAGAGGCTGAAATCCTTTGGAATAACACCCCTTCATGGGCTATTCTGGTGATAGTTGTAGCAGTCGTAGCCCTCTTGGTGTTCTTTCTGAGAAAAGCTATGAAGAGGCCTTTGAAGGCTGTAAAGATAGCATAAAGACAACGCTACAGCCCTGACGTGATTGTTCGACAAGGTCGAGCATGCCTCCTTGCAGAATCATCATTCTCCGACTCAGAGAGAGGCCGATTCCACTACCACTCCGCTTGGTAGTGAAGAAAGGCACAAAGAGCGACTGACGGTTTTCCGCAGGGATAGGCAGACCATCGTTGCCGATGTAGAGAGTCAGGAAGGCAGAGTTGTGATTGGCTCCTTGATCCTTTTCCACAACTATTTTCTGGGCTTTGGCCTCAATGGCATTCTTTACGAGGTTCATCAACACCTGGCGTAACATACCTTCATCTGCATGGACTGTCAGATCAGACGAGACGTTCACCTCCCATGTCAGCTGGGGGTAGGTTTTCCTGATGTCGTCAATCATCTTCAGCAAGGCAACATCGCCTATCTTTGGTTTCTCCAGTTCCGACATCTTGCGATAGCTGACGACGAAGTCGCTCAGATGGCGTGAGGTGTCGTATATGGCCTGGATACCGTCTTCAAGGGGTGAATCCTTCACATCGGGGCGATTCAGTAGTGACTGGCTGATGCTGGTGATAGGGGCAGTGGCGTTCATTATCTCATGGGTAAGTACCCGAGTGAGCCGTTCCCACGACTCCACCTCACTCTGGTTAACCTGCTGGCGGATGGTTTCACCCAACTGATTCAGCGTCTCCTGCATGGCTCGCTCACCAAAGAACATGCCGTCTGTGGGCATGCGGAAAGTAAAGTCCTTGTTGCGGATAGCTTCTTGCATCAGATGGGCACGTAGTCGTAACTTGCGCTGATGGCGGATAAACCACCAGCAGGCGACGACGGCCATCATACCTATTATTATATATACAAACGTATTCATGCGGTAGCAAATTCTTCACTCTTACAGCCTCTTCATCTTGTTATAGAGCGTCTGGCGGGTGATGCCCAGCAGTTCGGCAGCCTGCGTCAGGTTGCCGTGACAGCGATCGAGGGTACGGCGGATGTGCTCCTTCTCCATTTCGTCGAGGCTCACTATCTCGCTCTGCATGTCGAGCACATCCTTCAGCTTGTGAACAAGCTCGCCATTGTCCCAAGGCTTGGTGATGAAGTCGGCAGCTCCGCTCTTCAGTCCCTTTACAGCCAGATTCACGTCAGCATAGGCCGTCAGCAGTACCACAGGCGTCTGGGGATGCTGCTTGCGGATGGCACGAAGCCAGAAGAGTCCCTCCTGTCCGCTGTTCACACCAAGCGTGAAATTCATGTCTAAGAGCACGATGTCTATCTCCTCCTGGGCCATCGTCTTCAGGATGTCATCAGGCTGACTCAGTGTCAAGATGCGCTCAAATGTATCGTCCAGCAGGTAGCGCATTGCAGTCAGGATGGAAGCGTTGTCGTCAACGATCAAAATGGTTCCGTATTTGTTCATATCGTCTTTTTGCCTGCAAAGATATAAAGATTCTGTCTAAAAATCATACAGGGAGGTGTCTAATTTTTAGACAATCTGCACTGGGCAGCGTTAAAATGCTTGCTGATATGAGGGGAAAGCCATAACTTTGCAATGCGAAAAAGAAAAAAAACAGAGTATGAAACAGACGTTGATAATATGCCTTACGCTTGCAAGTCTACAATCGTCAGCACAGACGGGCTTGACGATGCGGCAGTGCATGCAATATGCAGTAGAGCACAACCATGAGGTGAAGCGCTCCGAGTTAGAGCTGGAAAATTATAAGGTCAGCAAGGCGGGTGCCGCAGGACGGTTCCTGCCTGTCGTAGATGCCAACATCGGTGCCCAGTATAACTTCGGACGAGCCATCGACCCGTCGACCAATGGCTATACTGATGTAAGTACCTTCTATAATGGCTACTCCCTGCAAGCCTCGTTGCCCGTGTTCGACGGATTCAACCGCCTGCATGCATTTCGTGCTGCCAAAGCCAGTGCGCTGATGGGGCAGTCTGCTTTTCGTCAGAGGCAAAACCAGACAGCTCTCAGTGTATTGCAGGCTTTCGTTAGTGTAGCCTATTACGAGGGATTGGTCAAGATGGCCAAGGAAAAAGTGGAAGAAACGACGCTCTTGCTTAGGCAGACGAGATTATTGGAGGAAGTGGGCCGGAAGAGTGCTGCCGATGCGGCACAGGTGGAATCGCAGAAGGCAGAGGCCGACTACGAACTGACCCGTCAGCAGAATCTCCTGGCTTCATCCCTGTTGGAACTGAAAAAGGAAATGGCTTTCCCGATGCAGGATACGTTGCAGATATTTTTCCATAGGGAGCGGAATTTTGTTCCGTCGGGAGCGGACAATTGTTCCCTCGGGAGGGAAAATTTGTTGGTAAGCGAAGGAAATCCTGAGCTGCAAGCATCGCGTTTTAAGATGCAGGCCAGCAAGCATGAGTGGTATCAGGCCCGCGCTGCACTTTTCCCCTCTCTCTCTTTGAGTGCGGGCCTGAACACTACTTATTATCACACGCTACATTCCGATAAAACGGAGCCTTTCCATACACAGTTCAAGAATAATATGGGTGAGTACGTTGGGGTCACGCTGAGCATCCCCCTGTTTAACCGCCTGCAGACTGTCACGGGCATCCGCCGAGCCAAGAACAACTACCGGATAGCTTGTGAGGATTATGAACAAAAGCAACTGGAACTGGAAAAGCTGAGCCGCGAAGCCTGGCAGGACTGGCAGGGCTATCTGAAGCAGACGGAACAGATGGTGGAGAAAGTGGAGGCTGACAGCATTGCGTATCAGCTGACGCGCCGCCAGTTCGAGGAGGGATTGAGCACCGCCATCGACCTGCGCACCACTTCGGCACAACTGCTGAACTCAAAGGCTACGCTGCTGGAATGTCAGCTGATGGCGATAGTAAAGGAGCAATTGATTAGATATTATAAAGGTGAAACGATATGGACAGAGTAATCGAAAAGACAAAGACCCAGCGGCTGATGAAGTATTGGCCGTATGCAGCGGGAGGAAGCCTGCTGCTGGTAATGCTGTGCTGGCTCGTATTTGGCAATCATGCCTCGACGCTGAAAGTCAGAAAGGACGAGCTGACTATTAGCGAGGTACAACAGGCGGAGTTTAAGGACTATGTGCGCACCAACGGACAGGTACTTCCTATTCAGGTGGTGCAGATCTCGCCCGAGGAAGGCGGCATCGTGATGGAGAAGGTGGTAGAGGAGGGCACGCATGTGAAGAAAGGCGATGTCATCGTCCGCCTCTCGAACTCCAACCTCGACTTGCAGATACTGAATGCTGAAGCCGAACTGGCAGAGAAGCAGAACCTGCTGCGCAACACACAGGTGGCGATGCAGCAAGACCGCCTGAAGAACCAGACGGAGCAGGCCCAGCTCGATATGGACACGCAGCGCAAGCAGCGCACCTTCGAGCAGAACAAGCGGCTCCATAGTGAAAAACTCATCAGCCGTGAGGACTATATCAAGTCGCAGGAGGACTATCAGCTCTCTGCCAAGAAGCGCTCCTTGGTGAGCCAACGACTGAAGCAGGATTCCATCTATCGCACTGTCCAGATGGACCAGATGGAGGATAACCTCCAGAATATGCGGCGCAACGTGGTGCTTGTCCGTCAGCGTAAAGACAAGCTCGAAGTACGCTCGGCCATCGACGGCGAACTGGGCTTGCTTGATGTGGAGTTAGGTCAGAGCATCCAGCCCGGCCAGAAAATTGGCCAGCTGAACGACCTCTCCGACTATAAGGTGCAGGCACAGATAGATGAGCACTATATCGATCGTGTCCGCCAAGGGCTCACCGCCACTTTTACGCGAGGCGACAAACAATATCAGTTGCAGGTGCGCAAGGTCTATCCTGAGGTTCGCGAAGGTAAGTTCCGTTGCGACTTCATCTTCCGAGGCGAGCGTCCAGAGAACATCCGCACGGGCCAGACCTACTATATCGACCTCGAACTGGGCCAGCCCGAGCAGGCCGTTCTCATCCCTCGCGGCACCTTCTTCCAGACCACAGGAGGCCAATGGATCTTCGTGCTCTCCTCTGATGGCAACAAGGCCTATCGCCGCCAGATTCGTATAGGCCGCCAGAACCCGCAGCACTACGAGGTGCTCGAAGGTCTGGAGCCAGGCGAACGAGTCGTCACCAGCGGCTACGAGGCGTTCAAGGACAACGAAGTATTGGATATAAAATAGATTTGTTAACAACTAAAGAAACTATTTAAATTAGTTTAAAAACTAAGGGTCTTAGTTGTATGTAACGAAAAGTTTTAGTTACTTTGCGGTCAGATATTGAATATTGACGCAAGTAAAATGTAAACTTAAAACCCGTAAGCAATGAAGAAACTGACCAACAAGGAAAAGGAAATCATGGATCTGTACTGGAAGCATGGTCCTATGTTCGTTCGCGAGTTGCAAGAGCATTATGCCGAGCCCCGCCCTCATTTCAACACGCTCTCTACGATCGTGCGCATCCTGGAGCGCGAGGGATTCCTCGACCATAAGCAGTTTGGCAATACCTATCAGTATTATCCGCTCATCTCTGAGGCGGAGTATGGACGCAAGTCTATCGCTGGTATCATCAAGAACTATTTCGACGACTCCTATCTCTCTGCCGTCTCCTCGTTTGTCAAGGAAGAGAAGATCAGCGTAGAGGAACTGCGCGAGCTCATCAATCAGATAGAGAACCAACAATCGTAATCCAGTATGACCGACTTTCTGATCTACGACGCCAAGGTGGCTGTGCTCATCGCGATATTCTATATGTTCTATCGCCTGATGCTGGCCCGTGAGACCTTCCACAGAGTGAATCGTCTGACGCTGCTCCTCACGGCTGCAGCCTCGTTCGTGCTGCCGCTGTTCGTTATTACACTGCACGAGACGGTGACGGTGGAGGCAGTGCCGAAGGTTTTGGTGGGCGATGTCCAGATGGAGATAGCCACCGACCCAGAGCCTCAGTTGTGGCAGATCCTGCTACCTACCTTGTTTATAATAGGTGTAGTAGTGACGTTGGGCCACACCCTGACGTCGATGTTCAGAATCCTCATGCTGATTAAGCGAAGCGAGAAGCATCCCCAACCTGATGGTATTACGATCTGCGTGACCGGTAACGATCAGATACAGCCCTTCAGCTGGATGCACTATATCGTGATGAACCGTCGTGACTACGAAGACGGCAATCCTGCGATTCTCGCTCATGAACGGGGACATATCCGTCTCAGGCACTCCTGGGACCTACTCCTCGTTGATACCCTCACCGCCCTCCAGTGGTTCAACCCCGCCATGTGGATGCTGCGCCAGGATCTGCGCGCCATTCACGAGTACGAGGCCGACGGTGCAGTACTCTCTCAAGGGATTAACGCGCGTCAATATCAATATCTGTTAATCTCCAAGGCCGTAGGCATCGGCGGGTACTCCCTTGCCAACGGCATCAGTCACAGTACCCTCAAAAACAGAATCAATATGATGTTACATAAGAAATCAGAGCGCAGAAGTTTGCTGAAACTCTTTGCCCTCCTGCCCATCGTGGGCATTGCACTGGCTGTCAATGCAGAGAAAGTGATAGATGTCCGATATGACGAACCACAGGAACAAAAGGCAAAAAATGTGGTTTATGGGACATGGACACCCCTGTCAGAAACGAATTCTGAAACACGCGATACTGTTAAAATCAAGTTGTCATACGACACAATTCCTGGTAAAACCTATACCGCTGTGATGACATACGAACCTGTTCAAGGTGATGTGTTTGATGTCGTGGAGGAGATGCCTCAGTATCCCGGCGGTCCTCAGGCACTCTTTAAGTTCCTCAGCGAAAACGTCCGGTATCCTGCAGAAGCCGAGAAGGCTGGCATCCAAGGGCGTGTCATCGCGACATTCGTTGTCGAGAAGGATGGCAGTATCTCGCAGCCCACAGTGGTGAAGTCAGTCAATCCCCTGCTCGATGCCGAGGCCATTCGTGTCATCAGCGCTATGCCGAATTGGATACCAGGCAAGCAGAATGGTAAAGTTGTCCGCGTTAAGTACACCGTTCCCTTGAGCTTCAACCTCGATGGTGGGGGAGAGGAGATAGACCATCTATGCAGAGAGGACGGTACGATTGTCGAGATTGATATAGAGAAAGGCGATACCGCAATTGTAAAACCTCTTTTCATCGTCGACGGTAAGGTCATGGATGGCAGGAAGGTGTATTCGATTAATCCTAAGACCATCGAGCGCTATTATATGCAGAATGGCCAGGAAGCTATCGAAAAGTATGGTGATAAGGCTAAAGACGGTGTGGTTCTCATCACTCTCAAGAAGTGATTAATCATGAAAAGTCTATTCTCAATGATTACCCTCGTCCTGCTGGCGGTCTCTCCCGCCCAGGGCGAGGACACTGATTCCCTGCAACTGTTTCTGCAACAGGGAGATAGCTGCATGCTGCAATATAACACCTTCGAGGCGCTGCACTACTATCAAAGAGCTTTCAATTATGCAGAGGCTCAGAATGTGGTTCAATTCTCGATGGAGGATGCTGATGTTCTTAGCAAGTACATACCTGAGGACAGGATTCCCCGTGAGGTCCGACTGAAACTGGCTGACTGCCATTATAAGCGCGCCAACTATCGCCAGACCGCCGAACTGCTGAAGAATATGCCTGAGGACTCGCTCTCGCACGATGCCTTCCGACAGTTGGCGCTGAGCTATCAGAAGCAGGGCGATACCGACTCTTACATCTACTGGGCAGGCCAGTTGCTCGGGCGTTTCCCGATGGATGGTGAGATTGTGGCAGGACTTACCCTCGCTTATGCGAAAAACAATCAGCCGCAAAACGGCATCATCTGCGGCTTGAAATACTGTCAGAGAGACTCCACGAACATCCTGGTGAACAGGGCGCTGGCTGATGCATGGTTCATGAATCGCGACTTCACCGCAGCTGGGAAGCTATACGAACGTTTGTTGGAGCAGGGGGATTCCACTTTCAACACACTCTATTCAGCAGGCATGTGCTGTTCACAGATTGAGGACCTGGAGCGCGCCTATCATTATCTGAAGCTGGCTTTCCTCATCAGTGGCATGCAGCATGCAGGCTGTGCCTATCGCTTAGGAGTGGTGTGTGTCGATACCAAGCGCTATCCGGAGGGACTTGGCTACCTCGACCTTGCCACCCAGATGATGCAGCCAGATACCACCATCATGAAAGCCATCACGCTCGCCAAGGGCGAAGGCTACTATCTGTCACAGCATTACGAAGAGGCCGTCAGAGCGTGGAAGGAACATCTCAACTATAATCCCTCGTCAGTCGCCACCTATTATAATATAGCCAACGCCTACTACTATCTGCTGAAGGATGAAAAGCAGGGGTTTGCCTACTATCAGCAGTTCCTTGATAAAGCCCTTGAGATAGAGAACCCCACCCCACAGCTGCTTGAAATGATCGAGAATGCCAGAAAATTGTGTCTCACACAATAAAAGCAAATAACATGGGGACGGTTCTTTTGTTATCCTAATGCGCTAACAAAAGAACCGTCCCCGCGTTATTTGCAAGGACATTATTCATCTAATAATTTATAAAAGGTAAGGGCGAAACGAACATTTTTTACCAAAAAGTCGTATATTTGCAGTCGATAATAGGAAACAATATGCCAATACACACAAGGAATTTAACCCTTTGTGTGCTTGAAACTGAAAGATAAGTATGAAACAGCAATATGCAGTCATTGTGCTCTTTGCGCTGATAGCAGTATCAAGTCTGACGAGCCTTGACAGTTATCGCTCTACAAGCCAGCGAGTAAACGAGGATATGGACAGGGCACTGGCTATCACGATGCAGGAGCAGCAGAGTGATGTCATCAGTCAGGACACCATCCGCACGTTTAACAGCCACTTGCAGATAGCAGCATTGCGAGGCAAGGCTACGCTGGCGGTGGATACTCGCAATAGGCAGTTCAAGGCGTATGCCCATTGCTCAGAGGCTACTATCTTCAGTCTTTCTGACCAGCGGCCAGCCGCTTTGCTGTGGGTGCTGACAGGATGCTGGGCGATGTTTGTATGGTATCGCAGAGCCGAGAATCGCGGGGACAGGTTACTTGATTCTGGCCAGAATCATGAACCTGTCCCCGCGATTCCTGGCTTTGGCGGCCTGACCTATTCAGAAGCCGATGGCCACTTCTATGCTGCCGACGGCAACGAGGTGCTGTTGACTCCCATGCAGCACCAGCTGATGGAGATGTTCTTCTATTCGCCCTCACACAGCTTGTCAAAGACGGAGATCTGTGACGCTCTGTGGCCCAAGAAACCCGATGCCAGCGATACGCTCTACACACTGATCCGCAGGCTGAAACCCGTCATAGAGCAGCATTCCAACCTCAAAATCGAGTCAGACCGCAGTAAGGCTTATCGGTTGACCATCAAGTAGATAGATGTCTGACACGGAGCCTGACAATGAAATGTCAGACAAATGTCAGACTTCTTTTTCGGCATTATTAGAATCTCTTCATACCTTTGCGGTTGAAACCGCGAAGATGCTTGTGCTCGGCAAATGAAAACATGTTTTCTTTGCTCTCGCTTACTCGCATCATTGCAAACAAAACGCAAGTTATGAAGAGATTTATGCAAATGATTGTAGCCATTATCCTCGCAGCAGCAAGCATCGACTGGATAGATGCCTGCTCAGTGGTAAGGACAGATATAGAAATGTTCAAACGGAACCTGACTTACGCCGATATGTATGAGTACAAGGATTCAACTTATGATTTCGTCATCCGCTATCCTTCTTTTTTTAGCGAGCAGTCTAACGATGCAGGTCATGTCCGTTTCTGTTATAGCAACCAATGGGCAACGGTGGTGCTCGAAGGCTACACGTTGCTGCATCAGGGAAAGAGCATCAGGGAGGCAAGCGACTCTTTGGCACAACTCCTTCATTCTACTATGCAGAAGCTGGGCGATAATTACTTCATCCTCTCTGGGCCACAATACGAAGGTGGGAGTATTATCGGAGGTTATAGCTATTACTCCAAGTTCGTCCGTAATGGCAAGTTCTGGTTTGTCTATACGATGGTCTATCCAGACAGATACCACGATGTGCTCACCCGTCTGTTCAAAGAGATAGACGACTGGCAGATATGGGAACGTCCGCGCCTGCAAATGATACAAGGAGAGGACCAAACACCCAGAGACAGCTTCTGAGCAATAAGGTTGAAGAGATTTCAGTGTTAAGTAATGCTAAATGAAGTTTGGTTTTGATAGGTTGATGTGTCTAATAAATGTATAGCAAGACAGGCATGGATAGAAATGCATTTGAACAACAGGCCCGCTCGTGGCGGAAAAAGGCTCTACAGGTGAGCAGGAGCTGCGGAGCGGGCAAAGACGAAGCAGAGGACATCGCGCAGGACGTGATGCTCCGCCTCTGGCAGATGCATGACGAGCTGGACCGCTACGAAAAGCCCGAGGCACTGGTAACACTGATGACTCGCCACCTGCTGCGGAACCACCAGCGGCGACGAAAGCCGGAACAGTTTGACGAGGCAATGGTGGTCAGTCTGAGCAACAGCCCGCACGACCTGCTGGAGATGAAAGAAGACGATGCCTGGCTCGACAAACGACTGCGACAACTGCCCACGACACAGCGCACCTTATTATATATGCGAGAGGTGGAGCGGCGAAGCCATGAAGAGATAGCCCGACTGTTAGGCATCGAGACGACATCAGTCAGTACGCTGCTGGCAAGGGCAAGACGAACACTATTAGAAGAAATCAGACAACGGAATAAACGATGAGACAGTACACGAAAGCATTCATACAGTCGTTGCTCGACAAATATATGGAGGGCACGACGACATTGGAGGAGGAAGACATCCTTCACCAATACTTCACCCGCAGCGATGTGCCTGCGGAGTGGGAGGACTATCGCATGCTGTTTGCCGAGATAGACAGCATGAGGCCAGCGGAAAAGCCTTCACACCAATGGTGGCCTTGGAGTATGGCAGCGGCAGTAGTGGCGGCTCTGGTGGTGTTCACCATAACACAAAGGCCACAGGAGAATCAGCCAAAATCAGACGTGACAGCCCAAGTGGAAGAAAAGGATAGTGTGACTATTCCGAAAGCAGTAGAGGCACGTCCAGACTCCACACCGCAGCCTAAACATCAACAGCAAGCACCAACGAGCACCAAGCGCCGACTGCGCAAGCCCCAGCCCACGATGACCGACTACGACAAGGCCTACGCCCTGATGGCTGAAGCGTCAAAGGAGCAGCAACAGGCAGAACAGGAGATGAAGCAGGCCCAGCAGGAGATACTGCATGCCCAACTGACAGCTGCTGGCTATGTAGCCATCCAGCAGGAAGACGGAACCATCATTTATACTAACGAACCAAAAGAATATTTTGCATATGAAGAGTAAAAGCATTTTTATCGCAGGCTTGCTCATGCTGCTGCCAGCCGTCAGCATGGCACAAGAGAACATACAAAAGGCGTTCGATGCGCTAAAACAGAGTAAGGACATCAAAGAAGTTTCTGCCAGACATTCCTTGGATAAAGACCCTGATACGGGCATGATGGAGGGACTGGAGGATACTTACGATTTTATGATTAGAAATTCAAAGGCAAGGCATCTGGTGGATGACATCCGAAAGGCTTTCCAGCAGGATGAGGCGCAAGCCTATAACGTCAGTTCGGGTACACATGGGAATAGCGAGGATTATATTTCGCTGGCTGTGGGTAACAGTAAAAAGGGGGGAGTGGCCATCGGGCTGATGCAGGGGTCAAAATGGATCTATGCCTGCTTCCTCGACCCAGAGGACTCTCTGCGTCAGCACCGTTATGCCTACGCTTTGGAGTGGGTGGACGATGGCGATAAGATAAGCGGGAGAATCGTCAAGACTTACGCCACCACGCAGAAATTCCGCCAGAGTAGATACCAGTCAAGTACCATCACGGTGAATGGGAAAAACATCAAAATGAGCGGTAGTGGATTCTCGTCAGACGGCGGGTTCTCTTGGTCTGGATTTTCGTCAGAGAAGACTTCGGAAGTATGGCTGACGGAGTTTAACACCTATAAGAATCTGTTCCTGAAGAATCCTGATGGTACGGCGGCCAACAACTATGCCACGCAGATATACAAACTCTGCAAGAATGCCAAGTCGCTTGAAGACGTGGAAAAGAACATGGTAGCAACAGAGATCAAGAGAATTAAAGCCAACACCAAGGACGAATTCATTCAACAACTGTTCGACATGAGCATCGAACGACTCAAGAAATAACCACATGACACATATCAGAATCATAGCTCTCTCGCTGCTTCTCGCAGCGGGAGGAGGGATAGCTACGGCCCAAAACCAGAGTGACACCACAAGTGTAAAAAAAGACTCCATCACCTGGAGCAAGGAACTGGAAGGCGTGGAAATCAAAGCCCAGCGCCAGCTCATCAAGCAGGAGGTAGACCGCATCGGCTACGACGTGCAGGCGGATGACGAATCGAAGACGCAGACCGTGCTCGACATGCTGCGCAAGGTGCCGATGGTAACGGTAGACGGTCAGGACAACATCCTCGTGAAGGGCAACAGCAACTTCAAGATCTATAAGAACGGACACTACGACCCCAATCTGTCGAAGAATGCCAAGGAGGTGCTGAAGGCTATGCCCGCCTCGATGGTAAAGCGTATAGAGGTGATTACCGACCCTGGTGCCCGTGAGGATGCCGAAGGTGTGGATGCCATCCTGAACATCGTGATGGTGGACGGCTCGAAACTCGACGGATTGACGGGTGTGGTATCGGCCACCTACACGTCGCTGAACCACCCCAACCTTTATACCTCGCTGACAGGACAGTTAGGCAAGTTGCTGCTCTCGGTAGATTACGGCTATGGCGGCATGTCATCCAAAGAGACAGAGAACAGTCAGGACACGGAGCGCACTTTCCTTGCGACTGGCAACCGCCTGTTGTCTCACAGTGACGGCAGCAATCCTGGCGGCATCCACTATGCCAACCTCAATGCCAGCTACGACCTCGATTCGCTCAACCTGTTGTCTGCTTCCTTCGGCGGCTACTTCTATAAGTTGAATGTGCAGGGAGACGGCTGGACGAAAATGAGCAACGGACGGAGCAGCGAGAGCTATCAAACTTGTTTGAATGGCCGAGTCGCGACGGACGAAGGCAAAGCCAACGCGGCAGCACAGCCTCTATACAGCTTCAGCAATCACTACTGGATGCCAGGCTACAGTCACAGTTCGTGGAACGGCAGGCTGGACTATGAGCATCGGACGCGTCGGAAGGGCGAGCGGCTCACTCTCTCTTATATGCTCGCCCTGACGCGTCAACATACTGACCAGGAGAACACCTACGACGACTTGGTCAGCGTACCCTTCGCCTATACCAACAGCCTGCAGACCGAGCGCGAACGCTTCACGGAGCATACCCTGCAGGCTGACTGGCTCCGCCCGTTGGGCAAAGGCCATCAGATAGAAATAGGAGCGAAATACATAGATCGCAACAACAACAGCCACAACACGCAAGACTTCCGTGGCAGTATGCCTACTACCGACAACCGTTTCGAGCATGCCACGCGAGTCCTCGCCGGATATGCCGACTATATCTACAATGCCGAAAAGTGGTCTGCCCGTGCGGGTCTGCGCTACGAATACAGCTACATGCGAGGCAGTTATCCCGATGGTAGTCATGCGGCCTTTAGTCATCGGCTGAACGACTGGGTGCCTCAGGCGAGCCTGAAGTATCAGCTGACGCCATCGCAGTCGCTGAAGTTGAACTATACCACGAGCATCAACCGTCCTGGCATCTCTTATCTCAACCCCGCCGTCTCGACCTCGCCCAATGTGGTACAGCACGGCAATCCGCTCTTGGTGAGTTCCCATTCGCAGAGCCTCTCGCTCATCTACATGTATATAGGCCGTCGGCTCACGCTGCAGCTGGCTCCCAGCTATCGGTTCAGCAATGGCGGCATTGCCTCCGTCCAGACAGCTCAGGGCGATGTGCGCTATCTGACCTACGACAACGTCCAGCGCTATCGCCGCTTCTCGTTCGAGCAGTATGTGCAATGGAAACCGTTCGACGGCACGACATTTGTTGTCAACAACAACCTGCGCTATGAGCATTATGCCAACCCCAACCTTGACTATCGCAACTACGGATGGTCGGACAACTACTATGCCAATCTCTCGCAGCAGTTGCCCTGGAAGTTGAAACTCAATCTCGCGGTGTACGGCAAGATGGGCCATAGCCCTTCGAGCATCTACTACGTGCAGCACTCCTATTACGGTTATTATGCCTCCCTGCAGCGTTCTTTCCTCAAGGGCGACCGTCTGACAGTCCGAATAGGTGCCAACAATCCGTTCAACAACCACATGACATCCAGCGCAGAGGCCGTCAATGGCGACTACCGCGACTTTCAGACCTCGTGGAATCACGGCCGCTCGTTCAGCATCTCGCTCTCCTGGCGCTTCGGCTCACTCAAGGCCAGCGTGAAGAAGACGGAGCACAGCATCGAGAATGATGACGTGGTGGGTGGCATCACGAAGGGACAATGAGATTGTTAAACACCCCCAGACGGCAACTGAACGACATAAGCGTCAAAGAAAAGCAATAGTGACCACATTGGGAATGCTATGGTCCCAGGGTGGGAATGTTTTAGTCCCACGCCGGGACTGTCGCAGTCCCACTCTGGGACTGTTGTGTTCCCACCTTGGGACTGATCTTTGCTGCCGAGGTTCGGTCTGTGTGAGATAATGGCAGGTTATCGATCAGTAAGGCACGAGTATTGAAGAATAATCGGCAGTTATCGCGAGACCTACCGTTCGTTTCCGAAAAAGTGCCTGTATAAAGGGGCTCTGAGCGTTTTCGCCACTTTCAAGACCTAACTAAGACCTACCATAGAGGTAACATAGACCTACCCACGCCATTTAACTTTTGCAGAAAAACGTGCAAATTTAACAGGGAAAACTTGCAAACCGCGATTTTATTTTGTATCTTTGCATCTTAGGCATCGGGGAGGGTAGGTCTATGGTACCTCTATGTTAGGTCTTAGTGAGGTGTGAGGCATCTGCTTTTAGAACATAATAAACTGAATATAAAGTAATTGCAATTTTGTAACGTTAGGTCTTATGGAAAAGAAGATGGAAATGAAAAAAATTCCTTGGGGATATGAACTTTGTTTTAATGACAATTGTCAGCAGCGCGCGAAGTGCTTGCACTATCTGGCTCGCCAGATGCAGGCGGAGAAGCGGCTTAGCGGTCCGGCCGTCTATCCGACGGCTTGGGAGAGTGGGGAGTGTAAGTGCTTCAGTGAGAACAAATTAGTGCAGAAGGCATGGGGCTTCAAGAACATCTACAAGAACGTGCCCCATTACCAGCGGACGGAGGCACGCCGGTGTGTGAAGAACTACTTCAGCGCCGGCAACGGCCCTTACTACCGCTACCATCACGGTGAGAACAAGCTCACGCCCAGTCAGCAGCAGGATATCATGCAGATTCTGGCGAAGTTCGGCCCCACCGACGGCCTCGCTTTCGATCACTACGAGACGGACTTCAATTTTGCGTGAACCTTGATGAGCAGGGGGACAATGAGAGCAGAGATAATTGCCGTAAAAGCCTTATCTTTGCATTCTTATACCTTACAGATCCCGTCTTCGGACTCTGGTTCAAGAAGAGGTTCCTATAAGTTGACTGTCTAAAAATCATACGCTTTACTGTCTAATTTTTAGACAATCTGTTTCCGCCAGGGCAGAAAACCTTGGCGGATTCGTTTTATTGCCGTACTTTTGCATCAACAAAACGTAAATGATATGAAGAGTTATTTCAGATTTCTATCGCGCAACAAGCTATACACCTTTATTAATATAGCGGGGCTGGTGGTTTCGCTGATGTTCATCATTCTGATGGGCGACTATACGTGGCGGCAATATAGCATCGACTCGTGGCACAAGAATGCCGACCGCATCTACTTGATGGGCAATGATAGAATGTTCTATATGTGGCCACAGGCAGCAGAGGCGATTAAGAAGCAGTGCCCGGAGGTGGACAAGACCTGTTGCGTGTTGAGTGCTGACGGTAAGATTAGATATGGACAGCAGGAGGTGAAATCAAAAGATGCTCAGGATGGTATCATCATGCTGGCAGATTCCACTTTCTTCCAGTTCTTCGACTTTGAACTGACGAAAGGTGACCGCCAGACAGCCTTGGATGCGCCAGACAAATGCGTCATTACCGAGCGGCTGGCCAACAGGCTCTTTGGCAGCAGGAACCCCATCGGGGAGTCGTTGCAGATTGTGGGCAAGCGCCATGTGCATATCGTTGGTTCTGACGATAACGATCCTTACGACAGCACTTTAGTTTATACCGTCAGCGCTGTCGCCAAGGACTTCGACCATACTGTGCTGCCTAACGAGACGCAGGTCATTGCCAATATGGAGCGTTACCCGCAAGTGGTGGGCTACAAACTCGAGAGCAACATGTTTGCTCTCACGTCAACGGGTGCTATCAAGGCTTTTCTCATGCAGAAGCCAGGCACGAGCCTGGAGAGCAAGAAAGCGCAGATGGAAGACTATCTGCGAAAGAACTATGCGGACGCTTGGGGAGAATATGTACTCCATCTCACACCGCTCACCGACGTCATGTTCGCACCGCAGAATGAGGGTGCCGGCATGCTGAAGGGTGACAGGACGAGGCTCCAGATACTGCTTGCAGCCGTACTGGCCATCCTCTTCTTCGCCGTGAGCAACTATATCAACCTGACCGTAGCCAATACAGGCTTCCGCGCCAAGGAAATGGCCACGCGGCGGCTCTTCGGCAGCAGCCAGCGCAGCATTTCCCTGAAATTGATCGTCGAGTCTACGCTGATGGTGGCTTTCTGCTTCGTCATAGGCTTTATCTTGGCCTGCTGTTTCCAAGACGAGGCAGCCGAACTGTTCAAGGGCAAGATAGACCTGATGAACGATATTCGCGGGGACACCGTAGGAGTCAGCATGGGGTTCGTCTTGCTGACTGGTATCATCTCGGGCATCATGCCTTCGTGGCAGATTTCGCGCTTCCAGCCCATTGACATTGTGAAAGGCAGCTTCCGCTATCGCTCTAAGATGGTGCTGGGCAAGGTGTTCATCATCCTGCAGAATGTCGTCACCATCACGATGCTGACTTCTGCCCTCGTCATCTGGCTGCAGCTGAACCACCTCCTTCATGCGCCATTGGGCTATAACACCAAGGACCTGTATTATGTCTATGCCCCCCAGGGAAAATTCCAGGCAGCCAGGAACCTGCTGGAGAAGATGCCCTTTGTGGAAGAGATTGGCGTGTTTCAAGGGACAACCTTCTCCAGTTTGAGTTGGAGTTCGCGTACCGTAGTCAGAGACGACAAGAAAGTGCAGTTGCTTCGGACAGACATGGACAGTACGGCCTTCAAGCTCTACGGGCTGGAACTATTGAAGGATCATGGCCTTACGGATAGGGGGTATTATCTGAACGAGGAAGCCATGCGACAGTTGGGCTATACGGACAGAGACCGTGAGATAGACTGGGGTGGCGGACAGAAGAATCCCATTGCGGGCGTTCTCCGTGATTTCCGGCGTGTCAATATCTTACAGGATGTGCAGCCTTTCGCCATTCGCCTGCAGGACGATATGGAGTGGCCAGGCTTCTTGGTGAAGACAAATGGCGACAAAAGGGCAAAGGCGGCTTTCGTCAAGATGGTCAAGGGGTTAGGCAGCAACGATCTTGATCTTGATCTTAAATGGCTTGTCACCAGTCTGGACGAGAGCGTCGCCGAGACCTTCGAGGATGAGCAGAACACGCTGCGCATCATATCGCTTTTCACCCTCATTGCCATCGTCATCTCCGTGCTGGGCTACGTGGGGCTGTCGCTCTTCTTCATCCGCCAGCGCAAGAAGGAGATAGCCATCCGCAAGGTGATGGGATCGACGTCGGGCGAGGTACTGTTGCTGATGCTCCGCACCTTCTCCGTGCCCATGCTGATTTCGTTCGTCATCGCCGTGCCTGTCTCCTATTATATCATGAGCGACTGGCTCTCGAACTTCTCCTATCGCATCGCGCTCAGCCCCTGGATATTCGCCGTAGCCGGGTTTACCTGCTTCATCATTTCCCTGCTCACCGTCGTCATCCAGAGCTGGCGCGCTGCTTCTGAGAATCCCGTCAACAATATCAAGACGGAATAACACCATCGGGCGAAATCTACATGCGTATGGATAGATTTCGCCCGAAATATTTGGTGGTTTGAAAGAAAAGTTGTACCTTTGGCCAAATTTTAAGTCCAACTTTAAATTTGTCCACTGCATGAGTAAGACTTTAATAAACAGAACGTTAGCATCGTCGTTTTCTGATGTATTTAGTATTTTGCCCATCATTACGCTGACTGGACCGCGCCAATCAGGTAAGACCACGCTGTGCCGTGAGCAATTTCCAGAGCTGCCATACGTCAGCTTTGAGCATGCTGCTACGTTGGCAGATGTACAGGCTGACCCTGTGGCCTTTCTCAATCGCTATCCGAAGGGGGTCATCATAGACGAGGCACAGCATTACCCCACCATCTTTTCGTATTTGCAGGTCACGGTCGATGAAGACCGTTTCCAGGGTACCGACCAGCATCACTATATTGTGACTGGCAGCAGCAATTTCGCCATGATGGAGAAAATTACACAGTCGATGGCCGGGCGTACTGCCGTCTATTCGCTCCTTCCCCTTAGTACGGCTGAGATTATGTCATATCAACCAGAGGCCAGCACGTCGAAGATGCTGCTCTATGGTGGGTTCCCCGCTGTTTGGACAGCTGACAACGAGTTGCTTCGGCAGCAACTGCTGAGCAACTATTATACTACTTATATAGAGCGCGATGTGCGTACACTCATCAACGTGAAAGACCTGCAGGCATTCCAGACATTCATTCGCTTGTGTGCCAGCCGTGTAGGACAGGAGTTCAATGCGTCGGCTGTGTCAAATGAGGTTGGCGTCAGTGTACCAACCATTAAACATTGGCTCAGCATCCTTGCTGCTTCCTATGTGGTCTATCTGCTGCACCCATACTATACCAACATCGGCAAGCGGCTGACGAAGACGCCAAAACTCTATTTCTACGACACGGGACTGGCTGCTTTCCTGTTAGGCATCAGCACGGAGCAGCAGATGGATGTCCATCCGCTGCGAGGTGCGCTGTTCGAGAACATGGTCATCAACGACATGATGAAGCTCGACCTGAACCGAGGCAACAACATGCAGCAACTGTTCTTCTATCGCGACAAGAGCCAGCGAGAGGTGGACGTGCTGCGCATTCTGCCACCCAATCTTGTGGAGGCATACGAGATTAAGTCCGCTCAGACGTGGAATGCTGACTTCTTTGCCAATCTCAACTACCTGCGACCTCTGCTGAAGGAGCGGCTACTAAAGACAACGGTTGTTTATGACGGCACGCAGGAGAGTCACCAGACGGACAACGGCATTATCAACTTCCGCCACCTTCAGTGGTAACCCTGCCGACTGTCTAAAAATCATACGCTTTACTGTCTAATTTTTAGACAATCTACTTCCGCCAGGGCCGAAAACCTTGGCGGATTCGTTTTCTTAGCGTAACTTTGCAGCAGAAAAAAATAAGAATCGTATGAAGACTATTGTTAGAAACTTTACATCTATGTTCCGCAAGTTTGTGTCGGCAAGCTTGCTGAATCTGCTGGGACTGAGCCTGGCTTTCGCCTCGTTCTTTGTCATCATGACGCAGGTCAACTACGACCTGGGCTACAACAAGAGCTTTACGGAGCACGAAAAGCTGTTCCGCTTGACCTTGAAGTTAGGGCCTGGCATGGAGGACTACGGCGTGACGCTGCCCCGCCCGCTGGTGGAGCAGTTGGCGGCAGCGTCGCCGCATATCAAGGGCTATGGCATCGAAGAGGGCTGGACAAGAATCGACCAGTATATGTTGGACGATCAGGAGTATTCGCTGAATCTTGTGTATGGGATTCACGACTATATGAGCGTATTCAAGCCAACCGTCATCTGTGGTGACTTGAAGGGCTTGAACCAGTTGCCCAATATCGTGCTGCCGCGTTCAGAAGCCATGCGCATCTTTGGCACTGCCAATGCGGTGGGCAAAACCTTGAAATACAAATGGGTGGAGGATTGGATCTTCAATGTGTGTGCCGTGATAGAAGACTATCCAGAAAACAACTTTCTGCACGGCATTAGCTTCAGGGGTATCAATGACAACGAAGGCAATTACCGCAACTGGAACTATCAGGCTTATATCCGTGTGGACGATGTGGCCAACCTGCCGAACGTGATTACCGCCATGCGCCAGAAAGCCATCGAGCTGTTCAAAGATGATTTCAACATGACAACCCCACAAGAGGAGGAAGCCCTGCAAGTGGTGTTGACGCCTATTGCCGATACCCATTTCGCGAAAGACCTCAGCAAGGATTCGCCCAACATCAAGTCGGTCAGCAGGAGTTCCGTCTATCTGCTCATCTGCTTCTCGCTGCTCATCGTCGTGATAGCCGCCGTCAACTTCATGAACTTCACCCTGGCCGAGACACCGCTGCGCATCCGCAGCATCAACACGCAGAAAGTGTTGGGCGCATCGACGGCCAGTCTGCGCGGCAGTCTGCTGGCCGAGGCCGTCATCATCAGTCTGCTGGCATTCGTGGGGGCAATGGCGATGGTCTGGCTGGCTCACGACTTAGGCTTGCAGGAGCTGGTGCAGGGCAGCATCCTGTTGCAGGATAACCTGTGGCTGGCAGGCGTCACCCTGCTCATCAGCATCGTGGTGGGATTGTTGGCAGGAGCCTATCCGTCGTATTACGTCACGTCCTTCCCACCAGCCTTGGTGCTGAAAGGCTCGTTCGGCCTGTCGCCCAAAGGTCGTGTTCTGCGCACCTCACTAATCTGCCTGCAGTTCGTCGTGTCGTTCATGCTGGTCATCGGTGTGGGTATCATGTACCTGCAGAGCTACCTCATTTTCCACACCGACTATGGCTTCGACAAGGACGAAGTGATGGTGGTGCCGACAGCTCCCGACACGCGCAACCATGCCGATGCCATCGATGCCGACCTGCGCAAGATTCCAGGCATTGAGGGGGCCAGTCTGGCTCAGAGCGTCTTGGGCAGTAGCGACCGCTATCAGACGTGGGGCAGGGGCGAAGGCGACAAGCACATGACGTTTACCTGTGTCTTCGTCGACTGGCGTTTCCTCAGCGTGATGGGCATCGACATCGTGGAGGGCCGCAATTTCCGCCAGACCGACGGCGACGTGTATATCTTCAACGCGTCGGCCAAGAAGAAATACCCCTGGCTTGCCGTCGATAAGCCCATCAACGACAAAGACATGCCCGTCGTCGGTTTCTGCGAGGACATCAAGTATAGCACCTTGCGCGTGGATGACAGTCAGCAGCCCATAGCCTTCGTGGTGCCCAGCCGTGACGGCTATTTCTCGAAGGAAGGTTTCTGGCGCAACCACCTCTTAGTGCGTGTGGCGAAGGGCATGGACAAGCGGGAGGCCAAACAGAAAGTGCTGGACGTGGTGCTGAAATACGAACACGAAAGCAAGCCCGACATCAGCGACCTGCGCTACGTGGACGATGTGCTGGAGGAATCGTACCATCAGGAAAGGCTCTTCACCCAGCAGATTCTGCTGTTCTCGCTGCTGGCCATCCTCATCAGCATCATCGGCGTGTTTGGCCTGACGATGTTCGAGAGCGAGTACCGCCGCAAGGAGATTGGCATCCGCAAGGTGTTCGGCAGCTCTACGAAGGAAATCCTGATGATGTTCTGGCGGCGATACCTCTACATCCTGTTAGGCTGTTTCGTGGTGGCGGCTCCCATCGGTTACTTGGTGGGCCTGCATTGGCTCGAAGGCTTCGCCGTCCGCACCGCCATCTCGCCCCTGCTGTTCGTCGTGTCCTTCCTGCTCATCACGCTGATCACCATGCTGACGGTGACTTACCAGAGCTGGAAGAACGCCAACGAGAACCCCATCAACAGCATCAAGACGGAGTGACAGATTGGCCAGTAGTATGGATTAACTCCTTGAATAGGGGTCAGTCTTGGCAGCGACACTATTTGATGATGTCCAAAACGCATTTCCGCTTTTCCAATAAAGCGCAATGGTATTTATTGTCAAAATATATCAATTCGGGTATAATTTTGAATGAAATACTCCAAATTATACCCGAACTGATGTAATAAAGCGGTTGCGACTATCTAACGGTCATGTCTTTTTTACATTCAGATAGCTTTTCAGCGCTTTCACATAATCCTCAAAGGCTTTCAGCCCGACAGGCGTGATGCGGCATAGGGTACAGGGTTTCTTGCCCTTGAAGGTCTTCTCTACCTCTATGTAGCCTGCCGCCGAGAGTTTGTCTATCTGTACACTCAGGTTGCCCGCCGTGGCTCCCGTCTGTTCCTTGATGTAGGGGAACTCGGCTTCCTCGGCACTGATGAGCAGCGACATCACGGCCAGTCGCAACTCGGCGTGCAGCAGGGGGTCTAATGGTTTGAACATGGGTTGGTCCTCCTTATTTCTGGTTTTGCATGAAAATCGCTACACCTGGCACAATCAGCCCAATCAAGGCCACGACTGCCATCACATAGAGCTGTGTATGACCAGGGAAATGCAATGCACCGAAAAATCCGCCGATGCCTGCGATAAGTCCACACACCTGAATGATGCGGTTTCGGATGACGAGTCCTGTGATTGTTGTACCCATGCCGAAGCATAGCGAGATGATACTGGTGATGCAGCCAAACACATATACCTTTGGCATAATCAGTTCCATTGGCAGCATTCCACTACCGATAAAGCCGAATATCATCCCTACACCACAACAGAAAACGCCAAACGTTGCCCACACATGACCGATGGTCTTCCCAACAAAAGTAGTCGGGATGCTTTCTCTTCGTTTGCCGATTATCCAGTCGCCTGCATATCCTATCAGCCACAACACAGCCCACAGCATATTCCATACTGGCCCGCCATGATTTTTCCATAGGTAGGCGATGAACAATGAGAATATGACTACGCAAGATCCCCACCAAATGAGTGGTATGGCTGAATTCTTGTTGATGGTGCGCTGACTGCGCTCTATTGATTCTCTGATGATCTCCAGACTGCGCTCGGCAGTCATGTTATTCTTTTCTTCCATTGTTGTTTCATTTTTAAGTGATGTTCTACTTTTGTTTACTGCTCTCTGGCCTCGTCCGTGCTCCTGCAGAAAGCACGGCTTCGACCTATCGTGTCCGGTTCACGCTGCAAAGATAGACAAGTTTATGATATAAACCAAATTATTTCGTAAATATTTTGCTCCTCAGGCAGATATTTAACATTTCATTAAAGAAAATGGCCAAGGTTGGCTGAACTTTTCGCCTAAATATAATAAAAGGTGAGGCAAGGATGAATATCTTTCGGATTATTTTCGTAACTTTGCGGCGTTAAATCATATATGAGTATATGGACATCGCTTTTCTGTTAGACAAATATTTCAAGGGAACAAACAACGTCTCAATTGACGTGTTTGACGCACAGACACTGAATGCTGTGTATAGGAATGTCGTCAGTGCCATGACTTCTCATTTCGAGATAGAGGTCAGCGTGCTGCAGGCATTGAGCTATTGTCTGTATGAGATGATGGATAATGTCTATATACATTCAGGAAAACCTCTGGGTACTGCCATCACATATTTCGACAAATCCAGTAAAATCTTGCGCATCCTCATTGCCGACGGCGGAATGGGTATCAAGGCCTCATTGGCAGAGAACGAAAAATATAGCGACATCACAGAGGCTGAGGCTCTCAGACTATGCCTGCAAGACTCGATAACCGACGGCAAGGGTATGGGATTTGGCCTCTACACTACGGCCAAACTTATCGAAAAGATCGGCAAAATGTTTATCCTGCATTCAGGAAGTCACAAGCTGATGATGAAAGACGGAGAGACTACCTGTGTGGAGAATGGCTTCTGGCAAGGAACACTCATCTATATGGAGATTGGTACTACCAAGGAAATAGACCCCAACCAAGTGGTTGACCACAGAGTGGATGCGGCAGAAGAATATAACGAGGCATTTGTAGAAACAGAAGAATTGGAATCGCTATGGTAGAGTTTAAGTTTATAGAATACGGAACAGACTTCGGCACCCGCGACATGGGCATGAAACTCCGCGAGAAGCTGTTGCCACTCATCAAGGAGAACGACAAGGTTGTTCTTGATTTCACTGGTGTGAATGTTGTTTCCAACAGTTTTGCTGATGAGTGTATCGCCAAACTGCTTTTGGATATGCCGCTAAGCGAACTCAAGCAGCACACCACCTTCCGTGGGCTCAATCCTATGGCTGAGCGTAGCGTGCTCGTGGCCCTCCAGCGAAGATACAAGGTGCTGAAAACAAGCTAAAGAGTTGACAGACCCACTGTGAGCGTGCCCATGAGACTGAAAGCAAGTATGATGCCCATACGATTCCT
>CAMHAM010000004.1 GCA_946183415.1 uncultured Prevotella sp.
GTAGGGTTGCGTGGTAAGGCAGTTTATGGATGCCCAGCACGGCAGGATTCTCCCAGTCATGAGGCTGGCCGTATGCCTGCAAGGCCAATAGCGACGTTATGATGACAATGGCTCTTTTCATTTATCTAATGTTTTTTCTTTCTGGTGCTCCAAAGTAACTGTAGCGACTGTTATCGGGATTGACGACAATCTGCTCTATGACAACCTCGGGATCAATCATGATGAGCTTCAGCGTATGCTTGCCGGGAGTTGCCTGGAAGCTGGCATCAAGCCACCGGATGTTATCAAAGACCTCATCACGGCGCTGCAGCTGCCGGCCATCCACATAGCCGCTCAAAGAGAGATGGCTACGCGGCGGCAGGGGCTTCAAGACTTTCGATACCGCCAGATTCTGTGGTGTATATTCCATAAAGGTATCTACCAGTCCACGACGGGCATCAATCACCTGCATGGGCAGGCCGTCGATCTGCACACCAAGGCGCAGTCCACGGGCAGGCAGAATATCCTGTGTGGGCAGAATGCCGATGGCCACATGCCCTTCGTCAGTCAGTTCCACCTCGTATTTCAGCACAGGGCCATCGCCCTCCTTATATTCCTTCATCACATCCTTGGCACCCATGCAGCCCTTGCCACGCCCCAAATCAGGCAGGAACAGCCACCCATCGCTTTTCTGAGTATAGTCACAGGCAGCAATCGAGTATTCCTTTGTATCCTTCGAGGCATTCAGGTCGTGATGAACCTTATAGCCAAGTGTCATCGGATGGTAGTTCTTATCAGGTATCGACCATTTGGTATAGCCGATATGGTTGTCGAGCATCATACCATCCCACTTGCCGCCAGCCATCACTTTATTGTAATAATCGGTGAGCCGCTGGTCTTGCGCCATGAGATGACAGATGGTAACACTATCACCAACAGTAGCCGCATTGTAGATATGCGCCACGCCGGCACTAGCTACCGTCGGGTAATAGACCAACTGATAGAAAGCGTCTTGAGCCTCAACGGGAATCTGCGCTTTCAGCGCCTCGCAGCGTGACACAAGCGACTGCCAGAGGTTGCTCACGTGAAGCATCTCCTCGTAGTTGTAGATGCCTGGCACCTGGGCTTCGGGCTTACGCCAGAGATTATACTTTGAGTATTTGGCGATGATATCTGCCGTCTCTCTAGCAAATGCTTCGCCAAAGATACTACGTGTCCATCGCTCAAGCCATGCCTGCTCGTCGCCTGCCTGAATGGCATCAGGGTTCCAGGCATAGTGCATGATGAAGTCGATGGGCATCTCCTTGGGTTTCAAGTCACCCACGTTGATAATCCAGATGCGGTCGATACCACTCTTGTAGGCAAGATTCAACTGCTCACGCAGTTTAGGTACAGTGGTCGTATTGATCCAACGGTCGTTCCAAGGACCGCCATTCATATCGATGTGGTAGTAGAGTCCCAGACCTCCCTTGCGCTTTCGTTCAAAGTCGCGCCCTTTACGGCGGATATAGCCCCAGTTGTTGTCGCAGAGCAGCAGCGTGACATCATCTGGCACGGTGAACCCCGCATCGTAGTAGCGCTGCACTTCCGTAAAGATGGCCCAGAGCTGAGGCACGGCATCGGGACGTCCGTAGATGTCGTTGATAATCTGGCGCTGGCCGTCGATGACGCTTCCCAATGTCCTCATGTTCTCTTGGTCGTCGCCCTTCCCCATCGCCACGTCACCATCGCCACGCATGCCGATCGTCACGAGGTTGTCGTAAGCCTTATTGCGCTCCATACCTTCACGGAAGAACTGGTCGATGCGCGCTTTATTCGACGCATAGTCCCACGGACCCACCTGTTGTTTGCGGTGCAGATACTCCTGATGGGAGCGCATCATCGGCTCATGGTGACTGGTGCCCATCACGATACCCATCTCGTCGGCCAGTCGCGGGCTCTCGGGATCATCCTCATTGAAGGCCGTTGCCCACATGGCAGGCCAGAAATAGTTGGCCTTCAGGCGCAGGAGCAACTCAAAGATATGTTCGTAAGCCTTTGCGTTCACACCCCCAAAGTGGTTGGTACACCACGTGCCAAACGAGGGCCACTCGTCATTAATGAAAAGGCCACGATACTTCACCTTAGGCGATGGCTGGACGAATCGCCCGCCATCATAATACAGTTCGTCCTGATGCTTCACAGGCGCATCTGCCATCCAATACCAAGGCGACACCCCGATACGCTCAGAGAGGTCGTAGATGCCATAGATGGTGCCACGCTTGTCGCTGCCCGCAATGACGAGATTGCCGTCAACCACGTCGATCAGATACGATTCCCACTGTCCTTTAACCTGACGCACATCTATCTTTCGCTGTTTGATGAGTTCGTCGATGATACGGCTTTTGCCGATGGTACCTACGAGGATGGACGCCTTGAGATTCTGGCGCTCATGGGGCAGCAGACCAGCGGAAGTAGGTGACTGCATGTTCACCTGCGAAGAAACACCCGTTACCTTCCGCACATCATCGCCCAGGTTGCGGGCAGCCATCAAGACACCTTTCCAGTCATCCACATCCACAACGATTGTTGCCGTCTTGCCACTCTTGGCAATGCAGAACTGTTCTGTCTGTGCCATTCCCGTCAGCACAGACAGCGTCATCACGATAGTCAGTAAATATCTCATCATATATCTTATACGTTTATTCTGTTACTACTTCTATATCTCCGTAGCCCATGCGCTCGCCTGAAGCCAGACGGTCGGCATCGAGTTTCAAGACTCTTGCCTTGACGGGCTGAAACCTGATCTTCTGCCAGATGGGATTGTTTACGATGTTCGAGAACTCGCCAGATGCCAGTTTTGTCCAATTCGACCAGTCGGTGGATGCCCAAAGGGTATAATGGGTCACCGTGCCCTCTTTTGATTCTTGTGGCGGCAGGTAGCGGAACTCGCTGATGGTCTGTTCCGCATCCCAGTCCATCATCATCTGTGTGGGACTGCTGAAGAAGATGTGCAGGCTGCTCGATTTCTTCTCACCGGAATCGGGGATGTCGGCGGTGAGCTCAGGAGCCAGATAGAGACCTAGTTTCTGGATAATGGGCACGTCTTTGTAATCGGTGATGGTGAAGCGCAGTTTCGTAGCCGTCACGGTAGGGAAACAGATGATGCGGCGATGACCGATGGTGGTCAGGCCGTCACCTTTATCCACGAGTGCATCCTTCAACTGCTGCCATTTACCACCGACAAGCGCTTCGAGCGAGAACTTCTTAACACGCTGCCCTTTGGCGATAGCTTCTTCAGCCAGGAAACGGTTAAATGCCGTTGGTTTGCCGAAATCAATGATGGTTGTATTGCCTTCGCGGATGATCTCTGCCTGCTCAGCAAGATTCTCCTTAAACACCTCGTCGATCATCTTCTTAAAGGCTATGCCACGCAGACTGTCATTCGGGTGGATGCGACCATTAGGGGCGATGGGGAAGTTCAGCAGCAGCGTAGAGTTGCGGCCCACTGATTTATAATAGGTGTCCATCAACTTCGACAGGCTTTTCACATGCTCATTCTCCGTCTCATGATAGAACCAGCCTGGGCGGATGCTTGTGTTTGTCTCGCCCGGACACCAGACGTCGCCATCCTCCACCCCATAGTGCAACATCTCGTAGGGCACTTCACCGTCGTGGTTAAGCAGACTCCAGTTCGTCTCGCCCACATTGCCTGCCTCGGTGCCCACCCAGCGCAAATCACCACGATCGCTGCCATCATTCCAGATAAGGCACTTCGGCTGCAACTCACGGATCATCTTGTATGTCTCAGGCCACTGGTAGTAAGTCGTGCGGTCAATCTTTCGCGTCTCATTGGCACCACCATACCAACCGTCGCCACCATTGGCACCATCAAACCACACCTCGAAGATCTCACCGTAGTTGGTGAGCAGCTCGCGCAACTGGTTGCGGAAATAGGTGACGTATGGAGGTCGCCCGTATTCAGGATGATTGCGATCCCACGGCGAGAGGTAGACGGCAAACGCCAATCCTTCTTCGCGACAGGCATCAGCCAGTTCGCGCACCACATCGCCCTTGCCGTTCTTCCAAGGCGAGTTCTTCACGGAATAGTCCGTATAAGCCGAGGGCCACATGCAAAACCCGCAATGATGCTTGGCGGTGAAGATGATGCCACGCATACCTGCCTGTTTACAGACACGCGCCCACTGCCGACAGTCAAGATTCTCAGGGTTAAACAGCTGGGGATCTTCATTGCCGAAGCCCCACTCCTGATCTGTATAGGTGTTCAGCGAGTAATGGATGAATGCGTACATCTCCATGTCCTGCCAGCGCAACTGGTTCTCGCTGGGCACCGGGCGCTGCGCCTGCATCGCCATCGCCAGGAGGAGGGCGCAGAAATACGTAGATATGAATCTTTTCTTGATCATCGGTCTAAAGTTGCCCTATAGGTGGCTTAGCCTTTCATGAGGGCATCGAGCGACTCTTGCTCGCCTACGACCCAGATGATGTCGCCTGGCTGGAACTTGCGAGTGGGGGCATAGCGCGAGAGGCTCTCCTTACCCTCCTCCAGACCGATGACCATACAGCTGTAGAGGTCGCGGATGCCGCTCTCGATGAGGTTCTTGCCCACAAAGGGACTGTCCTCGCCGATGACAAGCTGGCGCAGCTTCATCTCGCGGTTCTCCCAGTCGTAGTCCTCGCCCAGCACCTCCTTCTCGATGGCCTCGCGGAAGGCCGTGAACTGTTCGTCGCTACCAATGACCTGCAGCACATCGTAGGGGAAGATGATATAGTCGCCATCGGGGATATTGATACGCATGTTGCCGCGCATGATGCTGCTGATATGGATGCCATACTTACGACCCAGGTCGAGCTGCCTCAGCGTGGATCCCATCCACATCGAATTGAAGGGCACCTGGAATTCGGCGATATGGATATCACGATCGAGCAGACGACCTTCGTAGAGGGGGCGCTTCTTGCCGTGCACCTGTGCCTCGATGTCGCGCGAACGGAGGTTCTGCACAAACAGGCGCTCGAGGGTGATGCTGCGATGCTTCACTGCGCGCGAGAGGATGATCAGTCCTAAGACGACCACGCCGATGGTAATGATAAGCGCATTGGTGAAGTGGCTGAGCTTATGACAGATATAGAAGATGAAGGAGAGGGCAATGACCACGCGCACGATCACCGTGAAGATGAGGGGCATACGGTTGCGATTGCTCTCTGCCCACAGGGCTCTCCACTCTTCGCTGCGATTCTTCTTCATGACCATCGCACGCAGGAACGGTGAGACGAGCACGACGGTGACCACTCCCACAATGGCATTGGCCCACGAACGATTCTCGATCCCCAGCAGTTGGTGCATGAACGGCAGGAAGAAGGTGAACATGACGGCGATGGCTGCCGATGTGAGGATGGAATAGATGAGCACGTTGACGCCTATCTGGGCAAGCAGCTTCTTCCACTTGCTCTGCTCCTGAGTGTGGGTGCTACTCATGGAGAGACGGTTCAACGACTGGATCAGTCGGGAGGGCAGATGGCGCTCCAGACGAGAATAAACCGGGGTGGCAAACCGTATCATGTAAGGTGTGAGGAATGTGGTTATAACGGATACAGCCACCACCACCGGATAGAGGAAATCGCTGATGACACCGAGCGACAAGCCCAGCGAAGCGATGATGAAAGAGAACTCGCCTATCTGCGCCATCGAGAAACCGCAGCGCATGGCCGACTTGAGCGACTCGCCTCCGAGCATGAAGGAGAAGGTGCCGAAGATGGCCTGTCCCAACAGGATGGTGAGCACGAGCAGCGCGATAGGACCGGCATAGTCAACGAGGATCTTAGGATCAACGAGCATACCCACTGACACAAAGAAGATGGCTCCGAAGAGATTCTTCACAGGCTCGACGAGCTTCTCGATCTTCTCTGCCTCGATGGTCTCAGCCAGGATACTACCCATGATAAAGGCTCCGAAAGCTGAGCTGAAGCCTACCTTCGTGGAGAAGACGGCCATCGCACAGCAGAGACCCAGCGACACCACGAGCAGCACCTCATTGTTGATGAGCTTGCGCACATGCTTCAGGAACAGGGGCACGGCGAAGATGCCCACAATGAGCCACAGGATGAGGAAGAAACCAATCTTCATGATGGAGCCGAGCAACTGACCGCCATCGGGATTGTTGCCACTGGCAATGGCACTCAGCATCACCATCATGACAATGGCCAGAATATCCTCAAGGATAAGCACCGACATGACAAGACCTGCAAACTGCTGCTGGCGCAGACCTAAGTCATCGAAGGCCTTATATATAATAGTGGTGGACGACATGGCAAGCATACCACCAAGGAAGATGCAGTCCATCTTGCTCCAGCCAAAGGAGTAGCCCACGAGCACTCCCAACATCGACATACAGAAGATGATGGTGCAGGTGGAGATGACAGGCGAGGCGCCCATCTTCAGAATCTTCTTGAACGAGAAGTCGAGTCCGAGCGAGAACAGGAGGAACATCACACCGATATCTGCCCAGAGATGCACATTCTCATGGTCGACGACTGAGGCCGTATAGGGCATATTAGGACTCACGAGGAATCCTGCCACGATATAGCCCAGTACCAGCGGCTGTTTAAGTTTCTTGAAAATCAGAGTCACAATACCTGCCACTACCAGCATCAGCGCCAGGTCCTGAATCATTGAGGGAAGTTCTGCCATAGTTTATTGGTTTTTATTTCGTTTTTACATTTTCACATTTCCCTTAGTACCACTGCACGGCATTTGTGCTGCTCGAGCGCTTGTCGTACTTCAAGGCATCAGTCAGCGTGGCGGCATTACACCTGAAGGAGAAGTTATAGCTGGTGTAGGGGGCGAGCACCACTGAGCACGACATATTGAAACAGTGGAGGTCGCGGGAGAGCGAGGCGGTGGTCATAGAGATCTGCTTGGTCTCGAAGTCGTAGCCCGAGGAGAAGTTGATGTCCCAGCCATCGCTGATGCGGATATCACCGCTGAAGTTCAGTCCCTGTGTAACCTTATAGGGATAGCGCATCTTGTCGTAGTTGAACCTGCTGACATCGGTATTCTCGCGCACGCTGATATTATAGCCGATGCTCAGGGTCCAGGGTATCTTGAAGGCCATGTAGCCGTCTTCGTCGGTCTCAGCCTTTTCGCCGCTGCCCTTACGGCCACCGCCTCGCTTGGCCTTCTCCATCTCTTTGTCGATGTTCGAGTCGATACCATTGTCGAATTCATCATCATCTTCCTGATTCTTGTCCTTCTTTTTGTCATCGACTTTCTCGCCGCGCAGACGCTTGATCCAGTTGCTGATTTTCTCGTTGCTCAGGCTATAGGAGAGGTTCTGCGACAGACCCGTGAATCGTCCGAACTTTCCCTTCTGCCAATAGGTGGTGTGATCGCTGACCACTGGGCGCCCCAGACTGTCGAGCTCGTAGACATACGAGGCGAAGGTGGTGTTGAGGTTCAGGGTATAGCTCTTCGAGAGCTTCAGGCGCAGGCTGGTCTGCAGGTCGCTCAACGGGCGCTTATCTGCCACGAGGTCATAGCTCATGCCAAGTTTCAACTCATCAATCAGACTGATCTTCTTGAAACCTGTAGAGTCCTTATCCGACTTGATCTTCATCTCGACATTGTTGGAGAGATCGAAGTTGATGCGGCCAGAGCGATCGCCTGGCACTGCATAGCCACGGCCTGCGTAAGGCGAATAGCGCACCATCTCGACACTACCATCGGCATTCGTGCGCTGATAGGTATCGTAGTAGCCATAGCGATCGGATGTGAAATCGGGCTGATAGGAGAAGCTGACTGTCGGAGTGAGCACGTGGCGGATGGCCTGAACCTTTTCGCCAAAGAGCTTACGGCTGGGGATAAAGAAACCGTAGAGCGTAGTCGTAGCACTCAGGTTGGCATTCCAACTATACATATTATAAAAGCCACTCACGGTATCTGATACCTCGCGCTGGTTCTTGGCGTCCCACGACTTCTTGATCTTGCTGAGCAGCATGACATCATTGAAGGTGACATTCGGGGTCAGCGTCAGATAGTCGAAGAGGGTGAAGTTGGCCTGGATGGGAATCCTATGGTCCATGCCGTTAGACCAGTCCTTCGAAAGACTGGAGTGCAGGATACGGTTCTCCTTCGTGCTGATCTCGTTTTTCAGATGTCCCGTATAGCTTAATGAGATCTTCTCGTACCAGCGCTCTGAGCCCACAGCCTTCTTGCGCTTGAAGGGGTAGAAGCGCGAGATGCTGAAGTTGACATCTGGCAGTTTCAGCGTGAGCATCGAGTCGCGCATGTTCTGGTCGATACTCGTGGTCGAGGTGATACTCAGTCCGATGCTCGAGAAGTTGACATTATAGGACACCGAAGAGGTACGTGTGGTCTGAGTACGCTGCTGCGGATTATACATCGAGGTGAGGTTGTTGTTCTCATAGTTCGACGTGGCGAAGTTCACACTGGCAGTGAGCGAGTGGAAGGGGTTTGCCTTCTGATCCTGACGGTGGCTCCATGTCAGCTTATAGCTCGACTCGTGCCTGAAGTCATCATCATTCCGCTCGCCTGAGCGCGAGTCCTGATAGCTGAAGTAGAACGAGCCGTTGTAGCGATAGCGCTTCTTATAGTTAGAGGTGGCTGATATTCCCCACGAGCCCTTGGTGTAGATCTCGCCTAACAGCTTCAGGTCCATCTTGTCGCTGATGGCAAAGTAGTAGCCGCCATCGCGCAGGTAGAAACCCTTATCCATCTCGTCGCCATAGGTCGGCATGATGATACCGCTGGAGTAGCTCTTCGTGAAGGGGAAGAAGCCATAGGGCACAGCCAGTGGCAGGGGCACATCGCCCACCACGAGATAGGCGGGACCGAACACCACATCCTTACCAGGGCGCACCTTGGCACGCGAGAGGGCGAGGTAGAAGTCGGGGTGAGGATCATCGCAGGTAGTATAACGGCCATGCTCAAGGAACATCTCGCCATTGGCACCTCGCTTGGAGAGCTTACTCGTCAGGAAGCCGTCGTCCTGCTGGGTATAGACCTCGGTGATGAGTCCCTTCTTCGTCTTGAAGTTGAATGCCATCGTGTCACTCTCGTATTCGTCGCTACCCATCTTGAACACAGGGGTACCCGTCAGCTGCTTGGTAGAGTCCATCTTACCTGTGGCATGCACGAGGTTGCTGTCGAGATTCATATAGATGCGCTCGCTCTGGAGGTCCATGTTCTGGTACTTCACCTTCGACTGTCCGTAGAGATGGGCCACGCCCGAAGCGGCTTCATAGGTCAGCGAGTCATCGGCAGAATACTCCACAGGCCCGTCGATACCGTTCTTACGGCTGCGGTTGATACTGTCCTGTGCCAACGAGTCGTCTATGGCCTTGTTGTGCTTATAGATAGCCAGTTCGATGGAGTCCATCGTGGTGGTGTCGCGCTTGATCTTGATCGAGGATGCTGTCTGAATGTCGGGCATGACGGTATCAGCAGGGATGCTGTCGTTATCCTTCTGTGCCTTACGTGCATCAGAGATAAGCGACACAGGCACCTCTGCCATCATGAAAATGATGACAAACAGCATCAGTATAATGGCTGATTTCCTTTTCACACCTGCAGTTTTACTACTATTGCGACTGCAAAAGTACAACAAAATAGGGGAATTACAAAATTCCCCTCCTGTTTTTTTACTTTATTTAGATAATAAGAACACAAATACTGCTTTCCTTTTTTGACAAAAGAACATAAGAAACATATTTTTAGCTCTCCCATAGAGCGCGCAGCTATTATGTTCTTATGTTCTTATGTCTAAAAAAAAGTTATTCTGTTACTCTGTCTTTAATATGTTCTTTTGTCTAATAAATCACTCAAACATTTCGACCCATTTGAGGAATTTCCTGACACCAGAGGTTCCGAACTTCTCCAGGCTCTGGGCTGTCTGCACCACTGAGCGCTCAAGCGACAGGTCGGATTTCGAGTAGAACTTATCGGCATAGCAGATGACCTGCTCTTCGAGCGACTCAGGCACGTAGCTGATATCGGGAGGCAACGGCAGATGCTGAGCCTCGATCTGCTCACGGGTGATACCTGTGCCTGTATGACGCTCACACACCAGGGCACAGCGTTCCAGGTTGTAGTGGGCACCATCAGCATTGAGCGACCTGAGCATCTGAGCCCCAATCATACCATGACAGATATAGGGTTCTGTGCCAAAACACTGGATGCTGGGGGCATTGCACTTTACAATACCGATGTCGTGGAGCATTGAGGCCTCCTTGAGAAACTCCACATCGAGCTTCAGCTCCGGATGCTGCTTCGCTATCTTCAGGCTCCTGTCTGCCACCTGACGACTATGCACAAGCAATATCCGTCGGAGTTCACTCTCCGACGGATAAAACTGATCTATAATCGACTGGAAGTCCATCACTTTTCACTTCTCTCTATCCAGGCGATGGTGTCACCCTGACGAATCTTCTGCCCAGGCTTTACACTGATATCCACCAGCTTGCCACCCAGTGCAGCAGGAATCTCTACAATCTCGCCCCACTTCGTCTGCAGATAACAGAAGATATCACCCTCCTTGTACTTCTGACCAATGAACGGCTCGATGCAAGCAGCAGGAACGCCTTCGCCACCAAAGCTCCACATCAGCTGACCGTCCAACGGACTCTTCACGGCATCAGCCTTGGCATGCTTCAGAGCGTCAATCTCCTCCTGAGAGATCTTCTGACCACCACCCAATTTGGCATCCTTCACCTTCTGGATATCAGCCAGTAGCTGCTTCTTGGCCTGACCACTCTTGAACGGACGGTACTGCTCGGGGTGCATAGCCAACTCGAAGAGTTCCTCGTCGTCCTGTCCATAGTCCCAACCATTCTCATCCATCTCCTTGCGGAATCCGTCGAGTGCGTTCTCGAGCAAGGTATGAGGATCGGCATCAGTAAACTTAAGGCCCTTCTTCTCAGCCAGTTCGATAAGCTCAGGCGCAATCGTGCCAGGCACCTTTCCACTCTTGCCAAGGATCATACCCCAGATGGCATCGTCCATCATCACATAGCGACCCTTGCCCTGCTCCATCGTGAGGAGGTTCATCAGCGCGATGTTCTTGGTGTACTGTGAGAACGGGGTTACCAATGGGGGATAACCCACCTTTGGCCATACGTACTCCACCTCGTTGAACAGCTTCACCAGCATATCGTCCATCGTGAGCGCTGATTCGCCCTTCTTCTCGCGCTCCTTGTTAATCATCTTCTGGATAGGACCAAGATCAGCCATCATCGAGCCCATCATGCCACCAGGCAGACCACAGCCAAGCAACAATGAAGACATGTGCTTGTTGGCAGGATTGATGAAACAGCCAAGCCAGTCATCAATAAACTCCTGAGTGAGCGTACGAGCCTGCATGTAAGCATTCATATTCAAATCAGCCACCTCGAAGCCCTCATTCTTCAGCATCGACTGAACAGAGATGATATCGGGGTGAACCTTACCCCATGACAGCGGCTCGATAGCGGTATCGATGATATCTGCACCATTGTTACATACCTCAAGGATGCTGGCCATTGACAAGCCAGGACCAGAGTGACCATGATACTGGATGATGATATCGGGGTGCTTGGTCTTGATGGCCTTGGTCAGTTTTCCAAGCATTGCAGGCTGTCCGATACCAGCCATATCCTTCAAACAGATCTCCTCAGCACCAGCAGCAATCACCTCATCAGCAATGGCAGCATAGTACTCTACGGTGTGCACAGGCGATGTGGTGATACACAGCGTGGCCTGCGGGGTCATGCCCCCCTCCTTGGCCCACTTGATGCTGGGGATGATATTACGGGTATCGTTGAGTCCGCAGAAGATACGGGTGATATCCACACCCTGAGCATGCTTCACCTTATACATCAGTGCGCGCACGTCGTCAGGCACAGGATACATACGGAGGGCATTCAGACCACGATCGAGCATGTGGGTCTTGATGCCAACCTCGTTGAAGGGTTTACAGAATGCCCTCACAGCCAGATTGGGGTTCTCGCCTGCCATCAGGTTCACCTGCTCAAAGGCTCCACCATTAGTTTCTACTCGGGCGAAACAGCCCATGTCAATAATCGCAGGGGCAACGCGCTCCAACTGGTCCTTACGGGGCTGGAACTTGCCTGAAGACTGCCACATGTCTCGGTAAACGAGACTGAACTGGATTTTCTTTTTTGCCATATTTGAAGTCAATCTATAATAAATATGACTGCAAATGTAGCAAAAAAATCTGAATTATAGGTAATTCTACTGATTATTTTTAGCATTTTTTGCAGGGCAAGGCCGAATCTTCATTTTCTTTCTGTCGCCAGAAAGAAAACCGAAGCAAAAGAAAGAGCGCGAAAACGTCCTGGCTCAGAGGCCGGAACACAAATTCTTCAAATCACTCAATGAACTCGCTTCGCTCAAACAGCATTTCGTATTTCGTTCCTCAGATTGCGTTCCGCAATCCGAGACTCAATATTGATTCAAAGAATTTGCATTCCTCTAAAGACCTCTTCGTGCGGAATGTTTTCGAGTGGGGGTTTGGGGGCAAGCCCCCATTAGAAAAATATGGCGAACCCTGTAGGGGGGGGTAGCCCCCGGAAGGGCAAAGGCTCGAGAGCCATACCAAAACTTTGATGGAGAGAGCCAGCTCTCGGAATCAATTAAGTCTCTTGCCAACGATTGGCGAGAGATTTAGAGAGTGGTTCGAAGCCTCTTCTTAAGGACAAGAAGAGGTTGGAGATGTTGGTGAAAGATAGCAGGGCAGCGCCCTGCAAAAGACCTTATTGAAAAGAATGATTCAACAATCGCTGTTCAGCAAGCTTCTCATATTTGGTGCCAGGGCGACCGTAGTTGGCATAGGGGTAGATGCTGATACCACCACGAGGCGTGAAGAGACCAATGACCTCGATATACTTCGGATCCATCAGTCGCACGAGATCCTTCATGATGATATTGATGCAGTCCTCATGAAAATCACCATGATTACGGAACGAGAAGAGATAAAGCTTCAAACTCTTCGACTCTACCATTCGTTCACCAGGAATATACATGATCTTGATCTCAGCAAAATCTGGCTGACCTGTAATCGGACAAAGCGATGTAAACTCAGGACAGTTGAACTGTACCCAATAATCATTCTCAGGATGCTTGTTCAGGAAAGTCTCCAACACCTCTGGTGCATAGTCCGACTTATACTCAGTCTTCCTACCCAAGGTCTTCAGTCCCTCACTCTCTCTTTCTGTGTTCATATATCCTTTACCTTAAATATATTATACGCCATATCCCTATCGAACACGTCCTCATGATCATGAAGCTTCGTAAACTTCACCACGCGGATGGTCACAGGCAATACAACAATCTCGTAGAGCGTCTTCAGCGTCACCTGTGTGATAACCAGCGACGGCATCTCCTCCCAGGGAATCACCCCACCCAGAGCTATCGGGAAGAAGATGATCGAGTCGGTCAATTCACCGAAGATCGTACTCAGCACCGCACGCTTCGAGAAATTCTTACCATCCGATGAGAGCTTCATCTTACTCATGACGTAGGCATTCATAAACGATCCGCAGAGGAAAGCCAGGAACGAGGCACCCGCAATACGCGGAGCCAGACCGAAAATCTGGTGGAAGCCCTCTTCTCCATGCCAGTAAGGCGCACCAGGAATCCAGTCGGCAATGGCGCCAAAGAGCACGAACAGGAAGTTCATGGCGAATCCCATCCAGATGAGCAGACGTGTACGGCCATAGCCCCACACCTCACACACCACATCATTGATGATATAGCTCACAGGGAATACAATCAGACCAGCCGTCATATTGGCAGGTCCAAACGAAATTTGCTTGGTCTCAAGCACGTTTGCCGTGATCAGGCAGACGCAGAACAGTATGCCGTAAAACATAAACAGCACACTGATTTTCTGATTACTACTATCTTTCATATTCTTGTTTTGTTAAAGGGGGTATTCACCGACCCCTGTGTTTTTATTTAAAGCAAATAGAACAACCAGGCCATATAGCCCAGGAATCCTAAGATAAGTACGACACCCTCGCGCCTCGAGACGGAGAATTTCGTGAAGGCAAACAGCCATAGCAGTCCCACACTGACGAGCATCATCATCAGATCGACAATGGTGATACCCATGATGCGCAGGGGATGAATGAAGGCCGTAGCACCCAGGATCATCAGGATATTGAACACGTTCGAGCCAATGACATTTCCCAGAGCCAGTGCCGACCTGCCCTTATAGGCAGCCACCACACTCGTGGCCAACTCAGGCAGAGAGGTACCACCAGCCACGATGGTCAGTCCGACAATACTCTGACGCACCCCATAGCGATGAGCGATATATGAGGCAGCATCGACAAAGAGATCACTACCAACAATCAAACAGGCCAGACCCAGTACGATGAAGCACAGATGGCGCCACACGCGAGAATAGTCACGAGGCTCCACCACCTCCTCTACACCCAACACCTCCTCGTGCTTGGGCAACAAACCGTCTTTACGGGCCATCTGGAAGGTATAGAGCATAAAGGCAGCGAAGCCAATCAGCAGGATGATACCATCACTACGACTGATCTCATTGCCCCAAAGGTGAGGAGAGTCCATATCATCGAAACAGAGCATGAACAACAGCAACGAGGCGCCCACTGCGAAGGGGATATCCTTACGCACGGTAGACCACGACACCTTGATAGGAGCCACTACCGCTGAACAGCCCACAATGAGCATCGCATTGAAGATGTTGGAACCTATGACATTTCCCACAGCCATGTCAGCCGTACCCTTCAGGGCTGAAGTCAGACTGACGAACAACTCAGGTGCAGAGGTTCCTGCGGCCAGGATGGTCAGACCAATAATGGCCTCGGGCACACGCATGTCACGAGCCAACGAAGACGCAGACTCTGTCAATCGGTCGGCACCCCATAACACAAGTGCTATACCCACAATGATAAATACAATATTCAGCAGCATCTCTTCATAATTTATAATGTTTCACTCCTCACTCCACACTCCACACTCCTCACTCCTCGTTAAGAAACGCATCCATCTGTCGACGGTCTTTCTTCGTAGGGCGCCCAGTGCCACGGGCACGATCCACGAATCCACTGATACGGTTCATCTCCAACAGCTCATACTGGTCAGCAGGTGTCACGTTCTCATAGATCTCGGGCAGCAGCTTAGCCCCCACCCTCTGTTCAATGGTTTTCAGGATACGGAAGGAGTAAGTCACAGGCGGCTTACGCACTGAGACGGTCTCACCCACCTTCACGCAGCGCGAAGGTTTCACGTTGACACCATCTATCGTGACACGACCATTCTTGATCGCATCCACAGCAATCGATCTTGTCTTATAGATCCTCGCTGCCCACAGCCACTTATCAATCCTCGCCTCTTCCATTCTCGTTCCTCCTTCCTCCTTCCTCATTCCTCGACATCGAACCTCGACCTCGCTTATTAAACTGGTTCATCGTGACATCGATGCCAGCGAGGACGAAGCTCTTGATGATCTCTACGGCCGTGTCTATGGAGGGTTGAAGCGTCTTCAACTCTTCCTCGTCATAGCGCCCCAGCACCCAGTCGACCTGCATGCCACGGGGGAATTCATTACCGATACCCATACGCAGACGAGCATAGTTCTGACCTATCAACTGTTGGATATGTCCCAGTCCGTTATGACCTCCATTCGAACCTCCTGCCTTCAGGCGGAAAGCCCCCAATGGCAAAGCCACATCATCGCTCACGACGAGCAGACGGCTCTGGTCGATATTCTCCTTGTTCAGCCAATAGCGCACGGCATTACCACTGAGATTCATGAAGGTCGATGGCTTCAGCAGGATGACCTTCCGCCCCTTCAGCGATGTCTCAGCCACGAAGCCATAGCGGCGATCATCAAAAACAATATTGGATGCCTTAGCAAAAGCATCCAATACCATAAAGCCTGTATTGTGGCGGGTCATTTCGTACTCGCTGCCGACATTTCCCAAACCTACAACCAAGTACTTATCCATCCGAAAACCGTAAACTGTAAACTGTAAACCGTAAACTGTAAACCGTAAACTTATAATTACTCAGCAGCCTCACCAGCAGCAGCTGCAGAACGTGAAGCACGTGTAGCCTTCACTGAGCAAACAACCACCTGTGCAGGAGTAGCAATCTCCAGACCCTCGAACTTCAGGTCAGCCACCTTGATGGTCTTACCCAGCTTCAGTTCGGTAACGTCGATATCCAGAGTCTCAGGAATCTGCTTGTAGGGAGCAGTCACATTCAGTGCACGTACAGCCTGGCTCAGACGACCACCATCACGAACACCCTGAGCGTGACCATTCAGTTTCACGGGGATACCAATGGTGATGGGCTTTGTCTCGTTCACCTCATAGAAGTCGATGTGCAGCAGCGCATCAGTTGTGGGGTGGAACTGCAGCTCCTTCATCACAGCCTTGTGAGCCTCACCGTCGATAGTCAGGTTGACTACATATACATGAGGTGTGTAAACCACCTTGCGCAGCTGAGCTGCGGGGATAGCAAATGCGATAGCCTCGGGCAGACCCTTCTCATTCTTCTTCTCACCATAGAGGTTACATGGAACCAAACCCTCCTTACGGAGTTCCTTTGCGGCTTTCTTGCCGGTAGTGGCACGCTTCTGACCACTTACGCTAATTTCTTTCATAATTGTGTTACTCTAAATTAAGTTGTTAAAACATACTTTGCTTAATTCGCCATCACACGAAAAATTCGTTGTGCCTTTGAGAAAAGCGGGTGCAAAGGTACACATTTTTTCCGAAATGAAAAAACTAAATCATGAAAAATTGAGAAAAAAGAGTATTTTTCGCTTATTTTCTTGTTTAATTCGAAGAAAATTCCTACCTTTGCAACGTTATTTATAGACAAATGTAAAATTAAAAGCATCAAGTGAGATGATTAACAGGGAAATTATCAGAATCAAGATTGTTCAGTTAACCTACGCCTACTATCAAAACGGTAACAAGAACATCGACACGGCTGAGAAGGAGCTATTCTTCAGCTTGTCAAAGGCTTACGACCTTTACAATTATTTGTTAAGCCTCATCACCGCAGTGACCAAAGAGGCACAGCGTCGCTTCGAAGTGGCTCAGACGCGTGCAAAGAGAGAGGGCACAGCAGAGCCTTCCTCCAAATTCGTCTATAACCGTTTCGCCCTTCAGCTCGAAGAGAACAAACAGCTCAACGACTTCCTCAGCACCCAGAAGCTCTCCTGGGAAGAGGCCAATGTCTTCATCGGACAGCTGTTTGAGAAGATCGAGCAGAGCGAAATCTATCAAGAATACATGTCCAGCGAGGATGACAGCTATGAGTGCGACCGCGAACTGTGGCGCAAGCTCTATAAGACCTTCATCCAGTCGAATGAAGAGCTTGATTCACTGCTCGAAGACCAGAGTCTCTACTGGAATGATGACAAGGAGATAGTCGACACCTTCGTGATCAAGACCATCAAGCGTTTCAATGAGCAGGAAGGCGCCAAGCAGGAGCTGTTGCCAGAGTGGGACAGCGACGAGGAGAAGGATTTTGCCCGCAAGCTCTTCCGTTCAGCCATCCTCAATGCCGACGAGTATCAGCACTATATGAGTGAGGCCTCACGCAACTGGGACTTCTCTCGCCTGGCCTATATGGACATTATCCTGATGCAGATAGCCATCGCAGAGATGATGACCCTGCCCAATATACCCATCAGTGTCAGCATCAACGAGTATGTAGAGATCGCCAAGCTCTACTCTACCCCGAAGAGTGGCGGTTACATCAACGGCATGCTCGATGCCATCGCGCGTAACCTTGTTAAGACAGGTCGCCTGATGAAGCACATCGACCCCGTGAAGGCCAAGCCAGGCAAGACTCCCACCGACAAGCCCTCTCGTCGCCCGAGGATTAAACATTAAAGATTAAACATTAAAGAATGGAGCGCATATTATTATGTTCTTTTGTTCTTTTTATCTAAAATAATATTATTATGTCTAGTTTAGTATTAGTAGCACAGTCAGCACAAGGAGGTGGCATGAGCATGATTATCATGATGGTAGCCATTTTTGCCATCATGTGGTTTTTCATGATCAAGCCCCAGCAGAAAAAGCAGAAAGAGATTCAGAAGTTCCAGAACGAGCTCACCGAGGGCACCCAGGTTATCACCGGAGGAGGTATCTACGGTACAGTGAAGAGCATCGACCTGGCCAAGAACACCGTTGATGTGAAGATTGCCAAGGATGTGGTAGTCACAGTCGACAAGAGTTACGTCTTCAAGGATCCCGCCAGCACCACCGCAGTTCAGAAGTAATCACAGGACATCAAGGACAATTAAGGACTATCAAGGACAATCAAGGACTATTTTTATGTTCTTATGTTCTTTTTATCTAAAAAAATATGTCTATTTGTTCTTCTGTCTAAAAAAGTTATTATGTCAAAAATCTGGGGAATAATAAGAGAATTCTTTTTTAGCAAGGCTAACAAGGAGCTGTTTCTCTTTATCTTCTTCCTGGTACTCTCGGGCATTTTCTGGTTAATCACCACGCTCAACGAGTCCTATGAGAAGGAGTTCACCATTCCTGTGTCCATCGCCAACATCCCGAAGAATGCCGTGCTCACATCCGAAGACACCGACACCATCAAGGTCACCATCCGCGATAAAGGCTTTGCACTCTTCTCGTATCAGTTTGGCGATGTGCTGAAAAAGATTCGCCCCTCCTTCCGCACCTATTCGCGCAACAATGGGATGGGCGTAGTCCCAGCCTCCGACCTGAAGAAGCTGATAGCCCAGCAGCTCAGCAGCACCTCAGTGATCACAGCCGTCAAGCCCGAGAAGCTCGAGTTCTATTATAATTATGGTAATAAGAAGCGCGTCCCCCTCCGATGGAGCGGACGAGTTATCCCCGAAGAACTCTATTACATCTCTCGCGTGGACTACTCCCCCGACAGTGTCACTATCTACGCCTCCGATGAGAAGCTCGACAGCATCAGTATGATCTACACCGAGCCCCTCAACTATGCAAACTTCCGCGATACCCTCGTGGCGCATTGCGAGGTAGCCAAGACCAAAGGCGTCAAGGTAGTGCCTGAACAAGTGAAGGTCACCTTTGTCACCGACCTTCTCACAGAGGAGAGCATCGAGGGGATTCCCATCCAGAGCCTGAACATGCCTGAGGGGAAAGTGCTGCGCACCTTCCCTGCCAAGGTAGCCGTGAAGTTCGTCACAGGTGCCAGTGTCTATCGCACCCTTCGCCCCGAGGACTTTACCGTCTATGCCGACTACGAGGAGATACGCAAGCACCCCACAGAGAAGTGCCGCATCTTCATCAAGGATGTGCCCCGTGGCATCTCACGAGCCCGCTTAGAGGTGAATATGGTCGATTATCTCATAGAATCCACAGAGCCATGAAGATAGGAATAGCCGGAGGGATCGGCAGTGGCAAGAGCTACGTATGCCAAGTGCTTCGCCAGCGTGGCTATGAGGTCTACGACTGCGATGCAGCCGCCAAGCGCCTCATACGCACCTCCCCAGATATTCGCAGAGAACTCACAGCACTGATTGGCCCCGACACCTACGATGCAGAGACAGGCGAGTTCAACAAGGCTGCTGTAGCCCGCTTCCTGCTTGCCTCTGAGGCCAATACCCAGGCCATCGATGCTATCGTCCACCCAGCTGTGTTTCGCGACTTTGAGGCCAGCGGCCTCGACTGGCTCGAGAGTGCTATCATGTTCGAGTCAGGCATCAACCGCCTCATGGATATAGTCATTGCCGTGGTTGCTCCCAAGGAGCTGCGCATCCAGCGAGTCATAGAGCGCGATCATATCTCCCGTGAGAAAGTGCTCGAGTGGATGTCACGACAGTACCCCCAGCGCGAAGTCATCCAGAGAGCCGATTTCGTACTTGTCAACGATGGCAAAGCCAATATAGAACATCAATTAAACAAAATCATAGAACAATGCAACAAACAATTTTAGCAATTGCCGGTAAGCCCGGCCTTTATAAGCTCGTCACACGAGGTCATAACAATCTCATAGTCGAGGCACTCGATGCCACCCACAAGCGTTTGCCCGCATTCGCTACCGACCGCATCACATCCCTCTCAGACATCGCCATGTTCACAGAGACCGACGATGTCCCCCTGATGGATGTACTCGAGAACATGAAGAACCTCGAGGGTGGCAAGAAAGCCAGCATCAATGAGAAGAAGGCCTCAGGCGAAGAGCTCCGTGCCTACTTCACGAAGGTACTTCCCGAGTGGGATCAGGAGCGTGTACAGAACAGCCACATTAAGAAGCTCATCACCTGGTACAACATCCTCATCGAAGCCGGCATCTCAGACTTCAAAGATCCCGAGCCCGAACCAAAAACAGAAAATCCCGCTGAATAAGCGGGATTTTCTGTTTTTACATCGTCCAACGTCTCAGCCCCAGCCTCCTGACATCTGGAAACTCCGACATGTCCTCCGGCAACTGATTGCGCCTGCCCACGAAATTACCATAGCGGCCCACTTCACCATACCGATATCCAGGCGCATCCTGACTCTCCACATAGATAAAGCCCGCCTGATACCCACGAATCCGATATGTCCGTCGGATGTCATTCTCCACAATCAGCACATTGCCTAAGATCGTCAAGTGATCCCCTAAATACACGTTCTCCTGACTGAACGGCCTTTCCAAGCCCTTCATACTCTTCCTGAGGAACATCTCCCTGCCCGCCTTCGCCACCTCAAAGCGATCGATACGCTCAAACTGCGGCATCATGTCATACATCCTGCCACCCTTCGCATCCCAGTAGGCCGTCTTGCCATCCAGTCTTTCTCCCACGAAGATGTCACCATCCTGCTTCACTTTCCCGTAGAGCCCCGGCTTCAGGTCACGCCCCTTCTGGTCAATCACGGTCACCTTGTTCTTATATATATAATAAGGATACATGCCCATCACGAAATAAGGCGCAGCCAACCATTTGATATGCTCGAACTCCGCCGGACAAGTCACCCTTCCGTCCATCATCACACCATACTTCCCTTGGCGCATAAACACCTCCAGCCCCTCGTGCCGCTCCCCACGTCGCTTGATTCTCACCATCTCCAGGTTCACCAGCCTCTTCGTCGTTTCCGACTTCAGGTCCGTAGGTCTCACGAATACAGGCATCTCCTCCCCAGTCTGACCCTTTCCAGCCATCCTTCCTTCGAACATTAGGCGCCAGTCCCTTGCATCCGTAGGCAGTCCAAACATCTGATACAGCCCCACGTTGTCGAGGATGAGCACACACTCTTTCCCTTCCGACACGCGCATGCCTCTTCCCACCTGCTGCAGATACTTGTTCAGGCTCAGTGTCGGTCTCGCCAACTGAATAAACTCCACCTCCGGACAGTCAAACCCCTCCGAGAAGATATCCACATTCACAATCACATCCACCTGTCCCTTGCGACTCACTCCTGGGGCCAGGCCCCAAGTTGCACTTTGTCTTGGGGCCTGGCCCCAGAGTGAAGTTTTGTAGGCTTCTACGATGGCATCACGCTCACTCGTGGGGGTAGAACTGTCAATCACAGCGCAGTTGACCCCCTTCGAAGCGTAGTAGGCCGCAATATGCCTTGCATGCTCCTGGTTGATGGCATACACGATACCCTTCTTCCCTTTGGCAAACGCCTCGTAGCTATCATAGAGATGGGCTATCGACTCTGGCACATCCATCACCGTAGCCATCTCCTTCGTCTGGTAGTCCCCGTCAGCACCTCGTTTCTTCAGTCCTCCAATCTGGTGCATCATCAGACTGTCAGGCCTGGCGCTCACATATTCAAAGTCAGAGAGCCATCCCTTATCAATAAACCACTGGATATCCTCCGACTGCAGCAGCACGTCGAATAGGTTCTCAAAGCCCTCCCCGCTCAGTCTGCAAGGAGTCGCAGTCAGCCCCAGGAACTTCGCCTCCGGCCACATCTCCCACAGCCGTCTATAAGTTTTCGCCACCGCATGATGCGCCTCATCCACAATAATCAGCGAAAAGTTAATCGCAAACAGCGGATCCCCCTCCTTCGCCCGCGCTATTTTCTGTATACTCTCCACATAAACAACCTGCTCTTCAGCCCCCCTGTCCTTATTCTTTTGTCCTTCTGTCCTTCTGTCTAAATCTATCTGTCCTTCTGTTCTTATTATCTCAAAATCCTGTCCTTCTGTTCTTCTGTCTAAATCAATCTGTTCTTTTGTTCTTCTGTCTAAATCAATCTGTTCTTTTGTTCTTCTGTCTAAATCAATCTGTTCTTTTGTTCTTCTGTCTAAATCCTTCTGTTCTTCTGTCCTTTTTATCTGATCCTGGATCTGTTCGATCAGCTCCCGCCTATGCGCCACAACGAGGATGCGACACTTTTCACCTTTCACCTTTAACCTTTCACCCCTAATAACCTCACTCATCAGCACAGTCTTCCCTGTCCCCGTCGGCATCTGCACCATCACACTCCGGCATGACTTCCACGCCTCATTGATCCTCCCCAGCATCTCCCGCTGGTAGTCCCTCAACACTTCACCCATATGTCTTTTTGAATCTTTATAATCTCAAGTTGGTTATACTTTAGAAAGAAAATCGCCCAAAACTGGTTATACTTTAGAAAGAAAAATACCCAAAACTGGTTATACTTTAGAAAATATTTGTATCTTTGCAGCAGAATTTCAAATCAATACACCATGTACGAAAGAGAATTGATTATGCAATTACGCCAATGGAGCCAACGCTCCCCCCATAAGCCTCTCGTCATTCGAGGAGCCCGTCAGGTTGGCAAAAGTACCCTTGTCCGAGAATTTGGCAAGGAGTTCGATTTCTTTATCGAGGTAAACCTCGACTTATCAGACGATGCCCAAATCTTCCAACGAACAGATAATGTCACGGATATATGGCAATATCTCTGTCTGAGAAACCATATCGTATCCGACCCAAGCAAGCGCATATTGCTATTTATCGACGAAATTCAAGAGGTTCCTGAGGCTGTAAGCCTTCTCCGCTATTTCTACGAGAAGATGCCCTGGCTTTATGTCATCACAGCCGGCAGCCGTCTTCAAAGTCTCTTAAAGAAACATATATCTTTCCCAGTTGCTCGCGTAGAGTATCTCAATCTACGCCCATTCTCCTTCACAGAGTATATCAATGCTATGGAAGGCGCAGAATGGAAGAATATGCTGGAACAGTTAAGTGTCCCCCCCCTCATGCACGAGGAGATGACTAATCGGTTCAATCAATATGCCCTCATCGGTGGCATGCCTGAAGCCGTTTCCTCTTATGCTGAATATCATGATATTGAGCGTCTGTCACCCATCTTCAATTCCTTATTAAAGGGCTACAACGAGGATGTGGAGCGTTATGCCAATAACGAAGAGCAAGTCCGTATTATCCGTCATATCCTTAGTACAGCTTGGTATTCAGCTGCAGAAAAGATTACTTTTGCTAAGTTTGGCAACAGCAGCTATACCAGTACCCAGATTCACGATGGAATGGACTGTCTTGAGCGAGCCTATATCCTATCTTTAGACTACCCTGTCACTTCTACTGCAGCCCCTGCTATCCCTATTTTAAAGCGTTCTCCCAAGCTAGTCATGGTCGACAGCGGTATCACCAATTTCGTAGCTGGTATCCAGATACAGTATCTTCAGAACAAGGATCTCCTTGACACTTGGCGTGGTCGTGCAGCTGAACAGATAGTTGCTCAGGAGCTGCGTGTACTGTTAGACAACCATTTCATGGAAAAACAATTCTACTGGGATCGTGAGGAAAAAGGAACCAAGGCCGAGATAGACTTTATTTGGCAATATGGCGATCAGATTATCCCCATAGAGGTCAAGGCTGGCACCAATTCGCATTTAAAGTCCCTACACAGCTTCGTCAATCAATCCAAACATTTTGTCACTGCAGTCCGTTTCTGGAGTGGTGAATTCTTTGTACAGGATGCCCAAACCCCAGCACCTGACAACAAACCCTATCGCCTCATCAATATACCATTCTATTATATAGGACAATTACACAAAATATTGAAAATGAGCTGAGGACTTGCCTTCATTCTATCACCTACTTTCGGTTCCATATCACTTTTTGTCCTTTTGTTCTTCTGTCCTTATTATCCAAAAAACATGTCCTTCTGTCCTTATTATCTTAAAAAGATGTTAAAACAAAACACATTTCTGCAGAAACATCTTTGATCTTTCGATTTTTTATGTAATTTTGGAGTTGAATTCCGAATTTACATAAGAAATGGCTAACAATTTATATCTCAATCGCACGATGGAAGATGTCATCAAAGAGGCATCCAGGCGACTTTGAGAACACTACCAGTGACATTAAAATCCTCAACTACCGCCATCTTCAGCATCATTTACCTCACCCCTGCAATGATTAAAAATCTGTCTTTATCAGACACTAGCCGGCAAGCAAACATTCGTGCTCAATTCTGACAAGCCATTTGCAATATCCACCTGATGGAGTTGCTTTGCCAGACTCTCGTTTATCAACTCCATTTGCAACCTTATATATTCGGTATTAGGAATGTTACTCATCCCTTTTGCCCCTCTCTTAGGGAATATTGTCAGTAGAACTGTATCATCGGTTACCAATGATACCATATAAACCAACCTGAAACCGTTAGCTTTCGATTGTTTCTGTCCTGAATTTGCCACACGCAGCTTTACCACCCTATATTCAGCGGTCTGAATGATTCTCTCATTACTATCACGAATGATATTGTCAGGCATTGACTGCAATTCATTGCAAATATCTGTCACAACAGATGAATAACCTTCCCGAGGTTTCTTCAGTAGCGATGCTATTACATCACGAAATGTAGAGATGGTATAAAAGTTCATCGTCTAAGCATTTCGCTTAACTTTCTCTCGACCTCTTTAAACTCATCATTCTGTTCAAGGTCAATACGGAAAGTCTTCAAATCATGGCATAACTCATCAAACTCACTCATGGCATCGCTATACAATTCTACGGCCGTTTTCATTCCTTTATAAAAAGGCGATGAGAGCAACTTATGATAAAGCTTCTGCATCTTATCATATATAGGATGCGACAGTTCGAGAAGTTCTTCAGCCTCCGAAGTCGAGATTTCGCAGAAATTGTTTCTCACGACCTCTATCAGATCATGAGTAGCCTGAGTAACGCTATTCAAATCTTTAGTAATGATATTGATAGCATCGAGAAATTCATCAATATCGAAATTCTCTTTATTTATCAATTCAACAGGTTTACTGAAAGACTTCCTGGCCACCCGCGAAGTCTCCCTGCCAACCTCTGTATATGTTGCTTTAATTTCTGCTATGTAAGTACACATATCCAACCCCTTTCTTCTATTATCCGCCGCAAAGATAGTGCAAATCGAGCGAAAAACCAAATTTTATTTGTTTTTTCTTTTCTCCACTATCTATCTTCCTTTTGTCCTTCTGTCCTTATTATCCAAAGATCGTTAATCTGGTACTCTGTCTTTTTCTTTTATCTTTTGTTCTTCTGTTCTTATTATCTAAAAATGGCCCTGCCTGGAAATTGGTTTTGAAGACGGCAGGGCCCGAATGCATTGTCTCACGACAACGATTTTATCCTCTGAGCATATTCGCCCACTCCTCATATTTATCCTCATCGATTGGCTCACAGTCATGCAGCCGCATATACCCCGCCTCATCCACCAGCACTGTCAGCTTCCGCTTCAGCGCTTTCAGGCTTTTCCCATCCACCCTTACCTTAGGCATCTGGAAATGAGCTGAATACGACAAGAACGGCCTCATATCAATCGACGGACACTTACAACAAGCGACATACGCAGAAAAGCCATAAGCCACAAACTCCCCGAACATCTGGCTAAAATACAGATGCAGGGTCATTCCGTCATTCATCACCTCATTCTTGATGATCACATCGTCACTCATGCCACTCCATTTTAATACGCATGCTCATCATGCACGAAAATACTCTTGAACGTCAGCCAGATGATACGGATGTCCAGCCAGATGCTCCAGTGCTCGATATACCAGATGTCACGCCTGACGCGCCCCTCCATCTGCCAGAGCTCCTTGGTCTCGCCCCTGTAGCCAGTCACCTGCGCCCAACCAGTCACGCCCGGCTTCACGAAGTGTCGCACCATATACTTATCTATCAGCTGCGAGTACTGCTCCGTATGCGCCAGCATGTGCGGCCTGGGCCCCACGACACTCATCCTGCCCTGCAGCACATTGAAAAACTGCGGCAGCTCGTCGATGTTCGCCTTACGCATAAAGTTTCCGAAGGGATACTTCCTCGGATCATTCTTCGTCGCCTGCACCCTGTCCGCATCCTTGTTCACGTGCATCGAGCGGAACTTATAGCACTTAAACTCCTTCCCGTCCAGTCCAGTCCTCACCTGCTTGAACAGGATAGGACCCGGACTCTGAATCTTAATGATAAGCCAGATGAAGGGGAACATGATAGCCGTCGGGATGAGCGCCAGGATCGAGAACCCGATGTCAAACATGCGCTTGATTGCCCTGTTCACCGAGTTCTGCAGCGGGTTCTCATAGGTTGTAAACACCTCCATGTCGTCCAGCATCTCGCGCTTCAGGTTCAGCCCCAGTGTCTCCACCGACACAGGCACATAGTAGAACCTCACCACGTGCTGATCGCAGTATCTTGATATCTTCCTGATCACCTCCTTTTCCTTTCTCGAAATGCAGAGATAGAGCTCATCGCCCATCTCCAGTTTCTCTTCCGCGTCGATGGCAGCTACCAGCTCCTCCATCGAGCCCAGCCGTTTCAGCCTCACTGGTTCCTTGTCCTTCCTATTCTCATGCACATTCAGGTCGTCAATCAGCTGCTGCAGCTCCTCCTCCCCGTAATAGCCCAGCATCCGATAGCCCAGCGTCGGGTCATACTTCAGCTTCCTGAACACGCCCGCCAGTTCGGGATCAGAGCCCACCAGCGTCACCATACGCGTATTCCTACCCGCCTCACGATAGAGCTTGATAAACCAGCGTTCCCCTAAGCGTTTCACCAACAGGATAGTCACGAACACCGTACCAATTTCCAGCAGTAGCCACCCGATGGGCGTATCGTAGGCAAAGATATTCAGCAGCAGATAGCTCAGCAGCACCTGCAGTGTTGTCAACCCCACAAGTCGTTGCAGCACATCCCCCGCTCCCACCAGTCTCAGATGGATGATCGTCGAGAACCTCAGCTGGCTCAGCATCAGAGCAATGTTATTCACCAGCACAAACACGTTCAGCATGCCCTTATCCCAAGCCGCCATTCTCCAGTGCCAGTACGAGAACGCCATCAACACGCCATTGAGGACCACAAAGTCCCCCACCATCACAATCCACTTGATCAACCTGTTCGATTGATTATTCTTACTCATATCCAAAAGACTTAAAGCCCAACCTTAACATCAATAGCATTACCTGCAAATCCAACAGCAACGTTGCGATTGGGGAACAGTTTATCACTCACCCACCACGTGAGTTCCGCTGACCCGAATCCCAGCGCAGCCCCGGCAAGGACATCATACCAATGATGGCGGTCACTGACCACCCGCTCCACGCCAATGGCAGTCGCAGCCGCATATCCCGCCACAGAGATCCACGGCGAGTCCTTACGAAACTCCTTATCAATCGACCTTGCCGCCGCAAACGCCATAGCAGCATGTCCCGATGGGAACGACTTGTTATCCGAATGATCCGGCCTCTCCTCATTCACCACTGCCTTCAGCGCCGTCTTCCCCACATACGCCACGGCCACACTCGCCACCGTATTCACCGCAAACCTTGGCCAGTTATGCCTCAACGGGGACCCACTAACATGGGACTGGAACATCTGTTCAGCGCTTTGCGCGTTACTGGGGTCCTGTCCCCAGCGGTGCCACCCTGTCACAGAACTGATCTCACACCTAATACCAAAATCAATATCAAAGAACCCATTGCTTCCCGCAGCCACTTCCATACCTGTGGTGCTCACACCCAGACCTTCACTCGTCGACACCTGGTAAGCCGCAGACCCAAACAAACTCAGCCTGTCATTCAGCCGGTACGTCTCTTCCACGCCGACACCCATCAGAGGCGAACCCGATCCTTCCGAGAACTGCGTGATGACACCCATTCTCAGAAAGGCCGAAGTATGCCATTTCCTCTCTGGTCTATACCCAGCAATCGTATTCGTCATATTCAGCATCACGTCCAGTGCAGCCGTGGCAAAACCGCCACTCTTATAGTTCTCCTTAGGATTATCCGCCGGAGCCACCCACTCCACACTGTTATTCGGAATCAGTCCATTCTCCCACTGCACGCGCCCCCTGACGGCAAACTCCGGTGTAAACCACTTTCCCAACGCCCCGTTCAGTCCGAACGTCATACCCTTCGGAATCACCTTCGAGAAGTTACACCCATACGGATTCATCAGACTCATATCCGCCCCCACCTGCACGAACCAGTTATCCCACACCCCATCCGTCCGCACAGAGTGCTCATCATCTTTTACCTTTTTACCTTTTTCCTGTTTTACTTTTCCTAAATCGACCTGTGCTCCTAAGCCGATAGAAAAGTATCCATTCGAATTACTTCCCGTCCCAGTACCTCCACTCTCATTGATCCCTACAAATCCACTACCCGTCATGATATAAGCGATATCCCCAATCAGACTCCACCGATCACTCAGTCGATACGTATTCAGCAGACCAATACCCGCCAGCAGCGAACCCTTCGAAACGCCGAAGTTATAATTCACGCCAATCCTCGGATAGAGACTCAGATTCCAAGTCCTGTCCGCCCGATACGTCCCGAACAAGTTATGCATATTCACGAGTAGATCCCCATACAGTGCAATATATCCACCCTTCTCCCGATTCACACCCGGCTGGTCAAACGGCGCCAACCAGTTCGCATGGTCATTCTTCAGCAGCGGCAGCTTGTTCTCCCAGTTAAACTTCCCACGCACACCAACCTGCGGTGCAAACCACTTACCAACCGCCACATCCATTCCGAACGACTTGCCATTGGGAAACACCTTCGAGAAGTCATACCCATACGGATTCTGCAGACTCATATCCAAGTCCACCTGCACAAACCAGTTATTCCAGAACCCTCTGGTCCACACCGAATTAAAGTTACCCTTCTCAAGAGAATCCACCACCTCAAACTGCTGCGCATGAATCTGAGGACAAAAGGACACCGAAAACAGGCCTATAATGCTAAATAATAGAGTTTTCACAAAAGATTTCTTATATAGGGACATCTTACGACATTCGGAGCGATTCATATATCTCACAAACCTGATTGGCGATATGATCCCAGTTGTACTTTGACAGATCATAGTCCACCTGGTGATAATCAGCATCAATGTTCTTCTGGAGTTTCCGTGCTAAGGCATTGATGTCTCCCAAATGGAAATAGCACTCATCCGGCAATTCCACCTCCAGATTCGCAGGGATATCACTGACGATGACAGGCAGATGATAACTCATCGCCTCCAACAAAGCAATGGGCAGACCCTCGTGCGACGAGGGCAACACATAGCAACGCGCATTCGTCAGGAGCGAATGCAGTTTCCTGCCCTTGACAAACCCCGTCAATACCACCCCGTTCTTTTGAGCAGATTCCTTCAAGTGTCGCGAGTAGTCATCCTCAAAGTCAGCATCACCCGCCAGTACCAGTTTACAGCCCTTAGGCTTGACCATGGCAAAGGCATCCACCAGATGGTGCAGGTTCTTCTCAGGCACGAAACGGCACATTCCGATGACATATTTACCCTTTTCGATACCCAGTTCCTCGAAATATTCAGGATAGTCACAAAGTTCAGGCTCAGGAACACCGTTGTAGACCAGATGCACATGATCCCATCGGCCATGTTTCTTGGCGATCAGGTCTTTGATGACATTCGAGATGACGATTACCTCATCAGCAAACTTACATCCGAGTTCCTCGCCCATTCTCAGTGCCCATTTCGCCTTCCTCCCCCATTTGTCGCGGTCGTAGTCAGGTCCATGGTGCGTAAACACCACTTTCAGCCCCAGCATCTTGGCAATGGGAATCACCAAAGCAGGGCCGATGGCATGCACATGCAGCACATCAGCCCCTAATTGTTTCGCCTTCAACGTTGCTCTAAATGTATGGATAATAGCCTCAAACGATTTTTTCTTCGGTGAATTGATATCTACCAGTTTCACCCCTTCCCATTCCGTGAGTGAATCCTTTACGTAACTTTTCCTCCGGATCACCGTCACGTCATGTCCTTTAGCCGCTATGCGAGGGAACAATTCCTCACAGTGCGTCTCCACACCGCCCATGATGTTCGGGATGCCACGGGTACCTGTCACAACAATTTTCATTGAATTTCTATCTTCCTGTCCGTTTCAGCTACAGTTCCTTCGTATCCCTGGCTCTCCACGTCAGCATTCACAATATCCTCTCCTCGCTTACCTTTCAGTGCCTCCTTGGAATCCTCAGATAGTCCATTGTTAATAACGGCATTCATGTCACAAGTTGAGCACTTGTCCAGTTCTTCTTTTGTCACCTTCCCGTCACGATAGTCGCAGCATATCGGCAACTCATACATAGAGTACTTCATGCCCAACAGTGACTTCAGTTTATGCGAAATCACCCAGGGGATGACCCTTCCTATGTATTTATGCATAGCAGGGCTTACAGAACCTATCATCCAACAGTCACGGTCACAACACCGCACCTTCTTACGCACCTTCTCCGCCTCAGGCGAGTTCCACAGTTCATCCCATGTCTGGCGATTCAGATTACCCATCACCTCCTTGTCCTTTGTACCATTACAAGGCATCACATCCCCATACGGGTCAATAAAGAAAGTATCAAAACTCATATCACAAGGCAGCAAGCGTTTCTGCCCATAGATATAGTTAATCAATCCATGATTGAAATAGGCACGGAACCACTTTTTGGGCGAATTTGATTTCAACAATTCGTTCACCAAGTTCTCGAAATTCTTTGCCACCATCGGACGATCCTTGATGATATTCTTTGCTTCTACGAAATAGAACGAGTTATGCAGCGAGGCCGTTGCAAACTCCATTCCCATCTCGTTAGATATCTGATAGAGTGGAACAAGATCTGGTGCATTCTTATCCTGTACCGTCATACCGAATCCCACATCCTTCATACCCATCTCGCGAAGTTTCTTCAGTGTCGTATAACCACGCTGATAGCCATCGTTAAGTCCACGAATCTCGTTATTTGTCTTTTCCAAGCCCTCTATTGAGATGCGGATACCAATCTGAGGGAACTCCTTACAAAGGTCTAAAATACGATCTGTAAAGAATCCATTCGTAGATATGACGATACGGTCTGATTTTTTATACAACTCCCGCACCACCTCTTTCAAGTCTGTACGTATAAACGGCTCACCACCAGTAATATTCGTAAAATACATCTTCGGGAGTTTCTTGATCGTCTCAATAGAGATCTCCTCTTCCGCCTTTGAAGGCGCCTTATAGCGGTTGCACATTGAGCAACGCGCATTGCAGCGGTACGTCACGATTACCGTACCATTGAGTTTCTTTTCTGCCATATAACTAATCCTCGACTTTTGTCACATTATGCTCACTTACCCTTTTCTCCACGGGAGGCGGGGTCATATAATCACCATAACAAAACTGTAAATACTTATCAGTTTCTTGTAAACCTGAAAGGGTCATGTCTTCGAACTGATATTCAACGCCATCGCCAATCCAACTTTTGGGTATAATACCTTTCAATTGAAGAGTATTACTTAACATGCAACATGACTCACACTTATCATAATCAAATCTTGTACAAACCCAATCATAGAAATGTCCCATTTTTACAGGACTTAATATTTTCTCAATGTGAGTGAATTTAGCAAAACGTATAGCTACATATTCATACCATGGTCTTCCTTTCCTATTAAGATTAACGGCAGTGCTGAAGTTTGAAAACTGATATAACATTCTAGCCATTAAGTATGTAAAGCCCCATATCTTTTTTTTCAGACCACGCTCAGGCACTCCATCCAAAATGAGAAAGTCTATCCATGCCCCTATTTCTTTTTGTTTCGCAGCATTGTTAAGATAGAAACGAGAATTCCTGTCAATAATTCGAGGAACCAGCCATATATGACCAGGAGTATCAAATGTACTCAAATACATACTGTCAGGAAGTTCCTTTTCTGCAACACTTTTAAACCTTTCATATTCTGATCTCGTAATTGTTAAATCGATGTCATCATCCCATGGTATAAACCCCTTATGCCTGACTGCACCTAATAATGTTCCGTCGGCCAAATAATATTTTATATCATATTTCTTGGCGATTGTATTAAATGCCTTCAGAATTTTGAATTCCGCTTGTTGTAAATCACTTAAATGAGAATAGTCCATAGCTTTACCATTTACTTAACGTTTGGAGTGATTATATTATCAATTAGCAAATTAGCAACAGTATCTGCATCTGAGAGGTGAACTTTCTTTGGAATATCAACATTGAACCGATCCTTAACTTTCTGAATAAGTTCGTCTGTGTAGAAAAGACAACCGTCCATAACATTCTCAATGCCGTCACAGTAGATTGAATTACGATTCACATGTTCCATCTGCTCTACAGAGTATTGAGATGTCAGGCAACCCTTTACTTGTCCACCCGTCGCATCAATAATATATGGGTATCCACCAATATGTCCTTCGACTCCAGGTGTATGTATCTTTATCGCAGTTTTTGTACGGATGGCTGTTAGGATATTATAAATTATATCGAAATTGCTGGAAGCATTCATCATATTGCGTTTCTGGTCAGTAGGCATCGGAATGCCACAGGCCTTATAGACATCCTCATGGTTGACATCCAATTCCTCTCCCTGATATTTTATGCTTAACAAAAGTTTCACGCCCTCCGTATGTCCTTCCTTACTAATAACCACATCATGGAAATGACTGGCAACCAAGGTAATGTCGATATCATTTAGGTTGTCAATTCCGAACTTATCCGCAATATAGAATTTCATTCGGGGAATTAGGTGATTGAGATTACCACTGCCGAAGTCGAAATAGGCCATTCCTGCAGACTTCAGCCAAGGTATCACTGCGTCAGAATAGGAGGTATTAATACTTATGGCATTACATCCCGCTTTCTCGTAAGCTTCCATGATGTTCTTACCTAACAAGACAGACATGGGCGTCCAAATGCCGTATGCACGAAGATTAGACCAGGAAATGGTTCCATACTTCAAACCTGCAAACAACCGGCTGCTGTTTACTATAAAGTCTGGCTGAATCTTTCTCAAAGTTGCTTCAATCGATGCTACATTTTTGAAATCACATCCACCCTCCACGATTATTTCGCTTCGCATCTGCCTGCGGATGGTTGCAGCAGTACGGATGATATTCACATCCTGCTGCATTTTCTCTGCATTACGACCAACAACAACCAATCGCAATTGAGGATCTGCTAAAGAAACAAGATAGTCCAGCAGATAACATCCAACACTTCCTAAGCCAAAGATGGCTATGGTTATCTTCTCACCTCCATCCAATTTCTTCTTAAGGAGGTTCAATTTCTCGTTTAACGTCTTCATATTATTTGTTCTTAATTTTATCAAAAAGAGTACTTATCGGGTTCGTAATGTATTTGCAATCTATAGTCTTAATCAAGAAGAAAGATAACAACAGAATTCCAGCACCTATTGCTAATTCTATACTGAGATTTGCGGGTGTAAGCGAAGGAATTATATGTGCTAGTATTCCCTGTACTACATAAATTACCAAGGTAGATTTGCCCAAGATTGATAAACTTTCTGACAACTTAACCTTCTCGATAATAGCAAATGACACAATAATTGTACTTATCATTAAAAGGCATCTAGACCCAAGTAAGCCCCAAAGAGGAAGTTTACTATTATTACCAATAGACCACGCATCTACATTATAAAACTCGAGCACATGCAGAGTCCTCGAAGAATAATAAATCAACAAGACCATTATAATAACAGAAAGAATTAAAAGCAAAGCGCTTGCTTCCTTCTTTATCCCACAAGGCAGACTTAATCCTTTACTAGAACAAAGATATCCGCCATAAAAATATGGTAGCATTTGGATCGTTCTGTTAAAAGATAGTAACCTACCGTAATTACCTAGTGGCAATAAGAACACGAGCATTGACGCTGAAACCGTAAGAAATACCCCCCCCAGACACTCATTTTAGGCAATACACACTTCATAAAAAGCAGTATTCCATACCACCACAAAAGGCTCATCAGATACCACCCGGAGTTCTCTGGATTAAGAAAAACATGCCATGAATGGTAAAATAAGAACTGAGGAATCATGATAATCAAGAATGTTTCAATAAACCTGATACCCTTGTCTTTCAATTCCTTCAGGCTGTTAACCTTTGCAAAATATCCACTAAGAAAAACGAACAATGGCATGTGAAATAAGTAAATAACAGAATACAGACTACCACTTATCGTGTTCGTGTAACGAGAGGGCTCTATGCAATGCCCAATCGCCACCAGAATAATCAGTAATAGTTTTATGCCGTCTAATCTACTATTTCGAACTGTTGACATTATTGTAGTTTCAGTGCTTTGATTGCCTCACGGTAGTCAGCTACAGTATTGCAGTTGAACCAGAGGTTGATTATTACTATGTCTAATTGTGAACTTTTATATGCGCCAAAGTACTTTTGGATTATCTCCAAATTAGTTCCTTGCTCTTGTTCAGGAGTTAAGAATTGGCAAATCTCCCTTACTCTACTAGGATTCATAAATTTCCACATTTGGCCAGAGTTGTAAATGGCCGTGAATGGTTCGTGAATTTCTAAGCAAGAGTGGTTGGTATCATAGATGTAATGAGGATAGTTGTTCGCATCAAAATAGAGTGCAACAGCCTTGTTAGAAAGAATAGGCTCATTATTCACAGATATGACATCCTTCTTGGAAGTGATAATCTTCTCAACGCTCTCCGTATCAAAGAACAAATCTCCCTCAATGAAGGTAATCTCATCAGCTTGTTCCGAAACCACCTCAATTCCTTTCAGCAGACTATATCCCGAACCATAATCATGATAGTGGTCGTTATAAACCAACTTCATCTTATGGTTCACATCCTTCATCTCATTGCGGATGAACTTTTCCAAGTCTTCATACTTATAACCGCCAACCACAACAATCTCATCCACCAAATCAAATGCCTTATGAACTTGCAGACTGATTAGAGAGTTAGCAGGAGTATCCTCATAATAGAGACACTTTAACACATCCTCTTTTGTATCTTTATTGAAGCGGCTGGACATACCGGCCACAGTGATAATGAGACTCTTCATTACTTTTCAATTGATGCGACACACATATCCAGACCCTTTTCAAGAGTAATGATAGGAGTCCAGTCAGTACGGGTACGAATCTTTTCTGTGTTCAGAATTCTACGCTCAGGATCAGAGCTGCGATAACCATTGAAAATGATCTCAGGTTTGGGAAGTCCCATCTTCTCTGCAATCTTGTAGGTAAGGTCAATGATAGTGATTTCCTCATCGGTGGCCACATTGTAAACCGTACCATCAAGAGCCTTGTCTGAATTGATCAAAGCCATAACCGAACGGCAACTGTCAATATTGTGCAGGAACGCACGACGGTTCTTCTTGGAATTCTCTAACAGTGTCACAGAACCCTTCTCGAGCAATTCATTGATGATATGAGGAATAATGTGTTTTGCAAAACGCTCGTGTTTACTATACACGTTGGCAAAACGGATGGAGCAACCCTTTATCTTGCCTTTATCCACGGCATCCTTCATAAAGAATTCCGTCATAAGTTTGCCACAGGCATAACTTGTACGTTGGCTGTGCTCAGCGGTTGACATCATCAGATAATCGCTTTCACGTACACCGCCATTCTCATTCCATGACTGCATGCTGTACACCTCAGAAGTAGAGCAGTTGATGTAAATGTCTGCCCTTACGCGGATAGCCTGTTCCAAGAATGACTTCATGGATATCACATTGGTTTCCCAAGTGTGCTCCACCTCATAGAAGTGTTCTGTATGTACTACAGCTGCACAATTGATATAGACCAAACGGTCAAAAGCACCTTTCTCAAGTTCGACTTCATCTTCTATCGTCCGCATGTGGACAACATTATTTATATCATATTCGTTGAATACGAAACGAGGATCATCAAGATATTCCTTGACCGTATCAATACTACTTGCAAAGAAATTATCGAAACCGATAATTCGGCTTTCTTTCTCTGCCTCTAAAATCTGTCTGACAAGTTCACTTCCCGTCATACCGGAAGCACCACTTAATACATATAAACTTTTCATACTCCTAATTTAATTCTATCTTTATAAAACACATCTACCCTGTCAACAAACAAAGCCTGTTCCTTCTCAATATCATACCAAACTGAACGATGTTCATAATTGCCGGACTGTGTATCCAAAATACCATATTGCGCATAGGGATTATGATTACGAGGCTGGCCTACAGATCCTGGGTTGATAAATACCGTACGTTTTTTATTACGGTATTCCTTATTATCACTGGGAAAGAAATACTCCACATAATAAGGGATGTGAGAATGACCACTAATCACATAGTCATATTTAGCAAAACGCTCGTCATCCATTTTGTCTATGCCAAACTTACCCCAATATGGATCAGCCAAATTACCATGCATAAAAAGAAATGAACGATTGCCTGTCATATATGTCTCTAACCCATCATGGTTCATTTGGGAATCCAAATAGTCCTTTGAATCCTCTGTCAGAATGGTATGTGTGTATTTTAATACTGACCGTCCCCTGTCTGTCGCAAACCTGTCAAGGCTCCCTCCGAAGATGGAATACTCATGATTACCCCATAGATTAACTATGACTGGCAAAGATACTGCCTTTACCATATCTATCACCTCGTTGGGGCGAGGGCCATAATTCACCAAGTCGCCAAGTATAGCAATGGCATCGCCATGTCCCCGTGCCTTTATATCTGTAAGCACAGCCTCGAAGGCTGTCACATTGGCATGAATATCTGATAATATTACTAAACGCATTTCTATTTCTTCAGAAATTCCATCAAGGCCTCTTTGTTTTGTATCGGTGTAGTCGTAGGACGACCTAAATCCTTACGATTACCTTTCTTCACCCGAACTTCCAAAAAGACAGGAGCCTCACCCAGTTTTGTTAACTGTTTCTGTAATTCTTCTTTTGATGAAACACTATATACAGACTTATAACCTACAGCCTTGGCAATGGCAGGCAAATCAATTTTAAGGCCTACAGTTGGCTGCCCGCCTACAGAATCATAAGCTCCATTATTAAATACAATATGAATGTAGTTCTGGGGCGCTTTATTGGCTATAATAGCCATACTGCCCATGTGCATAATCGAGGCTCCATCGCCATCAAAGCACCATACCTTGCGATCTTGTTTATCCAATGCGATACCAAGTGCAATCTGAGAGGCATGACCCATAGAGCCTACTGTTAGGAAATCACGCTCATGACCTTCGTTCATAGAAGTCCTATATTCGAAGAGTTCACGGGAGATCATGCCTGTTGTGGACACAATAGCATCCTTTTCACCCAAATTTGCTACAACTATCTGGATGGCCTCCTCCCGAGATAGTGTAAGATTATTCTTTTCTACATTCTGAAGCACATAGGCATCAAATGTATCCTTTTCGATAACTAAAGCATAACACTGTTTAGTAGCCTGCATATAAGCAACACCCTTTTTTATTTGGGCTTCAGCCTTATCCTCTTCTTTAGAGAGAACTGTATAGTCAATGCCCATGACATTGAGTAGACCGGTTGTTACCTTGCCTTGCTTAACATGCTGGAGTTCATCATGGACACCAGGCTTGCCACGCCAGCCTATCACCAACAGGACGGGGATGTTATAGACATCGGGGTCAGTCAGAGAGGCTAAAGGGTTGATAATGTTTCCCTCACCAGAATTCTGCATATAGACTACGGGAATCTGGCCTGTTGCCAAATAGTGACCGGCTGCCAGTCCCATGGCTCCACCTTCGTTGGCTGCTATAATATTATGACTGGCATCAGCGTGGTCGGTAATGTAAGCACAAAGATTCTTCAGCAAAGAATCTGGCACGCCAGCATAGAAATCAATCCCATAGCCGGCTAATGTATCATAAAAGAATTTCGGTGAAATCATAACAATCAATTTTCAACTTTCAATTTTCAATTTACTAATTACTTTTTCTTAGTGCCAGGAATCAGATTCAGAATCTGTTTGATAGGCATACAATACTCATCGGATGCTTCCAAACTACGTGATGTTTCAAGAATTCGTTCTGCACATTTGACCATTGCTGGATATGCAGCACGAAGCATGTGATTGGCATAGATAACAATATTGATACCCCATTCCGCCAGTTCTTCCTCTGTGAACTGATTGTAAGTTGTCGGAACGGCAACGATGGGAGTATGAGGATCCTTCTCACGGAAACGCTGACAGAACTCCTTGATATCCTCTCCACTCTTGTTCTTTGAGTGGATCATTACGCCGTCAGCCCCAGCTGCCACGTATGCATGGCAACGCTCTAAAGCATCTTCTACCGGTTTCCCCGCAATCAGAGACTCACAACGGGAAATAATCATAAAGTCACGAGTAATCTGGGCCTCCTTGCCTGCCTTAATCTTATTACAAAAACCTTCAATAGTATCCTGGGTCTGGATAGCATCCGTTCCAAAAAGCGAATTCTGCTTCAAGCCGACCTTATCTTCAATGATCACAGCAGAGATTCCCAAACGCTCCAAGGTACGAACAGTGAAAACAAAATGCTCCAACTTACCGCCTGTATCGCCATCATAGATGACGGGTTTTGTCGTAACCTCTAAGGTGTCATTCAAATCATGCAGGCGAGTTGTCAAGTCAACAGCTTCAATATCAGGTTTACCCTTAGAAGTTGAGTCTGTTAAAGAAGAAGCCCACATGCCGTCAAACTCTCGATGCTGGCCATTGACTTTCACCGACGTATGTTCAGCAATCAGGCCAGTCAAGCCATTATGAGATTCCAAAATACGAACAATTGGCTTAGCTGAAATCAAACGACGTAACGAAGACAGACGGGCTTGAGGGGTTACGCCTAGCGAGTCGATTTCTTCTTTCAGACCAGATGCAGAAATGCCCTTGGTATAGGGAATCTCAATTACCTTGCCACCAAGTTTCTCCATTGTCTTGAACACCTCATCGCGAAGATATTTATCGGGACCATACAACCAATCATCACCATGAATAATATAGTCCGGCTTATACTTTAACAAATTAGGAACATAACTCCAATCTTCCTGAGGAACAATAGAAGAAACGCCCTTAATGTTCTCTATGACATTCTTACGCTGCTCATAAGTAAGATAAGGCAGTCGCTTATGTGTTGAAATTGCTTTATCTGTAAACAGACCAACCATCACTTTTCCGTACTTATTACCCTCGTTAATGATGTTAATAAGGCCAGGATGCATGATATCACCTATCATACCTAAATAAACTGTTTTCATTGCTCTATTGTTTACTATTATTGTTATATTCTCTATATGGTATATTTAAATCTAAATAATCAATTAAATGAGGTGATCGCTTCTCTTTGGGAGGCAAAGTCATATAATCGCCAAAAACACTTTTCAAATAATCATGTGCCTTTTCTAAAATATAATATGATCTGTCCTCGAAAGAGACAAGCTTAAAATTTTCAACATAATCTGTAAGCACAATACCTTTTGTCAGGCCATCCAAATCTGTGGAATATTTAGTTCGCTTTTTACATAGCCTTCTATAATTCCATCTTATACATTTCACACAAAATGAGGCAGGAATAATTTTCCCAATAAGAGTCACTATACTTTCTTTAATAATATTCTTATCTTCATACGTTACTGTTTTTCTCAACAATGGTGCTGCAAATAAACGATAAAAATAATACTCAAACAAGGCTCTTGGTCTTGAGTTACCAACATAAACATAAGGGAAAATATCTATGAAAATGCCATATGCATCTTTAGTATGTTTTTGAATCAATGTTGTCCTATTATCATATGCTTTCAATATTGTATGGTAGAATTTTTTAGTTCTACCTGCAACTTTAAACTCTAGCCATTCATGTTTTTGGGAAAAAACAATTTCACAGAATCGATGGTAATCCTTGTATGGCATCATTACATCCATATCATCATCCCATGGAATGAACCCCTGGTGACGTGCTGCACCAATAAGCGAACCACCAGCCAGCGAATAATGAATATTATTATCAACACATATATTATGAATCTCATCCATGATTATCAGTAGTCTTTCATGTAATTCCAAAAATGAATTTTCCATATTAAATACTAATTTTGTGCACACTATCTTACATTTCTCTTTTTCTCAATCTAGCAATAGGGAGTTTTATCTTATATAAACAATAAAGCATTCTGAACATTTTCTTTTTAATTAAGTAAACAACAATCTTATCAATAATCCTTAACGATGTAAACGGATAATTAACAAAACGCTCTACAATCAAATTGTCACAAATGGCTTTTCCCCAGAAAGAGCAAAAATCAAATTGTTTACAACCATCATCTATCATGTTCCTAATAAAGATTTTTGTCATAGACAATATCCTATAGGGTAATTGATCTTTTAAATAATTATTCTTATCAATTAAGAGAATCCTTTCCCATTGTTCTATTTGGTTCCTCCACGAATTCCAACTACAACTACGAGTAGATTGGGAGTCGTGCTGAACATAATAGTAAAGGTATTCGTTTAAGATATAGATAGAAGGGATCCGAAATATAATATACAAATTTGTAATAAGATCTTCTCCAATCCACAATCCCCTTGCTTGTTCCATCGCTCCTTCAAGATATACTCGTTTAATCATTTTACAACATAAGCCTAGGTTATATGCGTTTGTTCTTTCTTCATAATTATATAAAAAATCTTTCTTTAAAACAGAAGTTATTTCCTCTCTATCCAAATAGCCTACTACAGGGCGAACATCTGGTTTTTCCATGTCACCTTTAATATATATACGTTGTACACATGACATTGCAACGTTCTCGTCTCTAATAGCTCCATATAAGCGCTCTACGTATAAAGGACTTACATAATCATCAGGGTCGACAAAAGTAATGTATTCCCCATGACTCTCTTTAAAGCCTGAAATTCTAGCTTCATTAACACCTTCATTCTGTTTATGAATAACCTTGATACGACTGTCTTTCCCCGAATATTCATCACAGATTAATGCACATCTATCAGGACTACCATCATCCACCAAAATTACTTCAATATTATAGTATGTCTGTGCGATTATTGAATCCAAGCATTTGGGAAGATACTTTTCAACTTTATATATTGGTATTATTATAGAAATCAATTCATTCATCATGACCATTATAGGATGAAATTATAGACAAAAAGAGTGAAAAATTCTCTGAAGCGAATAGAGAGAAACAAAATTGAAGGACTTGATGAAAAAGCAAATCATTAAAATCAGAGTATCATTATCGCATTGACGATATTAATCTTGCATACATCTCTCTTAAACAAAAAATGGGTTTCCAACCTAAAGACTCTATCTTATGAGTGTCCAATCTTAGCTTTGTCTCGGGGGCATAGCCAAGATCTTTTTGGGGGGCAATCACGACATCAATATTGGAGTTAAATTCATTCTTTATCATCTGGGCCATATCATGAACAGAAATATAACTGTCTTTGTTGGCTATATTATAAGCCTCCCCCTTCTTCCCTTTTAGTAAAAGATATAGAATAGCCCTGACAGCATCTGTTGTATAACAATAAGGTTTAGCAGAAGCTCCAGATGTATGCAAAACAATATTATCATTTTTAATGATGCTTTTGGCAAACTGTGCAAACACGCGGTTATCCGTTTCGGATATACCTGCTCCAAACGTCTGGGTTAGTCTTGCCATCATCACGTTCACATCATATTCTTTAGCGTATGAATGGCACAGACATTCACAGGTTCTTTTTCCTATGTTATATGAACTTCTAACTTCGATAGGATTCACATAGCCTTGAAAATTCTCACTTATCCAATCATCTGTATGATTACTTCCATACACCTCCAACGATGAAGCATAGACCATTCCTTTGACTTGAGTAATTTTTGCAAATTCAAGTATCGCAGTTGTCCCTTCTATTGCCGTTCTAAGCGTTTCCACAGGATGTTCTACAAAATACTTCGAAGAAGTCGGACTCGCCAGATGTACGATGTAATCAACCTTGTCAATAATAATATCTGGCATTATTTGATTCATTTCAATTATTACGAATTTTATCTCATCGAATTCGTCTCCAAATACATGCCTTGCTTTCTCAATATTCCTAATGACAGCAATAATCTTTGTATTAAGCAGTTTCTGATGGTTCAATGCTAAGAAACATTTAATCATCACAGAACCTATCAGACCTGTTGCTCCTGTAATTAAGAATGACTTGCCACGCAATTGTTCGCACAAATCGAATTGTTCAGCAAAACGCTGAACATCTTCCGTCAAAATATGACTGTTCATATCAAATTAAAAACCAAATATTTGTTGATTTTCATGAACCTCCACCATGGCCTTAAAAACAAAATAGTCTGTTGGAGTAGTAATCTTTATATTCTCCATAGGGCCAACCACTTTACCAAGACGATGACCATAGTGATGCATCATTGAACAACTATCAATAAAGTTATGCAGCCCCTCAGTTCTCGCCAGCTCATGGGCTGCCAGGATGTCCTTCAGATAAAAACTTTGAGGCGCACGGGCTATCAAAGAGTTGTCGCGAGAAGGAATCTCCAAGCTACCATTTGGCTGATTTACAATAAAAGTTTCCGTTGCAGGAACACAAGTAATACAACTCCCTTCTTTATGAACCATTTCAATATTGTCAGTAATAGTTCGTTCTGTAATCAATGGACGTACTCCATCGTGTATAAGAACGACATCATCTTGAGAAGAACAAATCACTTTGGCTGCAACAAGTCCATTGTATATAGAGTCCTGCCCTGTTTCACCACCACATACTATTTCCTTTACTTTGCTAATCTCAAATTTCTTGATCATTTTCTCCAAAAAGGGAATCCACTCTTTTACACATGCCACGACAATTCCATCTACCATTGGATGATTGTCGAAGAGTTCCAATGTATAAATAATTATGGGTTTACCATTATACTCTAAAAATTGCTTTGGACGAGACTTTGTATGCATCCTACGCCCTGCGCCTCCTGCGAATATGACAGCTATATTCATGAAAGTCTAAATATTTGTATTATTATGAAATATCGGAAAAAACTTTTAACTTCAAATGTTACAAAAAAGAATGAATTATTCCAGACAACTGCTTGTAACTTGCTATTTGTTTACAAATTAAAATAATAAATCAATTTCTCTTCAATTCCCTTGATAAATGCTCTTTTGTTTATGTGATAATAACTACTCTTTCTAACATAATATATATATTTCCAAATACTAACATGGGACAAAAGGTATGCGTCTGCGTTTTTTTTATGTTTTGCAACTTCTTTTTTCAATTCACTTCCTAAGTTGTTTTCATCTATAAGCAAAAATACTTTATCTTCAAACATTTTGTTTGCCAACATTTTTAGTTCACTATCTTTATGGGCAAGAGTGGAAATATTAATTTCACTTCGTCTGTATGCCACAAGTGGTTTTGTTGTCGAGACTATACCTCCATCCAAAGAGAATCTATAAATTGATATATAGTCAGAGCCCCATGCATACGGTAAATTAGTATATCCACCACACTTTTTAACATAATCTGTTCGTAACATCCATTCGCTTATAGTTTGCTTTCTTAATTTTCTACCATTATGCCATATATACTCAGCACAACTTTCCCATTGAGGAGATGATGGATATAAATCTATTGTATTCCCCAAAGTATCAATTATCTTTGCCCTTGCTCTAAAGACGTTACATTTAGGATAATCTTCTGCCAGATTTACCATTTCTTGTATGAAAGTAGGTTCATACATATCATCATCACATAAAAGACAAAAGAACTCTCCCCTTGCATACTGTAAACAAACATTCCAATTTTTACTTGGATCTTGCGCACCTTGATTTGTTATATTTTTATAATATTTGATACGTTTGTCAGAGAACTCACCTATAAGATCTTCAAGATGGTGTGGAGATTGATCATCTACAATTATCAACTCAAAATCATCATAGGTTTGATTAAGAACACTTTCTATGCTCTCTTTCAAAAATTTGCCCTTAAAAGCAGGTATTGCTATAGATACTTTCATGTCATAAATACATAATCATTTTAAATTATACCCCCTCAAATATAGTAATCTGACTACCACTCCTAAAGTTAATAATGTTGGGAAAGCACTTGCCAGTTCTCCAGTCATAATAGAAAATTGTAGATATGATAATAGTAGTGACAAGCCTAATGAGGATAATATTTTATCCTCTTTCATCTTAGACACGAAGAAGCGAAAAAGTGAGAAATAAAAAATAAACCAAAACAAAAAACCAATTACTCCCCTTTCAAGTAATAAGGTAAAGAAAACGCTCTCCATACCGAATAGATCCTCATCTATTATCACACCTTCAGAAAAACCCAGATCAAAACCAAAGAAATCCCGACCACGACCAAAAAGCCAATGACCAGGAAGATATGATAAAACTGCAGAGAACTGTATCAATCTCATAGCGAGACTACTTCCCCCCGACATACCGCGAGCGCCAAGACTTGTATCCGTATTCATTGCCGTTGAAAAAAACTCAATAATATCAGGTCTATTCATTATTATAATCACGAGAGCACTTCCTATAACAAAAGATACTATAAACATGTATTTTCGGACTTTTTTCTTTGATATGTACGCAAAATGAAAGGCAAAAGAACTGATGACACTCACAAGAATAACTGTTCTACATCCACAATAAATAATGCCAAATATTGACATAAGCATATTTAGCAAGAATTTTAATTTGTCAATTTTCCCTACAACGAATAAGTACTGGGATACTAAACATATAAGAATACAAATGTAACCATAATTAAAAGGATTTACAAATGTTGACTGAACCCTAAATCTATTAGAATACTGAAAAGCCTCAGCTCCTACTGTTCCAATTCCTTCTGGATATAAGAGATTATACCATATACTATATTGGCAAAAATAATTTATAACACCAAAAAAAGTGACAACAATTAGACCTGTCCCTATTGCTTTTACTGTCGGTTTTAAATCTTCAAGTTTGGACACACATAAAAAAGAATAAGCAATTACAAAATAATTTCCAACCAATTCTAATATCAAAAGTCTAACGAAATCTATAGGAGTATGGTAATGTGGGCTGTATATGGCCAATATGAGTGTTGCTACAATCATCAAAAATATTAATTTAATGAGGAGTGTTTTCTTTAATTGATTTATATACTTATTAATATTCATCCATTCTGAAAGACAAAAAAAGATTGATAATATAAAAGGACAAGCTCCAAACGGTATAAAATCAACACTCACATCTCTCAAACAAATTGATGAAAAAAATAAAATTGCCAACTTATATTTCATATGTACACGAAACATAAGTAAAGCCAAAACTAATAAAAAGCACTTTATTAATATATCCATACTATAGCCGCTTTGCTATTTTTGCAGGCGATCCAACCGCCACACAATTCGAGGGGATGTCGTTAGTTACAACAGAGCCAGCACCTATAATAACATTATCACCTATGGTGACTCCACCAAGAATGGTTGCTTTATCCCCTATCCATACATTGTTCCCAATCATTATGTTACCCTTGGATTTCAGATCCCTCTTATTGGGAGGGGTGCTTGCCTCTTCCCATGATAGACCGCCATGAGAATTATCGCCCATATAGACAAAGCGTCCTGTTAACAAACCATTACCAATTATAATATGTCTTATTGCCGTAATATGATTATACTCACCTATCGTACAGTTATTACCAATCACAATTTCAGAATCAAAGACTTGCCGCTCTCCAAAATGATCTAAGCACCCTATAACACAATGATGGCCAACCCAACAATTTTTACCAATTTTAACCCTATCTACCCGACTTCCTTGTAATATTAGAGGCTTTTCAATTAAAGTTCCGTCACCTACTATTCCAAGGAAGTTACATATCCACATCGTATATATGTGATTTATTTCCTTTCTAAACAAACTGCTCAATTTGTAAGTATAAATCTTAGCAAAGGAATAAACGATTTTAGCCAACAGTCGTTTAAAAAAATGTTTCATTGACACTAGTCCTATTTTTATAATCCACAAGACGCTGATACTGAGAGAGGGCATCCTCTCAAAAAAACACTGATATCAATCAACTTTTATAATTCCCAACTTATTTAACCAGGTTAATGGACTAAAAAAAAGAAAACAATATCTACACAATTGCCTTAGTTTTAAACTACTTATATTGTATTGAACTCGTTGACTCCAATAAAGGAGTGCATAGTGCCATGCTATCAGAATATGACCCTCGTAAAACAAATCTTTAAAAGCACAATCAAAATAGTGACGGTACATGCCTAGAAATACATTCTTATTTTTCATTCCTTTATTATCTTGACTATTACAAAGAGATGAAGTCTGAAATCGGTATAGAACAAGTTTTTTGTTGATTGCATAGATTCTATTACCTCCACGGATTATTTTATACACAAAAGGCCATTCCTCGGCACACCCATACTTGTCGGAATATCCACCAATCTCATCAAACAATTCTCGGCTATAGAAAAAAGCGGGGCCGACGAAAACAAGAGAGGTCATCACACGTTTCCTCTGTTGCTCATAAGGCTCAGACTCTTTCTCGAAGTAATATTTATATGCTTTTACAATTTTATCTAGTTCTTCTCCTTCTACCGCAAATGGCTCTACATCACAAACGCACATTCTTACTTTTTCGGGATAATTAGTCACAAATCTGACATATTCTTCTATAGCTGTAGGAATCAGTAAATCATCACCTGCAATAGACTTAATCCATTCACCATGAGAACTACATATCCCTCTGTTCAAATTTCCAGAAACTCCTGTATTCTTCTCGGATGTTACCAATTCTGCGCTCACAAATCTTGAGGAGTTTTCGTTAAGCCACTGCTTAACAACACCAGTTGTTCTGTCATGCGAGCAATCATCTGTTACAATCAGTTCAATGCTTTTATATGTTTGACTCTTAATACTGTCAAGAGTCTCAATGACTGTTGCCGAAGAATTGTATGTGATCACGACAACAGAAACCAACGGAAATTGAGAGGGAACTTCTTTATCTATAGTTAAATCTTCCATCATATTTAGTCTGGATGTTTCTTGTAAAAGGGCCTATAAAAATACCACAAATCTTATCATACGAGACACATAACGTAAAGAAAAAGCATATCACGCCCATCACATAGAGAAGATATAATCCATATGTCTGAGATACTAACAAATGATTATCGATTCTGACTAAATAGCTATATGCAGGATCTGTCACCTGAATAATATAAACAGCAAAGGTGCTACTGGCAATCCAATTAATACCACGATTATGATAGTTGTAATAAACAAATGGCATAAAACTACAAATTGAAGACATAATACAAACCGGATTTGAATAGTCGTATGTCCACTTTAAACCAACTGCATATTGGATGCAAATCATTATAGTAAACAACAGATAGCCCAAAACCCACCAGTAAATCTTAACCCTTACCAAATAAGCATTAAAGAGAAACAGACATCTGGCAATCATATAAATCAAGACAAAATGCATGATGGAGTAACCACTTCCGAAGCCAAGACATTCTAACTCTTTAATTTTATCGAACCAAAACTCTATAAAGAAAAAGACTATTACCCACGGAAGGATTCTCTTACCCATCTTCTCTATAAATGCATTAAGGACGGGTGACAAAAACATCAACATCAAATAGCATTGGACGAAGTAGCCAGACTTAGTCATTACGAAAAGATTGCGAATCAGTGTTTCAACGCTAAAGACTCCCTTCAAACAGGATTCAAACAGATAAAACGGAACATATATGAAAAGGAGCAATAAGCAGATCCGTAAAACAGAGCTAATCTTCAATCTAATCCCGAAATACCCCGAGATAAGGAGAAACATATTTATACAAATACATGCAGCAGATTCTATAATCACTTGCCCAATCCTGAAAGCTGACGGATTCGCCAGGTCAAGCTTCTCGGGCATTCCTCCGACAAACCATCCATTGAAATGAACAATCAAGACTGTGAAAGTTGCAACAATCCTGTAAAGTTCAATACTAGAATTTCTTTGGCTGGGGTGGGTACTTCTTATCATATTCACAGACAGAACTTGTTGATCAAATCCGTTACCGTATGAACTTCATCTAATGTAATTGAAGGCCCAATTGGTAAACTCAGTTCTTCATCTGCCAGATGTTCTGTGATAGGAAGAATCAACTGAGGTATGTTCCATTCTTCTTTTGCATAACATTCCTGTTTATGTGGAGCTATCGGATAATGGCACACTGTTCCAACACCATTTTGCTCAAGATAGTCATGCAGCACATCGCGCTTACCTTCGCCCACTAAAATAGGGAACAAATGATATGCATTCTGATCATCTGGTAGTAAATCAGGCAATGTAATCAGCGGATTATTAATATGCTCATAGTAATAATGAGCCACCTCTTTGCGATGTGCATTATCTTCTACCATATATTTCAACTTCACATCCAATACAGCAGCCTGGATCTCGTCCAAACGACTATTACGACCAGTGAACCTGAACACATACTTTTTCTGCGATCCATAATTTGCTAAGGCACGTATAGCCTTTGCCAATTCCTCATCATTTGTAGTTACAGCACCGCCATCACCTAAGGCTCCTAGATTTTTACCCGGATAGAAACTATGTCCTGCTGCATCACCAATAGAACCTGTCATGCGTCCATCTGTATGTTTACAACCATGAGCCTGAGCGTTATCCTCAACCAATTTCAGATTATACTTCTTGCACAACTCGCCAATCTTGTCTGTATATGCATCACGACCATAGAGATGCACGATGGCAATTGCTTTAGTTTTCGGGGTGATAGCAGCCTCAATGAGATCATCATCTATTTCCAACGTATTAAGTTTGGGCTCTACAAGGACTGGCTTTAGGCCGTTTTCTGTGATAGCGAGAATGGTAGCAATATATGTATTAGCTGGTACTATTACTTCGTCACCAGATTTCATCACACCCATCTCAATATATGCACGGAATATCCAGATAAGGGCATCCAAACCATTGGCGCAACCTACACAGTATTTTGTACCTATGAACTCCGCATAGTGCTGTTCAAAACGTTCATTCTCCTTACCTTGTAGGTACCAACCACTATTTACTACGCGACACACCGCCTCGTTAATTTCAGCCCCATGCAGAGCTGTTACGTCTTTCAGTGATAAAAAAGGTATATTCATATTAATTTTCTATTTTTCTAACAAATCTTGCTGGATTTCCAAACCACAGTTCACCTGCCGGTACATCTTTAGTTACAACACTTCCTGCACCAATCATAGCACCATTTCCTATTGTTACTCCAGGCAATATAGTAGAACCTGCTCCTACAGAGGCTCCTTTACATATTAGGATTTTCTCCAATTTCCAATCAGGATTCTTAGCTCGTGGATAGCGATCATTGGTAAAAGAAACATTTGCTCCTATACAAACATTGTCTTCTAACTCTATTCCATCCCAAATCTGAACACCAGACTTAATCGTAACATTATTTCCAATCACAACATCATTTTCTATCAATACATTTGCACAGATATTGCAATTTTCACCAATCTTACAATTAGGAAGAATGACACAGAACTGCCAGATATTAGTAGAATCAGGAATATTCGAGTTCATGCAGTCAGCTAACCGATGTATCATAATTGTCCTTTCTTGTATTTTAAGAATTCATCGTATTCTCTTATATAATCCTCTTTGTCATAACCATGAGAAGCCAAAACCATACAGGCGCTGCCTGAAGAGAAATCATCAAGAGTACGCCAGATACCAGGAACTACATAAAGTCCTTGATATGGCCTATTGAGCAAAAATGTACGTTTTACCTCACCATCATCAAGGGTTACTGTAAAACTACCACTTGCGGCAACAATTAACTGACTTAACTCCTTATGAGCATGTGCACCACGGCTTTCGCCACCTGGCACATCATATAGATAGTAGCAACGTTTCACCTCAAAAGGCACATCTTTATTATTCTCAACTACAGAAATATTACCCTGGGGGGCATGATGCTTACTCAATTCTATGATAGTACAATCGTAAACTCTACTTGTTTTCATCTTTCCATGTTTTAAATTCATCGTAGTCACGGATATAATCATTCACATCATACTTTGTTGACGAAAGCACGAGTGCAAGAGAGTTCGTAGAGAAATTATCCATCTCTCTCCATAATCCTTTTGGTACATAAAGCCCATAATAGGAGCGGTTGAGATGAAAAGTTTGTTTCTTAATTCCATCATCCAGATGGACATCGAAACTACCCGACATGGCAACGATGAACTCCTGATTCTCTTTATAAGCATGACCACCACGCATTTCGCCCCCTGGCACATCATAGATCCAATAGGTACGCTCGATTTTAAAAGGGATTTCCTTCAACTCCTCAATAACCGAGAGATTTCCACGGTCATCCAAAAATTTTGGTAGTTGTAATATCCGAGGTTCTTCTATCATCATTTTTTATCTTTAGCATTTTCAACATATCATCGTCAATTACTTTAAATAGGAAGCAACAGCCTAAATAGATGACACCACCGACAATTCCTCCTACAAACAACTGCGCCCAAATATTTGACACAAATTGAAGAATCAGCATAACCGATGCAGTCATTATAGCCAGAGATAGAAAGATATACCGCCAATCCTTTATCTGCTCCCATGCTCCATATCCAAATAATCTTCCAGGAAGATAAGCATTAATGAAAAAACATGTAAAAGAAATAAAGAAGCTGCCAATCGTAATAGCTTCCACTCCTAAAGGAATCGTCACAGCTAATGTCGCAAGGATTAATGGAGCTTTTGAGAAATCTAATTTCATAAACAAATCTGAACGCCCCACCGCATTGAGAATATTCATATTAATTGCGGATAGCGGCGTAAACATTCGCGCTAGGCAAAGCCACTGCATCAACACAACACATGGAAGCCATTTATCTGTTAACAGAATTAATATTATTGGCTTTGCAAGAAGCGCACATAATATCATAATGGGGAACATGACAAAAGCAGTAAAAAACAAGGACTTCCGATAGACGGAGACCATGTGTTCCTGTTCATTTTGGAGATTACTCAAGACAGGAAAGGTAACTGTGCCTAAGACATCATTTACCGTACTGGATATAATCTCTGAAAATTGAGAAGCGCGTGTATAATATCCCAACTGACCGCTACGATAATAGCGCCCAATACAGATTGTACTTATATTATTGATGACCACCGAATAGAAGCCTGTAATCATCAGTTTTGAACCAAAGCCGAACAGATGGTTAAAAGATTCCCTTGAGAATTTCACAGAAGGGCGCCATTTAGAATAAATTGGGAACAAAACCATTAAAATTATGGTTGAACAGATTGTCTGGCCAACAAGTGACCATACACCATAGCCCAAATACGCCATAGAAACACCTATTATTCCGCTGATAACAGTCGATATAACATTTATCTGAGCCAAGGATTTAAAATCCACATTTGACATTAACCTGGCGCGTTGAACAATATTAAATGCCCCCAAGACAAAATTCAATGCCAATACACGAGTCAGGTCTATTAAAATCGGTTCGTGATAGAAATCCGCAATCCATGGAGCTGTAACAAATAGCAATGCATAGATGATCAATGACATTCCAACATTAGAGAGAAATGCCGTGGAATAATCAATATTCTGACAGTTTTGCCTCTGAATAAGAGCCTTTGCCAGTCCACCTTCAATAAAAACGTTAGATATTGAAATAAAGACTGCCAACATCCCTATCAATCCAAAATCAGACGGGGACAATAGACGGGCAAGAATAATGCCTATCACAAACGATGCCCCACGCATCAAGACTTTTTCGATAAAATTCCAAACAACTCCATGCAGGAGTTGAGAACGAACAGACTCTGCCATTAATTACGATATAGAATCTGGTTATCTATGCTATCAAGAATATCGTCAATAATATTCTGAGAAGGAGACCCTTTGGGCATGAGTACCTCATTCACGAACTTTGTACGCTGTTCTTTAAGAGGATCAACCCCGTCGATGACATTCTGGATAAATTGCTCAACATCCTGTTCATTATATGCTTTATAATACTGATCTAGACATTTTATAGCAAATGGATTATACATATTTTCTAAAGGAATGTCATTGAGAGTTCTCATAACAGGCTTATTTGTGTATAAATATTCAGCAATAAAAGAGCCACTGTCATGTATCATAGCGTCACTTGTGAGAAAAAGGTCAATATATTCACCTTCATTTAATGAAGTATTATCCATTTTTTCCCACTTTGAATAATAAATGTCAGTTTTACTTTCTCCCCATAATTCATTCAGTTTATTCCTTAATAATGGATGCGGCTTTAATACAAACTGTACTTTATTTCTATATCTATTAGCTAACTCTAGCATAAAATCGGCATATTGAAGGAAACAAGAATAATGGCAAGTGCCAACAGCCTCCATCGTATGATGAGGGGCCCATATCACTCGCTTCAAACTGGAATTTTTAATTTTCCATATAGAATCAGATGGGATATAATTCTTGTCAATCAAGTACTCTATTCCGGGATACCCTGTCGTTACAACATTTCTACCTTTTGTCCTTGCATATTTTTTTGCATAACCCTTATGATCTGCCGTCTCAACATATCGTCGCCATAATAAATTGCAAAAAAGGCTATTATAAGCTACTTGATACCAAATCCCTTCGCCAAAATAGTATGGAACATATACCGTAAGAACATTTTTTAGATTAGTTATATAATATCTATCATCTATCAACCCTTGATACGGGTTAGTATAAAAGACGATGTCGGGTTGCAGTTCTGTCATTACATCAACATAGTTATTTGCTCCTTTATATGCCTTTATTACATTATATCCCTTTCGTTTAAAAGCATTATAACACCTTTCCATTCTATCAACCATATTATCATGTCCATAATTCACAATAGGACATACTAAAATTAAAGCTTCAAAACGAGGATTATTTGTTAATAATTCATATACACGATCATACTTCCATACTTCCTCAAACAAAGCAAAGAAAATGCATCGGATTGTTGTTTTATTCCTAAGAGTCCTCATACTTTTTTTATGTAAATTTCTGACACGCCAAATAGTATAATTTTCTTTTTCAACATGAGACCATTTATAAAAAGCACTAAGCCATTCATAAATAAGAGGAGGTACGATTTTACGAATAAAACTTTTCAAACACATATTTCCTAAATAGAGTTTCTTTTAATTATTTTGTTAATCAGTAATTCTGCTATCTTATCTGCTTCAGATAAAAACACTTTCTTGGGAATGACAACATTAAATCGATCCCTCACCTTCTTAATCAGCTCATCGGTATATAAAAGACACCCATCCACCACGTTCTCAATTCCATCACAATAAATAGAATTGCGATTCACCTGCTCCATCTGTTCAATCGTGTAATCAAGGGCAAAGTAGCATTTTACTTCCTCACCTGTACCATCTATAATGAATGGATAACCACCAATATGACCATCAACACCAGGAGTATGAATTTTAATAGCTTTCTTTTCGCGAATTGCAGACAGAATGCTATAGATGATATCGAAGTTACTGGAGGCATTCATCATATTACGCTTCTGATCGGTGGGCATTGGAATACCACAAGCCTTATAAACCTCATCATGATTGATGTCAAGTTCCTTACCCTGATACTTAATGCTAAGTAAAAGCTTTACACCTTCCGTATGACCTTCCTTACTGATTACCACATCGTGGAAGTGACTGGCCACAAGGGTAATATCAATATCATTAAGATTGTCAATACCTAACTTCTCTGCCACAAAGAACTTCATACGAGGAATCAGATGATTCAAGTTGCCGCTACCAAAGTCAAAGTAAGGCATTCCTGCACTCTTCAACCAAGGAATTACTGCATCAGAGTAAGAAGTATTGATACTGATAGCATTGCAATCTGCTTTGCCGTATGCCTCCATAATATTCTTTCCAAGCAGCACAGACATAGGACTCCAAATACCATATGCACGAAGGTTTGACCAAGAAATTGTACCATACTTCAATCCGGCATAGAGGCGGCTGCTGTTGACAATGAAATCTGGTTGAATCCTTCGCAAAGTGTTCTCAATAGAAGCAACGTCCTTGAAGTCACAACCTCCTTCAACCACAATTTCACTTCTCATTTGCCTGCGAATTGTAGCAGCTGTACGGATAATATTCACGTCCTGCTGCATTTTCTCAGCGTTGCGCCCTACTACAACCAGTTTTAACTGTGGGTCTGCTAACGATACCAGATAGTCCAGCAGATAGCATCCAACACTACCAAAGCCAAAGATGGCAATAGTTATCTTCTCACCTCCGTCTAACTTCTTCTTAAGGAGGTTCAACTTCTCGTTTAACGTCTTCATTTGCTTAATGCTTTAATAGCCTCTCGGTAGTCTGCCACGGTATTGCAGTTGAACCAAAGGTTGATTCTTACTATGTCTAATTGTGAACTTTTATACGCGCCAAAATACTTCTGAATGATTTCCAGATTGGTGCCTTGTTCCTGTTCTGGAGTCAAGAACTGGCAAATCTCCCTCACTCTACTAGGATTCATAAATTTCCACATTTGGCCGGAATTATAGATGGCCGTAAAAGGTTCATGAATCTCTAAGCAGGAATGGTTGGTATCGTAGATGTAATGAGGATAGTTGTTGGCATCAAAATAGAGCGCAACGGCCTTGTTGGAAAGAATAGGCTCATTATTCACAGAAATGACATCCTTCTTGGAAGTGATGATCTTCTCTACGCTCTCCGTATCAAAGAACAAATCACCCTCAATAAAGGTAATCTCGTCAGCCTTTTCCGAAACCACTTCAATTCCTTTGAGCAGACTATATCCCGAACCATAATCGTGATAATGGTCGTTATAAACCAACTTCATCTTATGGTTCACATCCTTCATCTCATTGCGGATGAACTTTTCCAAGTCTTCATACTTATAACCGCCAACCACAACAATCTCATCCACCAAATCAAATGCCTTATGAACTTGCAGACTGATTAGAGAGTTAGCAGGAGTATCCTCATAATAGAGACACTTTAACACATCCTCTTTTGTATCTTTATTGAAGCGGCTGGACATACCGGCCACAGTGATAATGAGACTCTTCATTACTTTTCAATTGATGCGACACACATATCCAGACCCTTTTCAAGAGTAATGATAGGAGTCCAGTCAGTACGGGTACGAATCTTTTCTGTGTTCAGAATTCTACGCTCAGGATCAGAGCTGCGATAACCATTGAAAATGATCTCAGGTTTGGGAAGTCCCATCTTCTCTGCAATCTTGTAGGTAAGGTCAATGATAGTGATTTCCTCATCGGTGGCCACATTGTAAACCGTACCATCAAGAGCCTTGTCTGAATTGATCAAAGCCATAACCGAACGGCAACTGTCAATATTGTGCAGGAACGCACGACGGTTCTTCTTGGAATTCTCTAACAGTGTCACAGAACCCTTCTCGAGCAATTCATTGATGATATGAGGAATAATGTGTTTTGCAAAACGCTCGTGTTTACTATACACGTTGGCAAAACGGATGGAGCAACCCTTTATCTTGCCTTTATCCACGGCATCCTTCATAAAGAATTCCGTCATAAGTTTGCCACAGGCATAACTTGTACGTTGGCTGTGCTCAGCGGTTGACATCATCAGATAATCGCTTTCACGTACACCGCCATTCTCATTCCATGACTGCATGCTGTACACCTCAGAAGTAGAGCAGTTGATGTAAATGTCTGCCCTTACGCGGATAGCCTGTTCCAAGAATGACTTCATGGATATCACATTGGTTTCCCAAGTGTGCTCCACCTCATAGAAGTGTTCCGTATGTACCACAGCAGCACAGTTAATATAAACCGTCCGGTCGTAAGCTCCCTTTTCACGCAACACCTGATCCTCGATGGCCTTCATCTGGTCAGCATTGTTGATGTCGTACTCATAGAACACGAATCCGGGGTTTTCAAGATACTCTTTTACGGTATCTATTGAACTTGCAAAAAAGTTATCAAAGCCAATGATACGGCTATCCTTCTCTGCCTCTAATATTTGTCTCACAAGCTCGCTACCGGTCATTCCGGATGCGCCACTTAATACATACAGGCTTTTCATATTCCTAGTGTTAATCTGTCTTTATAAAATTTATCTACGCTATCACTAAACAGTTTCTGCTCTTCTTTCACATCATAGCAAACGCAACGATGTTCGTAGTTGCCACTCTCTACGTCCAATATGCCATACTGAGCATAAGGGTTGTGGTTACGAGGTTGTCCTACGGAACCCGGATTGATAAAGATTGTCCGTTTCTTGTTACGGTAAGCAGCATCATCAGAAGCGAAGAAGTGCTCAACATAATGAGGTACGTGAGAGTGCCCGCTGATAACATAATCGTATTCAGCAAAGCGCTCATCATTCATCTTATCAATTCCAAACTTGCCCCAGTAAGGATCATCCAGATTGCCATGCAAAAAAAGGAATGACTTTCCCCCTATCTTGCATTTCTGAAAACCACTATGCTCCATTTCCTTATCCAAGTAGTCATGTGACTCAGGTGTAAGGATTGAATTGGTATATTGCAATACTGCCCTACCTCTGTCCGTGGCGAAACGCTCTAAACTTCCGCCAAAGATGGAGTATTCGTGGTTCCCCCACAGGTTCACCAGCAAAGGCTTGTCCAAACCTTTGACTATCTCTATAATCTCATTGGGTCGTGGGCCATAGTTGACCAAGTCTCCAATGATGGCATAAGCATCAACTTTGCCAAGTGTAGATATGTCAGCAAGAATAGCCTTGAAAGCTGTTACGTTGGCATGAATGTCTGAAAGAATTACAATTCTCATTTCTTCAAGAACTGCATCAAAGCTTCTTTGTTCTGGATAGGAGTAGTAGTAGGACGGCCAAGATCCTTGCGGTTGCCCTTCTTCACCTTAACCTCAAGCAAAGCCGGACTCTCAAAGCCATTGACCTTTGATAGAACACTTACCAGTTCCGTTTTGCTAGCCACACTATAAGTGGCCTTGTATCCAACTGCCTTAGCAACAGCAGGCAAATCAATCTTCAAACCCACCGTAGGCTGACCACCAACAGAGTCGTGAGCACCATTGTTGAATACAACGTGTACATAGTTCTTGGGAGCCTTGTTGGCCACAATAGCCATACTTCCCATGTGCATAATAGCAGCACCATCACCATCAAAGCACCACACTCTGCGTTCCGGTTGTGCAAGGGCAATGCCCAAAGCAATCTGAGAGGCGTGACCCATAGAGCCAACCGTCAGGAAGTCCCTTTCATGACCTTTGTTCATGCCGGCACGATATTCAAACAACTCACGGCTAATCATACCGGTTGTGCTAACAATGCAGTCCTTCTCACCAAGGGCAGCAGCCACGGTCTGAATGGCTTCTTCACGGCTCATCGTAAGGTCATTGACCTCTACTTTCTGGAGTTTGTAGTCCTCGAAGGTGTCTTTCTCAATGACCAAAGCGAATACCTCCTTGTTCTGGAGTGCCTTGATAGCCTTGGCTATCTGCTTCTCTGCCTTGTCTTCTTCCTTTGAAAGTACTTCATAGTTCACACCCATCACATTCAGCAAGCCGGTAGTCACCTTGCCCTGCTTCACATGCTGCGGTTCGTCATGTACTCCGGGACGGCCACGCCATCCGATGAGCAACAGCACTGGAATGTTATATACCTCTTCATCGGTCAGCGATGCCAGCGGATTGATGATATTGCCCTCACCGCTGTTCTGCATATACACACAGGCTGGCTTTCCCGTTGCAAGGTAATGTCCTGCTGCAATACCGACCGCAGCTCCTTCGTTGGCCGCAATGATGTTATGGTGTGCGTCGCAATGGTCTGTGATATACGCACATATATTCTTCAGCAAAGAGTCGGGCACTCCTGCAAAACAGTCAATACCATTCTCCTTCAATGTCTTTATAAAAAACTCAGGTCTGATCATAATTACTTCTTCTTTGTTCCAGGAATGAGGTTCAATATCTGCTTAATCGGCATGCAATACTCTTCTGATGCCTCCAAACTGCGGGAGGTTTCAAGGATTCGCTCAGCGCACTTCACCATAGCGGGATAGGCACTGCGCAACATATGGTTGGCATAGATGACAATATTGATGCCCCACTCAGCCAGTTCCTCCTCTGTGAACTGGTTGTATGTCGTAGGCACGGCCACGATGGGTGTATGTGAATCTTTCTCACGGAATCGCAGGCAGAACTCCTTTATGTCCTCCCCGCTCTTGTTCTTCGAGTGTATCATCACACCGTCTGCTCCAGCAGCCACGTAGGCATGACAACGCTCTAAGGCATCGTCAACAGGCTTTCCTGCTATCAACGACTCGCAACGCGAGATAATCATAAAGTCTCGGGTAATCTGCGCATCCTTGCCTGCTTTTATCTTGTTGCAGAAACCTTCGATGGTATCTTGTGTCTGGATGGCATCAGTACCAAAGAGTGAGTTTTGCTTCAGCCCCACCTTATCCTCAATGATGACTGCGGATATGCCAAGACGCTCCAAGGTGCGGACTGTGAAAACAAAATGTTCCAACTTTCCACCCGTATCACCATCGTATATGACAGGTTTTGTTGTCACCTCCAACGTGTCATTCAAGTCATGCAAACGGGTCGTAAGGTCAACAGCCTCGATGTCTGGCTTACCCTTGGAAGTGGAGTCTGTAAGCGAACTGGCCCACATACCGTCAAACTCACGGTGCTGACCGTTAACCTCTACAGAGGTATGTTCGGCTATCAGACCAGTCAAACCATTGTGCGATTCAAGTATACGGACAACAGGCTTTGCGAATATAAGCCTGCGGAGAGATGCCAGACGAGCCTGCGGGGTAACACCAAGCGAATCAATCTCTTCTTTCAGGCCGGAAGCTGAGATTCCTTTGGTGTAAGGAATCTCTATCACCTCACCGCCCAATTTCTCCATCACCTTGAAAACCTCATCACGAATGTACTTTTCTGAGCCATACAGCCAGTCATCCCCGTGGATGATGTAGTCGGGCTTGTATTTCACAAGGTTAGGGACATAGCTCCACTCCTCCTGCGGCACGATTGAACTTACCCCTTTGATGTTCTCAATCACATTCTTACGTTGTTCGTATGTCAGGTAAGGTAAACGCTTATGCGTTGCAATTGCTTTATCCGTGAATAAGCCTATCATTACATCGCCATATTTAGCTCCTTCATTGATGATGTTAATCAGACCGGGATGCATGATATCACCTATCATCCCTAAATAAACTATTTTTGCCATATTATCGGTTATATTGTGATTCGTAATATTTTTGATAATTTCCTGATGTAACGTTATCTAACCACTCTTGATTGTCAAGATACCATCGTACGGTTTTCTCGATACCCTCCTCGAACTGGAGCGAGGGCTCCCAGCCAAGTTCTCTCTGCAGCTTGGTAGAGTCGATGGCATAACGCAGGTCGTGTCCGGCACGGTCGGTCACGAAGGTAATCAAGTCCATATCCTCACCTTCCTTACGTCCCAGCAGACGATCTACCGTCTTAATCACTACCTTGATGATGTCGATGTTCTTCCACTCGTTGAAGCCACCGATGTTATAGGTATCAGCAATCTTTCCCTCATGGAAAATCACGTCGATGGCACGTGCATGATCCTCTACATAAAGCCAGTCGCGCACATTCTCACCCTTGCCATAGACAGGCAGCGGCTTGCGATGACGGATATTGTTGATAAACAGTGGGATCAGCTTCTCTGGGAACTGATAGGGACCATAGTTGTTCGAGCAGTTAGTTACGACTACAGGCATGCCATAAGTGTCGTGATAAGCACGCACGAAATGGTCTGAAGAAGCCTTGGCTGCTGAATAGGGTGAATGCGGATTGTACTTCGTGGTCTCCAGGAAGAACTTGTCGCCGTATGCCAGATGATGCTCAGCACTCGATGCAGTGGTGGTGAACGGAGGCTCGATACCCTCCGGGTGAGTCAACTCCAATGCGCCATAAACCTCATCGGTAGAAATATGATAGAATCGCTTGCCCTCATACTTCTCAGGCAGCGATTCCCAATAGAGTTTGGCAGCCTGAAGGAGGCTCAGAGTTCCCATCACGTTGGTCTTGGCAAAGGTGAAGGGATCCTTGATAGAGCGGTCTACATGCGATTCAGCAGCCAGATGGATGATGCCATCCACCTTCTTATCCTGCATCAGCTTGTAGAAGGCATCAAAGTCGCAGATGTCCATCTTCACAAATTCGTAATTAGGCTTATTCTCAATGTCCTTGAGGTTAGCCAGATTACCTGCATACGTCAGTTTGTCGAGGTTAATGATGTGATACTCAGGATACTTGTTCACAAACAGGCGCACAACGTGGCTTCCAATAAAGCCTGCGCCACCAGTAATGACAATATTTCGTTTCATATTTACTTCTTTAAATTGTTGATACATACTTTGAGGGAGTCCGTCCAATAAGGTACATTGATTCCAAAGGTTTCTTTAACCTTTGTCTTGTCAAGTACAGAATAAGCTGGGCGTTTTACAGGACTGGGAAACTCATCACTATGACATGGATGAATATCACAATCTGTGTTACCAGCCAACTCGGCTATCGTCTTCGTAAAATCATACCATGAACATACACCTTCATTGCTATAGTGGTAAATTCCGGTATTTCCTTCAAATTGTCTATTCTCTATGATTTCAAAAATGGCTTTTGCCAAATCATAGGCATAAGTGGGTGTTCCAACTTGATCAAATACCACTTTTAGCTGTGGTTTGGTAGAAGTAAGATTCAGCATCGTCTTTACGAAATTCTTACCAAACTCAGAATATAACCACGCTGTTCGAAAAATCAGATAATCAACTCCACTCTTCTGAATATTCTGCTCTCCATGCAGTTTTGTTAAGCCATATACACCTGTTGGTGTTCCCTTCTGGTCTTCTTTACATGGAGTATTATAAGGATCTCCGCCAAAAACATAGTCGGTAGAAACATGAATGAGCAAACCACTTACTTCTTTCATGGCTATTGCCAGATTCTCTGGTGCTTTAGCATTGATAAGTTCGCAGATTTCTTGATCAGATTCAGCCTTATCAACATTTGTATATGCGGCACAATTGACAATCGCTTTGACACCAGACTCTTTTACCATTTTACGGATAGCATCCAAATCAGTAATGTCAAGAATAGTCGTTTCCTGACCATCTGCCTCTATGACATCCGTAAAAATATATGTATCTTTTGAACTTTTGGTCACTATACGCATTTCATTGCCAAGCTGGCCATTCGCACCTGTAACTAATATTACCATCAGAGATTCGGATTTCCTGTTCGTTTAACTTCTTCTATAACCTGCAAAAGATATTGCCCGTATTGATTTTTCAGCATAGGCTGAGCCAATTGGCGCATTTTCTCTTCATCAATCCAACCCTTTCGATAGGCAATCCCCTCCAAGCAGGCCACCTTCAAACCTTGGCGCTTCTCTATTACTTCAATATAGGTAGAAGCCTCAGCCAACGAATCATGGGTTCCTGTATCCAACCAAGCAAAACCTCTGCCTAATGTCTGTACTTTAAGATTACCTTCCTTCAAAAATTCTTGATTGACTGTAGTGATTTCCAATTCACCTCGTGCAGAGGGTTTGATATTCTTAGCAATCTCAACAACCTTATTGGGATAGAAATAGAGCCCAACAACAGCATAGTTGGATTTTGGTTTTGTTGGTTTTTCTTCGATACTCAAGCAATTGCCATCGTTGTCGAATTCTGCCACACCATAGCGCTCGGGATCTGAAACCCAATAGCCAAAGACTGTTGCTTTATCATTTTTCTCAGCATCTTCTACTGCATTCTTCAATAATACAGAGAATCCATTTCCATTAAAGATATTGTCACCAAGGACAAGACAGACTGAATCATTTCCAATGAATTTTTCACCAATTATGAATGCCTGAGCCAAACCATCGGGACTGGGCTGCTCAGCGTATTCAAAGTGAACACCATAGTTGCTGCCATCGCCCAATAAGCGTTTAAAACCTGGTAAGTCATCGGGGGTTGAAATAATTAATATATCCCTAATACCTGCGAGCATTAACACAGAGATAGGATAATACACCATCGGTTTGTCAAAAATGGGAATCTGCTGCTTGGAGATTCCCTTGGTGATAGGGTACAACCTGGTACCACTACCACCGGCTAAAACTATGCCCTTCATAAATTCAATATCCTTTAAAAGGGAGCAGGCCCGCTGTTTATTGAACCTTTTGTCTTATGAGAGACCAGCGGGTTCCCCGCTCCATTCATAACGATTTTTTTATTAACGCTGTCTCACGACATGATTGTTCGATGTCGGATGTAAGAAGGATGATGGAAGATATAGCCTTCTATCCCTCATAAGAAAAAGGAGAGTTGAAATCCTTCAGCAGTGCATGCTTCGTGTCTTTTTCCGAAAGGATCGCATGATCCGTTGGGATTCTCCAGTCGATACCAAGCGATTCATCAAGGATGCTGATGCCTCCATCAGCCTCAGGATGATAGAACTCGTCACACTTGTATTGAAAGACTGCTGTTTCGGAGAGGACAGCAAAACCATGAGCGAAGCCACGAGGGACGAAAAACTGGAGACCAATCATCGAGGAAGGAGAAACGAGGAAAGAGGAATGAGATTTGTTTTCATATTCCCTTGCAATACGCTCACCTTCTTCGTCATGGGCACATAGCAGACATTCCACATGCTGACCGTAAGTAGGGCTACCCTTGCGAATATCCACTGCAACATCAAGTACGGCTCCTTTCACACAGCGCACCAGCTTGCTCTGAGTATAGGGAGGACGCTGAAAATGCAGCCCTCGCATCACGCCGTATGAAGATTTACTCTCATTGTCCTGGACAAAGGTTATCGTATGTCCAAGGATTGGGGCAACCTTCTCATCAAACTCCCGCTGAGAGAATGACTCGAAGAAATACCCACGCGCATCTTCGAATACGCGGGGCTCGATAATTAACACGCCATCTATTGGAGTCTTAATACAGTTCATATTTATTCGCTTAAATTATCTTTTTTACCTAATTTATTCGATAATAATCTTATCAATATAATAGGAGAAATGCACCAAAACAAGTTCCGTAAATCTAGCAAGCATATACTTATCGTCATCATTTGACTGATCTTTACATGAATCCCAGTAATGAAACCTAATTTGGAGTTCGTTACGACCAAATTCTTGCTTAATCGTAATGCAACCTTTTTCTGCCCATTGATCGGTAGTATGTACTAGTACTCTCTCACCTGCATCTGTTTCTACACACTGCCAAGTAACAATACCTTTGCCATTAGCATCAATCTTTTCAGATACTCTATCAAGAATCTCTTTTTTTAGCTTTACAGCACTGGGAGTATGGATTATGTAGTTCGTAAGCAGTCATTTTAGACCCGTTGGAGTCCCAACAGGTTTCATCTTTAGAGTTTATTATAAATTCTCGATTAATTTATGCTAGTGCCATGGCTGGCATTGGCTGCCACTTGTGCTCCAAGAGATTGACCAGTTCATCCTTGGCTGTCTTATTGATGCGACGGAACACATCACAAAGATATGTAAAGGAATCAAGATGATGGTCCTTACAGTTAGCAAAGTGTGACAATAGCCTTGCTAATCTCTTTGATGCTTCAGGACTGCCTGTAAAGAAACTATTATTCCTATATTTAGCCAGCCTACGGATCTGCCTCTCGCAACGGTTGTTCGAGAAGTCGAGTGTACCATCCTGAAGGGCATTCAGCAGACAGGGATATTCATCCAGGGCATACTTCACAGCCTTGAAAAGTTCCGGCTCTTTCTTCTGATCGAGCGCACTTTCAAGCATATCAAGGATATTCTTAATTGTGTGTAGCACTGGGCCTATCTGCAGGACTCGCTCCTGCGTGATTCGATCTGCATCACCTTTAAAAGCCTCCTTTATCGTCTTGTCAAGATGGAAGATCTTATCAGCCAGCTTCACTATCTCCATTGCATCTTTAGAGACATCCTTCAGTTTAAAGAATGGTCTGCGCATATGCACCAGACAGGAAATCCTTATAATAAGGCCTGCTATATTATAGCACTTATACATCTTGGCACCATCACTATGCAGGTAAAGTCTGTCCATGACATCCTTGAAATACTCCCTGATTGCCTCCTGAGTCCTACGGCCACGACCAAAGAAAACAAACTGCGTTAGTTTCAACGGGCCTGCATGGTGGCAGTACATCCAGCGTCTGAAGTAATGTAACTCGTCTTCCACTTCATCCTCCTTCTCGTCTTTATTTGGGAGACGCTTGTCACAGGTCTTAACTGTAGACTCATCGCAGTAATCTTCACCGCTATTAATAATTTCATGTTGAAGCGGTTCATCAAGAGGTTCCAAGAGATCAGCTCCTATCTTAATCCAGTTCATAATGGTTGCATGACTGAAGTTAAGCCCCATGCGCTTTAACTGTAATTCTATATCGGCAATCGTCACACCAAACTCAAAATGCTGTGACAGAATATAGGCTATAAGGGATTCTGTGGCCTCAGTTCGACCCATACAGTTCTTGTATTTCTCCGGAAGATTTACGTGATAATAGTTGCCACGTGGATCTCTGAATTTCAAACGGGCAATCACTTGACAGCGGATATATCCTCTTACATAATAAAAACGAGTAGTATAATCACGCCCCACTTCATATGCATCTTCAGGCATGCCTTCCGGTTTCAATATAATCTGCTTTTTCTCATCTGCCAATATGCTTTCTTCCAAAGGCTGCTGCCTGCGAGGCTTTTTCACACCATTCATCTCTTTGCGCACCTTCAGTTCCTTGGCTATTGCAGCCACTCGCTCGTCAGGCACGTCCTCGCCATTAAGGTCAAGATCATCAGCATTTACTGGAGGCTGGCAGCCATGGTTGTATTTCTCAGACTCACTGATCTGACCATAAGCAGCTACGGCCAGATTTGAATTCTGCTGCTCAAGCTGCTTATTTCGGTCTTCAGGGGTCATACCTTCAGGAATCGGCTGATTGGAATTTACTGTACCATGGCCTTCGCCTTGATCCTCACCATTCTTAGCCTTCAAAGCTGCTATCTCATTATCCTTGGCTGCCAGCATCAGGGCAAACTGATCCTTCAAAGACTGCATCTCTTTGGAATGAGCCTCACGCTCTTCACGAAGCTTTGCCTCAAACTCTTCCTTTACTCCAGCTACTATTGCATCTCTTAAGGAGTCAGATAGAGTAACAGGCCCTTTGCCCATCATGAATTGAGCCATCTGCTTGACCGTTTCAGCAACCTCTCCTATCTTCTCATTGAGTTGCCTCTGCATGTCTGCCTTTTCAGACTCAAGGACAGAGTTCTGCTGCTCCAGAAGTCTTGCTTTCTTCTGGGCTTCATGCTTCTCTCTTTCAGCGCTACTGACCCTGGATGAGAGAATCGCAAACTGCTGTTCCTCTGCCTTATTCATGTTACAAAGGTACTCATTTTTCTCCATATATGCAAATATTTAACTATTTGATTATCAGATGTTTAAGTTAAATAATACTAACAAAATCACACTGATTCTTGCAACTCTTCACCATCGATTCCCTCGTCTTCATACTCATCAAAATACTCGTCTTTTTCCTTCCTGATGATACCCTCGAGCAGGTAAACGAAACTAGACCACGAGATGTGGTACACATGCTTGCCCTCATCCAAAAAGACGGGATGAGTGAACCGGTGTGCATGTAGGATCTTTTCCGTGAGGATTTCTCCATTGTGGTGGAAGTAATAGATCCTGAGTCTGCTGAGGTCGCGTGACAGAAAGATATAGACATCACCATTGCAAGGGTCGCGATGAAGCTTGCCCTTGATGTATTCCCTAAGTCCACGATGACGGAAGCGCAGTGTGACATTGTCTGTACAGAGAAAATATCTGAATTTACCTGATAGGTTGATCATCGACTCACCTCCATTTCCCTGATTAATGCAGAGAGCGTGGTGACATCACATTTGCCGATGTTTACGCCTATGCGGCTGTTTATACTTATGCTTATATTCTCAATGAGGTGACTGACCTTGGTTAGCTTTGGTTTAATCAGGGAAACTCTCGAGAGATCCTCTTTGTTTGGCTCCTGTCCTTCTGGCATGTCAACCACCAACTCTTTCAGTTCCAAAGTTGGAAGCAGAGGATTGCCAGCTGTAACTTCCTTTACCGGTTTTGTAATCTTGGGTTTATCGACTGGATGATACTGGTGGTTTGTCCGACCAAGGCAGTTAAGCATCTTGTTGTAACTGACCTTCTCTGCCTTGCAGAACTCCTCCAGCGGTATCCCATCATACTCATTGAGAAACAGTCTCACTTTTGAGGCGTAGAAGCCTCCTTCTTTTTTCTTGTTGATCATTGCTGACGCGTTTTAAGTAAAACGCCGCAAAGATAATCATTATATATTAGGTACGCAATACGGTCTAAAATGACCGCTTACTGTAGTTCATAACACAATTTATATTGATTTATTCAAACCTGATAAGGAATGAGGAATACTGGAATTGTTGCTCGGAACCAGTTTAAGTCCTCACTCGCTTATCAGAAACTTAGTCGCAACTTTGCAAGATGCTCTCCAATCACTTTACCATCAATCTTTGAGGTAGAGAAGTCGGGCATTGAATAGTCAATACCGAGTTCCTGTCTTAACTCAACAGTGCGAGCATCCTCGCTCTGCTGTGTTGTCTGGGCTGATAAACTTTGTGTAAAAAGCATCAGCATTGTCATTAAGAATAGCTTCTTCATTATATCAATTTGTTAGATCGAGCAAAATCATGGTTTTGTCTTTAATCGTTATAGTCATTGTTGTATAGTGAAAGGACTTTTCGCATAAAACTTTAAAGGGTCACATCGATGTGAGATGTAACCTGGGGTATCTTCTTTTGGAAAGAGGATGTAATTGATTACGGGCAGAGACCGCCCTTCGTCAAGGTCTTCTTGTATGGCTCGCAGAGCCTTTCTTAAGACTCGCAAGCTCGAATAAGCGGCAAAGCCGAGCGGCCCCTTCGGGGCGAGCCATGGGTTTTATGTGGCCCTTACGAGCTACCATAATTAAGATAATAATCTATACCATTGAATTAACACCGAGGTATGGGGCAGAGCCACAATTCGTCGGCTTCTACTTTACTAGCTATCTGATTGCTGAGAAGTATTAATTACTTCTTGTATCTGAGTTGTCAACATCGGAATTATGTTTTTAGCTACATCCCACACAATATAATAGTTGACTCCCATATAGTCATGTACAAGCTTGTCACGCATACCTGCCATTTCTCTCCAAGAAATGCTCTGCCAGGCATATTTAACATCTGCAGGTATCTTCTTTGTTGCTTCTCCAATAATCGAAAGGCTCCTAGTGACTGCCCTTTTTAACGTCTCATCAGAGAGAAACTGATCTTGCTGAAAGTCTGGAGTAATAACAGATTGAATGTAAAGACACTCATCAAGTATATGTTGAAGATACGGAATATAGGACTTATACATACTCAACCTCGTTAAGAATCGTCTGACCTATATATGGGCTAAGACCTTTCTTGGTTACAACATCAAGCTTTGTCTTGCCAAATGCATCCTGAAGAATACTACAGGCATCCATAAAATTATGATATGTCTCTTGACCTTCACTGAAGTCAATCAGAATGTCAATATCACTCTTGGGGGTGTTCTCTCCACGAACTGTAGAGCCAAACAAACCCAGCTGACAAACACCTACTGCCATAAGAGGTGTTTTCAATAACGAGAGACGTTTTATGATAGTCTTTTTATTCATTTATCCTAATTTTGCGGGCAAAGATAAGGAAATTATTGGAATTATCCAAATTTTGGGGCAAATATCTGCTCATCTATCGAGCGGGGCTCAGGGGGGAGGGGTGATTGCTCTTTCGATGGTTCTGAAGAACTCGTTTTTTAATTGCTGCTGGATGTCGGGGCGAGACTGATAGTGCGAGAGGATGTCGCGCCAGATGGCCAGAAGCTGGGAGGTTCTTAACTCGAAGTCCTCGGAGATTTCTCCGATTTAGATTCCCTGAAAGGTACCATGAGGTAGACTGTAGCTATCCTCCATGATACGACGCTGGCGATAGAAGGCTCGGTCAGCCTCCTTCAGCGTTTTCACTGCCAGCGCATGAGCAGCTGACAGCGTGCTTAGAACGAATCTGTTCTTCATCACTTAATGAAATTGAAATTACTGTTAATAAAACTATATTGTGTCCGCAGTGCGGACAGAGTTTGTTACGTTTGCTGCGTTATGACTATCTTTGCCCTGATCAATATTCACAACTTAAAACATCCTTTTATCGCATGCTAAGAAGTAATAGCAACACAGAGCAAGGTGAAGACAGGGAACTTGCTCTGAATCTCGTCAAGGGCAGTCTGCCTAAGAGGAAACTGCCGGCTACTGTGGGCGAGCCTGCACCCTCGCAGGAAGAGATCGCCGAACTGTTTGAAGACCGGATTACGCCTGAGACGGATCTGCCACCCATGATGCCGCTGTTTGAGATGTTCGACGTGCCCTGCTTCTATCGGGGCGAACTGGTGGCTGACTGCGGTAAGGCGAAGTCGGGAAAGACGTATTTCCTGTCAATTCTTATGGCGGCAGCATTAAAGCCGGACTGTCCTCCTCCGACAGAGCGGCAAGTACTGTCGCTTGAACGAACCTGCGACACGCCTCTGAAAGTGCTGTGGATTGACACTGAACAGAGTCAGCAGTCGACCCAGGAGATTCAGAAGGAACGTATCCTGCCACTGGCTGGGATACAGGCGTTCGACGATGCCACGTTCTACTCGTTCAACCTGCGCGGTCATGGGTATGAGAAGCGAAAGAGGTTGGTGGATGTGGCCATCCGTACCATCAAACCTGATATTGCCATCATCGATGGCATCAAGGATCTCATGACTGACATCAACGATGCTGCGCAGGCGACGGTCATCATGGAAAAGCTCATGAAACTGGCCAAGGACACGAACTGCTGTATCGTCTGTGTGCTCCATCTGAACAAGAGCGAACAGGACCGCAACATGCGTGGTAGCATCGGTACCGAACTGACCAACAAGGCCTTCGAGGTGTTCCAGTGTGAGATCATCGAGGAGTCGGGCACTTTCAAGGTGACCCAGACTTACTCCCGAAAACAGAAGATGAAGCATAAGCTTTACTACCGCATCTCTGAGGAGGGACTCCCCACGACATGTTCCGGTTTCCAGGAGCAGCCTCGTGACGACTTGGGACGTTGGACGAAGAAGGACTCTGAAGCCCTCTCGACTGATCGTGATACGCTCATCAGGCTTTTCACTGAGGCCATGGAGGGCAGAAGACAGCGCCCGTTCAACGAACTCATGGCCGTGGCCTTCAAGAAGTGTGGCTTTACGGATCGGAAAGTCTATTATGCCACTGTCGAGGAGGCCGTCCGTCAGGGGATCATCCAGAAACTGACTCATCCTGAGAAGAACGAAACGTGGGTGGAACTGACCGATCAAACGCTGCCGTTTTGACCACTGGGAAATTAATTATATTTGCCCCCTTACAGGGGGCTAAATTAAATTTAATTATTAATTATCACGCGCGAGCCGATGACCTGGAACAATGTATTCTGTAACACCTTTGAAGCTCTTTCTGAAGAGCTTGGACTGCCGCCTGCTGACAAGTCGCTCGTAGAACTCTGTCGGGCTGATGACGCTGACTTCTGTCAGGAGGTCGTCGCCAAAGGCTGGCTCTCTGAGGCTCAGATGGCTCATGCGGCTGAACGCTATCGTCTTGGCAAGAGCAAGAACGGCAAGCCTATCTTCTGGATGATCGATGAGCGTGGCATCGTTCGTAATGGTCGCATCGGGGATACTTGGGTGTCGATGATCTTCAAACGACGGTATCCAGAATGCGGTCGGTATATCGTTGCGAAGCACTGTTTGTTCGGGGAACACCTCATCAGTGAAAGGCGTGCAACACTGGGGACAGACCCCTCTGTGCAACTGGAGGTTGCGGACATTTGTGCAACACTAGGGACAGACCCCTCTGTGCAACCAGAGGTTGCGGACATTTGTGTCAGTCCCCAGTGTTGCACTGTGGCGATTGTGGAGTCTGAGCGGTCGGCGGTGGTGCTGAGTGAGTTGTTCCCGGAATGTATCTGGATGGCGTACAGCTACCCTTCGAACTTCACGGTCGACAAGCTGGCACCCCTGCAGGGCTGTGTTGTTTCTATCTATCCTCATACGGATCCTACTGGCTGTACTTATGTCTCGTTCCTCGAACTGGCTGACCAGGCCCGAAGGCTATATGATATCGATCTGTCGGTGGTGGATATCCTTGAGGAGCATGCTTCTGAGGAGCAAAAAGAGCGGTGTATTGATATCTTGGACTTTATTACAGAATCCTCAGCGTAATGTGCCGTCAAACTCGGGGAATTACGACAGAATACCTATTTAAAGACAGAAGAACAGATTAAAGACATAATAACAAAATAACATTAATATTTAGACAGAAGAAAAGATTAAAGACATAATAACATAAGAACAAAAGAGTAAAGACAGAAGAACAGATATTTATGATCAACTATTACGATAAGCATAAGTTTATAAGCAAGAGGAGGCTGGCGGAGCTGGCGGGGGTGTCGGAAAGGACGTTCTCACGCTATTTGGCGACTCGGAGGCATATCCTTGATGAGATGGGGGTAAGCCCGCATGCCAGACTGTTGCCGCCTCAGGCGGTGATGTATGTCTGCGAAGACTACTGTATTGATCTGCCACGGAACCTGCAGGATCAGAAGGTCATCAACAGTTCGCCGCTCTACCAGAGAATGGTTCGTGAACTCCAGTTGGAGACTTTCTTTGACGGGAAATGGACGAAAGTGACGGATATTCCGCATGATTTCTAATTTCTTTCCTGCGAGCCCGCCATAACCCGCCAATGACATCTGGAAAAGTGATAATTTTGCAATGTCAGAGAAAATCTCTGGTGAGTGAGGCCTCGCGCGCAGCCAAACTTTTAACTTTTCACCTTTAACTTTTCATTTCTAAAAATGCCTGTATTAATTAAAGTAACCCAGAACAAGATCAAGGACTCGAAAGCCTTCGGGAAGTGGTTCGGACATGTGACGAACACCAAGACCATGACCTATCAGGAACTCTGTAAGCACATGTCGGAGCATAACTCCGTCTATGGTGAGGATGTCTGCCTCGGTGTGGCCAACAAACTCCAGAACTGTATGCTTGAGCAACTACTCGAGGGCAAGAAGGTGCAGTTCGGTGAACTCGGCACGTTCTACCTCTCTGTCAAGAGCACTGGGGCTGACAATGAGAAGGACTTCAACCTCGGTATCAACATCAATGGTCTGTTCCTCTGTTTCGCCCCCAGTCGTACCGACGTGAACAACCTCAGCTCGAAGATGCTCAAGAAGAAGGCGACCTTCATGAATGTCAAGGATCTCATCGAGACGAAGACGAAGCCCAGCACTTCGCCTGACCCTGACTCAGGCTCCGACTCAGGTGCCGACTCCGGCGATGGACCGACGAATGAACCGTAATCGAGGAACGAGGAACGAGGAAGGATTCACCGAGGAAGGAGGAAGGATTCATCGAGGAAGGAGGAACGAGGAAGGAGGAACGAGCCATTATTAATTAACTAAAACCAATTGTATGATTAAAGTAAACTGGAGCACCGTAGTAAAGGTGCTGAAATTTGTAGCAACTGTTATTACAACTGTTCTTGGAACGATTGCAGTTCAGAGCTGCACACCTTATTTATTTTAAATTGAGAGAAGTATGCGAAAAATCAACCTTATTGTCGTTCATTGCTCAGCAACGCGTAGCAACCAGCGCTTCACGGTCGAGATGCTGAAAGCCTGCCATAACGCCCGTTTTCACGGGAAAGGTGTTGGATACCACTATTATATCGAGAAGGATGGTCAGGTGTTCCAGACTCGCGATGAAGCTGAGATTGGCATTCATGCCCGACATTACAATGCTCACTCGATTGGCATCTGCTATGAGGGTGGCTTGGATGAGAAGGGCAAAGCCGCTGACACCCGGACGCCTGCTCAGCGCGCTGCGCTGATTGCCCTGCTTCGTTCACTGAAAGTAGACTACCCTGATGCAGAGATCCTCGGGCACTGTGAACTTGAAGGTGTTCACAAGGATTGTCCCAGCTTCGACTGTCAGGAGTATCGGGACTACTTCAATGAGCTTGGTTACAATGAGTAACCGTCACTCCCCGGCCTTACCAAAGGGCTGGGGATTTTATTTTAGACAGAAGAACAGATTAAAGACATAATAACAGAAGACTCGGCTATGCCGCTTTCACAAAGCGTAGCGACTGAAAGAACTATTTTTAGATAAAAAGAACAGAAGGACAAAATATAATAATCACGAGCGGGGTAGGTAGGAGCGAGCGCTTAGAGAGCGGGGAGAAATTCATTCAAGAACTCTTCGGCAGTGATATGACGGATATCAAATTCATTGAAACCTTTACTATCCCTCGTCAGAATAACATCAGCATCGATGGTCTTCGAAGAAAAATACTGTACCGTATCCTCAAAGTCAAAACCTTCGCGCGACAATGCTTTCTCAATAATCAAAGAATCGACAGCAGACACTTGGCAGAGCTTAAATAGAGACTTCATGCTCTTATATAAAGCATCCTTATCGTACACCTTTCGCAGAATATAAAAAGCCGTAATGAAACTTTGTGCACATACCACCAATTGAATCTTACCTTTTACTGCCAGATCGAATACTACAGCAATAGGCATGTAATGACCACGATTGCTATCGTAAAAATCGAGAATCACATTCGTGTCTAAAAATACTTTCATCGGTACTTTTCTTCCAATAGTTCTGCTATCTCTTCTTTGTAATCGCCATAAATGCTCTTGCGTTGACCAGGAGCCATAGCAATTACCTCTGCAGAGAGTTGATAACCATCCCAAATATGAGCTGTATTATCGGATACGTCATTCTTACGAGCGTCATGATGAACCTTACCAGCATGAAGCTCGTCAAACGCCCTTGTCAGACTCTCTTTAACCATTGCTTTTTGAACTTTGGTTTTATCTTGTTCGGCAAGGAGTCGCTTTGTGAGTGCCTTGCGAACAGCTTTTGTCTGGCCCTGTATGAGTACCCAAAGGGCATCAACTGTACTTATTTCACTTGTCTGTGAAGGTATTGTCGTCATCATAACTTTATCTTTTTGCGGGCAAAGATAAGGAAAATATTGGAATTATCCAAATTTTGAGGCAATTATCTACTTACCATTCGCGCTATAGGATGCCATCAGGCTGCTTGCTGCCTTACTCTTGGGAGGCTGGGGTCAGGCCCCGAAGTAGAAGTTTTTGCGGGGGGACTGGGGTCAGGCCCCGAAGTAGAAGTTTTTGCGGGGGTGCTGGGGTCAGGCCCCGAAGTAGAAGTTTTTGCTGCGAAAAACTTTACTTTGGGGCCAGACCCGTTTTTTACTTTGAGGGCAGACCTGGGATACCAGGCCCAGGGCGGAGGGCATCAATTTAAGCCGAGGAGGGGTTTCAAGTCATCTTCCTTATAGAGAATCCAGGCGGTGGTGCCCAGGAAGGCGAGGAAGAGGAAGATAAGACACATCTTTGCACGCTTCGGGCCTTCCTTCCTGACGGGGACCGTAGCACTCTGCAGGGTGGTGAAGGCAGGCGTTTCCTCTTGTACCTTCATCTCGGCCTGTTGGAGCTGGGCCACCACCTGCCGGTAGATCTGCTGCTGCAACTGCATCTCGTTCTGCAGGTCGGCCGCCTTGGTCTGTCCCGCCTGTGAGGTGACATTGCGGTGGGAGTCGGAGTAGGCGGCATAGCGGTCGCGGGCCTGTTCATACTTGGCCTTGGCCTCGATATAGAGTTTCTTGTTATACTCCAGGTCGACACGTGCCTTGGAGGTACGATAGTCGGTGATGAACTTCTGCAGACGGGTCTTCACGGAGTCTGCCAGTGTGGCGCAGATGAGAGGATCCTGGTCGGTGACATTGATGGTAATGACAAAGGTCTTCTTATCGACGTCGCAGACCACATTCTTGTCGATGGCCTTGGCAATTCTCGTCTGCTCCTTTGTAAGTTCGAAGGGGTTGATCTTCGACACGGGCTCCTCTTCCTTTGACCCGAAGAGGCTGAAAAGCGACTTCATACCCTCCGACCACCAAGGTGCCTTCTGTTCGTTCATCAGGTAGTCATAATAAGCGAATGCCTTGCCGTCTTCCTTGCGCGTCACCTTGATGGGGAACAGGCTCGTCTTGAAGTCGACACTGTTCATCAGGTCGGGATAGAGCATGGGGTTAATGGCATCGGCGCCATTGCTGGCACTACCCAGGTTGATACCGAAGCTGGAGGCTAAGCCAGCGAGACCACCGGCCTTGGCACTTCCGCCGAGCTCGGGAGCGAGCTTGACGGTGCAGTTGTAGTAGTTGGGCAGAGATAAAGCATAGATGGCGGCCAAGATAAAGGCTACTGGCAGCACTTTATAATAGAGCGTTTTATGTTTTAGAAGATCTTTGAAAATCTTACCGAAGTCGATAGAGGATTGTTCCTCTATCAACTCTTGATTTCTTATTTCGTCACTCATATAAATATTAATTATTTTGTTGTCCATTTTCTCTGGCGCAGAGAAAAGAACGAAAAGAGACATTCCCCCTACCAAGGCCTTCCCCCAAGGGAAGGATGCAATTGACTACGGGCAGAGACCGCCCTTCGTCAAGGACTTCTTGTATGGCTCTCAAGCCTTTGCCCCTTCGGGGTTCGCCATGATCTTTTTATGGCTGCGCCACATTTCTCGTTCCTCCTTCCTCGTTTCTCCTTCCTCGATTATCACTCCTCGATTATTTCTTCAGCATATTGGCGATGCTGACGAACATGGTGGCGAGGGAGGCGGCGGAGGTGCCGATGCCTAGCCACTGCGTGATCTGGTTAGGATCTTTCGGACCCTTGGTGGGGACTACGATTTCGCAACCGGGCTCGATATCACCCTTCGAGGCCTTCGCAATGGTTCCGTTCTGATATAATATATAGGTATGCGACTTGCGCGCGCGCTTGCCATAGCCTCCGGCCTGACTGATATAATACTTGTAGTTCTTCTTGTTCTTGAAGGCCACCGTGTTAGACTTCTGGACATCACCCGAGATCTTCACTGTACGGTTGTAACGGGGAATGACCAGGCGGTCGCCATTCTGCAGCTCGACATCCTCGTCGCAGCCGGGGTTAGCCAGGGCTTCGTCGAGATGGATACCGACACTGTAGGTGGTCTCCAAAGCCAATTGCTCAAGGCTCAGCGAGTCCTTGGCATCTGCAGCAGCGCTCTGTCGGGCCATCTTGATGAGCTCATCACGACGGGCCAACTCGTCTTCATTCATCGTACGGACGAGACGGGCACCACGTACGTATGCGCCGGGGATGACACCACCTGCGGCCTTCACCACATCAGACAGGCGCTGGTTCTTCTGCTCCAGGGTGTAGGTACCTTCAAAGGCAATCTCACCCTCGACACGAACGGAGAGGGGATCAGCAGAGACAGGGCTGCGGCGCACTGAAACCACATCATAGGGCTGGAGCGTGAAGCTCTTGTCGCCGTCGAAGTCAAAGCCGGGCTTTATAGAGAAGCTGAAGGTCTTGGCTATCTCCATGGTCGAAGTGGTGGCCTCCGGGTCGATCATACGCCGGGCCACATCGACTTTCACCGTCGAGGCATGGTCGGTGAGACCGCCTGCCTGAAGGATCAGGTCTTCGATGGTCATCTTATCAGCATACTCATAAGTGCCTGGGAAGATCACTTCACCGTTAATCGTCAGTGTGCGCAGGTTCTGGTGCTCTGCCAGTGTGGGCACAAAGAGGATATCCTCGTTCTCCAAAGGCACATCTGCCGCCGTGCCCTCCATGATACCCTTCAGGTCGATCGACACGACTTCCTGGGTGCGGTTGGGCTTCATGCGGCGCAACACTGCACGAGATACCATCGCCTCCTCTGTCAGGCCGTCGGCTGCCTCAATCAGGCTACGGACGCTGTTTACTTTCTTGCCCAGCTGATACATGCCGGGGCGGAAGATGGCTCCCTTGACCTCGACCATGTTCTCGAAGCGGTCAATGATAGAGTCGACCGCTACAGAGTCGCCATCGAACATCTTGAACTCGGGCATCTCAAACTCCTCGACATTATACACGGACTTCATGCGGCCGTTCTTGCGGAACACACGCAACGACTTCTTATAGGCATCGTTGGCATAGCCGCCACTGTACTTGAGCAGGGTGGCAAGACTCTCGTTCTTGCGGAGTTCGTATGCCATCGGGCGCTTCACACGACCGGCTATGTCAATAATGCTCTCGTAAGGTCCAACCTGAATGACATCATTGTCCTGGAGGCGCACATTACCCGCCAATCGACCGTTGAGAATGAACTCATAGACATCGACCACTGAGATCTGACGTCCTTGGCGGAAGACCTTAATGTTACGCAGCGTACCCAGATCGCTGACACCACCAGCCATATAGAGGGCGTGGAACACAGTAGCGAAGGCACTCAGAGTGTAAGTTCCTGGAGCCTTTACTTCGCCCATCACATTGACCATGATGGTGCGCGTCTGTCCGACGGTGACCTTGATATCAGAACTCTCATAATAAGTGCCCAGATGACTGCGTACCTTGTTCTGAGCCGCAGAGACAGAGAGACCTGCCACATGGATAGGGCCATACTCAGGCACATTGACATCACCATCGGGCGAGACTGTCAGCTGTTCGCTTCTCTGGGTATCGCCATAGACATCGATGATGAGCTGGTCGCCAGGACCCAGCACATAATTCTGCGGCGTGGCAATGTTCATCACTGGCTCGAAAGTCAGGTTCTTGTTGTTGAAAATATCGCGACCAAAGACCTTTTTACCAGGTGTAACACTGAAATAGTCAGCACCTGTAGGCTGCAGACCGGCCTGATCCCCATACAGCATGTTATCGGGGACATTTTGCTTCACCTGTTGCTGAAACCCTTGCTGGTCTGCCTGATCAGGGGCATTGTTCTGGCGCATACGTGAAGCTGCATCAATGGCTTTATCGGCTTCACCAGCCATACTGTGCTGTTGCAGCTGTTTGGCATATTTTTGGCGCATATTCTGGATTTGCTCCAGCGTGGCACCTTTCTTCAACAACTCTTGGGCAATGCCGCTCTCGGACTTGCCCAGTTTCTTCTGCTGCATGACGTACTGCAGGATCTGCGTATCGCTCATGCTTTGTCCAAAAACCGCCTGTGACAGGCTCAAGGACAAGAAGACGATGGAAACGGGAAACCACTTCCAGTGGGATTTAAACATCATGTTTTCGTTCATAAAGCAAATCGTTTTGTCGCAGCATCACTACAAACTTGCAGGGTATAAGAGGGGGTCACCACATTTTGGAATGTAGCGAGATCTTCTTGACCGTTTGGAGTTTGAAGTCCGTTTTGCACTGATTACCAGCGACATAGTAAGACAATCACATCGTAATCTCCTCGGGGGAGATGTTGATTCGCCTGCAAAGGTACGAAAATAAAAGGATTCTTGCACATATTTTTCGATAAATTTTTAATAGAAATGCAAAAAATTGATTAATCATCACGCGGTAATTCGCCTGAAATCGGGGCATTGACAAGGCATCGTAATCTCCCCCGAGGAGACTACGATGCTGATTCGATTCCCTCTTATGCGTTTTTCAGGAAGTCGACGAGGAGGTCATGACAGGTGTTGTCGAGATCGTTCTGGTCGATGGAAGCGAGGTAGATCTGGGTGGTGAGCAACGACTCATGACCGAGGCTCTCGCTAATCATGGCCAAGGGGACGCCGTGCCGCAAGGCGTAGGTGGCCCAGGAGTGACGGGCGACATACATCGTGAGACTGGGCGTGAGCCGCATTAGCTGCGAGAGGCCGTGGAGGGCGTAGTTCACCCGCTGTTGGGCACGGAGGAGCTGGTAGCGGCCTCCCTGACTGTCGAGGATCGGGAGGAGATAGCCTGAGGACTGGTAACGGGGCGCCTGAAACTGGGGATAAGCCCAAAGGCGGTCTACGAGCTGTTGCATGCAGGGTTCCCAACGGAGGGAGAGCGGGGCACCAGTCTTACGGCGGCAGTAGGTGAGCATGCCGTCATGGAGGTTACTCCGGCGGAGGTAGGCCATGTCGACAAATGCCATGCCACGGGTGTAGAAGCTCAGCAGGAACAGGTCGCGGGCAAGTGCCAGACGAGGCTGGCTGGAGAGGTCGAGCTTGCGAAGTCTGCGGATCACCTGCTCACTGACAGCGCGTTTCACGGTCTTCGCCTTGGCCGTATGAGCCAGGCGGAAGGGGTACTGTTGGGTGACGAGTCCTTCGTTGACGGCCTTGTTGTAAAGGGCCTGCAGGCGTTTCAGGTAGAAGGCGATGGAGTTAGGGCAGAGGCCGGTGCCTCTGAGCCATGCCTCGTACTGGAGGATAAGGGGCTCGGTGAGTTCTGCGAGTGAGCAGTCGACACCGTGTCGGAAGCGCATGAAGCTGCGCTCAGCCAGTGCGTAGGTTTCTGCGGTGCGGACTTGACCTAAGGATAAGGTCTGTGTGACTTTGGAAGTCACATACATAGAAAAGCTGGGGGTAGTTTTGATATTTGCCATAAGATTAAAAATTGGTAATGGCAAATATAGAAAATTTTAGATAAAAAGAGACATAAGAGACATAAGGCTGCGAATGAGAATTTTAGACAGAAGAACATAAGAACATAACAATTTTATAGACAGAAGAACATAAGGGACATATTAGCTGCGCACTCTGTGGGAGATTAAAAATATGTTCTTATGTTCTTCTGTCTAAATAATATTTTGTTCTTGGACGAGCCAAGCGGCAAAGCCGAGCGCTTATTATCTATAGAAAAAAACTAGAAGCGGCGGGGGCGGGAATAGGGGTTGTGGCGGTTGTTGCGGGGACCACCGAAGTTGGGGCCGCCAGGGCCACCTTGGGGAGCGTGCTTGCCACCGAAGAGGTTCAGACGGTAGATGACATGGAGCATGGCGTAGCTCGTGATGGAGTTGTACTCAGAATCCGTGCGACCCATCGAGCTGACAGAGCTGATGAGGGTGGACTGCTGCTGGAGGATATCATAGAGCTGCAAGGAGACGGTGAGTGGCCTGCCCTTGAGGAAGCTCTGTGAGATCTGCGCATTCCAGATGAGCTCGTTGGTATTCATCGACGAGTCGTTATAGCCTCGGCGACTCTGCATGTTGATGTTCGTGGTGAGGGCGGTGCCCCATGGAGCCGTGATACCCAGCATCGCACCATAGGTGAACTGCCACGTGTCGAGGTTGTTCTGCGTCTGCAGGTCGTTGCGCGAATGGGTGTAGGCCAACGAGCCGTTGAGTTCGAACTCGAACCAGTCGTTGCGGTAGCTGGCAGCTAAGCGCTGGTTGATGGTTGTGGAGTTCGTGACACTCTTCTCGGAGTCAGACAACGCATTGAGGCTGACGAAACCGACCATGTGCTGGTAGCTCAGGTTGGTCATCGTGTTGATGTTGAAGTAGCCAGCCGTGTCGACAGCCGTGTTAAAGACGAGTCCTGCCCAGCCACCCCAGTTGCCGTTAATGTTCTCTGGTCGCGTGGTGCGCACACCTGTCACTGGGTCAAGCGACACCTTGTTGCTGATGGCGTTGCTCGTGGTATTGAAGCCCAGCCATGTCGCAATGGATCGCTGATAGCGCTGTGTGTAGTTGTTGTAGAAGAAGCGGAGGTTCTGTGTGAACGAGGGCTTCAGACCCGGGTTACCCTTTCGGATGTTCATCGGGTCGCTGTTGTCGGTGATGTCGAGCAGGTCGCTCATCGAGGGTTGGTTGGTCCTGGCATTGTACTGCACGCGCATCTGACTGACCTCACTGCGCTTCCAGCGGAAGTCGATGGTCGGGGCGAGGTTCGACACGGTACGTGTGGTGTCGGTATGAATACCCTGATAGTTTTGTGTGAAGTGTGACTTCTGCGGAACGAAGCGCACGCCGGCATTGAGGTTGAACGACTTCCGCACGATGCGCAGCATGATCTCAGCTGTATGGATATAGTTTTTGTATTCGGAGTATCGGCTCAGGTCCTGATCGAGATAGGGGTCAATGGGGCGGTAGGGCTGCAGGTAGGCATCCCAAGAGCGGTATTCGGGGGTCCAGGTCGAGGAAGGAGGAACGAGGAACGAGGAAGGAGGAACGAGAGATGTCGACGAGGAAGGAGGAACGAGGAACGAGGAAGGAGGAACGAGGGCGTCGCTGAAATCGTAGGTGGAGCGGTCGCTCTTGTTGTGCTTATACTCATACTGGTAGCTGAACTGGAGGTAAACCTGACGGAAGATGGGTTCGCTGTAGGTCGCACGGAGGCGGTAGCCCCAGTTGGTGGTAGGCGTCTCACTATAACGCTTAATAATCTGCGAAGAGTCGGTAAGTAGCTGGTAATAATTAAGATAGCTGTCGGCAATGCTCTGACTGGCACCGTCGCTCCAGTTGCCATTGATTTGGAGGGTCAGGTTGCGACCAGTGGTACTGAGTTTGCGGTTGAACTGCAGCATACCACCCAGATTCTTCGAGTCGGAGTAAGACACGTTATCCTGTGAACGGGAGTTCTTGACGATGCCACGAGACACGAGCTGATCCAGTTCATCGAGGGGTTTCGACACATACTGGTAGGGATCTTCGTCGAAGGTCGCCTCGTCGCCATTTGTCAGTCCGTCGTTCTTATTGAAACGCAAGGTGGGTCGGAAGAGGATATTGGTCATCGTATCGGGCATCCACTCCACGCGCATCTGGGCATTCCAGTTGTTGGAGCGCGTATAGTTCTGCGTGATGCTGTTGCCAAAGGTGGTGACTGAGGAACCGAAGATCGACTGACTCGACACGCGTGAGAGTTGGTCGCCATCCCCGTGGTTCCAGCGCACACTACCATCAAGCTTCAGACGGTCTTTCTTCTCGTAGTTGATATTGACACCGACCATTTTGCTAGCATTGAGGCCCTGGCGCTGACCGCCCCAGCGGCCACCACCACCTCCACCCGGGAAGCCCATGTCGTTGACATTGTTAGCTCGCGTAAAGAGCATCACCTTCATATTGTCCTTCATCACAGCACCCATGCCACGACCAGCATAGCGATGCTGGGTACCAATAGCCAAATCGACATTGGCCATAAAACCGTGGTTCATACCTTTCTTGATGCCGAAGTCGAGCACCGTCTCCTCCTCACCGTCCTGAATACCAGAGACACGGGCGAGGTCGCTCTGTTGGTCGTAGGAACGGATGCGCTCGATGATGTTCGTGGGCAGGTTCTGCAGGGCCGTCTTCGTATCGCCGGTCATAAACTCCTTACCATCGACGAGAATCTTCTTGACCTCCTTGCCATTGATCTTGATGGTTCCATCGTCGCTGACCTCAGCACCAGGGAGACGCTTGACAAGTTCCTCGACCACCGATCCCTCAGGCGTGCGATACGCGCTCGCGTTATACACAAAGGTATCAGCCTTGAGCGTCACCTTCGAGGCATGAGCCGTGACAGTGGCACCCTTCAGCATGATGGCATCGGGTTCAAGGGTGATGGTGCCTGCCCGATAGTCCTTACCATCCTTGAGGGTGATCTTCTTCGAATAGGGCTTGAATCCCACATACGTAATCTTCAGGGTATAACTGCCCTCACGAGGGGCGTGGATGGTGAAGCCGCCATTGGTGTTGGTCACTGCATTGGCCACTACCTTCTCACCAGAGAGCAGTGCCGCTGTCGCCTGTATCACGGCTTCCTGAGTATCCTGTTCTACAACCTTTCCTGAAACAGTCCGTTGTGCAAAAGCCGTCATCGTCACTGCAAGAACGGCTATTAAGAGTATCGCTTTTCTCATTCTAAAAATGCTAGTTTTACCTGATTAGACACGCCTTACACGAGAAAGTTTAAAAGAAAGGCACATTTTTTCCTTTTTTTTCTCTTTTTTTGAAAAAATATTATTACCTTTGCAACCGAAAAATTAAACCAACGAGCCAAGACCATCCATATGAACCCACAGAAAGTTGTGATGTCGCAAAACCTCGAAGAGGTGCTTACAGCAGCGGTCGCTGAGTGTGAGAAGGATAGGTTGTTCATCCTCACTGATGAAACGACGAAGGCACTCTGTCTGCCTGTGATTGAGCGGTACGATTGTCTGAAAGGTGCGCAGGTGATCACCATCGGTGCCACTGACACCCACAAGACACTCGACTCCCTCGCACACGTGTGGGAGGCGCTTGGCGAAGGTGGTGCCACCCGCCACTCCTTACTCATCAACTTAGGAGGAGGGATGGTGACCGACTTAGGAGGTTTTGCTGCCTCGACTTTTAAAAGAGGCATCAACTACATCAACATACCCACTACCCTACTCTCGATGGTCGATGCCAGTGTGGGCGGGAAGACGGGTATCAACTTCAGAGGACTGAAGAACGAGATTGGCGTGTTTAACAATGCAGCGACCGTGATCCTCGACACCCAGTTCCTGAAGACTCTCGATGCAGAGAATATCTTGTCGGGCTACGCGGAGATGCTGAAGCACGGACTGATTGACAGTGAGGCCCATTGGGCAGAGCTGGTGAATTTTAGTCTAGGCAACATAGAATCCATAGAAACTCTAGGAAATCTATCCAAGATTCTTGAAAAGAGTGTCGCCGTGAAGCAGCGCATTGTGACGGAGGATCCTACAGAACAGGGTATCCGGAAGGCGCTGAACCTCGGACATACGGCAGGGCATGCCTTTGAGAGTTTTGCCCTGAAGCATCAGCCCATCCTGCATGGCTACGCTGTGGCCTACGGACTGGTGTGCGAGCTTTACCTGAGTTGCATCAAGACGGGGTTCCCCACAGACAAGATGCACCAGACAGTCAACTTTATCCATGAGCACTACGGGAAGATGGCTATCACCTGTGATGACTACCCGCAGCTGATGGAACTGATGACGCACGACAAGAAAAACGTGGCAGGGATAATCAACTTCACGCTGTTGGGTGGTATCGGTGATATCCGTATCAACCAGACGGCGACGAAGGATGAGATATACGAGGCGCTCGACTTCTACAGAGAGTCATAGTCCCCCCCTCGAACACCCTACCAATATACTTAGTAGGCCTAATCATATTACTAACTAATCGCAGATAGGGTTGCCCGCGAGGGTAGCCCTATCTCATTTTGCAGACAGAAGAACAGAATTTTTTTAGATAATAAGAACAAAAGAACAGAATTATAATCTCCCATAGAGTGCGCAAGCCCTTATGTTTCTTATGTTCTTATTATCCAAAAGAACACGTGCGCAGCTTTATGTTTCTTATGTTCTTATTATCCAAAAAACACGTGCGCAAGCCCTTATGTCTCTTATGTTCTTATTATCTAAAAAGCCATGCGCAGCCTTTATGTTCTTATGTTCTTATTATCCAAAAAACACGTGCGCAAGCCCTTATGTCTCTTATGTTCTTATTATCCAAAAAACCATGCGCAGCCTTTATGTTCTTATGTTCTTATTATCTAAAAAAGAAAGGACTTTCTGGCGGGCGGGTTTGGAGGTTTCGGTGAGGGGGATGTGGTCGATGTGGAGGTACGCCTTGGGCTGGTGGTACTTGGGGAGGATGCGCTCGCAGACGGTACGGGCTTCTGCGGGAGAACCCTCGGTGACGAGCACCACGACCTCACCAAACTTCTCATCAGGACGCTTACTAATTATAAAAGGTACGCGCATGTGAGAGCGCAACTGGCGTTCGAGTTCCTCCGCCTGTATCTTCAGTCCACCGGAACAGATCACATTATCCTTTCGCCCGAGGATGCGGAAGACCACACCCCTACCCTCCCCGTGGGGAGCAAATTCTGCGATATCGTTGGTGATGAGGGGTTCGGCACAGACCTCAGGGGCATCGATGATCAGACAACCTTCGTCGGAGAGGGACAGATGGACAGAGGGGAAGGGCGTGTACCACTCAGAGGCCTCTGGGCCACTGATGCGACGGAGGGCGATATGTGAGAGGGTCTCCGTCATGCCATAGGTGCTCCAGACAGCATTCGGGAACTGTCGGAGTTCGGTCTCCATCGCCTCGTCGATGGCGCCTCCACCAATGATGAGGTGCTCTACTTGCATCAGGCGCTCGCGCTCCTCGGGTACCTGGAGGGTGTTGTAGACCTGGAGAGGGACCATGGCGGTGAAGCGAGGAGGGATATCCGAGGAAGGAGGAAGGAGGAAGGAGGAAGGAGAGTCGTTGGACGAGGAAGGAGGAAGGATATCCGAGGAAGGAGGAAGGAGAAAGGAGGAAGGAGTCGAAAGGGGGTGGCCGGTGGGGGGGACGGTGAGGAGGTGGAGGTGACGCTCGATGGCGCGCACGACCATCATCTTGCCGGCGATATAGTCGAGTGACATACAGAGTAGGGCTGTGTCGCCGGGGCGCAGGCCAAGGAAGTCGCAGGTGATACGGGCGGAAGCGAGCATACGACGCTTCTCGACCAGCATCCTTTTTGGTTCACCAGTACTCCCACTGGTCTTCACCTCGATAAAAGGACTATCGTTATTCCATTCAGATAAAAATTCTTCTAAAGACATAAGAACATATATTTTTTTTAGACAGAAGAACAAAAGAACAAATATTTTTTGACAGAAGCGCTCGGCTTTGCCGCTTGGCTCGTCCAAGAACAGAAGGACAGAATTTTTTATTTTAGATAATAAGAACAAAAGAACATAAATTTTTTATCTCCCTCGATCAGTGCGCAGCCTTATGTTTCTTATGTTCTTTTTATCTAAGAAAAAGGCTGTCACCGCGGATGGTGAGGGGGAGGGGGATGTTGTCGGTGAAGAGTTGGCCGGTGCCTAAGCCTTGGGGAAGGGAGATGTGGGGACCGTAGACAGCGGAGGCAAACTGGGCGATGGCATTCAGACCGATGTTGCTTTCAAGGGCAGAGGTGATCCACGAGCCGATACCCTGTTCGCGAGCAGCAGCAATCCACTCACGACAACCGATCATACCACCATGCAACGAAGGCTTGAGGATGATGTATCGGGGTTTGATGATATGGAGCATGTGCGCCTTCATCTCAGGATCATTCACGCCAATGAGTTCCTCATCGAGAGCGATGGGCAGAGGCGACTCCCTACAGAGTTCCGCCATGTAGGCCCACTGACCTTGTTTGATAGGTTGTTCGATACTGTGGATGGCATACTGGGAGAGGAGCTCCAGTTTATAGAGGGCTTCCTCATAGGGAAACGCACCATTGGCATCGAGGCGCAGTTCGACCTCATGGAAGGAGAAGCGGTCGCGGATGCGACGGATCAGGTCGAGCTCTTGTTCGAAGTCGATGGCGCCTATCTTGAGTTTCACGCAGCGGAAGCCTTTCTCCAGTTTCTCTTCGAGGCGCTGGAGCATCTCGTCGTGACTACCCATCCAGACGAGTCCGTTGATGGGAATACCTTCTTCGCCTCTACTGAATGGGGTATCGAATAGAAGTGAAGAGTGAAAAGAGCGAAGTGAAAGGAGGGCTGTTTCGAGGCCAAAGAGCATGGAGGGGTAGTCGCGCAGGGCGTCGGTATCGAGCTCGCCTGTCTGACAGAGGTTCTGACAGAAGTGATGGAGTTTGGCTTCATAGGTCTCGTCGGGCAGTGCGTCACAGCTCAGGTCGGGCAGTGGCGCGCATTCGCCCACGCCCTGATGTTCTCCATCAGACAGAGTAACTAACCAGATTGTCCTGGTCGTATACACCCCCCGCGAGGTCCCCGCCGGCTGCTTGAAATGCAATTCTTTTTTTTCCAGATAATAAGAACAGAAGGACATATTTATTTGTTTTTTAGATAATAAGAACAAAAGGACATATTTATTTGTTTTTTAGATAATAAGAACAGAAGAACATATTTATTTGTTTTTTAGATAATAAGAACAGAAGAACAGAATTATATACTTTTTTAGATAACAAGAACAGAATTATTTCAGATAGTGACAATATTTTCGTTTGATTTCAATTTTCGGAGCACCGAAATTAATAAGGAGTCCATGATCTACTTGTGTAGCATGCAAATAATTTACTAACTGAACCTCATGGGCAGGCTGTAAGGTGTTCACAGCCTTCAATTCAACAATTACTCGATGATCGACTAAAATATCAGCTCTGAACTCTCCTACTACTTCATCTTTGTAGAACACATTCATCGGATACTCAAAAGCAAAAGGAATATTCTGTTTTTTCAGTTCTACTCCTAATGCATTTTTGTATACAGACTCCAAGAATCCTGGTCCTAAGACCATTCTAACATTATAAGCACAATCAACGATAGTTCTTATCAGCTCCTCTATTTCCATACCATGCGCAGCCTTTATGTTTCTTATGTTCTTTTTATCTAAATATTAAGGGAGTTTGGGGTATTTTTTGAAGTCGGGCTTGCGCTTTTCTAAGAAGGCTTTGCCGCCTTCTTGGGCTTCGTCGAGGAAGTAGTAGAGCATGGTGCAGTCGCCGGCGAGTTCCTGGATACCAGCCTGACCGTCGAGTTCGGCATTCAGACCGGCCTTGATCATACGCAGGGCGAGGGGCGAGCGCTCCATCATGATCTCTGCCCACTCGACACACTCGTCTTCAAGACGTTCGATGGGCACCACCTTGTTCACCATCCCCATCGCCTCAGCCTCCTTGGCAGAATACTGACGACAGAGGAACCAGATCTCACGGGCCTTCTTCTGACCTACGATACGGGCGAGATAGGAAGAGCCAAAGCCTGCATCGAACGAGCCCACCTTAGGACCCGTCTGACCAAAGATGGCGTTCTCGGAGGCAATGGTGAGATCGCATACGAGGTGGAGCACATGACCACCACCGATGGCATAGCCGTTGACCATCGCAATGACTGGTTTAGGCAGTCGGCGGATCTGCATCTGTACATCGAGTACAGAGAGACGGGGCACGCCTTCTTCGTCGACATAGCCGCCACGTCCCTTGACATGCATATCGCCTCCAGAGCAGAAGGCGTGTTTCACATCGGCCAGGGTCTTACCCTCGGGTACCTCAGACATCGCGCCTGTGAGTAGTACGACGGAGATGTCCTGCATCTCACGACACATGGAGAAGGCCTGTGAGAGTTCCCAAGTGGTCTTTGGGGTGAAGGCATTGCGGTACTGCGGGCGATTGATGGTGATCTTCGCTATACCGTTATAAGACTCAAACAGAATTTCTTTGAATTCTCTAATTGTATTCCAATTTCTTGACATAATATTTATTTTTTTGATAATAAGAACATAAGAACAAAAATATATGCGCTCCCAATTTTATTTTTAGATAAAAAGAACAAAAGAACATAAATTTTTAATCTCCCTCGATCAGTGCGCAGCCTTATGTTTCTTATGTTCTTTTTATCTAAATAATCATGTCCTTATGTCCTTTTTATCTAAGAACATAAAGAACGACTGGAGGGCGGTGGCGTCGGGGGAGGGGGAGGTGAAGATTTCCAGGAGGACGGGGCGGGGGCTCTCTATATTTAATAAGGTGTCGATGCCGGCACGCATCTGAGGCATGTCGGAGGCAGAGAGATAGACGATGTCGTTCTCCTGACAGATACCCTCAGCCGAGGTGTGGTGCTCAGCAGCCACATAAGCGTCGCGGGCAGGACTCTGTTCGAGTCCGGGGAGCATCTCGAAGATACCACCCTTGCCATTGTTCAGGAGCAAGATACGCAAGTTACCCTTCAGATTCTGATTCCACAGTGCATTCTGATCGTAAAAGAAACTCAGGTCGCCAATGACACAGAACACCGGTTTGTCGGTGACACAGGAGAAGCCTGCTGCTGTGGAGAGCGACCCTTCGATGCCGTTCACCCCCCGGTTGCACCACACAGGATGCTGTGCAAAAATGTTGGCCAGTCGGATGGCCGAGCTGTTGGCATAATGTACCTCAGCATCACCCACCAGATGTTCGAAATACTTCACTGCTGCCATCTCAGAATAGGCAGGCTCGTAAGCCTCTACCTGTTGACGGATAGAGGCCAGCAGAGCATCCCACTGTTGTACGAAGGGATGGGGCTCCATCACCAACATAAAACGAATATGATCGGCCACAGCCTCACCGTCGCCCTGAAAGACATGGGTGAGATTCATAAAGGTATCGGTCACCTCGCCTGAGGCATTCACCACCCACGTCTCCTTAGCCTTGCGCAGGAAGCGCTTCAGGCGTTTGCTGACAATCGAGCCACCGATATACAGTACGAAATCAGGGATATAAGCCTCATCCTCGCCCACCAGGCTGACCGCCTCGTCGAGCAGAGGGTTCATGGGTTGACCAGTGATGAGCATGGGGCGTTTGGCCTGGAGGAACATCCGTGTGACATGACTCAACGTGGCCGGAGACATATCGGCAGCCACAGCCTCGATTAGGCGTTCCTGAGGCAGTTCGGCAACAGTATAGTCGAAGAGTGGTTCGGTGATAGGCACGTTGATATGTACAGGTCCGCCCCCACCCTGTCTGGCAGCAATCAGGGCCTCGTTGACCAAACGGTTACAGTACCAGCGTGTATCATCATCGGTAGGTTCTGGCAAAGAAACGGCCTTACGCACAAAACGTCCTAAAGCATCAGGCTGTGGAAGCGTCTGTCCATCGAGCTGGTCGATCCACTGTGGAGGACGGTCAGCTGAGATGGCCACGAGGGGGATGTGCTGATAGTAAGCCTCTGCCACCGCCGGAGCGAGGTTCAGAAGAGCGGTACCACTGGTGACGCACACCACCACAGGTTTCCGCAGGGCCTGTGCCATCCCCAGGGCATAGAAGCCTGCCGAGCGCTCGTCGGTGACAGGGAAGCACTGGATGTCGGGGCACTCGTGGAGGTTGTGTACTATCGCGGAGTTCCTACTGCCCGGACACACCACTGCACACTGCACTCCATGTCGCACCAACAGTGCTGTTAAGATATTTACGTTTTCTTTGTTACTATACATATTCTATTTTATTTTTTGACAGAAGAACTTTTTTGTGGCTCCATTTTTTAGACAGAAGAACAAAAGAACAAATTTCATGTGCTCCTTTTCCTTTTTGACAGAAGAACAAAAGAACAGATTTTTAATCTCCCATAGATTGCGCAGCCTTATGTTTCTTATGTTCTTATGTCTAAAAACTCTTATGTTCTTATGTCTAAAAGTTTTCGGATGGTTTCGAGTTTGGCTTCAGTCTCTTGCCATTCCTGTTCGAGGATGCTGTCTTTGAGCAGGCCGCCACCAGCATAGAGATGACAGGTGTCGCGCTCGATGTTCATACAACGGAGTGACACATAGAGATGCGTCTCGTCTGTACCTAACGGCCCCATGAAGCCGCTGTAATAACGGCGCGGGGTATGTTCGTTCTTGACAATAAACTGGAAGGCTTCACGTTTTGGGAGGCCACAGACAGCCGGCGTGGGATGCAGGGCCTGGAGAAGATTGCCGATATGGGCATGATCAGACAGTCGGAAGGTGAAGTCGCTCCTGAGGTGAACGAGGTTGGCAGCTCTCACCGTACGGGGCCCCTCTTCACGGAATTCGCTCGTAAACTGTTCCAGACACTCCGTGATATAGGTGGCCACGATGCGCTGTTCCTGAATGTTCTTCGTACTCCATGTCAAGGATTCGCCCTCGCCATTGAGTTGATCACCCTCCAGTTTCATCGTACCAGCCAAGGCGATGGTTCGCCAGTCAGAGCCTTGTCCATCCAAGAGTATCTCGGGTGTGGCCGTGAGCCAACACCCACTCTTAGGTGTATCCACGAGAGCGATAAAGAGTCGTGGATAGAGTGCGCACGCGCGATAGAACAGTTCCATTGGCTCCAGCCCCTCTGGCATTTTCTCATCCGCACAACGTGCGAGGACAATCTTCTGGAAGGCATCGTTCTCCAGTTGGGCATGGTAATTGGCGAAGTCGATGGAGTAATACCGAGGAAGGAGGAAGGAGGAACGAGGAACGAGGAAGGAGGAAGGAGGAACGAGGAACGAGGAGCGAGGAACGAGATTACCCCCTGCCTCCAAACTATTCTCCTTCCTCGTTCCTCCTTCCTCGTTCCTCGAAAAAGAATCCTCGCTCCTCGACAACTCGATACACTCTGTTTCATCTGGTCGGATGATGAGAATGGGCTGATCGGGGGTAATCTCGAAGGGGGCGATGACAAAGCCCTGATGACCGTTCAGAGCCTGACAGCTGGACAGTTCCAAAGGTTCTCCCTCAGTCTGTCGGACAAGGGTGGCCTGTTTTGCATAAGGTAAACGGTAGACAGCAAATCCCCCCATCACTTCCGTTGCAGATTGATGATATAGTTGGTGACACGCACGTTAGAGATGAGATCGCCGGAGGTGTCCTTGATGTCCACATTCCACACATGAAGGGCAGACCCCTTGTGCAACAGACGGGCATAGGCAGTGACGGTGTCGCCTTCAGACACTGCCTTCACATGACTGCCGCTGACCTCGATACCCACGCAGGCTCGCCCCGGACAGAGTGCGCTGGAGCCCACGCCTGCCACATTCTCAGCCAGTGCCAACGTAGCTCCACCACTCAGATAGCCAAAGGGCTGGCGGTTACGTTCATCTACTTTCATACGTGCCATACAAGTATCGTCCTCGGGTGTGGAGAGGAACTCCATCCCGAGGGCAGTACTTAAATTTGGTTTTTCCTTGATAATATTATTGATTACTTCTACGTCCACTTTATTTACTTTTTGACAGAAGAACAAAAGAATATAACTAATGCGCTCCTTAATTTTTTTGACAGAAGAACATAAGAACATAATTTATGAGCTCCTTATTATATTAGACAAAAGAACATCTTTTTTCAAACTATGCGCAGCTTTTATGTTTCTTTTGTTCTTATGTCTAAAAAAGCTTATGTCTCTTTTGTTCTTATTATCTAAAAACTATTTGAAGAGGGAGTATTCGGGGACGGACCAGGCGAGGGCGCTGGCGCCCAGGACATCGCGCTCACGATTGTCGAGCTTCGATATCAGAATCTTCACCTTACCACGGAGATTGCCGAACACATGACTTTCAAATGCTTCGCATGCCGGATCAACTAACCATTTGCCAGCTTTCGAGATACCACCTGTGAGAATAATAGCCTCAGGATCAACAATAGAGGCATAGTTGGCCATACCTAAACCTAAATATTCGCCTGTACGACGGAACACCTCTATAGCCAGTTCATCCCCCTTTTCGCAACACTCCACGATGGTGCGTGGAGAAAGTTTCGCCAAGTCGCGCATCAACGTCGGACGGCCAGATTCCTGCATGAGCTCACGCGCTGTCAAGACGATGCCCTTCGCACCGACATAAGCCTCAAGACACCCATGATGACCACAGCCACACTGACGACCATTTAACACCAGACTGGTATGTCCGAACTCACCGGCATAGCCCAAGTGTCCCCGATGTTCCACACCCCCGGCAAAAAAGCAGCTGCCGATACCTACACCCAGACTGATAATGATGAAGTTCTTCATGCCGTGAGCCATACCGAAGGCCTGCTCGCCCAGGGCAGAGATATGGGCATCGTTGGATAATCCCACAGCCAGTCCGATCTGCTCGCGCAGCATCACTGCCAGCGGAATAACACCCTTCCAGGGGAGGTTGGCTGCATTCTCGATGCAACCAGAAACCGAGCTGGCACTGGGCGCACTCACACCGATGGAGCGGATGGACTCATAACCACCGTTATCCTCCACAAGTTCTACGATTTTTTCACTCAAATGGGTCACAAAAGCGTTGATGTCAGGATACTCCTCTGTCGAGAACGAGCTCTCGGCAATAATGTTGCCACGCACATCAACAATGGCGTAGGTGGTGCTCTCATTACTGATGTCGACACCGACCACTCGAGACTTAATCTGTACTTCTTCCATGTTATATCTATATCCAGTTGTTGGTAAAGTTGTGGCAAATATAAACATTTTTTCTATTTCCAACAAATCTTTCGTCTTTTTTTTGCAAATATTTACCCTATCCTTGCATTTTTCGGGATAATTTCGTAACTTTGCACCCACTTATGCATCATATTCGAATATTAAGATGAACATTTTAGAGTTAAGCGAACAAGAAATCGGCAGGCGTCAGAGTCTGCAGGAATTGCGGAATATGGGTATCGACCCCTACCCCGCAGCCGAGTTCCCCACAAACGCTTTCAGTACAGAGATTATTAAGAACGTAGAGAGTGGCGTGTGGAGTGTGGAGGAAGATGAGAAGCACGAAGTTGTCATTGCAGGTCGCATGATGAGCCGTCGCGTGATGGGCAAAGCCTCTTTTGCAGAGCTTCAGGACTCCAAAGGCCGTATTCAAGTGTATATCACCCGCGATGACATCTGTCCGGGTGAGAACAAGGACCTATATAATAATGTATTTAAGCGACTGCTCGATATCGGTGATTTCATCGGTGTGAAGGGACAGGTGTTCCGTACGCAGACAGGTGAGATCTCTGTGCATGCTTCCGAGTTGAAGTTGCTCTCGAAGAGTCTGAAGCCCCTGCCCATTGTTAAATACAAGGACGGAGTGGCCTATGATAAGTTTGATGACCCAGAGTTGCGCTACCGCCAGCGCTATGTCGACCTGGTGGTGAATGAGGGTGTGAAGGACACCTTCCTGCAGCGTGCTACAGTCATCCGCACCTTAAGAAAGGTGCTCGACGAGGCTGGCTATACCGAGGTGGAAACCCCTACCCTGCAGATGATTGCCGGAGGAGCTTCAGCCCGTCCATTTATCACCCATTTCAATGCGCTCGACCAGGACATGTACATGCGTATCGCCACCGAGTTGTATCTGAAGCGCCTCATCGTGGGCGGTTTCGAGGGTGTCTATGAGATTGGCAAGAACTTCCGCAACGAGGGTATGGACCGCAACCACAACCCAGAGTTCACCTGTATGGAGCTTTATGTGCAGTATAAGGACTACAACTGGATGATGTCGTTCACCGAGAAGCTCCTGGAGACCATCTGTATTGCTGTGAACGGTAAGCCCGAGCGCGAGATCGACGGTAACATTGTGTCGTTCAAGGCACCTTACCGCCGTCTGCCCATCCTCGAGGCTATACAGGAGAAGACCGGTTTCGACTGCAACGGCAAGAGCGAGGAGGAGATTCGTGCCTTCTGCAAGTCAAAGGGTATGGATGTCGACGAGACCATGGGTAAGGGTAAGCTGATAGACGAGCTCTTCGGTGAATTCTGCGAGGGCACCTTCATCCAGCCAACTTTCATCACCGACTATCCTGTCGAGATGAGTCCACTTACCAAGATGCACCGCAGCAAGCCCGGACTGACCGAGCGCTTCGAACTGATGGTGAATGGTAAGGAGTTGGCCAACGCCTACTCTGAGCTCAATGACCCCATTGATCAGGAAGAGCGTTTCGTAGAGCAGATGAAGTTGGCTGACAAGGGTGATGACGAGGCGATGATCATTGATCAGGATTTCCTCCGTGCCCTGCAGTACGGTATGCCTCCCACCAGCGGTATCGGTATCGGTATCGACCGCTTGGTGATGCTTATGACAGGCAAGACCTTCATCCAGGAAGTGCTGTTCTTCCCACAGATGAAGCCTGAGAAGAAGATTCCTCAGTCGACAGTAGCTGAGTGGGCTGAGATTGGCGTAGCTGAGGAGTGGGTTCCTGTGCTTCGCAAGGCAGGTTTCAATCTGGTACAGAACATCAGCGGCGAGAAAGCTCAGGGTCTGCAGCAGAAGATTGGCGACATTGTGAAGAAGTACAAGCTCGACATGCAGAAGCCCTCAGTCGATGAAGTCGCTGCCTGGATAGACAAAAGTAACAAATAGTTTTTTAGACAGAAGAACATAAGGACATAAGGCTGCGCAAAAAAATTATGTTCTTTTGTTCTTCTGTCAAAAGAAGAAAAGATGTACGACTGTGGTAAGATAGCGATTATTGGTGGTGGGTCGTGGGCAACGGCGATAGCCAAGATTGTGGTGAGTCATACCCACCACATTGGCTGGTATATGCGCCGTGACGACCGTATCGACGATTTCCGCCGCATGGGGCACAACCCTGCCTATCTGACCAGTGTACACTTCGATATAGACGAGATCTACTTCGACAGTGACATCAATCGCATCTGTCAGCAGTACGACACGCTCGTCTTTGTCACACCCTCACCCTACCTGAAGAGTCATCTGAAGAAACTCAAGACGCGCATCCGTGATAAGTTCATCCTGACGGCTATCAAGGGTATCGTTCCCGACGAGAACCTCGTCTGCTCGGAATACTTCCATCAGGTATACGATGTGCCCTACGAGAATCTGGCCTGCATCGGTGGTCCCTCGCATGCAGAGGAGGTGGCACTCGAACGACTCTCCTACCTCACGGTGGGCTGTTCAGACCACGACAAGGCACAGGCCTTCTGCGACGTGCTCTCCAGCGAGTTTATCAAGACCAAGACCTCCAGTGACGTGGTGGGTATCGAGTATTCCTCCGTCCTGAAGAATGTCTATGCCATCGCAGCAGGTATCTGTAGCGGACTGAAGTACGGTGATAACTTCCAGGCTGTGCTCATGGCCAATGCCGTACAGGAGATGAACCGTTTCCTCACGGCAGTCTATCCTCTGGATGACCGCAGTATCTATGACAGTGTCTATCTGGGGGACCTGTTGGTGACAGGCTACTCTAACTTCTCGCGCAACCGCACGTTTGGTTCGATGATTGGGAAGGGCTACAGTGTCAAGTCGGCACAGATCGAGATGGAGATGATTGCCGAGGGCTACTTCGGTACGAAGTGTATGAAGGAGATTAATCGCCACTGTCATGTGAACATGCCTATTCTCGATGCTGTCTACAATATCCTCTACGAGCGCATCGCCCCGCAGATTGAGATCAAGCTGCTGACTGATTCGTTTAGATAAAATTTAGACAGAAGAACAAAAGGACATATTTTTTAGATAATAAGGACAAAAGGACAAAAAAAAGAACTTAAAATATTCATAACAAATAAAAAAACAAGATCTATGAGCAACATCAAATTAGACATTACGAAAGCTGCTTGCTTCCTTGAGGCTGGCACTGTTGAGAGTTTTGAACCCAAAGTAAAGGAGGCCCAGAAGGCACTCGAAGAGGGCACATGCCCAGGTAACGATTTCCTCGGATGGCTTCATCTGCCCTCCAGTATCACCCCTGCCTTCCTCGACGAGCTCCAGGCTTGTGCCAATGTGCTCCGTGAGAACTGTGAGGCTGTGGTCGTAGCTGGTATCGGTGGTTCCTATCTGGGTGCACGTGCCGTGATTGAGGCTCTTGGCAACTCGTTTGCATGGTTGGTAGCTGACAAGAAGAATCCCACCATCCTCTTCGCTGGCAACAATATCGGTGAGGACTACCTCTTCGAACTCACAGAGTACCTGAAGGGAAAGAAATTCGGTGTGATCAACATCTCCAAGAGTGGTACCACCACTGAGACCGCCCTCACCTTCCGTCTGTTGAAGAAGCAGTGCGAGGCTCAGCGGGGTAAGGAAGAGGCCAAGAAGGTCATTGTGGCTGTTACCGATGCCAAGCGCGGTGCTGCCCGCACCTGTGCCGATAAGGAGGGTTACAAGAGCTTTATCATCCCCGACAACGTAGGTGGCCGTTTCTCAGTGCTCACCCCAGTCGGTCTGCTGCCTATCGCCTGTGCTGGATTCGACATCAAGGCACTCGTTGCCGGTGCACAGGAGATGGAGAAGGCCTGTGGTAAGGACGTTCCCTTCGCTGAGAACCCCGCTGCCCAGTATGCTGCCGTACGTAACGCTCTCTACCAGAGTGGCAAGAAGATTGAGATCATGGTCAACTTCCAGCCCAAGCTCCACTTCATGAGCGAGTGGTGGAAGCAGCTCTACGGCGAGTCTGAAGGTAAGGACAAGAAGGGTATCTTCCCTGCATCAGTCGACTTCACGACAGACCTCCACTCTATGGGACAGTGGATACAGGACGGCGAGCGCACCATCTTCGAGACCGTTATCTCTGTTGAGGAGCCTGAGAAGAAACTGCTCTTCCCCGCTGATGAGGAGAATCTCGACGGTCTGAACTTCCTCGCTGGCAAGCGCGTAGATGAAGTCAACAAGATGGCAGAGCTCGGTACGAAGCTGGCACATGTCGATGGTGGCGTACCCAACATCCGCATCTCCATGCCTCGCCTCAACGAGCGCTACCTTGGTCAGCTCATCTATTTCTTCGAAATCGGCTGTGGCATCAGCGGCAATGTGCTCGGTGTGAACCCCTTCAACCAGCCTGGTGTAGAAGCTTACAAGAAGAACATGTTTGCCCTGCTCGACAAGCCTGGCTACGAGGCCGACTCAAAGGCCATCAAGGAGCGTCTCGCTAAAGAGGCATAAATGTTTGCACTTGCTATTAAGAAATACCTGGAAGAACACGACTTTGAGGCACTTAGCCCCAAGGTCGTGCTCTTTGACATGGACGGCGTACTCTACGACTCTATGCCCAATCATGCCATTGCCTGGCAGGAGTCGATGGCCAAGTACGGTATCCACATGACAGCTGATGATGCCTATGCTACCGAGGGAGCGCGCGGAGTAGACACCATCCGTGAGATGGTACGCCGGCAGCAGCACCGTGACATTGACGAGGTAGAGGCCCAGAAGATGTACGACCTTAAGTCGCAGACTTTCCACAGTCTGCCCGAAGCGCCTATCATGCCTGGTATTCTCGATCTCATGCGCCAGATCCATGCAAGCGGTCTTCAGTGCGGTGTGGTCACAGGCAGTGGCCAGCGCCCACTCATCAACCGTATCCTGAAGGATTTCGGCAACTATGTCGACGAGACCCATATCACCACCGCATACGATGTCACCCGAGGCAAGCCCCAGCCTGATCCCTATCTCATGGGACTCCACAAGGCAGGCGACCTCGCCCCCTGGCAGGCTGTTGTTGTAGAGAATGCCCCTCTGGGGGTGCGCTCAGGCCATGCCGCCCACATCTTCACCATCGCCGTCAACACAGGGCCACTGCCCAACAACGAACTGCTCGCCGCAGGAGCCAACCTCATCTTCGCGAGCATGACCGACTTCAGCGAACACTGGACAGAGCTAAATTTTTAATTAGAAGAAATCAAATGAAATCTTTGGGGATTACAGAGAAAATGCTTACCTTTGCGCCATGAAAAAAACGTTTGCTTTTTATGGCATAGGGTATCTGGTGCTACTGATCGTTGTGCTGGGATTGATGTATGCCTATCCCAAGCTGGAGCTCCATCTGATGCTGAATGCCCATCACTCCCCCATTCTGGACACCTTCTTTACCTATTACTCCATCCTGGCGGAATGGCCCATCTACGTGTTGGCGCTACTGCCCGTATTCTGGAAAGAATACAGACTGACCATCTTCTTTGGTCTCTGCGAGTTGTCCGGAGGAGCATTCTTACAACTCCTGAAACACTTGTTCAGCAGTCCGCGTCCAGAAGCTGCGTTCGAGGGTTACCATTTACCCTTGCCAGCGGTGGAGGGCATCAATCTGTATTCTGGCAATTCCTTCCCGTCTGGTCACGCCTCTACATTCTTCGTCTTCTCTACATGCATCGCGTTATTATTGGCATACCGCTATAGACATATCGCAGAACAAGACCGCCAGAAAAAGTATCTGATTGGGCTGCTGTTCCTGGTGCTGCTGGCACTTGCTGCGCTGGGAGCCTTCTCACGCGTCTACCTCTCACAGCACTTCCTGTCGGATATATGCGTGGGCAGCATCATCGGTTTTGCAACCCCGTGCCTGATGTTCTACTTTGCAGGAGAGAAGATCCTGAAACTCAAAAAGAATGAGATAGAATGAAGAAATTTTCACGCAAGCCCATTTCGCTTTTTACCTTTTCGTGCATCCTCAGTATAGCAACACTGTTGTTATACAATATACCATTCTTTAATTATGTAGCCGAGACCAGCAATGCGACAGCAGGAGGCCGACTGTTCCTGTTGGGCTCGCTGGTTGTCATCATGTTGGTACTCCACTTCATGATGGCCTATCTCACGATGTTTCTCATGCGTATTGTCGGGCGTATCCTGCTGGCCATCCTCGCCATCATCAATGCAACGGCCGTCTATTTCATCATCACCTACAGTGTGATGATTGATGCGACAACCATTGAGAACGTCTTCAATACCCGATATTCCGAAGCCTCAGGCTTCTTCAGTTGGTCGCTGTGGACATTTATCTTTGTCTGCGGTGTACTCCCCGCCCTGTTCTGTCTGCTACAGCCAGTGGTCATCGGCAAAGCCAAGAAGTTGGGCATCTACTGCGGCAGTTCATTGGCCATCATTCTCATCATTGCTGCCATGAATATCAGCCAGACGCTATGGATCAGTCAGCACGATACCGAACTGGGGGGACTCCTGCAGCCTTGGTCCTATCTGGTGAACACAGGTCGCGTCATCAGCTTCAGTCAGGAAGAGCAAGCCGAGGAGATTAAGTTGCCCGATGGAAAAATCATGGATGATGAGAAGGCCGTAGTGGTACTCGTCATTGGCGAGTCGGCACGAAAGGCCAACTTCCAACTCTACGGCTATGAGCGCAAGAACAATCCCCTGCTGTCGAAGGTAGAAGACCTGAAGGTGTATCAGGCCAACTCATGCGCCACTTACACCACTGCAGGTACGAAAGCCATCCTGGAGCCCAAGAATAGCGACGATCTCTATGAACTGTTGCCCAACTACGCCTACCGCATGGGAGCAGATGTCACATGGCGCACCTCCAACTGGGGAGAGCCACCCATCCATATCGGTGAGGGAGAGTATATCACCGACCCAGAACTTGGCAAGCAATACGGTGTGCCTAACACCTATGACAACATCCTCCTACAAGGGCTGCGTGAGCGCATTGCATCCAGTCAGAAAAACAAGCTGCTCATCGTGCTGCACACCAGTACCAGTCACGGTCCGAACTATGCCGATAAATATCCCAAAGAATTCGAGGTGTTTAAGCCGGTGGCCAGAAACGTAGAAGAAGGCGAAAAGAATGTCGGCACACTGGTCAATGCCTACGACAATACCATCCTCTACACCGACTACCTGTTGGACAGTCTCATCAAGACATTGCGCGGCATGAGCGACAGGAAGTGTGCGATGATCTTCATCTCCGATCACGGCGAGTCGCTGGGAGAGAACAAGATGTTCATGCACGGTCTGCCCATGAGGCTGGCACCCAAGGAGCAGTATGAGATACCGTTCCTCGTATGGACCTCGAAAGATTTCAGAGACTATAAGACAGCAGATGAACTGCCAAAGGTGCTCGAACAGCATTTCATCTTCCACTCCATTCTCAACCTGCTGTCCATCCAGTCACCTGCCTACGACCCCAATTTCGATATCTTCAAATAACAATAATCCCTCGCTTTTGGCGAGGGATTGTTGATGAAAGAATCTATTTCTGTGCGAAAAGTTCATCGAGGAAAGTATAGAAGGCGGGATCTTCACCGACTACGACTTTCACGAGCTTTCCTTCGGGATCAACGACCACCTTGGTGGGAAAGCCCTCGATGTTATACTTGGCTCCTAAATCAGGCAATTGCTCGTCGGCACAGCGCACATGCAGCCAAGGCAGCTGATGCTCCTCAACGGCAGCCTTCCATTTCGTTTCTGTGTCGCGGCAGTCGATGCCGAGAATCTCCATCTTATCCTTATACTTGGCATAGACCTCTTTCATGGCTGGGATACCACGGATGCACCAGATGCACCATGAGCCCCAGAAATCGAGAATCACATACTTGCCACGGAGCGATGAGAGCTTCAGAGGATTGCCCTGAAGGTCGGGCAGTTCGAAATCGGGCGCCAGGTCAGCATCGGCAGTAGCTGCCTCTACTTGTTCTGCCTCAGTAGCAGGCGCCTCAACGGTTTTCGGGCGTAGCCCACAGGAAGCCACCAGCGACAATGCAACTGACAGCAGGATCATGGTCAAAAATGATTTTTTCATATTCTACGTTTTATTTGTCCTTGACTGGGTGCAAAGATACAAAAAATCCGCGAAACCAACTAAAGTTTCGCGGAAAAAGTGATTTGAAAGTCCTTACACCCCTATTCGTAGCACTTGAAAATGCTGTCGACAGTCTGCTGAGGGAGTTTCTTCGTGAAGAGGCTGACAAGCCAGCAAATAGGGAATCCACCCACCATCGCGATAGCACCACAGTTGATCGGATTGATGGGATTGCCCAGGAGCATGTTGACAACCGTGATACCTACACCCCAGGCAAAGCAAGCCCAGACAGAGGCGGTGGTGATGCCACGCCAGTATAGACCAAGCATAAAGGGTGCGAGGAAAGCCCCGGCAAGGGCTCCCCAAGAGATTCCCATGAGCTGAGCGATAAATGTAGGAGGATTCAGTGCGATAAGCAGGGAAATGGCAATGAAGAACATGATGAGCACGCGCATCACCACAACCTTACGACGCTCGATCTTCTCAGCCACGATATCGTCGATCGCCCCATCTTCCACCTCACCAGGGAGTGACTTCTTGTCGCGATAGATGAGGTCGAGGGTCATGGTCGAGGAAGAGGTGAGCACGAGTGAGGCCAAGGTCGACATGGAGGCTGAGAGTACCAGCAGCACTACCAAGGCAATGAGCACATCGGGCAACGTGACAAGCATCGAAGGGACAATAGAGTCGAAGGCGAGCTTGCCGTTGGGCAGCACGGGAGGCATGCCAAAGAGGCGTCCAAAACCTCCGAGGAAGTAACAGCCACCAGCCACGACGAAGGCGAAGACGGTGGAGATGACAGTTCCACGATGGATGGCACTCTCGTCGGTGATAGAATAGAACTTACCAACCATCTGAGGGAGGCCCCAGGTGCCGAGCGAAGTCAGGACGACGACACCCAACAGATTCCACGGATCAGGTCCGAACCATGAGGCAAACCCGCCATTGACTGCAGGATCAGTATCGGAAGGCATGGCAGCCAGACGCTCGACAGCATTGAAGAGACCGCCCTGAATATTGAGTACAGCGAGGATGACAGCCACAATGCCAAAGAGCATGATGATACCCTGAATGAAATCGTTCATGGCAGTAGCCTTGTAACCACCGAGGATGACATAGACAGCCGTGAGGGCAGCCATAATGATCACACAGTACTCATAAGGGATGCCGAAACCCATCTCGAAGAGCGTAGAGATGCCCTTGTAGACACCAGCCGTGTAAGGAATGAGGAACACAAAGGCAATGACCGAGGCCACGATGCGCAGTCCCTGATCGGCAAAACGGGTACCAAAGAAGTCGGGCATCGTGCGCGACTCAATATGCTGGGTCATCAGCTTGGTGCGACGTCCCAGGATGAGCCAGGCGAGCAGCGAACCGATGACTGCATTACCCACACCAATCCAGGTAGAGGAAAGACCATATTTCCAACCGAACTGTCCGGCATAGCCCACGAAGACCACTGCTGAGAAATAAGAGGTACCAAAGGCGAAGGCTGTGAGCCAGGGACCTACGGAACGCCCGCCCAATACGAATCCATCGACACTGCTGGTCTGCTTGCGGGTGTAGATTCCCACGCCAATCATCACGGCCAGAAAGATGATCGTTAATGTTATCTTGATAATCATTTCTTTACCTTTTTACTTTTTTACTTTTTTACCTTTTTACCTTTAAAACGCCACCTGCACCTGGGCCTGAAGCCAATTGTAGTCGTTGGTGGAGATGTTCTCGCCAACGAGGCAGCGAGTATACTGCAACTGCAAGCGGCACTTCTTATAGAACCAGTACTGAAGACCGATGGTCAGATTGGTCTGATCCCAACCGTCAACCTTCGTATTACGGTCGAAAGTCTCACCACTGGCTACGACATCGAGTGCATCGACTACAGGAATACAGATGGTGGCATAGCCACCGCGAGAGCCGACATCGCCATCCTGACCACCAAGCCACTCGGCACGGATGCTGGCAGGACGAGCTTCTTTATATTTGGCAGGTGAGTAGGCCCGGGTCTTATACTCGACACCCACGCTGTAACGGTTGCGCTTGTAATTGTCGCCCACCTTGATGTCCGGGTTCCACGCTGCCGTTCCTACGGCACAGCCTGTGCCCAGGTATCCTGAGGCCACGAAGCGCAAGCCGGCCACCGGGCGCACTTCAAGCTTGGCGATGAAATCTTTCTGGTTGTTCTGGTCCTTACGGTTGATGCCCTGTCCGCTCATCAGTGCAAGCTCGTAGTGTAAGAGTCCCTTGGCGAGGTCACCAAAGACTTCGAGACCCATGTCGCGGCCATAGTTCACGCCATTAAGAGGATCGGGACCTTCGCCCGCCAAATAGAGCACGGCCTGCGAATAGACATCGATCAACTCGAGCTGTGTCGGCGAAAGGGGATTCTCCATAGTGTAGGAGTGCTTGAACTGTCCGAGACGGACGGTCAGCTCATTGCCCTTGGAAAAGCGATAGTCTGTATAGAATTCCTGTACGACACTCGAGAAGTCGTGCATGAAGAGGAATGACCAGCGATCGGTGATGCGTGCCTTTGCCCATAGTAGCGTGCGTTTAAGGTTATACGAATTGGTGTTGACTCCATTGGGATTCTGGTATGACCAGCCCGCCTGCGCATAGCCGTTAAAAGTGATGCGACTCGTGAGTTCCTTCAGCCAATTGGGCTCTTTACTCTTCTTCTCTGTCTGTTGCCCCATAGCGGCAACGCTGCTGAACACGGCCAGAACGACGGCCAGTGTACGCCATTTGTTTGTTTTCTGTTTCATCTTGTCATTGTTTTTTATTGGTTGTTATTTATTGATCAGTTTGTTTTCGATGCGTTTGGCACGAGCCTCAGAGGCAGCAGAGAGCTTGCCTTTGAGATAAGCCTCCATCATAAGTCCTGCGACAGGAGCAGCGAGGTCGGCACCAAAGCCACCATGTTCGATATATACCGAGATAGCAATCTTCGGATCGTTCATGGGTGCAAAGGCGATAAAAGCCGAGTGATCTTCTCCAGAGTTCTCGATGGTGCCTGTCTTCCCACAGATGGGATAAGAAGTCTTGATGCTGGTGGCAGTGCCCTTCTCAACGGCGAGGCGCATACCTTCGATGACAGGTGCATAAGCCTCAGGCTTCACCTTCGTCCGGCGCTTGGTGAGATACCGCTGGTTCTTCGTATCCTTATGGATATGAGGCACATAATACCAACCACGATTAGCGATGGTGACAGCGAGGTTACAGAGTTGCAATGGCGTGCAGGTGACATCCCCCTGCCCCATACCAGCCCACCAGATGGTCTTTCCGTCCCATCCGTCTTTATAGCGGCGGTTCAGATAGTCGGCACCAGCCAAGAGTCCTCCTTGTTCGCCCTGGATATCAATGTGCATGGGACCTCCCAGTCCCATCGACTGCATATACGTCCGCCAGGTATTGATGGCTTCATCGCGGGAGTCGTACATAAAATCATCATTGATCATCGAACCGAAGTTCACGATAAACCAAGTGTTGCACGACTGTGCGAGGGCATCTCTCAGATTGAGTGGCGAACGGTGCTTATGACACCCCACCTTGATATTACCATCTGTAATGCCACTATTGCACTCCATCTTCGTATCAGGGGTGACAAAGCCTTCTGACAAGAGCGTCAGCGCCTGAGCCGTCTTGAAGGTAGAGCCTGGGGCCTGAGGCTTGCCGATGGCCTGGCGCACATCACTGCCATTGGGCGTGTTCGTAGCCAGACAGAGAATCTCGCCATTGGCCGGATTGATGGCCACGATAGCCCCCGTCTTTCCCTTCAGCAGGCGCTCACCCAACTGCTGAAGCACAGGGCGCAAGGTCAATGATCCGTCAGCGGGTAATCCCTGTGCAGCGACCCGAATGACCAAAGTCAGACAGCAGAAGAGCGTAATCAGTGATCTGTGCATAGTGGATGAAGCAATTATTCTACAGTGACAGACTTGGCCAAGTTACGAGGCTGATCGACATTTTTGCCCTTGCACACAGCAACATGATAAGCCAGAAGCTGCAAAGGAATGGTGGCTACCAATGGTTCGAGGCACTCCATGACATCAGGCAGTTCGATGACCTCGTCGGCTATATGGGCAATGGTATCATCACCCTTCGAGACGAGGGCAATCACCCTACCCTGACGCGCCTTGATCTCCTGAATGTTGGAGAGCACTTTCTCATACATGGCATTATGGGTGGCAATGACGATAACAGGCATATCCGAGTCGATCAGGGCAATCGGACCATGCTTCATCTCTGCAGCAGGATAGCCCTCAGCATGGATATAAGAAATCTCCTTCAGCTTCAGGGCACCTTCGAGGGCTACGGGATAAGAGTAGCCTCGACCCAGATAGAGGAAGTTGTGGGCATAAGTAAAAGTACGGGCGAGGTCGGCCACCTTTTCATTGGTCTTCAGCACCTCACGGATCTTATCAGGAATCTCACTGAGTCCTTTCACTATCTTCAGATACTCATCGCGATGAATAGTGCCCTTGGCTTCGCCCATGGCAAGCGCTATCATCGTGAGCACCGTCACCTGACCCGTGAAAGCCTTCGTAGAAGCCACACCGATCTCAGGTCCTACATGAATATAGGTACCCGTATCGGTAGCTCTGGGAATCGACGAGCCGATGGCATTGCAGATGCCATAGATGAAAGCACCTTTCTCCTTAGCCAACTGAACAGCTGCCAGGGTATCGGCAGTCTCACCACTCTGGGAGATTGCCACCACGACATCATCCTTACCGACCACAGGGTTACGATAACGGAACTCGCTGGCATACTCCACTTCGACGGGGATACGCACGAGCGACTCGATAATCTGCTTGCCTATCAGACCAGCATGCCACGATGTGCCACAGGCCACTATCACCACACGCTTGGCATTGAGCATCTGCCGACGGTAGTCTATCAGAGCAGAGAGTGTCACATGATCGGCCTCGACATTCACCCGTCCGCGCATGCAGTTGGTGAGGCACTCTGGCTGTTCGAAGATCTCCTTGAGCATAAAGTGAGGATATCCGCCCTTCTCAATCTGTCCGAGATTGATATCGACGGTCTTCACCGTCAGTTCCTGCTCCTCACCGAGGATGCTGACAACCTTCAGTTCCTCCCCACGACGGATCACAGCGATATTGCCATCCTCGAGATACACGACCTTGTCGGTATACTCCACGATGGGACTGGCATCAGAGCCCAAGAAGAACTCATCCTCGCCGATGCCGACCACCAGCGGACTCTGTTTACGAGCCGCAATGATCTGGTCAGGATTGCGCTTGTCGAGCACTGCAATGGCATAGGCTCCGATCACCTGATAGAGTGCCACCTGAACAGCCGTCAGGAGGTCGAGCTGTTTATGCTCCTTGATGTATTCTATGAGTTGTACGAGCACCTCCGTGTCTGTGTCAGACACAAAAGTAACGCCCTTTGCCTGGAGTTTCTCCTTCAACTCTGCATAATTCTCGATGATACCGTTATGAATGATCGCCAGGTTATGACTCTCTGAATAATGGGGATGGGCGTTGCGCGAAGACGGTTCGCCATGAGTGGCCCAACGCGTGTGGGCAATTCCGATATGCCCACTCACATCCTTATCGTTGCAATAATCGCAGAGATTATCTACTTTGCCCTTCGATTTATACACATTCAGCTCGCCGGCACTATTAATCATAGCCACACCAGCACTGTCGTAACCACGATATTCCAAACGGCGTAAGCCCTTTATCAGGATAGGGAAAGCGTCTTTATTTCCTATATAACCAACTATTCCACACATACTTCAGTCTGTCTTTTTGTCGTTAAAGTTTTGATTTCGGCTGCAAATTTACACATTATTCTCGAAAAACCAAGCAAAAAGACAGTATTTTTTATTTATTTGTAGAAATACCCCGAGATGCTTGAAGCCTCCAGGAGGATCGTTTGGAGGCTCCAAAAGGGTCGTTTGGAGCCTCCATTCACCCCGTTTGGAGCCTCCAAACGTCCTCCCCCGCCGCGGGGCCATGGTGGTCAGTCATGCCCCTACGGGTGAGCACCCCTCGTCATACCCCCTTCTTAAGGGGGTATAGAGGGGGTACTGCTCACCCTACGGGAAGCATGACTACCACAATGCGGTTTTCGAACCATAAAATTTCGCTCAGAACGGGAAAATAAGACTGTTTTTGTTTGGTAGTTTCCGATATATTGACTAACTTTGCAGCAGAATAACCAATCACCATTAAAGTATGAAGCAAAAACGAACTTTTCTTAACTGGCTTCTCCTGCTGATGATGACGGTGGGAATGACGTCGTGCCAGGGGCTTCTGCTGTCTCGATGATGAATCTGCCGCGATGTTCGTAGAGGTTGAACCAACGAACGAATAGCCTGTTACGGAAAGCCTGCTTACGGTCGCCTGTATCGGCCAAATAAAGAAATGTTGTACCTTTGCCGATGCAAACAAGATGCTACAACAGCATCTCAGGCAATGCTGCAAGGCGGGAAAGTCCCGACCTGAAGAAGTGAATAACCGCCCCGAGGCCGAAGGGGCATTAACGGTAATGCAAGAAAAACAACCTAAAAATTTGGTTGTTTCGCCAGAAACCATTACCTTTGCAGGCGATAAACGATTGTTATAATTAAACTCTAATGATTATGAGCACAAAAGAAGAAACGAAAAAAGGAGGCGTGACAATGAGAGGCAAGTATCTAAATCCCAAAGCAGACTTGATATTCAAGCTGGTTTTCGGCGAGCATCCCGACTTGGTGATGAGTTTGCTGAATGCCCTGCTGCCGCTGCCCGAAGACGGTCTGATTGAGAGTGTGGAGTACCTGACACCCGAGATGGTGCCCGAGAATCCCGCAAAGAAAGACAGTATCGTGGATGTGCGTTGCAAGGACCAGCAGGGGCGACAGTTCATCGTCGAGATGCAGCTCTACTGGAACGAGGAGTTCAAGCGGCGTGTGTTGCTCAACGCCTCGAAGGCCATCGTGCGTCAGCTTGACAAGGGCGAGGACTATTCACTGATACAGCCGGTCTACTGTCTGAGTCTCGTCAACGACAAAGCCTTTGACTATGAGACCGATGAGTTCTATCACGACTACGCCATCGTAGACGTAGAGCATACCGACCGGCATATTGAAGGACTGCGCCTCGTGTTTGTAGAGCTGCCGAAGTTCAAGCCGCAGAGCATCGCCGAGAAGAAGATGGCCGTGCTGTGGCTGCGTTTCCTGACGGAGATTGCAGAAGACACCATCGAAGCCCCAGCCGAACTTCTGGAGAACGAGCAGACTCGTAAGGCACTAGGACTCGTGGAGAAATCGGCCATGACGGAAGGCCAGCTCTATGCCTATGAGAAGTTCTGGCTGGCCGTGGTCGATGAGCGCATCCTTCGTGAAGCCGCCACTAAGAAAGGCTATAACGAAGGCATGCAGAAAGGCATCGAAGAAGGCATGCAGAAAGGCATCGAAGAAGGCATGCAGAAAGGCATCGAAGAAGGCATGCAGAAAGGCATCTACACCGTAGCTCGCAATATGAAGCAGATGGGGCTGCCCATTGCCGATATCGCCAAAGCAACAGGACTCTCTAAAGAAGAAATCCGTATATTATAACGATACAGGGCTTCGTAAGATCTTCCGTATGAATGTCACTGATGTTCCCCACGATCTACGGTATCGCCCTCGATGACCCTCTATGGCTTCAGGATCCACTATAAAAGGGAAAGATAAAACAAGAAAAATATGATATTTAACGAAATCGGAAAAACAGGTATGAAGGTGTCGAACCTCAGTTTCGGTGCCTCTTCACTCGGTGGGGTGTTCCACGGCATCCGTGAGGATGAAGGCATCCGCGCCGTCCATACGGCAGTAGATAACGGCATCAACTTTATCGACGTATCTCCTTATTACGGTCATCTGAAGGCCGAGATGGTGCTGGGCAAGGCTCTGAAGGAGATTGCGCGCGACAAATATTTCCTTTCAACGAAGGTAGGGCGCTACGGCAAAGACGGCGTGAACACCTGGGACTACAGTGCCAAGCGCGTCACAGACAGCGTCTATGAGAGTATGGAGCGACTGAATGTCGACTATATCGACCTTATCAATGTGCACGACATTGAATTCCAGGCCGCACTTGAGGGAGGCTTGCAGAAGGTCTGCGACGAGACACTACCCGCCCTCGTGGCTCTGAAGAAGAAAGGTGTCGTAGGTCATGTGGGCATCACCGACCTGCAGCCAGAGAACCTGCGCTGGGTCATCGAGCACTGCGAAGAGGGGACGGTGGAGAGTATCCTGAACTTCTGTCACTACAGTCTCAACGACACTTTATTAAAGGACTATCTGGGATTCTTTGAGCAGCACCACGTAGGCGTGATCAACGCCTCACCACTGTCGATGGGACTGCTCTCCATGCGAGGTGCCCCTGCCTGGCATCCTGCAGGTAAGGATCTGAAGAGCGCCTGCGCCCGTGCTGCGGCCTATTGCCAGGAGAAGGGCTATCCCATCGAGAAACTGGCCATTCAGTTTTCGACGAGCTACAATCCCCGTATTGCCACCACACTCTTTAGCAGTGCCAATCCAGACAACGTACTCAAGAACATCAACTTCGTGAATGAGCCGATGGACGAAACGCTTGTGGAAGAAGTACAGCAGATTATCGGTGACCAGATGTTCGTCAGATGGAAGAACTCTTAATCACTCAGGTATGAACTATCCCATTATTGATGCCCACAGCCATTTATGGCTTCAACAAGACACTGTGTGGAACGGGAAACCCATCCACAGCCTGCAAAACGGTCGATCACTCTTTTTAGGTGAGATAGTGCAGATGCTCCCGCCTTTCATGATCGACGGTAAGAATACGGCCGAGGTTTTCCTCTCTAATATGGACTACGCACAAGTGTCGGCAGCCGTCGTGGTACAGGAGTTTATCGATGGTCTGCAGAATGATTACCTCGCATCCGTCAGTACACAATATCCCAACAGGTTTATCACCTGCGGCATGGCCGACTATCTGCACGACGGGTTCTACGAGCAGGCGCTCCAGCTCATGGCTGTCAAGGATTTCAAAGGCATGGCCATTCCTGGACACCGTCTGCTGGGCAGGAGTCTGACCTCTCCGGGGATGATGCGTATGTTCCACGAGATGGAACGGCGCAACGTTTTCCTATCCATCACCCTCGCCGATGGTGACAGACAGGTTGCAGAACTGCAGGAAGTCATCAGCGAGTGTCCACGACTCCGCATCGCCATCGGTCATCTTGGCATGGCCAATCCGCCTCAGACACCTTGTTGGGAGAACAATGACTGGCGAGAACAGATCAAACTGGCACAGCATCCGAGCGTCATGATTGAGACGGGGGGTATCACATGGCTCTACAACTCGGAATTCTACCCTTATCCTTCCGCCATCCGTGCCATCCGCGAGGCTGCGGATCTCGTGGGGATGGACCATCTGATGTGGGGCAGCGACTACCCGCGCACCATCACGGCCATCACCTACCGCATGTCGTACGATTTCATCGTGAAGAGCCAAGAGCTCTCCGACAAGGACAAGCGACTGTTGCTGGGCGAGAATGCACGCCGATTCTACGGCTTCGAAAGACTCATAGAATTAAATTACATAAAAAATATGTCAGAATGAAAGCAATACAGATCAGCGAACCTTCTGTGATGAAGGTGATTGATATCGCCGAACCCCAAATGGGCGATGATGAGGTATTATTGAAGATGAAGTATGTCGGTTTCTGTGGTAGCGACCTCAGCACCTTCCGTGGTGGTAACCCGATGGTGAAGATGCCCGTTGTGCCAGGTCATGAGGTAGGAGCCGAGATTGTCAGCGTTGGCAAGAATGTGCCCGAAGGACTGAAACCAGGTATGACCGTCACGGTCAATCCTTATACCAACTGCGGCAAATGTGCATCCTGCCGGAACGGTCGTGTAAATGCCTGTCAGCATAATGAGACACTGGGAGTGCAGCGCTGGGGCGCCATGCGTGAATACCTCGTACTACCTTGGGAGAAAGTCATTCCCGCAGGTCTGCTGACACCTCGTACCTGTGCTTTGGTTGAGCCCATGAGCGTGGGATTCCACGCCGTCAGCCGTGCCCAGGTCACTGATATAGATGTCGTAGTGGTGATAGGCTGTGGCATGGTGGGGATGGGCGCAGTCGTCCGTTCTGCCCAGCGCGGTGCTACCGTTGTGGCTGTAGACATTGATGATGACAAACTGGTTCTGGCTCGTCAGATGGGTGCCAGCTATACTATCAACAGCAAGACTGAAGATATCCACGCCCGCCTGCTGGAAATGACATCCGGCTTTGGTCCTGATGTTGTCATCGAGGCCGTGGGCAGTGCTCCGACCTACCAGATGGCTGTCGACGAGGTGGCCTTCACAGGGCGCGTCATCTGTATCGGGTATGCCAAGACTGAGGTATCGTTCCAGACGAAATATTTCGTGCAGAAGGAGCTCGACATCCGTGGCTCACGTAATGCGCAGCCCTCAGACTTCCGTGCCGTTATCCATTATCTGGAGCGCGGCACTTGTCCCGTCGACCAACTCATCAGCCGTGTAGTGAAGCCGGAAGAGGCATTCGAGGCCATACGACAGTGGGACGTTGCCCCTGGCAAGGTATTCCGTATACTTGTAGACTTCGATGGCTGCGATTAAGCGAGAGCAGACTCGATATGAAACATCAACATTGAACATTATGATTACTAAAATCCATAGAATGAAGTGGTGGATGTGTGCAGCACTTTTCATTTTTCACTTCTCACTTTTCATTACTCCTGCTACAGCGCAGCAGGCTGTATCGCCTAACGGCAAGATCTCCATTGATCAGCAAGGCAACGGACTCGTCATCAGTTATCAGGCCCAGAAAGCTATCGAACTTACCTCTGTGGGATTCGAAAATGCCTCTTCCCCGTCTAAACTGGTCTTCCGTCGTACGTTAAAGGAAAGTTACAACATGCTTGCAGGCAAACGTCTGCAATGCACCAACGAAGCTAATGAATACATTGCTTCACTCGGAGGCGACATGCTGTTGGTAGTCCGTCTTTACAATGATGGTGTGGCCTTCCGCTACGAACTGACAGATCTCAGTGACATCTCCATCCCCCGAGAACTCACCACCTGGCGCATCCCCGAAGGCATGAAGCGCTGGATGCAGAACTGGACAGACTCTTACGAGGAATACTTCCCTTTGACAACAACCTACAAGCAGGCTCCCCGCCTAAAGCATTATGACAAAAATGCAGAAGGTTATGCCTGCCGCTGGGGCTATCCCGCCTTGCTGGAACCCATCGACGGTGTCTTCGCCCTCATCTCCGAGGCGAATATAGAGCGCCGCCAAAGTGCGTCCTGCCTTTATAATGATGGCGAACTCTACCACGTCATCCCTGCCGAGAACGACGTAAAAGTATCTGATGAATGGCATAGCCCCTGGCGCACACTGATCCTTGGCTCCCTGGCTGATGTCGTAGCCTCGACCCTCATCACCGATGTCGCAGAGCCTTGTCAGTTGGCCGATACCGACTGGATCCAGCCTGGTGTGGTATCCTGGATCTACTGGGCCTACAATCATGGTAGCAATGACTATAACATCATCTGCAAGTATGTTGATCTTGCCGTAAAACTAAAACTCCCTTATGTGCTCATAGATGCAGAGTGGGACGAGATGAAAGATGGCAAGACTGTAGAAGACGCTGTAAAATATGCTATAGGGAAAGGCATTAAGCCCATGATCTGGTACAATTCCTCAGTCGGCTGGATTGATGGTGCCCCCACCCCCAAGTTCCGCCTGAACAAACTCGATGATCGCGAACGTGAATTTGCCTGGTGCGAGGAGATTGGCGTGGCAGGTGTGAAGATCGACTTCTTCTCAGGCGACAGTCAGATGAACATGGACTACTGCATTGATCTGCTCCAAGATGCCGCGCGCCACCATCTGCTGGTCAATTTCCATGGTGCCACTATCCCCCGTGGCTGGCAGCGCACTTATCCCAACCTGCTGTCTACTGAAGGTGTGCTTGGTGCTGAGTGGTACAACAACAATGGAGCCTTGACCTCACGTGCAGCCCGCCATAATGCCACTTTGCCTTTCACCCGCAACGTGATAGGTCCGATGGACTATACGCCTTGCGCCTTCAGCGACTCACAGAATCCCCACATCACCACCAATGCCCATGAGCTGGCGCTGACGGTGCTCTTCGAGAGTGGTCTACAGCACCTTGCCGACAGTCCTGAGAGTTTTCTCGCCCAGCCCGAAGAGGTACGGCAGTTCCTGGGAGAACTGCCTACCGTTTGGGACGAGACACGCCTCGTCAGTGGCTACCCTGGTGAGAGTGTCGTTCTCGCACGCCGTCATGGTAACACCTGGTATGTAGCAGGCCTCAACGGCCGCGATGAAGTCCAAACTCTTTCTTTCGATCTCAGTTTCATCACTGCCAAACAAGTACAGATCTTCTCGGACTCAGCGGCGAAGCCTTGGGACATCAGAACCCAAAAGGCACTTCCAACGCAGATGACCTGTCAACCTCGTGGCGGCTTTATATTCGTTATCAAATAAGATATGGAAAAGCATCAACAATCTCTGATAACAAAGGATGGTGTCAGCTTTCTGGTACCCTTTATCCTCGTCACCTTCTGTTTTGCGTTGTGGGGGTTCGCCAACGACATCACAAACCCCATGGTAAAGGCTTTCTCGAAAATCTTCCGTATGAGCGTCACTGATGGTACGCTTGTCCAAGTAGCTTTCTATGGCGGCTATTTTTGTATGGCCTTCCCCGCCGCCATCTTTATCCGCAAACATAGTTACAAGGCGGGTGTGATGATGGGACTCGGTCTCTACGCTGCTGGCGCCCTGTTGTTTTTTCCCGCCAAGGCCGTCGGCATCTATGGATGTTTCCTCATCGCCTACTTTATTATGACCTGCGGCCTGTCGTTCCTCGAGACCTCGTGCAACCCTTATATTCTCACGATGGGACCCGAGGAGACTGCCACGCGCCGTCTGAACATGGCCCAATGCTTCAACCCCTGCGGTTCTATCATCGGCATGTTCGTGGCCATGAACTTCATCCAAGCCAAGCTCAACCCTATGAGCAGCGATGAAAGAGCTTTGTTGGGTGATGCCGAATTCGAGGCATTGAAGGATGCCGACCTCAGTGTGCTGATCTCGCCCTATCTCATCATCGGGCTTGTCATTGTGGCTATGCTCATCATCATCCGTCTGGTGAAAATGCCCCGAATAGGCGATGCCAATCACGACGTGCACGTCTTCGTCACATTGAAGCGTATCTTCTCGCTGAGATACTATACTGAGGGTGTCATTGCCCAGTTCTTCTACGTGGGTGCACAAATTATGTGCTGGACATTCATTATCCAATATGGAACACGTGTCTTCATGGCCGAAGGTATGGACGAGCAGAGTGCAGAGGTGCTCTCGCAGCAGTTCAATATCTACGCCATGCTCTTCTTCATCTGCTCGCGTTTCATCGCCACTTTCCTCATGAAGTATGTCAAGCCAGCTATGCTCCTGGCCATCTTCGGTGTACTGGCGATGGTGTTCACGGTGGGTGTCATCGCCTTCCAGAACCGTATGGGTATCTACTGTCTGGTGTGTGTCAGTGGTTGTATGTCACTGATGTTCCCCACGATCTACGGTATCGCCCTCGATGGTCTGGGCGATGATGCCAAGTTTGGTGCAGCAGGCCTCATCATGGCCATCCTGGGTGGTTCCGTACTCCCCCCATTACAGGCGATGATTATCGATCTTGGAACGGTCTTCGGAGACTTCCCAGCTACGAACGCCTCGTTTGTGCTGCCCTTCGTCTGCTTTATCATCGTCACCCTCTATGGTTTCAGAATCCACTATAAAAGGGAAATGTAGAAAGTAAAAAATGACACAAAACCGATATCATTCAACTATTTATGAAGAAAACCATCATTTTTCTGACATCGAGAACATACGGGTAGACGGGTTGAAATGCCGTAAGGTCAGACAAGCTGCATTGGTATTGCAAGGTACCAAGCAGAAGCCGTACCCACACAAGTCACAGCCAAGGACAACCTTTTTGGAAACGACAAGTAAAGTTATATCTTAACGCCGATACTGGCGAGGAACCAGCGACCCTGCTGGGGGATAAGGTTCGTGTTCATGCCGCTACGGTTGTAACGGGTACCAAGGAGGTTGTGGATGTTCAGGCCGAACGTGACAGGTCCCAATGTATATTCGCCTCCCAGATCGATGATGGCACGGGGTGGCATATCCTTATGCATGATGATGTAAGGAAGGAGTGCCGATGCTGCATCTCTGGCGGCCTTGACTCCATTTTCATCGTTTCTCTCTCCACAATCATAGGCTTTTACATATTCTTTCATATATAAAAGAACATTGTTGAGGTCAGTGTTGTAACTCGTCTGTTTACCCTCGAAAAGGAGGTGTGAGTGGAGCTTCAGACGGGGTGTAACCTGCCATCCTAGCACAAGGTTCGACATGATGGCTGGTGTATTGTTATTGGCATCAATATCTGTTGTTTCATCAATTAATTCAAGCAACTTGCCCAGCTCCAAGCCCATGAGATTCGACTTAAAGGTGTTCGTCCAAGTGAGGTTAAAGTCAGCCGTAAACCTCGACAGCCTATAACTGGCCATCAGTTCTACGCCACAGGTTTGGTTCTTACTGGCATTCTTGTAATCCAGGAGATGAGTCATGATGAGATCGCTGGCACGGTTATAGAAACCGTTGACCTCAAAATTCAAGCCTTTACTCCAGTTATTTCCACTAAAGGTGAGTTGGAAGGAATGGACACGCTCGGGCGAAAGATCGAAACCATTTGAAATTGGGCCAAGTTTCAACATCCACAAGGTACGGTAAATATAAGGTGCATCGACAAACGATTTTGAGTAACTGAGTTTCAGGTTCCACTTGGGTCGCAGCAGGATCAAAGCAATTCGCGGTGACAACTCATTGACTTTACTATCGTCTCCGCGCAGCTTATAGTCGTAACGCAGTCCAGCGTTAAGGATGATCGATCGCCACTGGTGCTTCAGCTGCAGATAAACGTTGGCACTATTCTCGTTGTCCTGCCCTATCATATACGTCTCAGGATCATCTCCAAATATGTTCACAAAGTCATAGCCTATATGATAGCGGATGTCATCAGAACGGAAGTGAGCATACTCTGCTCCGAAACTAATGTTGCCATGATGATCGATGCCCATCTTATAAGCATAGTTGCCCTTCAACTGGACACCGTAGTTCTGTTCCTGTCCGTTCAGGTAATTTGATAAACCACCGTTTTTGGTAAACAAGGAGTCAATCTGTGGATTTAGGCCGAGCGCTGTGCCCAAAAGGGGAATCGGACTATCGCTGATGACCTGATAACGTGTATAATCCGACTTATCGAAGGTAACGTCATACTGGAGATTCAGGTTTCCTAACTGGTGACTGTAACTCAGATCGGCATGGTGTGTGTAGTTGCTAAAACTCGGTCTCAAACCGTTGAACGTGCGGTATCGCTCTCTGTCGTATCTCTGCGCCAGCGATGTCATGGTGTAAGGTGCCACTTTCTGTGAGAAGTGCGTATCATACATGAACTGGAAACCTTTCCAGTCAACCTGCACGCCGAAGTCGTAGGTGGGGTGATCGCCGATGCGCCCCAGACGGACGAAATCGTCGCCATACCGTTCACCGCTGTTACGATAGCCACTACCCCAAACAAGCAGATCGACGTCGAAGTAGCGCTTGCCGAAGACGGCATCAACCTTCACCTGGCCATAATTACCTGCTGACAGCTTAGCCTGAAGACCATCGACATCGACACCCTGTTTGGTGATGATATTCACCACTCCCGTCAGTGCCACCCCCCCGTAGAGCGACGAAGCAGGGCCACGCAGCACCTCAATCTGCTTCACCTTCTCCAATGAGATACTGAAGTCGGGAGCTGCCGTATTCGTGGCATAGCTATTCAGGCGGTGACCGTTGAGCATGATGAGAATCTTCTCCTGTGTATTGCTATATATGCTACGCATACCAATGTTGATATCATCGTTGCAGTCAATCAGGTTCATGCCAGGCACATAGGCTGCCAGCACCTCCTGCAGGTTACGGGCACCGCTAGTCTGAATCATCTCTGCCGTGATGAGCGTCGTAGGCACAGGCACCTCTGCCAGACTCTCTGCCTGATTGGACGCCGTGATGATGGTTGGAGTCATGCCTGCCTTGATATTGTTCACAATTTCTACGAAGGTCGCAGGGTCTTGTGACGACGGACTGTAATATGGGTTCTGCTCCAACAGCCGTGTCACATACTGTTCGGTATGAGGGATATCATATTCGACCAAATAAGTAAGAGCGATCAGATGGAGTGCATTCTGACGCAAATTCCCTTGAAAGTTAGTGAGGTTTTGCAACAGCACATCCCGCGTTTGCTCAATGCGCCCCACCTTGTAGGCACTCTCTGCCTGAGCATACACTTCGCGCATCTTCTCACTGTCTTGCGCGGAAGCACTCATGTTAGTGAATAGCGAAAAGTAAATAGTGAATAGTGCTGCGCACAGCATCATTCTCCGTGATTTTTGTATCGTTGACTTTCCTCTCATAACTATTCACTTTTCATTATTCACTTTTAACTTTTCACCTTTCACTTTTGGCAAAGCAACAGTAACCTCTGTGTATTCGCCCTGAACTGACACGACGCTGATATCACCCCCATGATTCTGGATAATCTCACGACTGAGGTATAGACCTACGCCCGCCGCCTCACCTGTAGGCTTGGTGGTGAAGAAGGGGTCGAAGATTTTGCTGAGATTCTTTTCTTCGATACCGACGCCGTTATCGTGGATCTTCAGGATATATTTCTCATCGGCGACGATGGCAGTGAGACGGATCATGGGGTCAGCGAGTTTGTCCCCATGATTCTTCTGCGTTTTCTTCACCACGGCATAGACGGCATTGTCCAAAAGATTGATGATGGCCTTGCTGAGCATATCCGGGTTGCCGTACAGAGGCATCGTGTCTTCTGGCAGATCAAAGGGTGTCTGGATGCCATACAATTCCTTCTCCTTGGTGTAGCGTTTAGCAAGTTGTTTCTCAACCTGTTGCACAACTGGTAACAGATGGATATTGCCGTAGCCACCTGTACGATCCTTCAGAACATCCTCCATCGCCTTGAGAATACGAGTGGTGTTCTGGCCAAACTGATTGACCGAAGTCAGGTTCCTAGTCAGCATATCCAGCACGTCCAACGTATCCTCATAGTCGTTTTCGTCAATCTGCTCCTTGTTATGATCGATATTCTCCTTGAGGTCTACCAACAAATCGCTCGACATTTTGGAGTAGTTGATAATATAGTTCATGGGGTTGAGAATGCGGTCGACAAGTCCCTTGGTCAATTTACCCACAGTAGCCATCTTCTCCTGGCGGATCAACTCGTGCTGTGCGTTGCGGAGGTCGGCAGTGCGTTCCTCTACGATGCGCTCCAATTTGATCTTGTCCTTCTCCAACCGTTTCAGGCGATATCGGAACAAGAGATAGATCATGCAAGCAAAGATGATGAGGTAAAGCACCAACATATACCAGCGCATCAACAGCGGATAGGCAATGCAGAAATCAACGGTAGCGATCTCCGACAATTCCCCATTAGCCAATTGCGCCTGCACGGAGAGCGAAAACATGCCGTATGGCAGATTCAGGAACTCAACATCCTGCTTGTCGGTCCATGCACTCCAATGCCCCCCAGAAGAAAATAGGCTTTTATTGTTCAGACGGTAACGATAGAGCGTCTGGCCTGTCAACGGTGCATAATCGAGCGCATAGAAGAAATGCAAATGTCCTTCGTCGCTATCTAATTGATATACATTATTGGGCATATCCCCATATCCGCCCCAAAGCACACTGTCGTTACCCATCACAATGGAGCAGAAACGCAAACGACGACTCTCTGATAGCTTCACAAGGTCTTTCTGTCCCATATCGATGACGGCAAGTTTTTCGTCACCCCCGATCCACAAATGGTCGCCATGAAGGTAATGGGTTCTGATCTTCATGTCGCTGAGGGGCTTTAGAAATGAAGAGTGAAGCTTGAAGAGTGAAGAATCAGCTACGGTGGGAACAGAACCTATGGTTTCGCCATTAACATTCTGGAACCAGAGATTACCTTGTTCGTCCTTCCCCATCTTCGTCACCAGTGGCAACTCGTTTATCTTCCTCTCCCGTTCCATGGTCCATCGTCCATCATCCATCACATAAAGTTGGACACCATCAGGCTCACCAGCATAGACCTTATCACCATCAACAAACATCGACGTGGTGGCATAAGAAGTCAGTCTGCTGCCCCTGCCATCTGCCGTAATTCTGTAGATGCCGCTGGAAGTAGCCACCAAAAGCGCATCGCGACTCTCGCAAAGTGCCCAGCAGATATTGCTGACGTCGGCCACGCGTTTATACTGCCATGAGTCGACCACATGAAGTCCATTGGTATCACCGACATAAATCTTTCCGTTAAAGGCAGCGATGGCCAGCACCTTGCCAGTCAATCCGTCCTTTGGCAGGAAGTAACTATAGATAGACGGCAATTCAATGGCAAAGATGCCGTTTGCCGTAGCACCCCATAGCACCCCGTGGCCGTCATAGGCGACGTAGGCCACCTGATTAGAGCAGAGGCCATTGGCTTCTGTGATGGTATAGAGTTCACGCCCTATGCTGTCTGCTATAATCAGACCGCCATTTCTTTTCACCTTCACTTGAAGACCACCGTCCAGTTTTTCTGTCTGGGTGATATCTTTCAAGATGACATCTTCATCAGACGCTCGCAGGGCCTCCAATGATACGACATCTGACTCCACGCCTGAACGGAACTTAACGTTGGTGTGTTTCAACAACGAAACGGTGGTATCACGAACTTCGTAGATATTATTGTCACCAGCAACAAACTGCAGCGAAGCCCCCTCTTCATAGATTTCCATGACCTCACCAGCAAACTGGCCTTTCCGTCCAACCTGTTGCAAGTACAGTTCACCATTAGTACGCTTTCGCAGACGGGCCAGATAATCCAATCCACCCACCCAAAACGTATTCTTACTGTCGCGATAGACCACTGTGGCACGTCTGAGTTCAGGTGCATGGATGATGCGCCACTGGGCACGGTCGTAATAGAGCAGTCCGTCAAAGTTACCCACGAACACCGTACCGTCCTCTCCAATCTCAACGTCGAAGTTGATGTTGTGGCCTCCATACTCTGCCGGCGTATAGTTCCGGATCAAGGGAAGACACTGCGCTGAAGAGGTGAAAAGTGAAAGATGAAAAGTGAAAAGTATTAAGAATGCAGCCTTAAGCAACATCCTACCTATTTTTCGTATGATATTCGTTCTACAACTCATTCCACATTCCTCATTCCATTTCTCTATACGGTATTCCCTTCCCTACGTAATAGTCCCACTCCTCCTGAGTGAAGTTGCGTTTTACGTTCTGACGGAGCCGCTGGGCAATCTTCGGCAGGGAGATAAGGTATTGGGTGACGACACCATTGTACTCGCCCGTCAAGATATAGTCCTTGTCGTTGCTAAAGGTAAAATCGGTCAGCCAATTGTCTGATTGATACAGCGTAACTGCCTTGAAATAGGTGCTGCCCTCAATAGGCCAAAACAACAGTTTACCGTCATAGCTGGATGAGTAGAGACGCTGTCCGTTAAACTCCAATCTAGTTACGCGTGACAGATGCTCTACAAGCTTGTAAGTCTTGCCCATTCCATCGACCAGCCAGATCGTCCCGTCGGCCATGCCATAAGCTGCAAGATCTTCTTTCCTGCTACTGGCATAGGCTGTAACCTTGCCGCTCGCAGGAACCTTCTCGGTGGTCATGTTATCCAGACTGTTCACGAGGTGCATATTTCCACGATTGTCAAAGAGCAGTGGCTTGTTGTCACGTCGGCCAATACTTGTAGCACGAAAGTTGAGACGGCGCGATGCTATCACCTTATCAGTAGCGACATCAAAGAGAGCAACGCTCTCCTCGCCAACGATCAGCAGCCTTTTGCCATCGTTCAGGGCTTGAAGGCCAAAGGGCTTGATGACTGTTTCCAAATTGACGACACGCGTCTGTCGACCGTCGGTAATCACCAGGTGACCAGTACAACTGAGGGCATAAACTTTCCCCATAGGGGAAGCGAAGACATCGCAGAACCAATATCGCTTATCGTTCAGGAGCGATGTTGTCTGAAGCTTTCCTCCCTTCAATTGGTGGAAGAACAGCTCACCAAAGGTACTTACCGAGAACAGACGGCCATCATGAGGTAATAGGTAAAGACGCGTGATGTTGCCATTGTGACTATTCCGACTGAGGCGAGCGCCTGCAGATTGCGTCAGGGCCTGAAATACGGTGGGAGAATAGAGGTTGCCACCGTAATCATGGGTATAGAGGTAGGAAGCATACGCCAGCATATTGCCCAACTCTGTGTTGCCGGTCTGGTAGATCGAATATGATAGAGAACCAAGCGTCCTGCCTAATGAGATATAGTTCAGCGTATCAGTCACCATCCTGGCATGCTCTGCATTGAGTCGCTGGCGTTCCGCCATCTGATATGACGCCAACGCCTCAGCAGCTGAAGTTTCTGCCTCAGCCTGAGCCTTCAGGGCTTTTTGGCGCTCTGCTTCTGATCGGATGGTGGCGGCCTTTGCTATAGCCGACTGTCGGATAGCTTCCTGGCTGCGCTCCTCTGAGAGTGCCTGCTGACCGTGGGCGATGATCTCCATCTGTTCGCTCACACTACGGTCTAGTTCTGAGTTTAATCCTTGTCGCTTGAGTGCGGTGACTTGCGCCTCTAATTCATGGATGCGGTCGTTGTCGCCATGACGTGTACTTATCAGCCACGCGCCCAATGCCAGCAACAGCCCTACCAAACATCCTATGATCAACCTCTCACTCTTCACTTCCTTTTCAGAACTAACATAGTGATATCATCATTCTGTTCCGTATCGCCAACAAAGGCGTTGATACCAGTCTTGATACCTTCGATGATCTTCTGGCTACTATTGCCTATTTGTCCACCAAGGACAAGGTCCAAGCGCTTACTGCCAAACATAGACCTTCCCCTTATGGCCTCAGTCACACCATCAGTAAACATCACAAGCGTGTCACCATGTTCCAACTGCAGGGTACTCTCTTTATAATCCGAACCTTCTTTCAAACCTAAGACCATGTTCTCAGGAAGGGGCAGTTCTTCGGTTGTGCCGTCAACCCGCAATACATGAGGCGGGATATGCCCTGCGTTGCAATAGGTGACGAGACCTGTCTTGGTATTGTAGACAGCATAGAAAACCGTGACGAACATGTAGTCAAACGAGTAGGAAGCCAACATGTGGTTCGACTCTGCCATACACACTCCCGGACTATCATATTGTATGCCCTTCGTACGGATAACGGTGCGGCTGACAGCCATATAGAGGGCAGCGGGAATGCCCTTGCCACAGACGTCGGCTATTACCAAGGCGATGCGGTCATCATCGATGCGGAAAAAGTCGTAGAAGTCGCCGCCGACATCCTTCGCTGCCTCCATCGATGCACAAATGTCTAGCTTGTCACTGTCTTCTGGGAATGGCGGGAATACGCGCGGTAGGATAAACTGCTGAATCTGGTTGGCAGCGGCCAGGTCTTTCTCCAGCCCCTCCAGCTTCTTGTGCTCCTTCTGCGACTCATGTACGAAGTCAATCTGACGGATGGCCTTCTCGATGGTGCGGGCAAGGTCGTCCATATCGATGGGCTTGGTTGCGAAGTCGAAGGCACCGTCGTTCATTGCCAGGCGGATATTCTCCAAGTCACCATAGGCACTCACCATGATGACGCGCTGAGCCGGGTTTTGCATCTCATTCACCTTGGACAGCATGGTCAGGCCATCCATCTCAGGCATATTGATATCGCAGAGGATAATGTCGATGTCGGGATGGTCATTCAGCACAGCGAGCCCCTCCACACCAGTGCTTGCGAAGAAGAACTCATATTCGCCACTGCGGATCTTCCTTCTGAAATATTGCTTCATCAGGAATTCGATCTCTTCCTCGTCGTCAACGCTCAATATCTTTCTTACAGTCATCGCTCTTTCATCAACAGAAGATTATTGATTGGTACTTTCAAGCCGTTTCAGTCTTTCTTCACCCTGCTTGGTAAGCCACTTCATGTGACCTTCTTCAATTTCCTTGAGTTTCTCGTTGTATATCTTATCACGCTGCTCGTACCAGGTTTTTGTCTGTTTTTCGCGGGCTTCCTTGACCTTCTTGATGTCTTCGTCGCTCTCACCCTCAGTGAGCTTGGCAAGCTTTGCGTCGTATTCGGCAGAGACGGCTTCCATCTGAGCCTTATTCTCCTCATAGAACGTTTTCGCACCGTTCTTCAGCACGTCATAGCGGTCATCATCTACCTCAGGCATAGTCACATTGATATAATGTACATCATGCATATCAGGATTGTTCTCATCGGTAGAGATATCCACCTGCATCGTCTTCATCTCCTGCTTGAACTCAGGGTGATCCATAAAAATGGCTTGAGCCAGTGCGGGAATATCACCGTCGTAGTTAGGATACACCTGGAAGCTGAATTCATCTTCCTGTCCTATCTGTGAACACGCTTCAAGTTTCTGAGGTTCACCCTCAATCATGGCCTCTATCGACAACAGCGATACGGGCTCTGCCTTCACGCACAGATTCATCAGGCGATAGGCAAACTGGGCATTCAGCGTACTCAGCGCATCGCCCAGCATATCAAACTCCTTTATGATTTCTCTTTTCATATCTTTTCTCTTCTCACTTTTTCACTTCTCACTCCTTCGGCGCGTCCTCATTCTTCAGCTTCGTGCTCAGCTTGCTGCCGCCACTGGCGCCGCCCATGGCCATACCGTCGCTGATATTTTTCGACTTGAAGGCACTCTTGGCCTCGACGCTGTCGCCAACCACCTTTGGTGCCTTGAGCTCGTCCTTCACCTCGGTCTTGCCGTTGATGGTGGTTTCACCATAGACCTGCGTCTTGCTGCCACCCACAGCAGCATTGCCACCGTCGAGCTGAACCGCAGCCTTGCCCTCGCCTTGCTGCATCTCCAGCGTCTTGTCGGCAAAAGCACCGATCTCTTCCGAAACCGTCTGAACCTTTTTGCTCTTCACATCCTTCGACTTGGCACCCACGTACATCTTTTCTGATACCAGGGTCATTGTGCTGCCAGCAGCAAGCTTGGAGTCAGTAAGCTTCTCCTTGTCGACATCCATCGACTTCACGTTCACTGCCTTGGCATTGAGGTTGATGCTACCCGTAGCCTTGCCCTCAGTATCAGCTGCAATGACAGTCGTCTTCTCCGTGCGGATACCCAGTTTACCATCCTTCGTCAGAGCCTTCGTCGACAGCTTGCCGTCCTTCACCTCATAATCGAGGCTCTCGACGGTGACAGTCTTCGAGCGGATGATCACATCGCCCTCACCCTGGTATTCACCCTTGATGAGTTTGCCCTTCTCGTCGCGCTCGATGCCCTTCGGGTTGGCAGTCGATACCTCGACTGTCTTGGCGCTCATGGTGATCTTACCCTCCTTGGTGAGTTCCTTCTCCCAGAGCTGATTCTTGTCGTTCATCTTATAGTCGATGGCCTCGAGGTTGATATCCTTCGACTGGATCTTCACCTTGCCTTCCATAGGCCATTCCTTGCCCTGATCCTTCGGATTCACCGTGTTGAAAGTGATGTCCTTCGCACTGACGGAGAAATAGCCGTCCTTGACAAGGGCGCCCTGATCATCGTGCATGTTCAATCCCATACGCGGAGTCCTGACGCTGATGCCGGCACCAGGATTCGTATGCAGGTTGCCGTCGCCATCAGCTGTGGCGACACTGATACGCTCAGCCACTACCGACATCGAGGCACCTGTGCTCTTCTTCTTGAAGTCGTCGCCAGTCTTGATGGTACCCTTCTCCTTCTCCAGCGCCTTCTTGCGGCGGTTCACCTCTGCCAGCTCCGACACAAGGTCGATAAAGGTCTGGGTGGAGCGATAGACCGACGGCATCAGGGCCTCCATCTGCTCATGAACCTTACTGATGTCGGTAAGGTTGGTGAAGGTGCTGTGATCTTTCGGGGAATTCAGCTTTTCCTCCTTCTCAGCCAGCTTGATCATATCCTGTAGGAATTTGTCCACTGCCTTCTTCTGGTTCTCCACACTTTTCTTCAGCTCCTTACTCTGAGTATCGAGTCCCTTGATGACATCCTCGATCTGCTTCTTGCGCCGCTCGGCTGTGACGGCAGCCTCAATGTTGAATCGCTGGTCGGCATGCAGGCTGATGCCGCCACGACCAGCATGTAGAGGCAACTGTGAGAACTCACCCTTGGCATCGCTGCTGTGGAGCACGATGTCGCAGGCCTGCGATACGATCTCCGATGAGTCGCACACCACGTTCTCATGCCCATCGATACCCGGATTCACAGCCTTCTGATGGATGATGGGCGCACGGCTCACGATACGCCCCGTCTCTCCGACACCCTCTAAGGACACATCGCTGCCCTTGATGACTACAGTACCCACATAGCCACCGTTCAGGGCACCGCTCTTGTCCACGTTACCTATCACAATCTCAGGGGCAGAGATCACGATACGCTCATCATCGTGATAATAGGCACCACGATCCAGACGATCAAAGATATCCGTCTTGATCTGCTGCACCTCAGCCTTCTGCTGGTGCATCTCCTCAACGCCCTTATCTACGCATTGCTGGAATTTCTCCAGCATTTTCTTCCATTCTTCAAATATATATGCCATAATCCTATATCTTTTTAAATTTCTCTTAACACGTCCTTGATATTATTGAGGAAGGTCGTAATTTCTTCAACAGCCGCAAAATTTCCCACTTTAATTAATGGTTGGATTGTCTCAATTTTATTCATGGTGGCATTATTACCCCTACCATCCACAGAATAGGTGTTATTCCCTGTTCCAAAAAGGATCTGGCCTTTATTACCATCACTCCAAGAACACTTTTCCTGATAAGCCTTCTTGAGGTTCATTGCTGCGACACCTTCCTTCATTGGCTTTACGAACGCATCTTTGAGGGCACCTCCCAAAGATGGAGATGGGGCGTCTTCACTCTTAAGTTCTGGCACCGCTTTGAGGCTGTTGATAAAAGCTACCCATACACTAGCATCAGAAATATTATCCATTGTTGGCTTTTCAGGTGGCTGCTGAGAATTTTCTGCATTTGCCCGTTTCTGATCAAGCTTCATTCCTTCAATCAAATTCAAACAGGCAAACCTCTTATATTTTGATATAATTTCATCACCAACATTAATGGATCCACTTAAGGCCTTGTCAATAGCAGAGTTATCGAACATTATAAATTTGTTACATTTTCTCTTACTAATAGCATCTAACAATTTCATCTTGGAATCCTTAGGCGCGGTAGTCCATCGGAAGGATCCCAGAGAACTGTCAATATCCTTTTCAGTTATCTCATATTTTAGGACTTTGACAATAGCTTTCCTTAAATCATTGGCAGCTTGAAGGACAGCGGTCTTTGCTTTTTTCCTCTCTTCAATAATTTCCGCTGTTCCAGCCATCTCTGCATGGGCATTAGAACATTCTCTTGAAACATCTGTATCACTTACATTTTCAGCAAATCCCAGATCAGCCGATGTAATTTCTTTATCACCGCTCGCCCATAAAGTATCTTTCAAGTGATCGAAAGACTTACAGGATTCTTTTGTCTTATCGTTTCTCCAAGCATCAAGTGCAGTAATAGATGATACAAATTGCTCTTTCTTAACTACACAATCATTGTAAAGTATTACCCAATTGTCAACCATAGCTTGAACTAATGATGGGATCTTCTGGAAGAGTTCCTTAACACCGTCGCTCGTTTTAGCAGCAACTTTCTTGATCTCTTCTATCTTTCCTTCCGCAATCAATTTCTTCTTTACATCCAAGTTGTATGCCAATGTGGGATACTCACACGTGTTCTTGCCAGCCTCCAGTTTTAGGAAGCGGTTTGATTTCACAGTCAGTGCGCCCTCCACCGGACGCATCACAACCTCAACGACGGATCTGACGATGGATAAGTCGAGCAGTTTGGCCTTTTCAGCCACCTTGCTGGCAATGGCGGAGGAAACGGTCAATCCTAATGAGGCAGCAGAAAAGTCGCCGAACTTCTTGTCGTTGAACAGTTTCCAGCCAATATTCGTACCCGACTCAAGTTTCAAGTTATTTCCCGCCTCAATAGTGACGTTCTTACCCTTGATCTTTACATCGCCATTGGGGGCAGAAATCGTAATGCCTGTAAAAGCATCCATCTTTACATCACCCCAAGGCGAGCTAATCGTGACGTTACGCTTATCTGTTGAGCCGGAAATCTTATAGATGCCGTAATAGTCGCTCATCGTGAAACCACCCTCAAAGTATTTGTTCTTGCTCCAGACTTTATCATCTTTGAGCAGAGCGCCAAGACCCGGTATCCTATTCACAGGAACAAGATTGAATAAGGTTCCCACAGCTGGCGAGAAGGCCGAAGCTACAAAATTAGCCATTCCACCACCTGATCCGTCGGTCAGTCGCATGTGATGACCTCCCGGGGTGTCGAAATCCACATTAATGGTTGGATCACCAGGCACTTTCGTCTGTGTGGCGCCTATCACATACGGACGCTCAATATTGCCATCGATGAATCCCACCAGCACCTCGTCATCCTTATTATGTTTACCTGTCGACGTCTTTCCATCGCCTTTGGCTGCGAAAGGCACCCAGGGTGTTGCATCTTTCACATCCGCATTGTCCTGCCAAGGGAACACCACTCTCACTCGGTTTTTAAACGTGGGATCCGAGGCGTCTTTGATCTTAGCCATTTGCGGGCCTGAATACCTGACGTGGCCTGAAGGAATCACAGCAGGATAGAAGTCATAATAATCCTTACCGTCAATCGTTTGTTTATGTGCCCCGCTGCCCTGTACCTTGAACGTCAGTTGATTGTCTTTGTACGCTGCAGAGATATCCACCACGATAAAACGTTCGCCATTCACCTGGATAATATTACCCAGCTTAAGCCCAGGCCAAGTGGTGTCGAAGTCGATAAAGACCATGTTCCTGCCAGCTTTCTGTTCAAGGCCGAAAGTCTTTTCATATCGTTTTGCGTCGTAGATATCATCTTTGTTGGCATAGGCAGAAGTGATTTCAGTAAACTCGTTAAATCCATCCTTGCTCTCCGTCACATTATCATATAAGGTGAATGTATATTTGCCATACTGTTCGTCCGTGCCTTTCCCTGGGAAATACTTTTCGTTCTGAGCATTATTAATCACTCTAGTACGATTCATCGCCAGAAGCACATTCGCGCCATCGTCAGTCAGCCTGCCGAAGGTCCATGATGGGACATTCTGGTCTGTATTGAAGAAAGAGGCAACCGTTCTCATAGCGTACTTGTCGCCTTGACCGTTAAACTTACCAAACTCAGCACGCACTAAACGAGGCGACTTCTGCACTGGCGTATCATAAACGGTCTTGTCGTAAGCCGCTTCCGCCTCAAACTTACCATCTTTCACTTTCGACAAAAGACTTTCGCTCGTATCCTTATTTGAATAAGTGATTTTATAGAATTTATCGACGGTCTTGACAGCATCCTGAGCATCGTTATATCCTATCTGCAACTTACCGTCCTCATAGTACATGAATTCGCCCCAGCGATTGGTGGTGCGAACCAGCAGGTCGTAGAAACTCTCGTTATACTGTACCAGATATGGGAAAATGTGTTCTACTATCTTAGGTTCTTTCTTAGTGTCTTTCGCGCCGTCTTTCTTGTCGTCTTTCTTGTCATCTTTCTTGTCGTCTTTCTTACTGACGTTCAAACTCTCGAACTTTAACCTCTTCATGAAAGTTGTATTGCACCCCAGATTCTTAGAGCTGTCGTATGGCAAGGCGTATTTAGCCACTTCTTTTTCCAGGATGTCGCTTCCTAGTTTCTTCCCTACAAAGGAGCGGCTGGTCTGCTTCAGTGTCAGCATCTTGTCGAGACTAAAGATACGTAACCTCACGTTCATGCCGTCTTGCAAATATTCTGGAATCACCTCATGCACATAGAAATCATTAAAGATTTCCTGAGCGACGTCATTTCCGTTAGCACTCATCAAACTGAGCGTGACCTTTCTGAACTTGAAAATGGTTTCAATTTTGGATCTGTCGATAGGCACCCAATCATTCTTCGTGCTTTTGGCTATTGCTAAATCAGCTATAACTTCAACTGGCTGATACATCTGTTTTTTCATACTGAAGTTGTCGAGCGAGTAAGAATACCCGAACAACTCTGCTGTTTCTTTTTCCGTTGAAAGCGATATGGTCTCCTTCTTGCCTTCTGCTTCAGCGCATAAGTCATGCAATTTTAATTGTAGTCTTGCCATATGTGTTACCATTATTTTATTATTCATCTGTCTGTCCCAATTTCATTTGATAAACCACTACGTCGTTATTAGCAGAATATAATTCGAGCTGTTTCTGTCTGATATTCTCGAACTTTTCCTGCCACTCGGCATCGGCAGCCTCAGCATGGTCAGTCTGCCTGTTCTTGCGTTCGTCTTCAACGAAACCGATGAAGTTGCTGATGCCTGTAATCTGGAGTGTGTCGTAGATCTCTTTGGGACAATTCACAAACACGATCTTTGGTTTGTGGCCTATTTCCTGCTGAGCGAAATAGATGGTACGGATACCACTACTGGATAGAAACACCAGATCGGTGGTATCGAATACAATCTCCCTGATATCCTGACCCTGATAAGTGATCAGCATATTCTTCAGGGCATCGGAATTGTTTACCGTCAGTTCAAAACCCAAGGTGACATGTAGGGTCGTCCCTTCCAGTTTTAATTCAAATTTTTTATCGTCCATGTTTGTAGCAATATTGTTATTTCTAGATATAAGTGTTATCGGCACGAAGTAGTCCTTATGTCACTTTGAGGGGCAAAGTTAAACAAAAGATTTAAAACCACCAAATTTTTTCAGAATTAAATTGATGACTTTCATTATTATTTGGATTCGAAAGCAATGATATCACTCGAAAAGTAATGAATGATATTTGTCCCATGGGGTGGGACTATTTGTCCCAAGGGGTGGGACAAAGTGTCCCAGGGGCTGGGACAAACAGCCAAAAGGAAAAATAAATAGTTATTTATTTTGTACTTCGCTCGAATTTCACTACCTTTGCACACAAAACCTATATCATTCAACTATTTATGAAGAGAACTATCTTATTACAACTGTTTGTGGGCTGGGTAACGATGGCTTTTGCCCAGGGCTCGACCGTCTGCAATGAGGACGGAACGGTGACTTTCAAGTACAAGAACGATCAGGCGAAGGAGGTGCTGGTAGACGTGCAGTTTGCTGGGCGCAACGCCATGACGAAGGACGCACAGGGCATCTGGACGGCCACCGTCGGGCCTGCCGCACCAGACATGTACCCCTACTGCTTTATCGTCGACGGGGTGAGCGTGATGGATCCAGAGAACCCGCAGTACTTCCCCAACGAAGGCTTTAAGAACTCGCTGTTGGAGATTCCAGCCAAGACGGGCAGCCTGGCTCACGACATCAAGGACGTGCCCCACGGCTCGATGGAGTATATCCACTATTATTCGAAGAGCCTCGGCGCCACGAACCAGGCGGTGGTCTACCTGCCAACTAAGTACAAGGAGCAGAAGGACAAGAAATACCCCGTGTTCTATCTCATCAGCGGTACGACTGACACAGAGGAGGTGTATTACAAGGTTGGGCGCGTGAACTATATCCTCGACAACCTTCTGGCAGAAGGCAAGGCAGAGGAGATGATTATCGTGCTGCCTTACGGCAACCCTTACAAGCTGTTACCGACTCCACCAACCATGGGACTGGGAGGCATGCCACAGACCCAGTTTGGGAAGGATGTATTCAGCCTTGACCTTACCAACGACCTGATGCCTTACGTGGAGAACCATTATCGCACTATCAATGATGCCGACCATCGTGCCATCGGTGGTTTCTCACGAGGTGGTAATCAGGCGCTCTTCAATGGTCTGAGCCATCTCGATAAGTTCTCATATCTCTGCAGCTACAGCTCATTTACCTCGACGGATATCCCAGGGGTCTACGACAATGCTCAAGACACCAACAGCAAGATCAACTTGTTCTGGCTCGGAGTAGGTACTGACGACTTCCTCTATGGCAATGCCCGAGACTATATGGAGTTTCTCGACAAGCACGGCATCACCAGCGTGAAGGAGTACACCAACGACAAATTCGGCCACACGTGGATGAACGCGAAATATTTCTTGAGCAAGACACTGCCCTTGCTCTTCAATCCCAAGGCATCGGCAGAGGCCATGAAGAACGCCCAGCCCACGAAGCCTGCAACGGGTAAGGAACAGCAGTTTACACCAGGTGTGATGGCACGTCTCTTCCCCAAGCCCATCATCTCGCCTGAATACAAATACGACAGTGTCATCTTTCGCATGAAGGCTCCTGAGGCCAAGGAGGTGTTGCTCGCTGCAGAGATCCTGCCCAAGCCAAAGGCTATGGAGCGTGACAGCGATGGCATCTGGAGCATTGAGGTCGATGAGCATATTTACGAGGCATTCACCTACTATTATATAATTGACGGTACGCCTGTGGCCGACCCTCAGAACATGTACCTCGCCCCCACGAAGGGCTTCAAGCCCAGCATCTGCAGCAACCCCGCTGCCACTTTCAGCTATATGAACATGGGCGATATAGAGCATGGTGTGGTAAGTTACGACCTGAACACCAATATGGCTTGCTATCACCCCGCAGGAGGTGAGCCCAAGTTCGTGGTTCACTTGATTCCAGGAAAAGATGACACCCTGGAGAGCTGGTTCAAGATTGGCGGTGCCGACGTGATGGCCGATAAATTCATCGCATCCAAGAAACTCCCGCCATTCTGCATCGGAGTGAAAAGTGAAGGAGTGAAATGTGAAAAGTGCTGCGAAGGCAAATGCGAGAAGAAAGTCTATACACTCAAGGCCGATGACTTTGCAAACTGGCCTGAGAGAAGGCACGCATTGGAGTCGCTGCTGGATTCGCTGATGCTGCAAGCAGCCGTGAAGGGTGAGATCAGTTTGAACCTGCCACTCTTCCAGACGAAATACACGGCAGATCCTTCGCCGCTGGTAGTAGGCGACAGACTCTTCCTTTTTACCTCACACGACGCTTCGCCCGAGGACATTCCCGATATCAACGAGAAGAGTTCTGCAGGCTTCTTCATGTACGACTGGCTCTTGTGGAGCACCACCGACATGGTGAACTGGACGGAACACGGAGCCGTGGCCTCGCTGAAGGATATCCCTTGGCGCAGTCGTGAGAACGGAGCCTGGGCCATCCAGACGGTAGAGCGCAATGGGAAGTACTATCTCTACGCCCCTCTGCACGGACACGGCATCGCCGTATTGGAAGCCGACTCTCCCTATGGTCCTTTTAAGGAGCCCCTGGGTAAGCCGTTGGTGTGGGACCAGAGCAACTGGTACGACATCGACCCATCGGTATATACTGACGACGACGGACAGGCTTACCTATATTGGGGGAATCCTTACACTTTCTATGCGAAACTGAACGACGACATGACTTCACTCAAGAGTGAGGTGGTGAAACTGCCGCATATCAAGCACTACCAGGAAGGACCATGGTTCTATAAGCGCAATGGCCATTATTATTGCGCTTTTGCCAGCACCTGTTGTCCTGAGGCTCTGGGCTACGCCATGAGCGACTCACCCACAGGCCCATGGGAGTGGAAGAACTATATCATGCGCCCCACCCTGCGCGACCGTGGTAACCATCCCGGCATCTGCGACTTCAAAGGGCACTCGTACATCTTCGGACAAAGCTACGACCTGATGCACCTCGACACGTTCGTACACCACGAGCGTCGCAGTGTCTCAGCCTCAGAGATCACCTATAATGAGGACGGTACCATCCAAGAGATACCTTATTGGCTTGACCAAGAACCCATAAAGCAGCTTTGCTGGCTAAATCCTTACGAGCGTGTAGAAGCAGAGACCATGGCCTGGGGCTACGGACTGAAGAGTGCGAAGATGGGGATTGAGAATACGGGTGTTGTTGCCGACATGCCCACGTCTACAGGTAAGAAGAACATGTACATCTTCGACATCAACGATGGCGAGTTCATCAAACTCCGTGGTGTAGACTTTGCTCAAGGTGCCAGTAAGTTCAGCGTCACTGCGGCCTCTACAGGAAGTTGTAAGGTCACTTTGCGCCTCGACAACCAGAATGGTCCCGTCATCGGTGAAGTTACTATTTCAAGGACAAGAAACGTGGAGAATTACAAAGTTTTCAATACAAGGGTGAACAACGCCCAAGGCGTACACGATCTGTACCTCTGTTTCAGCAATACCGAGGGCGACACCCGTCTTGACTGGTGGCAGTTTAAGTAAATACAAAAATAAATCAATAAACAGATGAGATTATGAAGAGGATTATCTTTTACCTTTCTTCCTTACCTTTTTTAGCAAGTTGCAACTCACCCGCTGATATTGAGCAGCAAGTGGATGAACTCTATCAGAAGATGCCCCAGGAGGAGCGCATTGCCCAGCTGAGGAGTATGTATATGGACGAGCTCTTTAATGAACAGGGGCAACTCGACACAGCGAAGTGCCGTGAGCTAATCCCCTACGGCATCGGACACTTTTCACAATTCTGCATGCAGCAGCCCAGAGACCCCAATGAACTACGAGACCGCGCCATTGCCATTCAGGAATGGCTAATTCACAACACCCCCAATGGCATTCCTGCCTTGTTGCACGAAGAGGTACTCTCTGGTGTCAACACCCTTGGCTCCACCATTTATCCCCAGCAGATAGGTCAGGCAGGATCATTCAATCCTGAACTGGCTGAGCTGAAGACCATCCAGACAAGTACGACCCTGCGTAAGATGGGTGGCATCTTTGCACTCTCACCCATGGTGGATGTATGCCGTACGCCCAGTTTCAACCGCCTCGAAGAATCGTATGGTGAAGATGGCTATCTCTCTGCCGTGATGGGTACAGCCTTTGTGGAAGGTTTGCAGCAGAATAACCTGAAGAAAGGTGTAGGAGCTTGTTCCAAGCACTACCTCGGCTATGGAGGCGGAGGCGATGCTGACGAGAAAGTGCTGATGGAGGAAATTCTGCTACCTCACGAGACCATGATCCGCTTGACGGGTAGTGTGGCTGTGATGCCAGGCTATCACGCTATGAAGACTTCGCCCACCCCGTCAGAAGGCGATAAGAATGTCAACTGTGTAGCTAACAGCTGGATCCTGACAGATATTCTGCGCGACTATGTAGGATTCAACGGGATGGTAGTGAGCGACTATACGGCCATCGACCAGATTCCAGGTTTGGAAACTACCGTAGAGAAGGCTGCTGCCGCTATTAATGCAGGCAACGATGTGGACTTCCCCTTCGGTGCCAACTACCAGTATCTGCAAGAGGCCATCGACAAGGGACTGGTAAAACCCGAGATGCTGGAACGTGCTGTCAAGAACGTGCTCCGTATCAAGTTCCGCATGGGTCTCTTCGACAAAGATGCCTATCTTTATTCCAAAGAGAATATCACCCTTGATACGCCAGAGGAGCGGCAGACGGCTTACGATATTGCCACTCAGTCGGTGGTACTATTGGAGAACAATGGCGTCCTGCCTTTGAAGGATATCAAGAATGTACTCCTTACTGGTCCTAATGCCAACTCTATCTGGGCCATGTGCGGCGACTATACCTATCCCGCCATGTCATACTTCTGGAAGAAAGTGGAAGACGTGGCTGATCGTGATAATCCCCACATCGTAAAACTGCTCGAAGGTATGCAGAACCGCAAGCCTGAGGGCATCAATGTAATGTACTCACGCGGTTGCGACTGGACAGAGGAGATCGAGACCAAATACGCTGAAGGCGGTGACGAGCGCGCTTGGGAGTATGAACTTCTGCACCGTAAGGTAGACTCTGGCGAGAAAGCCGACAAGGCTGAGGCACTGAGGATGGCAAAGGATGCCGATGTAATCATTGCAGCCGTGGGTGAGAACGTGATGCTCTGCGGTGAGAATCGTGACCGCGAGGGGCTCCGTCTGCCAGGTAAGCAGGAGCAGTATGTAGCAGAGTTGCTGAAGACAGGCAAGCCTGTAGTACTCGTCATGTTCGGAGGGCGTGCGCAGGTCATCTCAGGCATCGCAGAGAAGTGTGCCGCCGTGATTCAGGCATGGTACCCTGGTGAGGAAGGCGGCAATGCTGTAGCCGATATCCTCTACGGTAAGGTCTCTCCATCTGCCAAGCTCTCCGTCAGCTATCCGAATACAGAGGTCTATGAGCCCATCTGTTACAACTACAGCACAGAGAAAGATGCCCGCGTGGCATGGCCCTTCGGCTACGGACTGAGCTACACCACGTTCGATTATCAGAACCTGCAGGTGAACAGTGAGGCACAAACTTCCGACGACTTCGTGGAACTCACCTTCCAGGTGAAGAACACAGGTAGTGTGAAAGCCGACGAGGTAGCGCAAATTTATCTCTCACCCACAGCCGGGAGTCAGAATATCCGCCCGATTCAACTGCAAGGCTTTGCCCGCGTATCGCTGGAACCAGGACAGGAGAAGACCGTCACCACCCGTCTCTATGTAGAGCAGTTTGGTTTCTACAGCCATAAGGGAGAGATACGCGAATGGAACATCGAGCCTGGAACCTTCGTCGTAAAGGTTGGTGCTTCTTCTACCGACATCAAGCTTCAGCAACAGGTAGAGCTCAAGGGCAAGGCTGTTACAAAGCCTCTACGCGACCATTATTTCTCAGAAAGTATCGTATCACAATAAAACAAAAATGAAAAAGACACTATTATCAATTATCATGCTGTGCGTGGCTTCAATCGCTGTCGCACAGCCTGCTGGCGGGTTTGGAGGCATCCAGGCTCCGCAAGTGAAACTTGAGACATCACAAGAGTTCAAAGACGTGAACTATGCCGGCGACGAGCAGGCTTACCACACCTGCGACATCTACCTGCCCAAACAGGAAAAAGCTTCATATCCCGTGGTAATCCATATATACGGCAGTGCATGGTTCAACAACAACGGCAAGGGCACGGCCGATCTTGGCACCATCGTCAATTCACTGCTGAAGGCAGGCTACGCCGTAGTTTGTCCAAACCATCGTTCGAGCATGGATGCCAAATGGCCAGCCCAGATCCATGACATCCGTGCCGTCATCCGCTTCGTGCGTGGCGAAGCGGCAAAGTATAAGTTCGACACCCAGTTTATTGCCACAAGCGGTTTCTCATCTGGCGGGCACCTGGCTTCTACGGCTGCCACCACCAGTGGCACGAAACAGACGAAAGTGGGCACTATCGACATCGATCTCGAAGGCGAGGTTGGCAACTATCTCAAGGAGAGTAGTGCTGTGAATGCTGCCTGCGACTGGAGTGGTCCTATCGATCTCACCGCCATGGATTGCGGTGAGGGCATGAAGATGGGTGAAAATTCACCAGAAGACGTACTGCTTAATTCGAAACTTGCCAAAGAACCAGACAAATATATCAGTCTGAGTGCCAACCACTATGTAGACCCCAACGATCCTCCCATCATCATTTTCCATGGTGACAAGGACAATGTGGTGCCCAACTGTCAGGGTAAGGCTTTCTATGAGACGCTGAAAGCTGCTGGTGTGAAGACCGAGGCCACCTTCCCTGCAGAGGGAAGTCATGGAGGTCCTGCCATGTACACTGAAGAGAACCTGCAGAAGATGGTGAACTTCCTTGATGAGGTGCGTACCAATCGTTCGCGTATCATCGAGAATGGTGGTACTGGTCAGTTCAAGGCCATCATGAAGGAAGATACTACCCTGCCCGAGCACACCATCTTCGTGCCACAGGATCTCTCTGCCTTCAGTGCCGAGAAGCCTCTGCCCGTACTCGTATGGGGCAATGGTGCCTGTGCCAACTCTCCCTGGGAGCACATGAACTTCCTCAACGAGATTGCCTCACAGGGCTACATCGTGCTTGCTACGGGTATCATTCCTATGATCGACGATTGGTACAGGGGGCCGATGTCACGTTCAGAGCAGCAGATTGAGAGCATCGACTGGATTATTGCCCAAAATGCCAATCCTGCATCGCCTTACTATCAGAAGATCGACGTGAAGAATATCTGCGTGGCCGGTATGTCGTGCGGTGGATTGCAGACACTCTTCAACTGTGCTGATCCTCGCATTTCCTGCCTGATGATCTGTAACAGCGGACTCTTCAACCAGCAGAATGCCAATCAGGCCGTGGGCGGCATGCCCATGCCTCCCAAAGAGAAGCTGAAGGAGATCCACACACCGATCATGTACCTGCTCGGTGGTGAGACCGATATTGCCTATGGCAATGGTATGGACGACTTCCACCGCATTGATCATGTACCTGCTGTCGCCACCAACTTCCCCGTAGGTCATGGTGGCACCTACCGTGAGCCTCATGGTGGTGAATTCACCGTCGTAGCCCTTGCTTGGCTCGACTGGCAACTGAAGGGTTGCAAAGAGGCAGCCAAGATGTTCGTAGGCAAGGATTGTGGCATCTCTAAGCGCGACAAGTGGACCATCGAAAAGAATGAAAAGTTCGAAACTCTGAAGTAATATGAAGAAGATACACGCCATCATTCTGTCAATGGCATTCTGCCTGAGCGCTACGGCACAGACGCCCTTCTCTGAAGGGCGCCTCACCGTGACACCTCTTTCGCGGAATGCCGTCCGCATCCAATACGCTAAGGGCGACATCAAGAGCGAGCTTCCAGAATGGATCTATGTCAAACAGGAGCCATTCAAGGAGCGTCAGGATATCTCTGTCGCTATCGATGCCAAGCAGCAAGAGGTTAAAGTCTGCAATGCCCAAGGCAAACCTGTGTTCACAGCTACCGCCCATCAGTTCAAGGATGGCGAGGCCACACTCTCTTTCGTCTCTCCCGATGATGAGTTCCTCTTCGGACTCGGGCAGTTCCAGGATGGTTATAGCAACGTGCGAGGACTTTCCCGTCGCCTCACTCAGGTGAACACCCAGATTTCCATTCCCATGCTCATCTCGAGCAAGGGCTACGGCATCTTGTGGAACAACTACGGTCTGACGGAATTTAATCCCTGCAGTCAAAGCATCAGTCTGAAGAAGGCAGAAGGAAAGGGAAAGACGGAAGAAGTCGACGTGACGAGTACGGAAGGCAACAAGAAAGAAGTGCGCGAGCGTCATGTCTTCGAAGCTGCCATCGATGTCACAGAGGCAGGCGACTATACCCTGTTGCTCGATGTGGGTCAGAAGATGGCCCGTCGCCATAACCTTTGCATCGATGGGAAGACGGTCATTGAGATGCAGAACCTCTGGCTGCCCCCTACGGCTTCTGCCATCGTACACATCGAAGCTGGCCATCACGTGCTCACGGCAGAACTTACCAAGGACGATCAGCCCACCCTATATTATAATAAGGTTGGGAATCAGACCACCTTCCGTTCGCCCGTTGCCGATGCCGTAGACTATACCGTCTTCGTAGGCACCCCAGATGAGATCATCGCTTCCTATCGCGAACTGACAGGACCTTGTCCGCTGATGCCCGAGTGGGCACTGGGCTATATCCATTGCCGCGAACGTTTCCACTCCTCCGATGAGATCCTACAGACCGCACGCCGTTTCCGCGACGAGCAGATGCCCCTGAGCGTCATCGTACAGGACTGGCAGTATTGGGGGAAATACGGCTGGAACTCCATGCAGTTTGATGAGGAGTTCTACCCCGATCCCAAGGCACTCACTGACAGTCTTCACCAGATGGATGTCCGCTTGATGGTGAGCGTATGGAGTAAGATTGACAAGAACTCCGAGGTTGGTCGCCAGATGGAGCGCGACCAATATTATATCCCCGAGACCGACTGGATCGACTTCTTCAATCCCGAAGCCGCTGCCGCCTACTGGAAGAATTTCCGTGGGCGCCTCGTCCCCTTAGGTATTGATGCGTGGTGGCAGGATGCCACAGAGCCTGAGAACGATGATCTCGCAGGCCGCCGTGTGAACAATGGTCGCTGGAGCGGCGAACAGGTGCGCAACGTCTATCCCCTGCTTGTCAACAAGACCGTCTATGAAGGACTGAAAGAAGCAGGCAAGGAACCTGTCATCCTGACCCGCTGCGGATTCCCCGGTATCCAGCGTTACGGCTCTGCCATGTGGAGTGGTGATGTGGGCAACGACTGGGAGACCTTCCGCCGCCAGATTACGGCAGGTCTTGGCATGCAGGCAGCAGGCATCCCCTGGTGGACCTATGATGCAGGCGGATTCTTCCGTCCCATGGACCAGTACACCAATCAGGACTATATCGAGCGCATGCTCCGTTGGATAGAGACCAGTGTCTACCTGCCCCTGATGCGTGTTCATGGTTATATGAGCAACACCGAGCCATGGAACTACGGCGAGGAGGCAAAGGCCATCATCGCCAATTGTCTGAAGGAGCGCGAACGTCTGCAGCCTTACATTAGGAAATGTGCCGAGAGAGTTTCTACCGAAGGCTATACCCTGATGCGTCCCCTCGTGTTCGACTTTGCCAACGACCCCGAGGCTCTGCAGCAGAAGTATGAGTATATGTTCGGTCCTGAACTGCTCATCAGTCCTGTCACCGAGGCAGGTGTTTCTGAGTGGCAGACCTATCTGCCGAAGAACGAAGGAGGGTGGCACGACTATCGCACAGGACAGCATTATGAGGGCGGACAGACTGTAACTACGAAAATCGACAAAGCCCACATCCCTGTTTTCGTACGCGACTAAACCTTTGAGAGGTTTATGCGTCAAATAATGAAAGCCAACTTAAAACAACAATAATGAATAAGGACAAGACTATGCGCGTCGGTATCATCGGCGCTGGATGGATTGCCGAGAAAGCAGCCATCACACTAAACGGACTGAAAGAATGTGAATGCTACGCCATTGCCTCGCGCTCGCTGGAAAAGGCAGAAGCCTTTGCACAGAAATGGAACATGCCTAAGGCTTACGGCTCGTATGCGGAACTGATAGCTGATGAAGAGGTTGACCTCATTTACGTGGCTACCCCACACTCCCACCACTACGATGTGACGAAAGAGGCCTTGATGGCTGGTAAACCTTGTCTGGTGGAGAAGGCCTTTATGGCTAACTACCGTCAGGCCAAGGAAATAGTCGACCTAGCTCACGAACGGAAGGTGTTCTTGGCAGAAGCCATCTGGACGCGTTACCAGCCTGCTCTGAAAATGGTGAACGACCTCATCTGGAGCGGACGCATCGGAACCCCACGGTTGTTAACAGCCACCTTAGGCTATTCGATGGGCGACAAGCCGCGCATCATGAGGGCTGATCTCTGTGGTGGAGCCCTGCTCGATTTGGGTGTCTACTGCCTGAACTTTGCCCGTATGTTCTGCCCTGCCGATATCGTAAGCATGGAGGGCCAGTGTGTCAAGAGCGATACGGGCATGGACCTGACGAATGCCATTACCCTGATACTGGCCGACGGTATGCTCTGCAACCTGCAGTCGAGTGCCTCTTGCGTAGGCGATAATATCGGCGTTATTGCTGGCACCGACGGCAATCTCATCATCGACAATGTCAACAACCCACAGAAGATCACGGTCAACACTTGTGACCGCGTGTTTGTAGAGGATATCCACGTGCCCCAGCAGATAACGGGCTACGAATACCAGTTCATCGCCTGTAGGCAGGCACTCATTGACGGACTGCTGGAGCCTCGCGAGATGCCTCATGAGGAGACGCTCTACATCATGCAGCTGATGGACAGCCTGCGCCAGAAGTGGGGTGTACATTACCCTATGGACTAAGCAACAGACAGAATCAATAACCAATATCTTGTATTATCAATTATGAAAATGAAGTGCTTCACCAAAATCGTTTTGGCAGCAATGGCCACATTGGCTGTGCTGCCTGCACAGGCAAAGTCAAAAGCTATGTTTAAGAATTTCAAAGTATCAACTTATATCCGCGCACAAGACATTGCGAGGATGGACGATGACAAGTTCCTCAAGGATACATGGGAGACCGTGAGCTCACAGGTAGACCTCGACAAGATTTACCTCGAGACCCATCGCGATGCTTTCATTGTACCCGAAAAGACACTCCTGAAGGTGAAGAAATTCTTTCTTCAGAAAGGACTCGAGGTAGGTGGCGGCATCACCTACACCCGTTCAGAGCCCACCGATTTCGAGACCTACAGCTATGCTCGTGAGAACGAGCGCCAGCAGGTCAAGGAGATTGCGGAATACACTGCCAAGCACTTCGATGACTTCATCCTCGACGACTTCTTCTTCATTGACCTGAAAAACGATGACGAGATAGCAGCCAAGGAGAAGAGCGGTAAGAGTTGGACGGAGTACCGTCTCAGACTCATGGCTGATGCTGGCCGCGAGCTCGTGGTGAATCCTGCCAAAGCAGTTAATCCCAAAGTGAAGGTCATCATCAAATATCCAAACTGGTACGACCATTTCCACGGACTGGGATTCAATCTGGAAGAAGAGCCCCTCTACTTCGATGGTCTTTGGACAGGAACAGAAACCCGCGACCCTGGTTCTGCCCAGCACCTGCAAAACTATCTGAGCTATAACGTCGTGCGCTATTTCGACAACATCGCCCCTGGCAAGAATGGCGGTGGATGGGTCGATGCAGGTGGTATCCACATGAGCATGGACCGCTATGCAGAACAGCTCCACCTGACAATGCTCTCAAAGACACCCGAAATCATCCTCTGGAACTACATGCAGCTCAACGATGTGAAAATAACGCCCAACATGCGTGCCCCCTGGCAGGATGCGGGCGGCAACAGTTTCCGCTACGACGAGATGGTGGCCCCATTCACCAAGGAAAAGGGAGGCAGGGCTATCCAACCCACCACTATGGCGCGCTTCGCAAATGTGACTTTACACCAGACCGACGAGCTCATCGGGCAGTTAGGCAACCCCATAGGACTGGCCTCCTACAAGCCCTATCACTCCTCTGGCGAGGACTTCCTACAGAACTATCTCGGCATGATTGGACTACCGATGGACATGTACCCCCAGTGGCAGGAGCGCCAGCAGATACTGCTCACACAGCAGGCTGCAAAGGATCCTCAGATTGTCGAGAAGATCAAGGGCCAGCTCAAGAAAGGCGGCGACGTCATCATCACCACGGGTCTGCTGAAGGCCATCAAAGAGCAGCTGGCCGACGTCTGTGAACTCTACTGCGGCGACCTCAAAGCAATCGTCAACGACTTCGGCTGGTTCGGAAAGTCTGAACGCGAGTTCATCATCCCACAGGTGAAATACTTCACCAACGATGCATGGGAGGTGGTCAGTGCAGGCCGTCCACTGAATGGTGGTGTCTCTGGCTATCCCATCCTGCTGCGCGACACTTACTCGAAGGGCATGCTCTTCGTGCTTACTATCCCTGATGATTTCGGCAACCTCTACGACTATCCTGCAGGGGCACTCAATGTCATCCGTCGAGCCATGAGCAAGGATGTGGGCGCCTATATCGAAGGTCCTTCGAAGGTGGCACTCTTCCCCTATGACAACAAGACCCTGGTGATCGAGAATTTCAATGACGAAGCCGTCACCCTACGTGTTGTCATCAATCAGAAAGTCAGCTCCCTGCGCAATCTGATGACAGGCGACCAGCTGAAGCCAGCCACTCTGCCTCAAACTCGCCCCATGTGGGGTCGTAACCTGTTCTTCGGTTATCCCGATGGCGCTACAGTATTCGACCTCCAGCTTCCCGCTCACAGCTATATTGGATTAGGGTACTAAAGATTCAATTTCCTATAGTAGTTAAATAGTCAGAAATTAAAGAAGTTAAGCCAAATGTTCAGGCCATCTACCAAATGGCCCGAGGCTAACACAAGGAAAATCCCCCACTCGAAGCTGAGTGGGGGATTTTCTTTTAATTGTTCTAGAATTAAATGTGAGCGTAATCGCCGAATAATTACCAAACTACTCGGCGTTTGTTAAAAACATTAAAAAGAGGAATGAATTTAATATATAATATAAGGTGTAAATAAAATAAAATCGTATCTTTGCGGCATAGAAGCATGATTAAATAATAAAAAACCATTAGACTTATGAGAAAACTTATACTTGCAACATTACTCTTGGGCACACTCACAGCCGGTGCGCAGGGATTCATCACGCGCAGGGCTCAGGTGGCCAAGCAGCAGTCGGAACTAAGTGCAAAGAAAGCTGCGACCCGCAGCGTAGCCTTGAAGGCGCAGCAGCAGCGCGGATTCTTCTTCGTGAACTGCGAAGCAAATGCTGACGCACAGCAGGTGGCTCATGCTCTGCAGACGGCAGGCGCAGCTGTCAGAGTGGTCAGGGGCGACCTGATACTGCTCGATGCTCCCTACTCGAAACTCGAGGCACTGGCCAGCGTTAACGGCGTGCGGAAAATCGATGTCAGCCCGAGAGTGAGCAAGAAAACGGACTACAGCCGCAAGGCGACTCAGGCTGCTGAGGTGATTAGCGGAACGGGCAGCAATCTGCCTCAGGCCTACACGGGCAAGGGCGTCACCGTGGGCATCTTCGACGCAGGATTCGACTTTACCCACCCGATGTTCAAGGATAAGGACGGCAACCTGCGCATCAAGGGTGTCTACGAGGCCGGCAACACCGCCTTTGGCGGCGACAGCGTGAGAATCGGCGAATGGACGCTGACCGGATCAGCCTACAGCAAAGCTGACGACATACTCGACACGCTGAAGGTGAAAGACACGGCAGGCTCGCACGGAAGCCACTGCATCAGCATCGCTGCAGGCAGCACAAGCGACGTGAACGGCATCACCGGGCAGCCCCTTGGCGGCATGGCGCCTGAGGCCGACATCCTGATCTGTACGGTTAATGCCACCGAAGATTTCTATACCGACATGCAGGACCAAGGACTCGACGCAAATGCCTACGCGCTGGGAGAAAGCTTTGAGTACATGATGGATCAGGCTAAGAAAATGAAACAGCCGCTCGTGGTAAGCCTCAGCTATAACTCGCACGACGGATGGCACGACGGCACCAGCAACATGTCAAAACTGATAGGCTCGTATGTGAAGGACTATAAGCTGCCGCTGATGCTCTGCACCAGCAACGAGGGAGGCGATAGGAACTACCTCCACTTGAAAAGTGCAGCCAAGGATACCATCAGCGTTCTCGCCAGCGGCGTACCAGACGGCTATGTATGGGGCGGACTGAAAACTGCAAAGAATGTGAAGATGCAGATTGCCATCGTCAGCATGATAGACGGACATAAGTACTACCAGATGCCACTCACATTCAACTCCGTCCCCGACGAGGGTAAATATGGCCAAGGCACTTACTTCTATGCCGGAGAGGATGCAGACAACAGTCACCTGGAGGGCCCAGAGAAAAAGGCCGTCGAGGAAATGCTGAAATACATCGAGAAGGGCAGCCCCCAGATATGGTGCTATCAGAATCAGGCGAACGACAAGGACAACAAGCCTTATACCTATTCTGAGGTGTACATCTCGATGGCAGAACTTGAATTCAAGCCGCAAATCTACGACAGAGGCAAGGAGAAGATGGACGATGCCCTCGGATTCAAACTGAACCTGATTCCTGACGAGGCCACTGAGCTGCACTGCTGGGGTGATCTGGGCGTTTCCCTGGTAGGACAGGACAATGACGGAAAATATCTGTATGGCGACGGCAGCGTATCAATAGGCGATTGGAACACCTCGGGCGAGCCTGTATCCATTGGTGCTTATGCTGCCAACAATCTGGTGAAGACCATCGACGACAAGGAGCCTACTGAGCTAGAAGCATTCCCCGTTGGAGATTTCGCATGGTTCAGCAGCTACGGCACCGACCTGGCAGGGCACAAGCACCCCGACGTATGCTCACCTGGCGTCGTGGTGGTGGCTGCAGGTAACAGCTTTGACCCTGAAATGGATAATGTTCCTCCGTATGAGAAAAAGGGATATGCCAACCAGTTCACAGGACAGAAGGGCGATCGCGACTATTCGTATATTTCTATGAGCGGCACCTCGATGGCTACGCCTGCCGCTGCTGGTGTCGTGGCCCTGTGGATGCAGGCTGCTATGGACAAGGGGAAGACGCTGACTTCTGCTGACATCAAGGACATCATCAAGCACTCGGCAGACAAAGACGAGCTTACGGAGAAGAGTCCTGAACGATTCGGCGAAGGCAAGATCAATGCCTATAAGGGCATCCTCTATGTGCTGGGCATCGACACGAGCATCCCCACGCTGAGCAAGGAGCAGCCTAAGGACGTGAACTTCCGCGTGAGTGGCGACATCGTCTATACCGACGGCGCTGAGGAAGGCACGGAGGCCACTATCTACAACCTGCAGGGCGTGCCCGTGAAGCAGACGACAGTGCAGGGCGGTGCCATCAGTCTGGAGGGACTGCAGCAAGGTGTGTATGCCGTACAATTAGGAAAGTTGGGATCGACACTGATCCGCAAATAAAAACTTAAAATTGTTCGAGCAATTTAGAAATAAAGGAGGATGCGTCAATTTGACACATCCTCCTTTTCGGTTATTTAGGCTGTAGGTCGGCATACTCGCGGGCGACGTTGTCGATGCAGGGACAGGCCTTGTGGGGGTTCAGGTCGTGATGACCTACGATGAGGGCCTTGGGATAGCTTCGGTGCAACTGTCGGAGCAGCCAGCGCATGGCAGTCTTCTGCTCAGCCGTGCGCGTGTCGGCGGGTTGACCGCGGATGTCGAGCCCGCCCTCGTAGCAGACGCCGATCGAGTGGGCGTTGTGGTTCTTGCAGTGGGCGCCTATTAGCCATTCAGGTCTTCCGGGCTCAATCTCTCCGTTACGACGGACGACGTAGTGGTAGCCGATGCCGAGCTTCCAGCCCTGCTTGCGGTGCCAGGAATCGATCTGAGCCGCCGAACTCATCTGGTCGGGCCTCACTGCCGAACAGTGAATAACAATCAGTGTAATAGTTCTCATAATGTACAGCTTCCAACAAAAAACGTTGTAATCACCAGTGTAATCAGCGATCCCGTAAATTTCAGGATCTTCCCGATGTGAGACTTCTTGAATTTAAACATGAAACAATAAAGATTCTTTTAGTCGGCTAGCGCCTTTGTAAAAGCGGCAAAGCCGAGCGAAACATTAAACATATCTCCTTCCTCGTTCCTCGTTCCTCCTTCCTCGTTCCTCCTTCCTCGGAACTCTGGCGCAGCCCTCGGGTCTGGCGCCAAAGTACAGTCGCCTGCGACTTTACTTTGGGGCCTGACCCCAGCATCCACCGCATCCCGACTTTACTTTGGGGCCTGACCCCAGCATCCACTTACGGATTCACTGGTCCATCGCCAGCGTCGTCGTTGACAGGACCGTCACCAGTCTCCGAACCAGTAGTTGAACCACCCTCGTTCTCAGGATCCTCGACAGTGCCAGGGTCGTCAGAAGTCACACGCTTCACCTCGTCGCCGTTGCGGTCGTAGCAGGTGATGATGACGCTGGTGTTGGCCAGCTCGTCTTTCAGTTCCACGGTCGGGGTGAAGATGATACGACGACTGCGGATGAGCGAGGCCTTCACCTCGTTGACGTTCTCAACGGCCTTTGCGCGCAGTCCGAAGCGCATCGTGCCCAGTCCTGGCAGTGCCACCGAGTGACCCTCTGTAGCCCATGCCTTGATCACCTTGCCTGCACCGTCCCAGCAGGCCTGCATCACACCCTCGGTGACTCCCGAACGCAGGGCTGCCTCCTTGATCACCTTGTCCTGATCCAGTGTGGAATACAACTCGGGCAGCATCACGTAGCGGTACGTCCCTGGATTCTTGCCAATCTTCATCTGGCGTTCTTTTGCTTTTACTTTCAATGCCATAATGCAATTTTTTTTAATGAGTGAAACAATAAATTAACTATGCGGAGGAGATTTTCCTACAATTAATAGTAGCGCTTCCTAGAATTAATAGGAAAAAGTTCTGGAATTAAATCCCGTAAACGCTCCCTCCGACAATGCAAAGGTACGACATTCTGAAGACGCGTTTTCGCATGAGGGCAGGCAAGGCACAATAAAGCGGACAAGGCACAATAAAGCCTGCCAGGCTGAATCTGGCAGGCTAATCATCGATGTCGATACAAAACTTCTCGGCGATGAACTTCACGATCTTCGGCGGCAGAACCCGGTCCTTCGGTTTCAGCCCCATGGCCTCGAACTCTTTCCTGTACGGCTTGCACCAGTTCATCAGCACCTTCACACTTACCCCAGCCGCATCGGCCAGCTCACTCTTCGACATTGCTTTCATAATTTATTTTGTTCTTTTGTTCTTTTAGTCGGCTGTCGCCTTTGTAAAAGCGGCATAGCCGAGCGCTTATGTCTAAAAAAAAACTGGACAGTGGACAGTAATTAACCATAGAATCTGAAAATCTACGCGT